>JACKAX010000050.1 GCA_020634875.1 Anaerolineales bacterium | reverse complement strand
CAAAGCTTCGGAGAACCGTTTTTGGGCTTGCAAGGCTAAGGCGAGATTATTAAGCATTTGGACGAGTGGTGAACGGGGTCCTACGCGGCGCAAAGCTACCGCCTGGCGAAAATACCCTTCTGCTTCCTCATAATTTCCGTTTTCCAGACCGATCCGCCCGAAGAGGTTGTAGACCGCACTCACTTTCTTATGGGCGGCCTCTTGCTCAAAGTCTGCCAGGGCCTGACGACAATATTGTTCGGCAGGGGCATATTGGTGCTGAGTGAAGGCGACCTGCGCTAAGCCAAACCAGGTGTTCGCCAAATCCAGAGGGGAGGGGTGTGTTTGGGCTAGGATCTCCGCATCTGCGTGACAGGCTTGGGCCTGAGTGAACAAGCCGCGCTGCATATAGACAAACCCTAATTGATTGAGTAACTTTATTTTCACTGGCGCGGAGAGGTGTTTAACGACAATTAGAATTAGACATTAACGACAATTAGAAAGGCCCCCAACGGCTACGGACTGGCATACACTGACCGCAAAAACGGAGGTCAGAGATGACAGCCACGGATGCCCAAGTGAGGCTGATCATGCAAGCACGCCGACGCGGAAAAACGCAAACGCAAGCGGCCGCGACCGCGAATCTGAAGAGCCGGAAAACCGTGGCTCGCTATGAAGACCTGGGCAAGTATCCCAGTGAATTGAAGCAACGGCGGAGGTATCGCACCCGTGCGGACCCCTTTGCCGAAGATTGGGCCGCCGTCACGCAACACTTGACGCAGAGTCCCCACCTGGAAGCGAAAGCTTTGTTTGCCTGGTTGTGTGAACAACAGCCCGAACGCTATCAGGCGGGGCAACTGCGGACGTTCCAACGCCGGGTGGCCGATTGGAAAGCGACCCATCTTCCCCAAGTCGCGGTGCTGGAACAGGTGCATCTGCTGGGAGAAGTGTTGCAAACCGATGGGACCTGGCTGACCGAATTAGGGGTGACTGTGCAGGGGCAACCCTTTGTGGGGTTGTGGCTGCATTGTGTCTTGCCCTATTCGAATTGGGAATGGGGTGGGTTAGCTCAATCGGAATCGTTGTTAGCCTTGCAATTGGCCCTGGCACGGACGTTGATGAAACTCGGCCATGTGCCGCACTTTCACCAAACCGATCATAGTTCAGCGGCCACCCGCCAGTTGAAGCGGGGGGAACGGGCCGCAACGGGGCAGGAGCGCGGCTATACCGAAGGCTATCTGCACCTGTTAGCCCACTACGGGCTGCAACCCCGGACCACGCATGTCCACACGCCCCAGGAAAATGGGGATGTGGAAGCGTCGAACGGCGGGCTGAAACGGGCCTTGACCCAAGCGCTGACGCTGCGCGGCAGCCGGGACTTTCCCAGCTTGGCGGCCTGGCAGGCATTCATCGAAGAGGTGCTCGAAAAACGCAACCGCCCGCGGCAAAAACGGCTGGAAGGGGAAGTGGCGGTGATGAAACCGCTCACGGTGGCCCCCTTGCAAGCCCCGCGCCAACTGCAAGTCCGGGTCAATCGTGGGAGCATGATCCGGGTGCTCAACAATCTGTATTCGGTGCCCACGAGTTTGATCGGGCGGGTCGTCACGGTCTTTGTCACGGAATGGGAGGTGACGATCACCCTCGGCCAGCAGGAAATCACAACGGTGCCGCGGCTCACGGGCTATCACAAATGCCACGTGAACTATCGGCATCTCATTGACAGTCTTTTGCGGAAACCCGGAGGCTTTCGCCAGTATCGTTATCGGGAAGCGTTGTTTCCACAACGCATTTTTCAACAAGCCTGGGAGGACCTGAATACCCGGCTGGGGCCGCGGCAGGCGGACTTGAGTTATCTGCGGGTGCTGCATTTGGCGGCGAAAACGCTGGAAAGTGACGTGGCGCACGCCCTGGAACACTTGCTGGCGACCGGGCAGCCCTGGCAGGAACAGGATGTGGTCCGCCTCTTACACCTGGAACCCGCCCCACCCCCCGTCTTGGTGGCCCCCTTGGTGCAGTTAGCGGTGTACGATCAATTGTTGCAGGAGGGTCCCTATGTCCACGCTTGAGACGCTCCGTTTTTATGCCAAGACCTTGCGGCTCCCAACCTGTGCCCAGGTCTTGGAAGAGAGCTTGGCCCTCGCTCAACGCGAAACCTGGCCCTGCGAGACGTTTTTGTTATATCTGTTTGAACAGGAACTCACCGGGCGGCATCAGCGCCGCATTGAACGGCTCCTCCTGCAAGCGCATCTCCCCCTCGGCAAAACGCTGGCCACCTTCGAGCAAAACCGGTTGCCCGTGCGCCTCCGGCGCCAAATTGCCAGCCTGCAAACCGGGGATTTCATCGCCCAGAGCCAGAATATTCTCTTGTTTGGCTTACCAGGCACCGGCAAAACCCATTTGGCCGCGGCCCTCGCCTATGAATGGCTCCAAAAAGAACATGCCGTTTTGTTTCTGCCTGCCTACAAACTGGTCGGGCGTCTGCTCCAGGCCAAGCGCGACTTCGGCTTGGAACGCGAACTCCGCCGTTTGGATACTTATGCCGTGATCATTCTCGATGACATTGGCTATGTCCAACAAAGTCGGGAAGAAATGGAAGTCCTCTTTACCTTCCTGGCCGAACGTTATGAACGGCGCAGTGTCGTCATTACTTCCAATTTGATTTTTTCCGAATGGGACAAAATCTTCAAAGACCCCCTCACCACGGCGGCCGCCATTGATCGGGTCGTTCACCATGCCGTGATCCTCGAATTCGGAGCCGAGGTCTCCAGCTATCGGGCCGAACAAGCCGCCCAACGCAACCAAAAACAACTCCCCTCCCCTACCTCCTCTGGCTGATTGTTAAAGCAAACTCCTATCCTTTTTATGGGCCTTTCTAATTGTCACCAATGAGCATTTCTAATTGTCACTTGACAGAGAGGTTTTCCGTTGCTAAACTTTTCTCTAAAATGGGTTGCCAGGTCTGCCAGGCCCCACGCGCTTCGATGCATTCAAACAGGGCCAGGGTTAGGGCGCACGCGGACGCGTGCGTTTCGGGGAACGCGAAGCCGGCCAGCAAGGCTTGGGTAAGATTGAGGGCTTCGACGGTAAAAATTTCTAACACAACGTCCGAAAAAGGGACACATTGCGCGTGCCAATAGCGGAGATTTCTGGCAACACCTTGTAAAAAGGAGGGGGCTGGCATCTTCACTCCCAATGGATGATTTCGGTGCGGAGAAAGGTCTCGGTCAAGCGGTGAATGCCATACCGCCGTTCGAGGGCATGACCGCGCATCTCCAGAAGCGAACGGGTGACTAATTCGGCGAGAGCCGCGGACAACTCCCGTTCTGACAGTGCGCTCAGGGCTTGTAAGTGGGCGACGGTGCCACCGGATTCCGCGACGAGGGGCATAAATTGGAGCAGCGTGCGGGCTGAGGGGCTGAGGGTCTGCCAGGTTTTGAGGTAAATCTGAGTGTACAGCTTTTCGACCTGCCCAATCTGGGCTTTGGGGAGGTCTTGCAAAATATAGGGCAAAGGCAGCAGGTTGGCTAACCCCACGATGAGTTTGAGGGCCAGGGGATTCCCGCCAGTCGCCTCATATATCGGGAGGAGGGTCTCGACGGGGGCCTCAACGAGGACTTCTTGTCCCGTCAGGTGTGCCTGGTGACGCAAAAGGGCTAGGGCCTCCGGTTGGGTCAATTCTTCCAGCGGAATGGTCAAAAGGTTGGCTTGGACGGGGGGACAGGTGCGGCTGGTGATCAGGAATTTGCTTGGCCCGCCTAAGTCTTGGAGGTGTTCAAACAAATAGAGCGCTTCCGCGTCCGTTTCCAGGTTGTCGATGACGACCAGGTGGGGGGCAGCTTTCAAGGTCTGGCGAATTTGGCTTTTTTGGCGCAGTTCGGGGTCTTGCGTGGGGAAAAGTTGGGCGGCGATTTGCCCCATTAAGGCCTCGAAGGTTTGTTCTGGGGGAGCACTTCCTTCCAACATGCCTGGAATACGCACCCACAGGAGGTGCTCAAAGTGATATGTCGGGATCACTTTTTGGGCGAGGGTATGGGCGAGGGCGGTTTTCCCCAGTCCCCCCAAACCGGTCAGGGCAAGCAGCCAGGGTGCGGTAGGGCGTTGGAGCACGTCCAAAATTTTCGCTTGCAAGTTTTCCAACCCGAATAAGGTGGTGTAGGAGGGCGGCGGGAGATTTTTCGCCAGTTCCAGCGCGACGGCTTGCTGGTAAGCCTGTTCGCGCGTTTGCAGCAGGTCGGCCAGATTTTCTAGCGCTTTATGTTGGATGCGGTTGACTTGATATTCGCTGAGATTAAGCTGGTAGGCGACCTTGAGAATCGCTTCGCCGTTGAGAAAGCGCGAGCGAAGAATTTGCGCGCCCAGGGCATCTTTTTCGGCAAGTGCTTCCAGCCCTTCTAAAAGAATTTGATTGGTGGCGAGCCGTTGGGCGGTGGGGTCCAGGCTTTGTTGTTGGTGGCGGACGAGGAGGAGAGAGGTCAACAGGCTTTCAGGTTTCCCGTCCACTTGCCGCCAGGCGCGGAGGGCCTGATGAATGGAATCCAAAAAGGAAAAAGCACGCTCCCGGTGTTTCATCCTTTATTTTTACCATTGCTGAGGAAAAATTACCAATGATTGGCCCAGGCCGCGCAGAAACGCGCAGGAACGCGCAGAAATTTCAAGGAATTTCGAGAAAAACGAGGAAGAATGCGCGTTTACGGGTGGCGTTTCCCGCTATGCTTGGGAATGTGAGCTATGCCAAATCCGGTTCTTCTCAAATTTATCTGTTTATTGCCCCTGGTTTTGAAGAAGCGTTCGTCACGACCTGTCTGGTGACGATGCGGAGAGCTGGGTTGCGGATTGCGCTGGTCGGCACGATCCCTGGTGAAATCGTGGGGGCCAATGGGGTGTGTTTGCGCCCGGATTATGCCTTGGATGCTCTCAAGCAACCTGCTTCTTCGGGCTTGATGATTATTCCCGGCGGGATGCGGTGTGTCCAGGCATTATCCATTGATCCGCGGTTTCATCAGGTAATGCAAAGCCTGATGGCGGCGCAAGGCACGTTAATTTTGTCCCACGAGGCCCAACTGACTTTTCGCCAGGAGCAGGCCTGGCCCTTTTTCCTGAACTCGAAGCGCGTGTTGACGCAGGAAGAATTGTCTCAAGAAGATTTCTTTTTACTTTTGATCCGCCTGGTCAAGGTGGGTGAGTTTCTCTCCAAACGCTTGGAGTAAGTTTCCTTGAAGGAGTGTGCTATGTTTCGAAAAGTTTTTTTTCGTATGTTTGCCGTTAGTTTATTCGTTTTAGGTTGGTTTTCTGTGGTGGCCGCGGCCCCCGATGGCCCCATCAATGAAGTGGAGCCGAATAACAATTCCGGGGAGGCGCAGAATTTGGCAGCGATTGGGCGTGAAAATTATGTGAATGCCGCGATCAATGCTGGCGGAGATCAGGATTGGTATAAGTTCAGTGCGGAGGCGGGGGTGACGTATGTGGTGGAGTTGTTTGAGGTGGATGCGAGTTTAAACACTATTTCAGGGGGACAATGTGGGCACGGTAGTGACTACGGGGTAGGGCTGAATATTTATGATGCATCTGTAACGGAAATTGCTTATTCATGTTTACCCAATTATTACAACCTTGGTGCTGGAAATGTCCATAATATTGCACAATTTACAGCAGGTCTTAACGGAATATATTATTTTCGGGTTATATCTAATAGCACAGTGGTGATAGGTAATTATAAAGTGCGTGTTTTACTACCCTATAACCATTTGAATGCTTCTTGGGATGACAATTTTGAGCCTAACAATCGTTTGGTAAATGCAGCCGAGATTCTAGTTGGGCGTGAGCATGCTATTAGTTCAGATATTGAAGCGCGAATTGTGGGCTATGCTACGAATTTTGTGGACTCAGACTGGTATCACTTTGAAGCAGAGGCAAACAAACCCTATGTGATCGAGTTATTCAATGTGGATGTTTCTTTGAATGTTTCTTCAGGTGGGTGGTGTGGGCATGGGAATGGCTATGGGGTTGGGTTAAGTTTATATGACGCGTCAGGAACTGAAATTACCTATTCTTGTCTACCTAGTTATTACAGCATGGGAGCTGGGAATGTACATAACATTCTTGCCTTCACCCCAGGTTTGGCAGGTACTTATTTCATCAGGGTAATTCCAAATAATGAGAGCTTGAATGGCGATTATAGCCTGCGCGTTTTGCCCCAATATATCCAACCAGAAGCCTCATGGGATGCAAAATTTGAGCCAAACAACGTTCCTCATAATGCTTATTTACTTGCCCCCAGCCACCCCTTAACCACCGACATCGAAACCCGCCTCGCTAACTATGCCACCAACTTTGTGGACCGCGATTGGTACCGAATCGAGGCTCAGGCTGGGGAAAGCTACACCATCGAAACTTACAATGTGAGCAGCAGTCTCGCAACGGGTTCCGGGAGTCTTTGCCAGGGGTACACGCGCACCGGTTTAGGGATGCGTGTCTATGATCCGACGCTCTCTACGATTATCGCCTTGCAATGTACGGCCAACGGGAGTGGCAATGTCCATACGACACTCACTTTTGTAGCCGATGTAAGCGGGACTTATTTCATCTGGATTCTTCCGAACTCAAGCACGGTGTCAGGAAGTTATAGTGTCCGGTTGGGTGGAGGGGAGAAGGTGTATTTGCCGATGGTGAAGCGGTAAAGGAATACCAGGAGAAAACCTATGGAACCCAATCTCTCTAAAATCACTACCAATCAAAAAAAACTTCTTGTCCTGGGGGTTAGTGGTTGTTCCATCCTTTGTAGTATTCTGTTTTGTGCCATTGTCCTTGTGTTGTTCAGGCCAGAATCTCAAGCTTCCCGTCAGGAAAGGGCAGCAGAATATGTGCAAGCGGGGGATTCCTATTTTTTTGATGAAAAGGACAATGATGCTGCTAAAAAAGCTTATCAGGAAGCCATTCGTCTTGATCCCGATAACGTTAATGCTTACGTTGGGCTTGGAAATGTATATGATGTAGAGGGGAGCTTTAAACTGGCGCTGGAAAATTACGATAAGGCAATCGAATTAGACTCTACATCAGCCTATGCCTACTATAACAGAGGCATTACCTATCAAAGACAAAATCAATATGAGCTGGCTTTGGGTGATTTCAATGCTGCTTACCATCATGGCATTCGCTCGGCACAACTTTTTTACAACCGTGCCTTTGTGCAAGACAAAACCGGGAAATTAGATGGCGCTTATGCCGACTATCTAAACTTTCTAGAACTGGATCGAGGTGATAGCGAATGGACGCGCTACGCTTGTGATCGCGTAAATTGGTTGGCTTTTTGGAATGCGGACAGCATTGGACAGGCATTCCTGGGCCTTTTATTCCAGCCTTGTACGCGGTTTCCTGTGACTTATACGACAGATACGCAAACCTATGATGGTTATGAAGAGCCTGAAAAGGAATGTTATTTCCTCCCACCTAGAGGATCTCAAGGGGCTGACATCGTTTGCCAAGATGTTGTTCGCTAGTTTTGTAGGAGTAGCGATGAAGAGAAAGGATTTTTTGTTTTATTTGGTGTTCATTTTAACAGTTGTTTCCCTGGCGTGTGGCAGTCAGGCCCTCGCGCCGACGGCTGAGGTGGTTCCGGTGCAGCCGACGGAGATGCCGGCGACGAGTACGTCAACCCAGACGCCCGTGCCAACTCCGACGGTAACGCCTACCCCCACGCCGCGCGGCCCCCTATCCCTCGACACCCTTTCGCAAATGGAAAGCTTAATCCGTTTCGGGCGCGGGTCCATTCGAGACTTTTCCCTGAAACCCGATGGGAGTGTCCTGGCCGTCGCCAGCGCGGTCGGCGTCTGGTTTTATGATCCCGAAACTTTAGCTTTGCAACAGACCCTGAACAATCCGGCCATGAGCATCACACACATCGCCTGGTCCCCGGACGGGAACCTCCTCGCTTTTTCCGACAACAACGGCCTGGTGATGATTTGGGACGACGCCAGCCAAACTATCCTCCACACGTTGAGCGCAGATTCATCTGAGGTTTCAGCCCTCTCCTGGGCATCGGATAGCCAGCAGTTAGCGACCATGGGCGAGGACGGGAAATTACAGCTTTGGGATGTGAAGACTTGGGAGGTTGTAAAATCTCTTGAAGGTGCTTTCATTGGTGGTCTGGCCTGGTCGCCGGATGGAACCAGTTTAGCGTTTAGCAAGTATGAAGACCAGAACTATGGCAGTACGATATCGCTTTGGCAACTTGCTTCCAATGAAATCACCGAACTTTACACCGCTGAAGGATGGGCTGGCTCCCCCCACTGGTCCGCAGATGGACAGTATCTAGCCCTCACTCAGATTGTAGGCTGTGGTGGGGATGTAGGTGGGAACTGCGAAGAAGTCCTGCTTTTTGAAGTTACCAATCAAAAAACAGCCCCCCCAACATATTTTTATGATGCGCGTTCTGTTGCCTGGTCCCCGGGTGGCAGTCAGCTGGCGCTGGGGTATTCTGGTGGCTCGTCGGTGCAGATTTTTGATGTTTCTCAAAATAAGGTCATCTACACCCTAAGCGAAAGCTACCTGGATTATGCCTTCACGAAACATCTTCTTTGGACTTCCGATGGACGCCACCTGATCACAGTTTCTGATACAAATGATATCAGTATCTGGGATACAACCACCCACGAAGTCCTTCTAAAAATGCGCGAACACGCTCTGGTCGAGGAAGCTGTGTGGGCATCTGGACGAAATATTTTAGGTTACAAAGTTCAAAATCAGGTCCATCTCTAGGCCCCGGACACAAACGCCACCCCCCTTGTTCTCAATCATGATCGGGCGGTCAAGAGTTTTTCCTTTGCGCCCGATGGGCAACAATTAATCACCTGGAGCGGTAATAAAATCTTCCAGATTTTCGATATTGCAAGCGGGGGGAGCATAAATTCCTGGGAAGAAAGCGACTACGAGTTTTTGGACAATGTAACCTGGTCCCCCAATGGAGAACTGATTGCCGTCAGTGGCAATTATGTTGACATTTGGCATGTCATGGGGGGTAATTTGGGATGCGACAAGTGGGACGCAAATCTTTCGTACACAAATGGACCAACTATCATATCAGCCATACCTGGGCACCGATGGAAATAATGCTCGCCACTCACTGGGGATGACCAAATTCATCTCTGGGATGCCACTCCAACACGAGGAAGGCCGATTCTCCATGCAACAGATTGGATCGGCGCAGCAACCTGGTCGCCTGACGGGACAAAACTTGCCGCAGGCGATAGCAACAACGTCCTCACGGTGTGGGATGCCCGGACTCTGGAAGTTCTTTATCAGCTCGAAAATGGCTCGGGATCGGCATTAGCTATTGCCTGGTCTCCAGATGGAACGCTCTGGCTTCTATTAGTTTTGGCGAACCAATCCAGCTTTGGGATATGTCCCAGGGTACCTTTGACCTCCTTAACCGGGCATGGCTCAGTTTCAACGTTAGCCTGGTTCCCTGATGGCAGTTTTTGACCTCAGGTGATACAGGTGGCAACATCTCTTTCTGGAGCATCCCCCGACGGCGCATTGCTCCACACCCTAAAAGGTCATACAACTTCGGTAAATAGCCTGACCGCGCCAGACAGAACCTGCTCACCTCTACTTCATCAGATGGCACGCTCCAGGTTTGGGGTGTAAGGCGCTTCAAATGCCGTAACCTTTCTGGAAAATAAGGAAAACATCACACCTAAAAAATCCTTCGCGAAATATATTGGGCACCCCATGAAACCCTCCTCCTCCCCATCCCATTCTCCTCCCTCGCCGCCTACGCCTGCGGAACACAAAGCGGAACCCTCCGCAACCTCCGACGCCCTGTCGTTACCTCAACCTCCACCACTTCCCTGCGACGGATATCCCCACCCTCCTCCCCAACGAAACCCCCTCCAACGGACACTCCGACCATCGCCCCCACCCGACCAGCACCCCTACCCCGAACCCACCGTCAGCCTGGAAAAATCTACCAGTTCCACGGACAACTGCTTCATCAGACCGCTGGTTCGCAAGAAAGTGTCGGCGCGTTCATCGCCGAAGGCAACCCTGTAAAAAGCCGTAGCGTTTTCCAACGATGGCACCCTCTTCGCGGTGGCCGGACGGGGCAAATACAAAGAAGATTTTGATGAACAAACCGGCCGTCTCTACGATACCGTCTTTCTCTTTGACCTGACCATTGGCCTGCAAACCTGGCAACTCAACCCCGCCAAACAGGGCGACAAAACCGTCAATGATCTCGTTTTCCACCCCAACAGTCCCTACCTGTTTGCCGCCTATCAAGATCGTTCCGTCTTGAATTGGGATATGGAAAATGGCGAACGGGAAAACATTTATCAAGATCATCGCGGCACAGCCAACGCCGTCGCCATTTCCCCGGACGGCACACTCCTGGCCGCGGCCATTGATCACCTCGTGCGGCTGTGGAGCAGTACCCGCGGCTGGGTGTACAACAAACCCACTCCCACCCTCTCGTTGCAAGTTCTCAATGCAGAAAATCGGATGCCCTTTTACGATGTCACCTTTTCCCCAGACAACACCATGTTAGCTGCCGGAACAGATGCCTATATCACCATTTGGAACCCATTAAACGGACAGGAAACCATGACCTTGAATGGGGGTGGTCTCAGCCTCGCCTTCACCCCGGATGGGCAAACCCTGGTTGCAGGAAATGGTTTGGGGATTACCGTCTGGGATTTATCCAATGGCACCGCGCGCTAATCCATTCCCACGTCCGCCCGCAGCCTGGACGTGGCCCCCGCCGGAGACCTGCTCGCCTACACCACTGGCACGGAAATCATCCTTTGGGACATGCTCGCCCAGCGCGAAGTCACTCGCCTCGCCGCCCACACCGATTGGATCAACGTCGTACGCTTCTCTCCCGATGGACAGTTTCTTGCATCTGGGGCAGAGGATATGACGGCGATCGTTTGGAGAATCGTTAAATAAACACCCCCTTACAACCGCGGATTTACATGGCGTTTGGCGAGTGGGTGACCGGGACGCTCCGCCGCCGCGTAGCCCATTTGATGCGAAAAACTTGGCCCTATACCCAAACGAAGATGGATTTGCATTTGCCTGTCGCAAAGTGGCGGGCCTACTATCATTTTGGCATCTGCACGAAAGTATAGGTCAGAAAGTGCCTGGGCCGGGTCACCAACGATGGTGGAGTCCGGGTATGGTGGCAGGGTTGACCACCCGGTTATGGATGGTGGGAAATGTTCCAGCTACCGCTTTGACTTGCATTGCCTGAAGCAGCTCGATGAACTTATCTTGTCGGGCAGGTGGGGGGCAGCAGAACTAGAGGGAGGCCTGACAGGGGCCTAAAACGCGGGGATGGGTGTGTTCCTCGCCTAATGCAGGGTGGTTTGACCGCTGAACACACCAATAGGGCTGAGTTTGCGCTTCAGAAAGAACCTGAAGGGGTATACGGCGCGTTTTGCAAACTATCAAGCACATGCGGCGCTATCTCTCCCCGAACAGACTTAATTGCCAACAGACAAGCTCCCATGACCGGTGGCATTTCACGCGGCACGATCCGACACGTTGGCAAGCAACGGGTTAACTGAGCGTGTAGTTGCTCCCGGACAAGGGGCGCATGATCGAGCAAGCCACCGATCAGAACCAGTTCACTGGCATCGAGCATGTTGAGGCGTTGGGCAACGGCGTAAACACTGTCCGCCAAATCCTTCGCGGCTTGCACAACCAATTGCTTTGCGACCACATCCTCCTGCATCGCCGTATTCACGACCAAAGGAGCCAGGGCCGCGATTGCACTACGGCTCAAGCCATCGCTGTACAGCAGGTGCATGATGTCGTTCATCGCGGTCAGGTTCAGTGTTCTGAGAACCATCGCTTCTAGGGAGGTGGGCTTTCCACGCCCGTCGGTGGCGCGGACGGCGGCGCGCATGGCTTGTAAGCCCAGCCAGTAGCTACTGCCTTCATCACCAATCAGTTGTCCCCAACCCCCAGCGCGCCAGTTTTCTCCAACGGCATTGATGCCGTAACAAGCGGACCCTGTACCCGCGATGAGGGCAATCCCCGGACGCCCGCCCAGCCCGCCCACCAGGGCAATATGAATATCGTGCTGGACACCCGTCCGTGCGGGCGGTGCAAGTTGTAGATTTTTCGCAATGTTCAGAATCACTCGCACATCCGAAGGGGAGACCACGCCCGCCATCCCTAAAAAAGCCGCGGTACAGGTTTGGGCCGGTAGCCCTGTTTGTGCCCAGGCCGCAGCCACCGCGGCAGAAATGTTCGCCTGGGCCTGTTCGATCCCCACATCATCGTAATTCGATGGGCCAGATGTCCCAACGCCACACACGACCCCAGTCTCATCCACAATCACCGCCCGGGTGTGTGTGCCGCCTCCGTCAATGCCAAGAAAGTGATTCATTAGGTTTCATCCCGTCGTAAGTAGATGATCTGCGAGGGTGCGAATTCAACCGTGATTGTGCCCGATTGGTTGGGGATGGCTTTCTCCTTCTCCCGTTGAACCCACGCATACCAGGCTGGAACATGCACGGTGATTTTCGCGGGTTTAACCGACCAGGCAGGGTTCATCCCCAAACGTAAAACGGCATCCCCGTGCTTATCGAATGTAAGCGATAAATCCACCGGGCCAAAACGCGTGGGCGTGGTTTCCAGCTTGATCTCAGCCCCCGGCTGGAGCCATTCATCCGGGAGGGCGGGCAGGATTTCTAGGTGATCCCCGCGCTCGAATACCAACAGGTGACGCACCAGACGAATGAATTCCGCTGAGGCCCAGTTGTGGGGCATATCACCGTGGTGAAGGGCGTAGGCCGCGCGGCGCAGGCTTTGTTCCTCGCGCCAGACGCGGGTCGGGGTGGCGTGGTCGGCAAAGGCGTACAGATAGTCAATGGCCTTATCTGGCCTTTCGGCATAGAGCCAGACGTGGGCATAAAACGAGGCGGCGTAGGTCCAGAGGGCATCGTGTGGCAGCCAACCCGTGTTCGCCGGGATGCCCTCCTCATCGTCAAGCTGATCCAGCAATTTGCAGAAATTTTGCACGAGGGGATCGTCCGGGGCGAACACCTCGCCCGGATAAATGGCATGGGCCAGCGCCCAGGTTGCGGTGCCAGGGTTGATGCGTTGGCGCGGGCTGACTTCGTCGGGATAATCCTGATCGTGGATGTGGTCGCTGCTGGCCCCAGGCATGGACATCGGCAGATAGGGTGTACCGTCGGGCAGGGTTCGCATGTCGCGGGTGGCTTTTTCGCGGAAGATAGCCAGTAAGTCTTCAAACTCAGCCTGATAAGTCACCGCATCCTCAAGGTGATTGAGTTTTTGCGCCGCCCAGGCCGCTTTCTTCAAGCCCACCAATGTCCACAACGCCGTCGTATATTCCGGTCGCCAACCGCCCAACCCGCCATCGCCGAAAGCAGGCGGCATGAGACCATATTCCGCCGCGCCGGGGCCGCGTTTTTTGGATTCGTCTCGGAGATGGCGAATGTATGCGACGGCTCGTTGGATGACTGGCCACAACGTTTCTAATCTTGCCCAGTCATCATCCAACTCGCAGTGGCGGATGAGGGTGGTGAGTGAGATGCCGGTTTCTTTGGGGTGAAAACCGAGTTGCATAATCGAACCGTCCGGGCGGACGCGCCGCAACAAGGCGTTGATGCCTTGTTCGCTGGCCTGGGCATGGCCCAGGTAACGTGCGGCTTCCAGGATAAAGTGCCCATCCACGACCCATAACCCGCGATAAACAGTCGGGCCAACCTGGAATTCTGGGAGGCCATCTTTGACCTCGCGGGCCTGCAA
>JACKAX010000005.1 GCA_020634875.1 Anaerolineales bacterium | reverse complement strand
AACCCTGCTACACAGCCCTCGTAAATGCGTTTCCAGTACGCCAAACATGGACTCCCAATATTTTTGAACGGCTGATCCCGGTGGAAACGGGTGAACAGCCATCTTGTGCGCCACCGGAACGAGCCACAACCCCCAAACAGCATCCGCGTAATACTGGCGAATTTTGCGTTCTTCGATTGTAAGAATTGTCCCTTCTTGGCAGATACGAACAGCCCAATAAGCATCTAATACCCCCTCCTTATTTAAATATTGGTGGGCGCGGTACGGTTGCAGAAACATAAAGCCCAAATCCATCTCGGGGAGGCCGTAACTCGCCATCTCCCAATCGAGGAGTATAGCGTCGCTGTTAAGATTTGGGGGTAGTGCAACGTTCGGAGGATACACATCGTTGTGGAGAAGTGTCGTCGGGAGAGAAGAAAATATTGGGGTTGCGTTCACGATTTGGGCAATCATCCCCTCTAGAGCGGGGATTGGCTCCCATATGTTTTGCTGAACAAGATCATGGACCATTTTCCCTAGTGCTTCAGCATCCAGTCGCGTTTCGTGCCGCGGAAGAAGCCAATCCAAGTCTTGGGTACAGGGCGAATGACCAATCTTCGCTATCGTGTGCAAACGTGCATAAGCCCGTGCAACACATTCTCCCTCGGCTTGTGTCCACGGGCGTGTGGGTGGGGGGAGATGATAGTTTGTCAGGTCTTCTAACAAAATGAGCCGTTCTTGGGTTTCTGGCTCAATTCCAGCAAAGTAAACCTGCGCGTGAGGCAGATCGAGGTTAGGGAGGACACGCGCGTAATAGGTGCATTCCCGGTTGGGGAAACCGGGGTCATCAGAATATTTGGGTTGGATGCGTTTAAGAATGAGAGTCGCTGGTCCGGCACGAGGCGCAGCGTATTCCAACGATAGCCGATACACCGATGCGGGCGTCGCGCTGTGTTTGATCAGCGTTTCGGCATAACGCGTAACATCTGGACTGACGGATTGTTGGAGGAGGCGGGTAAGGTTCAAAGAACATGATTTCTCAGAAGGATATCGGTAAGGGGGGTAACGATACCGGTATCCCTCTAAGAGACTCATTTTATTGTGACGCTTCCGGGGGCAGGAACGACCATACACTCATAATCCCGTTCCCTTTGAGGTAGACCCATCCATCGTAATCAGAAGGGTTATAAGCAAAGTTACCGTTTGGAGACATGAGGGGAATCCAGGGAATAATTTCCACGAAGCGTTCTTGAAACTGCGTGCTCAGCGAGTTCACTTGGGAAAGATCAGATAAGGAAACAAATTGATCCATGATTTGGTCGAATGTTTCGTCGCACGTTCCGGAAAGGTTACCCCAGCCGATGCCGCCAAAGTCGCAGTTGAACAAACCCTGGATGAATCCGTGCCGGAATTGTGGCACACCCGACCAGCCCCAAATCGCCATATCATAGGTCGGATCGGGTACGGACACAAAGTTAGGCCAGATTTCGGTCACGGAGGTATCAATATCCTGGCATTTTTGAGACGCACCAATTCCCACATCACCCAACCATTGCCCAATGAGTTCGGTCGCGCGAACTTCGACAGGGTTGTTGATATCACAAAGCATCGAATAGGCAGTATTTGTGCCGTTGAATTCACGGACGCCATCGCCATCGGTGTCTGTCAACCCGGCTTGGTCGAGCAAGGCTTTCGCTTGTTCCGGATCATATTCGTGGGGAATATTGATACTCCACGGTAGATCGGGGTGATACCAGTTTTGGGGCAATACCACGCCTTGTCCTAACAGAACAATATCCACCAAAGTTTGGGAATCTATTGCGAGGGAGATGGCTTTGCGAACTTCTGGGATATTGAAGGGGGCTTTAGACCCATTGGCATAGAATACATAATTAAAAAAATCGGACCCGTGGGCTACAGTAAGGTTGGGATCGTCTTCCAATTGTTGTACCAGTGCAGGGGGGACCGACGCGATCACGGCTGAGGCTGCGCGAGATTGCAGTTGGTTGAATTGTTGGGTACGGTCTTTAACGATTTTTGCGATGATTGTTTCGACGAGCGGAGCGCCAAGGAAATAATCGTGGTTTGCTTCAAAGGTGTACGACTCGCCGGGGAGAATATCCACCAGTTTGTATGCGCCGGTTCCAATTTTGCCCTGGAATTGGCTTAGTTCTCCACTTACAGGAGTCTGGTCTTTCCAGATGTGTTCGGGCATGATGTAGACTGCAGCCGCAGCTTCTTCTAGAAAAAATGGATTGGGTGCAGACAGGGTAACGATAACGCCGAAATCTCCATTGGATTGAATATCGGTCATAGTCCCCAGACTAGGAGCGCGTCCGGCTTCTTTCAAAAATGTGTAACTAAAAACAACATCTGCGGCTGTAAATGGTTCTCCATCGTGCCATTTGATATCGTCGCGCAGGGTGATAGTCCAGGTCAGCCCATCTTCGCTGGGGCTGGCATCTGTTGCAAGGTGAGGAACCGTCCCCAGGTCAGGGGTGCGGATATATAGTTGATCGTAAATCCAACCCGTCATATATCCACCGATGAAGGTATTCGCGTTCGCGGGGGTAATGGGGCCTTCATCGTTATCAATGAGAACAATCAATGGCTTGGCTAGAATGGGTTCTTCGGTCACGGCTTCTTCCGCGGTTCCTGTATCACTAGAAGTCGCGGATTCAGTTACAGGTGTAGATGGCTGGCAGGCAGACAACGTGAGGAATATTACGACAAGCAAAAAGGGAAGGAAATGATTTTTCTTCATAAAGCTCTCTCCGGTAGATGGGTTTATAGAATTTTGAGAATGTATCAAAATCAAGTGGCGTGAACAAGGGATACAGTATTGATTACGGAATATTTTCTGTTTTGGATGCCCAGATGGGAATTCCTCGCCCTTTATTTTTGCAGACGTCAACTTTTGTTTCATCCAGATTTGTCATGAGCGCCAAATGCGAGTTAAGAAGCGAAACAAAGCGTAATTACTTAAAGCCCTCTTATTCATAAAATATAACGGTCAAGATCGGTTCTTTCTCGTACTCCGTATTGCGTAAGTTGACTCTTCGACATACGAAATTCGCAATACGAAATACGTTTCACTCCAAACAAAGGATAAAAATTATGTCTAAAATTAAAGTTGGTATCGTAGGCTGTGGTTTTATTGCCAATCGCAAGCACTTGCCGATGTTGCGCTTGCACGACGATGTGGAAATCGTCGCATTTTGCAACATCCTTGTGCGACAAGGGCGAATTGGGCGAGATTTATCTCGGCAAAGCCTTCGCTACCCGTCGTCGCGGCGTACCCACCTGGGGCGTGTTTATAGATAAAGAGCTCCAAGGCGGTGGCCCGTTGATTGATTTGGGTACCCATGCCCTCGACTTGACTTTGTGGATGATGGATAACTACGAAGCGGTCTGGTCAAACCTTCTGCTCACCGCAACACGGCTTTTCATTCATTAAAAACCTTTCTGCAACTTCCCGAAATTTTGTGTAACCACTTCCTTGAAGTAGTGTGTTATTCAGTCTGAAAGGTACTATTTGGATAAAGCCCAGCTAAGATGCAACTTTAAAAAAAGATTTCTAGCCTACCAAATTATGATTACTAAATGTATCATTATTCGATATGGGTAATTGAAGGATATTCCACAAAATGTCGCTTGACTGGCTCTAATCTTGCCCCAGGGGTTTGCAGCATCAGGAGAAATGTGGCTTCCTTTTCAAAGGGGTTGCGCCATAGATGGGGGAGACTGGCTTCAAAGAGCAGAAAATCTCCGGCCTCAATTTCATAAACCGTTCCATCAATTAGATACTCTAGTTTCCCACTCAAACAGTACACCACTTCATGCCCGGCATGGATCACTTGCCGTTCGCCACTACTTGTGTTTGGGGCAAGCTGAACCACAAAGGGTTCAACTTCCTGTGCGTGGATGCGGCTGCCAATGCTTTCAATCCGGACTCCCTGACTATCCACCGCAGACCGTTGCGCCGCTTTGACATGCAGGACGCTGACCTCATTTTCATCCTGAAAAAAATATCCGACCCGCACCTTTAATGCCGTCGCCAAGTTTTGGATCGTAGCAACGCTGGGAGAAATTTCATCTCGTTCGATCAAACTCACAGAGTTAGGGGAAATGCTTGCCAACTGCGCCAGGGCACGTTGTGACAAATCTCGTTCCGTACGCAGTATCCGCAGTCTTTCACCAACAGTTCGTTCTTGCTTCATGTTTGGCCTCATTAAAAAAATGTTGGGATGTTTCAGACCTATGATACCAAACCCACATAAAACACACAATATATTGGTACAAGCGTCCTGGTAGGACTGATTTTTGCTTCCTTACTAGTGAGGAATTATGAGAAAAATAGATTTGAACCAATATATTGGTTCAAATCACACAATAAACAGTATACAAAACCGGCTAATTAATATAAAATAACCAATATATTGAGAATTTTATCACAATCCGGAATGATTACGGTAGCTTTATGTCAAGTATGTTGGTTACCCATTCTACATTTTCTCTATGAGGAGACGTTTATGAAACGTAAAACTTATTTGATTTTCCTGTTGGCTGGTGTTTTGCTGGTGACGGCCAGCATTTGGCTGACCACCGCTCCCCCAACACAGGCCCAGTGTGGGTCGCAGGCGTCCTCTTGTAAAAATTGTCACGAGGTGCAAGCCCAGTATCCCGTCAATGCAGATGGCACAGCCTGGCACCAATCCCATGCGTTTGGTGACTTTTGTTACATTTGTCACGCTGGAAATCAACAAGATGCGGACAAAACCGCCGCACACACCGGATTGGTTCCCCCTCTCTCGGATATCAAAGCCTCCTGTTTGCAATGCCACCCCAGCGATCTGGAAGAACGTGCACAAGTCTATGCCACGGCGTTGGGTGTAGAAATTGGTGCGGGCGGGGCTTCGTCAGGAACGAGTGACACCACCGCCGCCGCGACGACTTCGGACACGACCAGTCAACCCGCGGTGGTCTCGTCCGTGCCTGCCGCAGTCGAAATTGACTACGACGATCCCGATCTGGTGGATTATGTCGCTCGATACAACGAAATTGTTTTGGGTCAGAAACCCACCAACTGGGGCAACACCATTTTGCTTGTCATGATCGGGCTAGTTGCCGTCGGTGGAGGCGGATACGTGATCAACCATGAAAAATTGATCAACGTTTCGTTTGGCGAAACGAAAAAGGTTGGGAACGAGTATCCCGCCGAAGTGGTGGACATGCTTCCTGCCCTTACCCATCTCAACAACAACAGCCGCAAAGCCTTGAAACACGTTTTGGAAAATCCCAAGGCCGACAAAGTCCTCGGATTAATGGACGCTGTCGTGTCTGATGAAAAAGTCGTTTCAGATGAAACGGTCGTTTCTGACAAAACGAATAAGGAATAAACGATGAAATTCATCATTAACTACATTCGCAAAGAAACCTGGTCACCGTATGTGGCCGGCGTATTGCTGGGCCTGGTTGGGATTGCCGCCGTGTGGGTGAGCAACAGCCTGCTCGGAGCCAGCGGAGCCTTTGAAAACCTCGCCGGGTTGGTTGGCAAAGCTATTGCCCCCGCGACTTTTGACAACATGTATTTCAACTTCATTATGCCGCCTGGCATTAGCTGGGGCGTCCTCCTGCTGATTGGCGTCTTTTTTGGTGGCATGATCGGCGCGGCGACCAGTGGCACTTTGCTCTGGGGCAAGAAAGGGTCTGCCAATTCTGACGAACAATGGAAACGCATCTTTGGCCCACAAACCTGGAAACGTTGGGCATTAGCCTTTGTCGGCGCGATTATTTTGGAATATGCTGCCGGGATTGCGGGCGGTTGTACCAGTGGTTTGGCGATTTCAGGCGGGATGCTCCTCGCCCCCGCCGCTTTTCTGTTCATCATGGGCATGTTCGCTTCGGGCATTCTCACTGCGTTAGTTGTCTACCGCAATCGTTATTAGGAGCTTTGCAATGACAAACTCAATTTTGGCGCTTGTCTTCGGTGCTTTCTTCGGCTTCTCGCTCAATAAAGCGGGGCTGACGAAGTACAACAAAATCGTGAATGTCTTTCGCTTCACGGATATGGCTGTCTTGAAATTTATGATGACCGCCCTGGTGGTTTCGATGAGTGGCTTATATGCCCTCCGTACCTTTGGGCTGATCACTTTTCCCAATGTGCCTGCAACCTATGTCGTAGGGAATCTCATTGGCGGTCTGATCTTCGGGGTGGGCATGGCGCTCACCGGATATTGACCGGGCACTTGCGCCGCCGGTGGCGGTGAAGGCAAATTAGACTACATTATCCCCGGATTTCTGGGCTTCTTTGTTGGCGCAGTTATCTACGGGTTGACCTATCAACAGATCTTTCCTCAAATTTCGGCTCTTGCAAACTATGGCAACACGATCATTCCTGATCTTTGGAATGTCAGCCCTTTCTTATTCATTCTCCTGTTTACGCTCATTTCCTTGCTACTGTTCTATTTGATTGATCGCGCAGGCCTGCAGCGAAAAGAAAAGAGTCAATAGAGAAACCTTTTGGAGAAAAAATGACACAAACAGTTACACGACGAGATTTTCTCAAGCTGGGTGCCGCCACTACCGCCGCCGTGGCTGTGGGAAATATGCTCCCCCCCAAGGTTGCCCAGGCCGCTCGCGAGGCCGGACATCTCAACGCCGCCGGGGATGGTTATGTCCCCAGCATGTGTGAGATGTGCGTGTGGCGCTGCGGTTTGCTCGCAAAAGTCCAAAACGGACGCGTGGTCAAACTCGACGGCAACCCCGAACACCCCCACTCCCGAGGCAATCTCTGTCCCCGTGGCCAATCTGGTCTCATGAATACTTATGACCCGGACCGGGTGCTGACCCCGCTCATCCGCGTGGGCAATCGGGGGGAAGGTTTGTTCCGCAAAGCCTCGTGGGAAGAAGCATTGGATTTGGTCGCCGGAAAAATGACAGAGATCAAAAACAAATACGGGCCGGAAGCGATGGTCTTCTCGTCCACCCACAACCTGAGCCAACCGTTGTTCGAGAACCTGCTCTACGCCTTCGGTTCCCCGAACTACGGCACCCAGCGCTCCCTGTGCTTCAACGCCATGATCGTCTCCAATCTGATGACCTACGGCATGGAAGAACCTGCCCGCATTTACGACGACAAACTGCAATACATCCTGCTCACCGGGCGCAACCTCCTCGAAGCGATTTCCACCTCCGAAACCCACGACCTGATCATGGCGATTGACCGGGGTGCGAAAGTGGTCTACCTCGACCCCCGCTTCACCAAAACCGCCGCTAAAGCCAGCGAATGGCTGCCCATCAAACCGGGCATGGACCTGGCCTTCCACCTCGCCCTGCTCCACGTCATCATCAAAGAAAACCTGTATGACGCCCACTTTGTGAGCAATCACACAGTTGGTTTCGATGAACTGGCGCAGGAAGTCAGCCGCTACACTCCCGAATGGGCCGAACCGCTCTCCGGCATCCCCGCTGACACCATCACCCGCATCGCCCGTGAAATGTCCGCGGCGGCCCCCCACGTGCTCATCCACAACGGGTGGCGCACCTCCAACTTCACCAACTCCTTCCACACCCAACGGGCCATCAGCATCCTGAACGCGTTGATGGGCAACTGGGGGACGGTGTTACAAGGCGCGGCGGGTGAAGAAACCAGCGGAACCCTGGGCGTGCCCTCGCAACCCCCGTTCCCGCGGTCTTCTGCCCTCCGTCTGGATGGTGTCCCCTGGAAGTATCCCGTTGTCCCCCTCAAAATCGGCGTCTTCCAGGAATTGCGCGACAACATCGTGTCCGGCGACCCGTACCAACCCCACGGCTGGTTCATCTCCCGCCAAAACCCGATCATGTCCATTCCTGATCGGAGCAAGACCATTCAGGCGTTTAGCAAAATGGACTTCATCACCACCGTGGACATCTTCCTGAACGACACCGCCTGGTTCTCCGATGTGGTGCTCCCCGAAGCCTCCTACCTCGAACGGTACGACCCCCTCCTCTCCCTCGGTGACAAGGCCTTCCTACGCCAACCGGTGATCGAACCGCAAGGTGAAGCCAAATCCGCCATGTGGATTTACAAACAACTCGGCGAACGCCTCGGCCTTAGCGACTACTTCCAATACGCGGACGAAGAAGATTACATCCGCCAGCAGTTGGCCCCCACCGGCGCGAGTTTGGAAGATGTCAAAGCGAAAGGCTACGTTGAAACTCCCGAAACCCCTCACGAAAGCGAGGAAGAGGAAGTTCAGTGGAATACGCCAAGCAACAAGGTCGAGATTTATTCCGACACGCTCGCCAGAGTTGGGTTCCCCGGTCTCCCCATTTGGGAAGAGCCACCACAACCCGCTGAAGGGCAATACTACTTGCTGACCGGCAAAGTGGCGCAAGCAACGCAGTTCGGCACGCAAAACAACCAACTGCTGAAAAAATATTCCGATGAGCCAAGTCTGTGGATGAACGCCAAGACCGCCGCTCAGAACGGTTTGGAAGACGGTGACTGGGTTGAGGTTGCCAGCGAAGTGGGCAAGATTCACACCCGCTTACTCGCCACCCAAGCCATTCGCCCCGATTGTGTGTATATGACGCCCGGCTTCGGACATCTCTCCAAAGGGTTGACCTCGGCCTATGGCATCGGCGCCAGCGATTCGGTGGTACACGTCACTTATACTGACCCGATCAGTGGAAGCCAGGCCCTCAGCCAGACTTTCGTGACGGTGAAAAAGGCCTAGGTGGATCATGGTTGAAATTAAACACAAAGCTTACCTGTTCGATGCCACCCGGTGTATAGACTGCCGCGCGTGTATGGTTGCCTGTAGCGTCGAAAACGACATTCCCGTAGACAAGACCCGCATCTGGGTCGCGGGCCTCGGCGTCACAGGCGAATATCCTGATCTGGATCGGGCCTCGATGGTGTATCACTGTATGCACTGCGAAGAACCCGATTGCATGTCCGCCTGCCCGGTTGGCGCATATACCAAACGCGAAGACGGCCCGGTCGTTTATGACCCGAACGTCTGCATCGGTTGCCGCTACTGTATGAACGCCTGCCCCTTTGGCGTGCCGCACTTCGATTACGACAAAGGTGTCATTGATGGGGCGTTTATTGACAAATGCACCTTCTGCCCGCAACGCATTGATAGCGGCGAGGAACCTGCCTGCGTCGCCACCTGCCCGACCGATGCATTGGAATATGGCGAACGCGAGGACTTGCTGAAAACAGCCCACGCCCGCATCGCCGCCCACCCCGACCGCTACATTGACCACGTTTACGGCGAGTTCGAAAACGGCGGAACGTCTTATCTCATCCTCTCCCATGTCCCGTTTAGCGAATTGGGCCTGCCCGATTTGCCGGAAACCCCGGTCAACGAAGTGAGCGAAAAAGTGATGGAAATGACCATCCCGTTCGCCCTGACCTGGGGTGCGGTGCTGAGTGGTGTTGCGGCAGGGGTCCACGCGTATAACCAAAAGAAAGAAGAAAAAGCCGCATCCGAAAAAAAAGCGGAGGTTGAATCATGAAACTCAATATCACCTTGCCAAAATCCTTGCGGATCGGCGCTTTCCCCTTGATCCTGATCCTCCTCGCCGCGATTGCTTTTGTAGTCGCGATGGTCCGCTTCATCTATGGGATCGGACCAGTCACCGACTTGAGCAATTCCTATCCCTGGGGGTTCTGGATTAGCTTTGACCTGTTCACCGGCGTTGCCATCGGGAGTGGGGCATTTGTCATGGCCGCGACGGTTTACATCTTCGAGTTGAAGGAATTCAAACCCCTGCTGCGCCCCTCCGTGCTAACCGGGTTTCTGGGCTACCTCATGGTCGTTATCGCCCTGTTGGTTGACCTGGGGCATCCCGAACGCATCTGGTACATGCTCATCCACTACAACCACACTTCGGTTTTGCTTGAAATCGGTCTTTGTGTGATGAGTTACCTGACCGTGCTGGCAATTGAATTTGCCCCGGTAATTTTCGAGGGCCTCAAATGGGAAAAATGGGCACACACGTTGCACAAATACGTGATGCCCTTCGTCATTGCCGGGGTGGTGCTCTCGACCTTGCACCAATCCTCGCTGGGTTCCCTGCTCCTCATCGAGCCGACCAAACTCCATCCGCTTTGGTGGACGCCCATTCTGCCGATCATGTTCTTCACCTCCGCCATCTCCGTCGGCCTGTCCATGATCATCTTTGAGTCCTCGATGAGTTCGCTCTACTTCAAACGGGGGCTGGAAGTTCACCTGCTCGCAAAGTTAGCAAAGTCCCTGCCCCTCGCATTGGGCGTGTATCTCGTGCTCAAATTTGGGGAGTTGGCTTGGGCCGGCGACCTTGGGTATCTGTTCACCAGCGGTTCGATGAGCGTACTCTTTTGGGCGGAGATTCTGATCGGGGTCATCTTCCCCATGATCTGGTTCTCCTTCAAACAGAATCGCACCAACCCCAACGCGTTACTGGCGGGCGCGATTATCACCCTGCTTGGGCTGATCCTCAACCGCTTCAACGTGAGTTGGTTCGCCGTCACCCACGCCGATCCGCTGACCTACATGCCGACGTTTATGAACAACGTCAAATACGTTCCCACCCTGACCGAAATCTCCGTTTCTGTGGGTATCTTCTCCGCAGGCATCCTCGCCTTCGGGCTGATTGCCAAGTACTTCCCGCTTTTTGAAAGCGAACATGAAGAAAGCGGCGAACATGCAGCGAGTGAAAAATCCGCGGCCCTTCAAAGCCCCGCTCACGCCGCCGCTGATTAGCCTTTCACGTCATTGCGAGCCGCTGAGTTCGGCTTTGCGAACTTCGGCGAAGCAATCCCCCTCACGGACAGGGAGATTGCTTCGCCGCCAAAGCCCGGCTCGCAATGACAAAATAATTTTCGGATAGTCCTTAAGACCGCTTCGCCCCCACCTTTTCAATCTCATGCGCCCGTCCTTCTTCCACCACCTGCACCCGCCGACTATCCCAGCCGCTCAAGCGCGCTGGCGTCACACGTTGGGAGCGGGTGGGGCGTCCTTTTTCCTGCTCCTCATTCTTGCCATCACGGGCATCCTGGAAATGTTCTACTACGTGCCCAACCCGGCAGAAGCGGCCCTTTCCGTTCAAACCCTGACCTATCTCGTCCCCTTTGGCGGGTTTATTCGGAACGTCCATTATTGGGCCGCGCAGGGTTTGCTCGTCGTCACGACCATCCACCTGTTCCGGGTCGTTTTTACCGGGGCCTATAACCGTCCTCGCCGTTTCAACTATTTGATGGGTCTGGCACTGTTAGTGCTGGCCCTCATGTTGGACTTCACCGGGTACATCCTGCGCTGGGATGTGAATATTTGCTGGCCGTTGGTCACAGGCACAAACCTGATTAAAACCGTCCCCCTCGTGGGCGCGGCCCTCTATCGGGTTGCGACGGGCGGAGGCACCGCTTGTTCCACCGCACTTCTGCGCTTTTACACCTGGCACATCTTTGGGTTGGTACTCCCCATCATTTTTCTTGGGGGGTGGCACGCTTTTCGCGTCCGCCGCGATGGCGGGATTGCCGTGCCCCCATCCGCCATCCGCACGGACACCGCACGCCTTTCTCGCAATGAATTAGTCCGCCGTGAAGGGGCCGCGATGCTGCTCCTGAGCGTGATCCTGATCGCTTTCGCCGTCTTCTTTCCTGCCCCCCTCGGTGCGGCGATGACCGGTTCGCCTACCTTAACTGGCGAGACGCGTGCCCCCTGGTTTTTCCTGTGGGTTCAGCAAATGCTCAAATGGGGGGATCCGTTCTGGTGGGGGGTGTTTGTGCCGTTGAGCGTACTCGCACTCCTCGCCGCGTTCCCTTACTTTTTTCCAAAACCCGCCGACGCAGAAGTTGGAAAGTGGTTTCCAAAATCCAATAGGCTCGCGCAAATTACCGTGAGTCTCGTCGGTGGGACCATACTCGTGCTTTCTCTGCTCAATTGTTAGGTTTGACATGAATCGCCTGCTCTTATTTGCGTCGTTTCTCCTTCTCCTGGCTCTCATCGTTGTGGGCTGGATGGAGATGCACCGCTTGAAACCCGTTGCCCTGACCCCGACACTGACCGGCGAAGTGGAATATTGTCTCACCTGCCATGCTGATTTGCCGGAGATCAGTGCCTCGCATCCGGTGGATACGTTTGGGTGTGTGAGTTGTCACGGGGGAGAACGTTTGGCGTTGGACGCTGATCTGGCACACAGTACCCTGCGAGGGGGGTCAAATCCGTCTGAACTGTCTGTGGTGGAAACATCCTGTGGGGGGGCGAATTGTCATTCCGGGGACATGGCAGATGAACGGGATCATATCCAACGAGTGATGACCAGCGTTCAGGCGACGTACGCCGGGGCCATCGCGAACATCCGCTACACCTTTGGCGCACAGACGGATTTGATCGCCCATTTTGGCATCAACGCTGTCACCGATCCTGAAACGCAAACCGGCATCACCGCCCTGGAAGCCTTTGACCCGGCACAAGACAGCCATCCGTCCATTCAACAATTTGGCGACAACTGCCTGACCTGCCATCTAAGTGCAACCCCACTCGAAGGCGACGCGTATGCCCGCCAAACCGGATGCGCCGCGTGCCACACCACCGGCGAACACACGCTTTCCTTGGCGATGCCCTACACCCAATGCAACGCCTGTCACAACCGTGGCAACTACGAACTGCGAACGATGACTTTTGTTGAACGCACAGATGACCCCTTGCAACGGATTGATGACTACTACCAACCCATTGCCCAGTTCACGCAGTGCGAATACACCCTCGACTGCGTGGACTGCCACACTCGCGGGGAGGTGATGGGCGATGGAGATATTCACTCCAGCCAGGCCGAGATCGAATATGTGCAGTGCAAAACCTGTCACGGCACGTTGACGGAACTCCCGCTGACGAAAACGCTGACCGACCCCGACGATTTGGCCTTTACCCTGGCTTTTCTCAACCCGGTCGTGGACCTGACCCTGGGCGATACGATTCTCGTGACCGAACAGGGCGAACCACTTTGGAACACCCGCGTGCTCCCGGATGGCACGTATGAAATGGTCGGCAAGGCCACCCGCCAGTATTTCACCTTTCGCCCGGTGATGGGGACCGCGTGCGAACAAAACCCCGATGAGCAGGAATCGCATTATTGCCATGCCTGCCACGCTGTGGAACGATGATGCTAACCCGCCGCGATTTTCTTCAACTCACCCGCGAGGGGTTGCTCTGGTTGAGCG
This sequence comes from Anaerolineales bacterium, assembly GCA_020634875.1. Next base: position 143,820 of record JACKAX010000005.1, on the reverse strand, counting down.
GGGCGCTGGCCCTGGGCGGGGTGTTCCGCTTCCTTGATTTTGACACGCACCCCGCACCGCCTACGGAATTTCATCTGGGTCCGGCCACTAATTATCCGCTGGATTCCCAGACCGTGTTTAACGATATTCCCGCGGTGTTGCGACACACTGAAAACGGTTTCTCCGCACTCAGCCTAACTTGTACCCATCTTGGATGCCGGTTGGCACAAGCGTCTGACGGATTTTCCTGTCCCTGCCACGGTTCTCGGTTTGACGAGAGCGGCAAGGTCAAGCATGGCCCAGCGGAAAAATCACTAACGAACTTACGCGTTGAACAAACGGATGTTGGCAATTTGATTTTGTATGTTGTGTAAGAGGTATTTTATGAATAAAGAATTGTATCTTTGGGATTTACAAGCCGAGCTTTGCCAATCGTTAGGCAACCCCATTCGCTTGCGGATTATTCACTCGCTCAAAGAATCCCCCAAGTCAGTGGGCGAAATTTCTACCGAAGTGGAACTTGCCCAGCCCAAAGTTTCACGCCATCTTTCGGTTCTTCGGGAAAATGGGGTTCTAACGGCGAATCGTAAAGGCCAGGAGGTATTTTACGAAATTGCCAACCAGAAAGTGGTCGAAGTGTGCGAAATGATGCGCAGTATTCTGGCAGAACGAGAAGCACAACGCCTCGATCTCTTGAGTTATTTTCAAAGCGAGGAACCAAGTCAATTGGTGGAGGAGGTACTATATGCCCCCCAACACATTACCCCCTGACTCAGCGCTACAAAGTCTCGAAACGGATGGTCATCCTGTCGCGCCAAGAGATTTATGTTGTAGTAGTTCAGCCGTTGTGAGTACACGTATCCGTCAGATTCGTCAGGAACGGCAAATTAGCATCCGCGCCCTTGCTACAAAATGTGGCGTGAGTGCAAACACCATTAGCTTGATTGAAAACGACCGAACCTCGCCTAGTGTCAATACTTTGCAATTACTTGCCGTGGGCCTCGGTGTTCCATTGATTTCATTTTTCGAAGGGGATAAAGCGGAACCAGCTTTAATCTACCAGAAACATGGGCAGCGGCCGTTAACACGTTTTATATATGGGCATTTGACACAACTAGGCGAGGGCTTGCCACCCCTGGGTGCAGAACCCATACTAATTACACTTGATCCGGCCAGTGCACAGGGGCAAGATATTCGTCACATGGGTAGGGAATTCATTTTCTGTCTTGAAGGGAAATTTTTATGCGTCATTAATCACAAAGAGTATTTGCTTACACCAGAAGATAGCTTGCTTTTTGACGCTACATTACCCCATCATTGGTCGAATCCGTATCCTGAGACATGTCGGGTGCTTGCATTGTTTTGCCAGATGGACGCGCAAGAACACCCTGCCGAACATCATCTGAGTTCCTGAAAATATTACTTTCTCGAAGGACATTTTTATGCCAGATTTACAATCTCTCCTCCACCGATCATCCATGCAACATTCTCACTTGTGCCCGCGGCAAGTTTTAGGCGTGAGAATGGGCATGTTCGCCGGAGAAATTTTGGAACTCGACCTTCCCCAAACGAAAAAACGCCTGCTAACCATCCTGGAAACGGACGGGTGCTTTGCCGATGGCGTAGAAGTGGCGACCGGATGTTCGGTCGGGCACCGTACCCTGCGCGTGGAAGACTACGGAAAGATCGCTGCCGTGTTCGTGGATACTAAAAACGGACGAGCCATCCGTTTAGCCCCTCGCCTTGATGTGCGGGAACGTGCCCGCTTGTACGCACCGCAGGAAACCCGTCACTACTTCGCACAATTGGAAGGCTACCAGATCATACCCGCGGATGAACTTTTAACCATCCAGGAGGTGAGCCTCACCACTCCCATAGAAAGTCTTGTGAGCCGCGCGGGCGTACGGGTTAACTGTGCGCTGTGTGGAGAAGAAATCATCAATGAACGCGAAATTATCCGGGATGGCATAGCCTTCTGCCGGGCGTGTGCGGCCCCTGTCTATTACCACCCTATTCATACCACCGCCGAAGTGTGGAATATTTTTCCAATTCTGGAGGCGGTAGGAGATTGATTAAACCACTATTCATTTCTTTCACCCCTTTTATCGTCCAGATTCTCTTTTCGAAGCTAACTGGACGGCACTCCTCTGGCTGGTGGAGATGACAAATCTTTTACCAGAAAGAGATAGGAAAATAAGATGTTTACGCTTAATTCCAAACTATTCAATCTATTAGTTGCCGTTTTTATCGTTTGGGGAATCACGGCTTGTAGTTCTGGTGCCTCGGTTCCCACTCCTACCCCTTCAGCGATTCCAGAACCTGAAATTTCTTCTTCTGTCATTGACGCCCGGGACGCTGTACTCGACTTTATGCGCGAAGGTGCAATTATCAGTGTGCCAAATAAAAGCGCTCCCTGGCATGCCAATCTTGGCCCAACGACGGAAGGATTTGAAGTCTACCAATTTTCTGGAAATAATGTCTTGTTATCGGTTTCTTATCCCCTTAAGGAAACTACTGATATGGTCTACCACGTTACCCTGACCAATCTGGATATTGGGTTATGTTGGCAGGCGAACACCGATTCTAAGGGACATATTATTGCTACTGGAATTGAAGCATCTATGTTTCCAGAATTAATCACGGCGGCGGCGGACTTTTGTCAGGCGCAAGGTTATCAGTACGATAAAAACCCCAAGGCCGAAGAAAATCAATGTGGAATATGCACCTTCAAGGACAATAGTACATGTAATGCCTGGGCCTACTATCAAGGCTTTTGCCAGCCCGGTGATCATCCTGCGACCGATTAATAACCATTTTGAATTTTCAACAAAAATGACAAGCAGAAGAAGGAGTGCAAATTTGCACTCCTTCTTCTGCTTGTGGGGGAAAATTGTGTATAGCTGAAAATTTATCCGGCCAAGGATTCGTTGTTTTTCGCAAATCACCTTGCCGCTCATTAGGGACTAAATTGCAATATTGGTCCGTTTTTCATTGTTTTTGGTTTTTAAAAGTCTACAACGACCTGATAATTTTCTTTGACCCTAAAGACATTGCCTTGACACCTCGGCTCCTTTTTATTATTATTTAGTCGGCTTATTATTAGCCGGCTAAATAATCTTGTAAGGTATTTATGTCAAACCTACTCGATCCAGAAAATCTTGATTATCTCCTCGTCCAAATCTGCCGCCTGCATTACACCCGGGCGCATGCACTCTTTGAAGCGGTCGGCCTGTACCGCGGCCAACCCCCCATGCTACGTGCCCTGTGGGAGCGGGAAGGGCAATCCCACACCGAATTGGCGGAACAATTGCAGATAACCCCCGCGACTACCACCCGCATGATCCAACGCATGGAAAAAGCCGGGTTCGTCCAACGCCAACCCGACCCCGCGGATCAACGTCTCTCGCGCGTGTACCTGACCGACGCGGGGCGCGCCGTTCGCGCGGAGGTGGACGCCCTCCACGCCCGCATGGAAGCGGAAACGTTCGCAGGCCTGACCCCCGAACAGCAGGAAGTGTTACGCGCCTGTTTCCAACAAATGCGCGCCAACCTTCAAGCGGTAAGCACATAGGGAGTTGAAAATGGAAGCAGTACGAAAACTCGGTAAATTTCTCAGCCCGTATTGGCTTTCGGCAACGCTGGCCCCGCTCCTCATGCTCCTCGAAGTGAGCATGGACTTGATGCAACCCCGTATGATCGAGCGCATTGTGGACGAAGGTATCGCCAAACTCGATATGACCGTTGTCACCCAGACCGGCATTTGGATGGTCGTCTTTGCCCTGATCGGGGCGGTGGGCGGTGTGGGATGTACGATCTTTGCGGTCGCAGCCTCGCAAGGGTTTGGCACGGATTTGCGCGGCACACTCTTCCGCAAAGTACAAACCCTCTCGTTCGGCAATCTCGACGAACTCGAAACCGGTCAAATCATCACCCGTCTGACGAACGATGTAACCCAAGTGCAGGAAATGGTCGCGATGATGTTGCGCGTCATGGTGCGCGCGCCCCTCATGATGATCGGCAGTCTGATCATGGCAATTCTTACCAGCCCGCGCCTGGCCTTGATGTTCTTTGTCCTGATCCCGTTTGTCGCCCTTGTGCTGGTGTGGGTGATCCGCAAGGCGTACCCGATGTTCAGCGAAGTGCAAAGCCGATTGGATGATCTCAACACGGTGATGCAAGAAAACCTGGCTGGCGTGCGTGTCGTCAAGGCGTTTGTCCGGGCGGAGCACGAGATTAAACGCTTTGGGCGAGTGAACAATTTGCTAATGGAGCGTACCATCGGCGCGGGGCGGGCGGTCGCGGTCACTTTTCCGGCGATGATGATCATCGTCAACCTGGGCATTGTTGGGACGTTGTGGTTCGGAGGCATCCAGGTCACGGTGGGGGGGATGCAAACCGGGCAGTTGATCGCGTTCGTCAACTACTTGTCGCGGGCGTTGATGTCGCTGTTGTTCGTCAGCATGTTGATGATGCGGTTAGCGCGCGCCCAGGCTTCCGCCATTCGGATTGACGAAGTGCTGGTGGCTGAACCCAAAATTACGCATGTGCCTCATCCTGCGAACGGCTTTGTCCCTCGCGGGAAAGTGGCCTTTGAAAATGTCACTTTTAGCTACAACCCCGACGGGCGCGACCCTGTCCTGAAAAATATCTCGTTCACCACCGAACCGGGGCAAACGGTCGCGATCCTCGGCGCGACCGGGTCGGGCAAATCCAGCCTGATTCACCTCATCCCGCGGTTTTACGATGTCCAAACCGGGCGCATCACCCTGGACGATACCGACATCCGCGACCTGGACGAGACCACCCTCCGCCGAAGTGTCGGCATCTCGATGCAAGAAGCGGTGTTGTTCAGTGGCACGATCCGGGACAACATCCGTTTCGGTCGTCCCGAGGCGGAAGAAAACGAGGTGTTAGCCGCCGCGCAGGCCGCGCAAGCGCACGATTTCATCACAGGGTTTCCCGATGGGTACGAGACGCAATTGGGCCAGCGCGGGGTGAATATTTCCGGGGGGCAAAAACAACGGCTTGCCATTGCCCGCGCGCTGTTGCCCCGCCCATCGGTGTTGATTTTGGATGACAGTACCAGCGCGGTGGATGTGGAAACGGAAAGCCGGATCGAGGCCGCGCTCGAAAACGGGGCCGGTCATCCGCACGGGCGCAGCACCCGGATCGTGGTCGCGCAACGCATCAGCACCGTGCTGAACGCAGACAAGATCATTGTTTTGGAGGATGGACGGATGGCCGCACAGGGCACGCACCGCGAGCTTTTGCAATCCAGCCCCATCTATCGTGAAATTTATCAGTCCCAGTTGGGTGAAGGAGGGGAAAATGGCCGCTGATTCTTCCAAATCCAATCGGCAAAACACCCCGGATTTACGTCCGGGCGGCGGGCCTGGGGGTGGCCCGGGCGGGTTTATGATGCGCCCGAAGGAACGAGCGAAAGACCGGCGTGGAACGCTCGCGCGGTTGTGGGGGTATCTTCGCCAGCAGGGGTGGGCGTTGGGCGGGGTAACGTTTTTGGTCGCGGTGTCCTCGGGGTTAGATTTGTTGGGGCCGTATCTGATGGGGTTGGCGATTGACCAGTTTATTTCCAAGAATGATATTCCCGGTCTGGGACGGTTGATGTTGTGGATGATTACCGTGTATGTGATTTCTTCGCTGGTGGCGTATGTCCAGGTGTATTGGATGGCGGCGGTTGCCCAACGCACGGTGCGGGACATCCGCGCGGATTTGTTCGCCCGTTTGCAAGCCTTGCCTTTGCGATACTTTGACCAGCACACGCACGGCGAGTTGATGAGCCGCCTTGCCAACGATGTGGAAAATATCAGTAACGTGCTGAACGAGAGCGTGACGCAGTTGATTGCGAGCGTGTTGGGGGTAGTGGGCGTGGCGTCGGCGATGTTTTTGATCAACGTGCGTCTGGCGATTGTGAGCCTGATCATCTTGCCGTTTATGGTCGTGATCAGCCAATGGGTTGCCAAACGCACCCGGCGTGGGTTCCGCGAACAGCAGGAGCAACTGGGCGCGCTCAACGGGCTGATCGAAGAGACGGTGACGGGGCAACGCGTGGTGAAAGCCTACGGGCGCGAGGGGACGGTCATTCACGAATTTGATCAGACCAACGCCAAACTCCGCACCGCCTCGACCCGCGCCCAGATTTTCGCCGGGTTGCTGGGGCCGCTGTCGAACCTGGTTAACAATGTTGGGTTTGCGCTGGTCGCGGGGGCCGGGGGTTGGATGGCGGTGCAAGGATTGGCGACGGTCGGGACGATTGCTAGTTTTGTCAGCTACGCCCGCCAGTTTTCGATGCCGCTCAATCAGATCGCCAACCTGTACAACGCCATTCAGTCGGCGTTGGCCGGGGCCGAGCGCGTGTTTGAAGTGATTGACGAGTCTTCGGAAATCGTGGATGACCCGCACGCGTTGCCGCTGGAAACCATCGGGGGCCGGGTGGTGTTTGAGAATGTTAGTTTTGGATACGATAAGAATGTCCCCGTGCTGAAAAACGTCAGCTTACACGCCAAACGTGGTGACACAATCGCCCTCGTTGGCCCGACCGGGGCGGGCAAAACCACCATCGTTAACCTGCTCACGCGGTTTTACGAGATTGACGCGGGGGACATCACCCTTGACGGGGAAAACATCCGCAAACTCCGCAAAGACGATCTGCGCCGCGCCCTTGGCATTGTGCTCCAAGATACATTTTTGTTCGCCGACACCGTGATGGAAAACATTCGCTACGGACGACTGGAAGCAACCGACGACGAAGTGATCGCCGCGGCCTGCCTCGCCAACGCCGACCAATTCATCCACCGTTTACCACAAGGCTATCAAACGCCGTTGTCCGAGCGGGGGAGCAACCTCAGCCAGGGGCAGCGCCAGCTTTTGGCAATCGCCCGCGCGATCCTCGCCAACCCCAGCATCTTGATCCTCGATGAGGCAACGAGTAGCGTGGACACCCGCACGGAGAAGAACATCCAGGAAGCGATGTTGCGTCTCATGTCCGGGCGCACGAGTTTTGTCATTGCCCACCGTTTGAGCACCATCCGTGACGCGGACGCGATCTTAGTGATCAATCACGGCGAAATCATCGAGCGCGGCACGCATGAGGCGTTGTTGGACGCGGGTGGGTTTTACCATCATTTGTATTGGAGCCAGTTTAAAGGAACGGTTGTCTAAAACGTAGAACGGATAGAATTCTACGCAATACGAAATATTACAAGGATATGATGAAATTTACCCAACGTACTTATCAAACGGAAGAAGATTATTGGAACTTGCGCGGGTTTTTGCGCGAGACGATGGTGGCAAATGGCCGCCGGGAGTTGAACTGGCATGTCGCGCGGCTGGATTATTGGTGGTGGTTTGTCAATCCCAGCATTGAACACATCGTACCCCAGGAACAGATTTTTTTGTGGGAGACGGAGATGGGCGAACTGGCCGGGTTCCTGACCCCCGAAGGGCGCGGGCAGGCGTATTTGCAGGTGCATCCCAAACATTCCTGCCCCGAACTATTGGAAGCGATGGTCACTGCGACGGAAGACTATTTGCGGACAACCGGCAAAGATGGGCGCGAAAAGCTCTGGATTTATCTCGATTCAAAGGACAAGCCCCTCCAGGAAATCCTTGCCCGACGCGGTTTTCTTCGGGTCGAGCGGAGTGGGGTGTCCGAGTACCAGCATCGCTGCGATTTGGACGCGCCACTGCCGGAAGTGGCAATCCCCGCGGGGTACACGGTGCGTCCGTTGGGGGATGGGTTGGAATTGTTGGAGCGGTGTTATGCGTCGGGGTTGGGTTTTCACGAGGATGACATTCAAACCGCGCGGGAGAACCGGGATGATCCGAGTTGGTATCGCGCTATTCAAACCGCGCCCCTCTATCGCCGCGACCTGGACATGATCGCTTTCGCCGCAGATGGTTCGATTGCCTCGTTTTGTACGATCTGGTTCGACGATGTGAGCCGGACGGCGTATTTTGAGCCGGTCGCGACTGTGCCCGCACATCAAAAACGTGGCCTGGGAAAGGCGGTGATGATGGCGGGGTTACACAAGCTCAAAAAGATGGGGTGTAAGGTGGCTTTTGTTGGGGGGTATTCCGAGGCGGCGAATGCGTTGTATTTTTCGGTGATGGGGCCAAAACACGATATATCTGAGCCGTGGGAGAATGTGTATTAAAAGAAGACTTCCCGAAAAAAAGGTGGGCAAGGCTGAAAAGCCCTGCCCACTCTTTTTTTCGGGTCACATGGTTTTATGCCAAAAGTTCGCTGACCATTTTCATCGGCAGGACGGATGCGCCGACGATGCCAGGGCCGGTGTGAACGCCTAAGACGGGCGAAATCCGGCGAATTTCCAGTTTGGCAACGTTGAGGGTGTCGGAAAGTTGGGCGGCGAAGGCGTCGGCTTTGTCGGCAAATTGACCGTGTAAAACCGTGACCCAGACGGGGGTTTCGGGGCCATATTTGTCGAGCAGGTGTTGGGTCATCATGTCCATCGTGCTTTTGAGCGTGCGGGCTTTGCCGACGGTGCTGTATTTGCCATCGGTTTCATCCACGCGGATGACAGGTTTGATTTTGAGAAGCGAACCAGCAAGGGCTTGAATCCGTCCGATGCGGCCACCGTGAGCGAGGTATTCCAGCGTTTCTAGTGTGTAGATGATTTCGGTGGATGTGCGGATTTGTTTGAGGCGTTCGAGGATAGTTTCTTTAGCCCACCCTGCTTTGGCGGCGAGGGCGGCGGCGAGGACTTGATAGCGTTGCCCGCCGGAAAGGGTCATGGAGTCGAACAGGGTGATATCGGCTTTGGGGGTTTGTTCCGCGCCGACGCGGGCGGAATGAAGGGTTCCGCTCAGGCCGGAGGAGATGTGGATGGAGAGGATCGCTTCTCCGGCGTCGGTGAGTTTTTGGTAGAGGGTGGAGAAGATGCCTGCGGAGGGTTGGGCGGTGGTGGGGATTTTGGGGTTCATCGCACGCAGGCGGTTGTAAAAATCGTCGGGGGCGATTTGGGTCGCGTTCACTTCTTCGTCCGGGAATTGGATGAATAGGGGGGCAACGGTAATGTCGAGGGTTTCGATTTCTTGTGGGGTCAGGTCAGCTGCACAATCGGTTAATATTTTCATGGGTTCCTTAATGTAATTTTTCGGGATGATCAACGATCTTTCCCAGGGCGTAAGCCAACACGGCGTCATCAATGCTGGCGATATCGGTAATGATGGGGCGGATTTGGTAGGCTTGCATGTTTTGGTACGCGCCTCGGCCCATGCCGCGAGTGAGGACGGCTTCGCAGTCGAGGATGATTTCGGCCATTTGGTGGTGGTTGTGGGTTTCCGGGGTCGCACGATGTGCGGCGCTGTTCTCTTCGATTTGGATACGCTCGTCGTGTTGATGTTCGTGGTGGTGTCCGTTTCCGTGGGCGTGATGGGCTTTTTCGCGCATTTCGCGGTGGGTGATTTGACCATCTTCGACCGTGGCGACCAGGTAATAAGGGGCGCGGCCAAAGTGGTGGCTGATGGTTTTGCCATCGTTTGTTGTAGCTGCAATTTTCATTGAATATTTCTCCAAAGTTTGGTTAGTGCGTAATGGCTCAGGCTTAGAGCGAAGATTCCCCGAAAAAAACAGAAAAAAGGGGGGGCATCCCCCTTTTTTCTATTTTTTCGGGAGAAACTTTACCTTGGCTGAGTAGTTAGTCTCCAACAATGATAAGGGCAAAGGCCTCTGTCAGGGATAGTTCGGGGGTCTCTAAAAGTTTATCGGCGAGATGATTTTTGTAGGGATAGCCTTTTTGCTCCGCCCATTGATCGGTCGCCTCCACTTGTTTTTGCGCGGCTGCCGTCTCGCCGCGGGCCAGGGTAGCCAGGCATTGAACCTGTTTCCAACGATAGGTTAAGTCAAACCCGACATCTTCGGGTGGGGTGTTGGCCAGGATCTCTTCGGCGCTTTCTTTTTCGCCCGCGATAAGATGCACCAAAGCCTGACCACTGGTTGCCCATGTGTACATGCGCGCGTTTTCCCGGAGGCCGGGGAGGGCTAGAACACGCGTGAGCATGGTGCGGGCGGTTTCCGGTTGGTTTTCGAGGAGGTAGACTTCCACGGACAAGCAGAGCAACGTGCCGAGGGTCCAGACATCGGAAGAATGGGTTTCGATGGCGAGGGCTTGTTCGAGCACCTCGCGGGCTTCGGGTACTTTTCCGAGCATGAGCATGGTGGAGGCGCGCGCGGCTTCGGTGCTTAGAAGCCCTTCGACATCGCCGACGAGCCGTTCCAGTTCACTGGCTTGTTCAAAATATTTCAATCCTTCCTCGATGGTTTTGCGGTGAACGCCTAAGACGCCTAAATTGTGTAAGACTGCGGCCTTCGCGTATAAATCGCCTAAAGCTTCATTTCCCTGGAGGGCTTCTTGATAAACCTGTTCGGCCTCTGCCCAGGCTTCTCGTTCCATGAAGGCGGTGGCCATGTTGGAGAGGATGGCGTTTTCGTGGGTTCGGAGTTTCCCGCGGCGGGCGGAAAGCAGTGCGCGTTGGTAATGCGTCAGAGACTCGTCGCCTTGGGGGTGGCGGGTGTAGTTGACCCATCCGAGGACGCGTTCCGCGCGGGCAATGACATCATCGGTAATTTGGGAAAGTTGATCGGCAAAGGGTTCAATTAAATGGAGGGCGTATTGGGCGGTCTTTTCGGCGGTTTCGTATTGGGAGAGGAGCAAATAGGTACGGCATTCTATAGCGGCGAGGCGCGCCCGCAAAATAATGTCTTCGGGCGGCAAAGCGGCGGCGGCGGTCTGGCAAAGTGCCAGGGCTTCGGTAGCTTGCCCGCGTTGCATCAGGTTTTGGGCCAGACTACGGGTGACTTGGGCGCGCCCGGAGGGGAAGTCTTGGGCCAGGGCGAGGGCTTCGCGGTAGCTGGTTTCGGCTTCGGCGGTGCGGAGGGTGCCGCGGAGCAGGTCGCCCCGCGCGGTGAGGAGTAGCCATCGGAGGCGAGTTGGGTTACTATGGCGGTTTTGCAATTGCTGGAGGGCTTCATCAACCACCTGGACGGCGGCGAAGGCTTTGCCCTGGTTGAAGAGATTTTCGCTTTGTGCGCTGATTAATTCTGCGGTTTGTGCGAGTTTGTTTGCGTGTAGCCAGTGGTGGGCGACTTCAACGGTGTCTCGCGTGGTTTGCGTTGTCCAGATTGCGGCGAGGGCGTGGTTGTGTCTTTTTTGCGTGGCATTGAGGCCCAGAGAAGTGTAAAGATGGTCGCGGATCAAGGGATGCAGGGTGGCGTTATAAGGATTGTCCACCAGATAACGGCTTTGCAGATCGCCAAGGGCTTCATGCAAATTTGAGGTGGGGATTTCATCTTCGAGGAGTTTGAGGAGGGTGGGTTCGTAGAGATTGACCGGATGGCGGAAGACGGCAATGAAGGAGGCTAGCCAGTGTGTGACGGGAGGGAGGTCGCGCAAGACAGTGTTGATGAGATAGGAGGTGACTTGTGGGTGTGCTTCGAGGTGGTGGACAAAAACATCCGGAGTGAGTTGGGGATTGCGGAGTTGCCCCGCCGCGAGCCGGAGCAGCATGGGGTTGCCACTGATTTTGGTTAACAAGTGGTGGGTCAGTTTATCGGTCGGGTTAAGCCCTAAGCTAAGGGCAAGTTCGGAGGCTTCGGTGGGTTCCAGGCCACTGAGATGCAGTTGGGGAATGGGCAAAGCAAGGGCTTTCCGGCTGATAAGAAGGAGGTGGGCGGTGGGAATGCTGCTGAGATGGCGGAGGAAAGATAAACAGGCTTCGTCTTCCCCGAGCAAATGGACATCGTCAAAACACAGGAGGGCAGGGTGATGGGTGAGAGCAGCCCGAATGAGCATGACTTGTTGATCGAGCGGCATGGGTTTGGCGTCCGTGCGGGGGACGACGAGCGGTTTGACTTGTGTCACTCCGTGGAGCAGGAAAAATAACGCGAGTTGACGGACGAGGGCTTCCACGTTGGTGTTCACCCCTGCGATTAACGTCAGCCAAAAGACACGTTCCGGGGAAAAATGACGGGCGGCGGTGGCGGCGAGGACGGTTTTCCCCACTCCAGGTAGCCCGCATACCATCACGCCTCGGTCTTGGGCCAGTGCGGTCTGGATGCGCTGAGTCCAGGCGGGGCGGGGGATATGTGAGGCAAGTGGGGCGGGAATATCTTCTAGCAGGCCTAGTTCTTGTTCAATCTCATGTTGGATGGTGACTTGATTGATGGTGATGCTGGCGGGGTGGCGTGTGTCGTGGGCTTGTGCGGCTTGTTTGAGCAGATGTTCCAGATGGGCAGGGTTGTTTTCCAAGGTGAGGGCAGGGATGAACAGAGCCGCCACCGTGGTTACGTCGGGCAGGCGCTCGTTTTTTTCTAACCGACAGATTTGGGCTTCGGAGTAGCCCACGGCAAGGGCTAATTCGCGTTGGGTCAAGCGAGCGCGGCGGCGCAAATACTTGAGCGATTCTCCGAACGTTTCAGTCATCATCGGGGCTTTCATAGGCACATACTCCGCTTGGAAACTTCCCGAAAAAAGGGTGCAAGGGGCATGGCCATGCCCCTTGCACCCTTTTTTCGGGCTAACTTACTGATTCTACGCAGGTCGGAAGTATTTGACAAGAAATGTCAACTTTGTAAAGGTAAAACTTGATAAATTATGATCATGCGACGCGTGCTTCATCGCCAAACCACCACCATCACGATTGTCTCTGTGCAAATCACCTGGACAGAGGAAAGTGATGGTGGTCCGTCCACCCCACAAGAAGCACATCCAGATGACCATGAAGCCCCGCTTCTCCCTGGGTTGGAAGGAAGCATCCCTGTTCCGCGCGTTGTTCTCCCGCATACAGACTTCCGAAGTTTGGGTGACACCCCCCCGAACATCATCCCATCCCAAACTTCGGAAATCTGTTAAAGGTTCTCGTGTTGAATAGAATTTCCCATGCAAGACCCTCAATTAATGAACCTCTTCAAATTTGATGAAGCAGACCTGGCCTTAAATCGTCGAGGTCAGCTTTCGGAAAAACAACGCGCGCGTCTCGCAAAAGAAGAAGCAGGCCGGAAAGGGTGCGCGTCCATTTCGGGCGCTGGCTTGTTGGTCGTCGGGTTGATTGGCATTCCGATTGCTATCGTGTATTACCAGGCTATGCACACCCTCAGCATGGGGGGGACGCTGATGTTTAGCGGCGCGTTTGGGTGCATCTGGCCGCTGATTTGGGGCGGCATTGGGATCGTGACGCTGCGGCGGGCGTTTGTCCAATTGAAGGTGGCGGTGCAAAAGGTTGAGGGGCCGATCAACATTGTCAAAAGTATTCGCGAAAGTTACGACTCAGACTCCCACACGACTTCCACTTATACTGTGTATCAAATGTTCGTCGCCGGACGGGTGTTTGAAGTTCCGGCTTCGCTGGGCGGCTACATGATGCAAGGGGATGAATATGCCGTGTATTTTGCCGACTTTCAAAAAGTGCAGGCCCCAGAAATTCTCTCGGTCGAATTTTTGCGTGCCGGGCGCGGTGGTTTTGTCCCATCCGCCATCCAAGATGATCTGGAAGTGGTGGCCTTTTTAAAGAATGGGGAAACCCTCCAAGCCATTCGCGCGTATCGGGCCATCCATCAAACCAGTTTTGAGGAGGCGCGGGGACGGATCGAAGAAATGAAAATGCGCCTCGGCTATTAACGGAGTTCCTAAAATGAAAACCAAATCCTTCTATTTGTGGGCTTTATTAACGCTGTGCTTGGCAAGCAGTACCTGGCTTTTGGTGGCCGCACCCTCCCCGGTTTTGGCAGAAACACCCCCCGCACAAACCTCCCCTGCCACTTTCCTCAACCCTGACGGCACTTTGCGCCTGGATGGGTCTTTCCAGGGGAATCTTGATCTTCGCGGGTATCACGTTGAAATGAACGCCCAGGATGGGGTGCATCTTAGCCCCGCCAGTCCTGAAAGTGACCTCAATAACTACGTTTTTGCGTTGGCGGTCAGTGGGACGGATGTGTATGTGGGGGGCTGGTTTACCAACACCGCGGGCATTCCCGAAGCGGATTACATCGCCAAATGGGATGGCGCGAACTGGTCTGCCCTGGGCAATAACGGGGCCGGAAATGGCTCAATAAACGGTATCGTTCGCACAATTGCGCTTGATGGCGCAAACGTGTATGTAGGGGGCAGCTTTTCGGATGTAAATAACTTCGGTACCCCTCTCACTGCCGCGGATGCGATTGCCATTTGGGATGGGTATAACTGGAGCGCGTTGGGGCATAATGGCGCTGGGAATGGTTCGATCCTGCCCGGAGCGCATGTAGGGACCATAACCATTAATGATGTAAACGTGTATGTGGGAGGCAATTTTATTGATGTCAACAATTACGGCACGGTTCTAGGCGCGGCAGATAAGCTGGCGGTCTGGAATACCCAAACCCATAATTGGTCTGCCCTGGGCGGAGATGGTGCGGGGGATGGCTCCATTGAAGATGAAGTGATGACGATTGCGGTGGATGGAGTCAACGTTTATGCAGGCGGCATTTTTCATGAAGTCAATAATTATGGCACTGTCCTCACGAAAGCGGCTTACCTTGCCCGATGGAATGGCACCAACTGGACAGCGTTAGGCGATAATGGCGTGGGCGGGGCCGCGCTGAACAACGTCGTCACCACGCTTCTCCCCGTTGGCACGGATATCTACGTGGGCGGGTTTTTTACCGATACCGCCGGTTTGCCCGAAGCCGACTACATTGCCAGGTGGGACGGCGCAAACTGGCACGCCCTGGGCAGTAACGGCCTGGGAGATGGTGCGCTCGACCGCGGCGTGATGAGCCTCGCGCGCAGTGGGTTTAGCCTGTACGTGGGCGGGTGGTTCTATCGCGTGAGCAATAACGGCGTTACGGTTTCCACCGCGAATTATGTTGCCCGGTGGAATGGCACAACCTGGTCGGGCTTGGGGGATGATGGGCATGGGAGCGGCGTCCTTTACAGTAGTGTATATGCGGTTGCGACCAGCGGCGCAGATGTGTATGTTGGGGGGGCTTTCCCTTATCTAGTCAATCAAGGTTTGCTTTTATCCGAAGCCAGATATGCCGCCCAATGGGATGGCACCAATTGGCACGCCCTCCACACCGATTTCACCCCTCCCGCGGTGTGGGCCATCTCCCTGGTTTATCCCAACCCCGTCACCGGGCCGCTTGCCTATTTCCGCGTGGACTTCACCGAACCCGTCGTCGGTGTAGACCTTACCGACTTCGCCCTCACCCCCGACGGCCTCCCCAACGCCACCCTCGCCAGTCTCACCGGCTCGGACGCCCTCTATTACGTGACGGTAAATGTCGGCCAGGGCATCGGTTCCGTCCGGTTGGACTTGGTGGACGACGACACCATTCACGACACTTCCTACAACCCCCTCGGCGGCGTGGGCGCGGGCAACGGCAATTACACCGTCGGAGAACCCGCCGTGGTCGCCCCGCCCACCGTCTATTTGCCCCTCATTGTGCGCTAAACGGCATAGAGCAATCTTTTTTGTTCAAAGGAATTAGAACATGAAAACACATCCTCGCCTTTTCCGTCTTTTGACCCTTTTCACCCTTCTCGCGGCGTTCCTCGCCCTGATCCCCCTCCACGCCGCGCGGGCGGCGGACCTCACCGTGACGAATAACGCCGACTCTGGCGCAGGTGCCCTCCGCGACACCATCCTCTTTGACGTCTCCCTCTCCGGCGCGACCATACACTTTGCCTCCTATAATTACCTCGGCAAAGACCTCAACATTGATGGCTAAGGAATATCGCCATGTTTCATGTCTTTACTTTCGGATGTTGCTTCCAACCGCCCATTTATTACGATTGGGAGGGGCGGGCAACGTAATCAAGGTCTCCTGATTGCGCCAAATTCCGGTCTAAAAAACTGATTTTCTGAAAAATTAATTTTCCGAAAAACTCTATTTTCCGCGCCTTCTTTCTTCCGCGACAAAAACAAATGCGGAAAGAAGAAGGCGCGGAAATTTTAACCGGGCCATTTTCAACGGGGTTATCTTGACAATCGTCTTCATTCGCTGTATTATTATAAATAACTGACCAGTCAGTTATTATTCAAAGGAGCTTTTTATGCCTCGCCCGGATGTCAGTGAAGAACGCACGACCCAAATTATTGATGCCGCCATCAAAGTGTTTACCGACCAGGGGATCAGCAACGCCCGGATGGATGACATCGCCGATGAAGTGGGGGTCAGCAAAGGGACCCTCTATCTCTATTTCAAAAGCAAAGATGCCATCATCAGCGCCATTCTCGAAGCCCTCCTTAAACGTGAACTCGCCCACGCTCGGGACCTGCTTACAGCGGAACTCTCACCCGAAGCCAAATTGCACAAAATGGCTGACATTATGATTACGGATTTGACCAAAATTAAGCCGCTTGTTCCCTTATATTTTGAATTTATGGCGATGGTCATGCGCCGCGAAGCTGTGCATGAAGTCCTCACCACAACTTTCAACAATTTTATTGAAATCATGGAAAGCATCATCCAGCAGGGCGTTGACAGTGGCGCATTTCGTCCAGTTAACACACGCGACGCCGCCCTTGCAATTGGTGCGGTATTCGAAGGCACGATCCTGCTTTGGACGTACAGTCCCAAACAAGTTGACATTAGTCGGCATGTTGGGACCGGGCTTAATCTTTTGTTAGATGGGCTAAAAGCCTAAAAAGGATAATTGCTCATGGATGCCGTATAAAGGGTGGGGTGGACGTTTGGGATTACGTTCGATTGGACAAGATTTCATTACGTCCACCCCACCTGGCTCAAAGTGAGTCATTACTAAAAAGGAGTCCCTCATGGAAATTCTCATTGTCCTCGTTGCGATGGCCGTTGTCGGCCTCATCATCGGCGCGCTGGCTGGCCCGATCTGGAAAGACAACCGTCCCTACGGTGTTTCGGGCGATTACATAGCCGCCGTCATCACCACCATTGTTGTTGGGCTAATGGATTATTACGTTATCCCCGCGATGGGTTTCAGCCCCTCCCTCAAATGGCTCGGCGTTGCCCTCGAACCCGCATTAGGCGCGTTAGTAGTGCTTTGGGTGCTTCGCAAAATCAAAAAGTGATGAAGTGATAAGTGACGAGTAAATTTATCACTTTTCACTTATCACTTTCCCCCACCCCCCTCCTGCCCAACACCCCACTCCCCCCCCCATGCCTCCCCTCCTCCTCACCCACTCCCTCTCCCGCGACTTCAAAACCACCCACGCGGTCGCCGCCCTCGATCTTGCCATCGAACCCGGCGAACTCTTCGGCCTCGTCGGCCCGGACGGGGCAGGGAAAACGACGGCTCTCCGCCTCCTCGCGGGGTTGCTGGACATCACCTCGGGGGAGGCGACTGTTGCGGGGTAC
The DNA here is from genome assembly GCA_020634875.1 of Anaerolineales bacterium. Next base: position 126,494 of record JACKAX010000005.1, on the reverse strand, counting down.
GATCTCAAAAAGCAAGCCGAAGCCGTCAAGCCCAAAATCGGTTACATGGCCCAACAGTTCAGCCTCTACGGCGAATTGTCCGTGGAAGAAAACCTCGCCTTTTTCGCCGAAATCTATGATGTGGACCGCAAAGCCCTCGCGGAGCGCACCGAGCGTCTCCTCACCTTCGCCGGGTTGACCGAATTCAAAAACCGCCGCGCCGCCCACCTATCCGGTGGGATGCAGAAAAAGCTGGCCCTCGCCTGCACCCTCATCCATGAGCCGGAAATCCTTCTCCTCGACGAACCCACCACCGGCGTTGACCCCGTTTCCCGCCGCGAGTTTTGGAACATCCTCACCGACCTCCACCTGCAAGGCACGACGATCATCGTCAGCACCCCATACATGGACGAGGCCGACCGCTGTTCCCGTGTCGGGCTGATGTACGCGGGCAAATTCATCGTATGCGACACACCGCAGAATATCCGCGCCCAGATGGAAGGCGAACTGATCGAAATTCGCCCCGATGATTGGCAAGCCGCCCACAAGGTTATCGAAACGCTCCCCGGCGTGCTGGAAGTGCAAACTTACGGCGAACTCATCCACGTTCTGGTGGACTCCGCCGCACAACGCCTTCCCGAACTTTCCGCCGCCCTCGCTGCGAGCAGGATCACTGTTCGGGGAATCCGCCCCGCCCCCGCACGGATGGAACAAGCCTTCATCTCCCTCATTCGGCAGGCAGAAGCAGGAGACGCGTAAATGTCCTTTCGCCATATTTTTGCCATCGTTCGCAAAGAAATTCAGCATATTTTTCGCGACCGATCCACCCTCGTCCTCGTGCTCATCACCCCGATTACGATCCTGGTGATCATGTCCTACGCCCTGGTCACGAACATCCAACACGTTCCCGTCGCCATCCTCGATTACGACCGGAGCCAGATTTCCCGCGAGTTTGTCCAGCAAATCATCGCCGGAGATGATCTGGAGTTGTACGCTCAAGTAGGTTCAATGGTGGAAATCGAAGACATGCTCACCCGCGGGGAAATCAAAGCCGCCGTAATCCTCAACCCCTCGTTTGGCCGCGACCTGTCCGCGCTACGCGGGATGCCCCTCCAAGTGATCATTGACGGCACCGAACCCGAAAGCGGCGCATTCGCCGTGGATCACATCAGCCTCCGCGCCGAAGCCTTCGTCAATCAAGCCCTCGCCAGCGAAGTGCAAGCCCTTGGCCTTTCCCCCGATGCCCTCCAACCGCTCGATTTACGGGTCCGCACTTGGTACAACCCCGGTCTGAAACCCCGCGTGGACATCATCCCCGGTTTGATTTCGATGGTGTTGGGGTTCCCCGCCCTGTCCGTTGCCCTCACCCTCGCCCATGAACGCGAACACGGCACGATGGAACAACTCATGGCAACCCCGGTCGGGCGCATCGAACTCCTAGTAGGGAAGACCATCCCCTACGTGATTGTGGGTTTGCTCAACGTGATTCTGATACCTATCTTGGCGATGTGGTGGTTCCAAATCCCATTTAATGGGAGTTTCCCGCTGTTTTTTGGCCTGTCCGCGCTTTTTCTCTTTGCCATTCTTAGTATGGGGATGATCATCGGCGTCTTCATCCGCACCCAGGCCGCTGCCCTCGCCCTTTCCTTCCTCGTCATCTTCTTCCCCGGCTTTTTCCTCACAGGCATCTTTTTCCCCATCGCCTCCATGCCCGAAGAAATGCGGATGGAATCGTTGTTTCTCCCCGGCACGCACTACGCCATCATCACCCGTGGGGTCTTCCTTCCCGGTGTGGGGCTGGAAGTGCTTTGGCCCTACGCGGTCTTCCTCGTGTTTCTGGGGTTGGTCTTTACGACGGTGGGGGCGGTGTTTTTTCGGAAGAAGTTAGGATAACCCATGTTCAGACGCATTCTTACCATTGCCCAAAAAGAATTCATCCATCTCATCCGTGACTGGTGGATGCCCGCGTTCATGTTGTTTGGCGGCGCACTGGAACTATTGCTCGTGGGTTGGGCCACTTCCCGCCCGATCACGAACCTGCCTCTTATGGTGCTGGATCAAGATCAAAGTGCAAGCAGCTGCGAAGTGATCACCGCTATCCTCAACACGGGCACGTTTGTCCTTGACTCTTACGTCCCCGACATGGCAACCATCCAAACCGCGCTCGATCATGGGAAAATCAACGCCGCCATCATCATCCCCAATCACTTCGACGCGGAACTCGCCTCCTCGACCGGACACCCCACCCTGTCCGTGCTGCTGAACGGGGCAGAAAGTACCCCTGCAATGACCGCGCTCCGTGCCATTGAAGGGGTGGCGCGCACGCTCGACCAACGAATCGCTCTCCAACGTCTGGGAATTGACGAGACCGCGTTCGCCGGTTTCGACCCCTCCCTGCGGGTCTGGTTCAACGAAAGCCTAAGCGATGCGCTCTACACCACCCCTGCTGAACTTGGTTTGATGCTGGAATTCACTGTACTCCTCTTCGCCGCCCTGGCCTTTTCCCGCGAGCGCGAATTGGGCACGCTCGAACAACTGCTCGTGATGCCCTTCTCTCCGCTCGAAATCATCCTCGGCAAATCCATCCCGGTCATTCTGGTTGGGTTCACGGACTTTGTATTGATGCTGACGATGGTGCATTTCGCGTTTGGCGTGCCCATCCGCGGGTCGCTGGGCTTGCTCCTTCTGCTCGCACTTGGCTATCTGTTTGTGGAACTGAGCAAAGGATTGGTTATTTCTGTCGTTTCCCGGAGCCAGCATCAAGCCTTTTTGCTCGTGATGTTGGTGGGGATGGTGGACTTTATGTTCACCGGATACGCCGCCCCTGTGGAAGCGATGCCCGCTTTTTTGCGTGGCGTGGCGAATTTCATCCCTGCTAATCACTGGCTGACAATTTTGCGCGGCATTTTGCTCAAAGGCACCGGGCTGGATGTCCTCTGGCCGAATCTCGTGGCCTTGCTCGTGCTTGGCCTTGTCATTGGCACGTTTTCCTTGCGCTTTGTCCGCCGCGCCCTGGACTGATCATGGAACCTACCGAAACCCCCGCTGTTATTGCCCAAAATCTGACCAAAAAGTTTGGCAGTTTTACCGCCGTCAACGACATCAGTTTTGAAGTTCGCCGCGGCGAAATCTTTGGCTTCCTCGGCTCAAATGGGTCGGGGAAAACGACCACGATCCGCATGTTGTTGGGGTTGCTTCCGCCCACGTCGGGGACGGTGGAAGTCTTGGGACAGAAATTGGGTGGGAATACGCGCCAGCTTCGCCGCCGGGTGGGGTATATGTCCCAACGGTTTAGCTTGTACAACGATTTGACCGTCCTCCAAAACCTGAATTTTTACGGGAAAGCCTACGGGTTGACCAATTCCCTCCTGAAAAACCGCGTCCAAGATGCCCTGACCCTCGCGGGGTTGGCGGGTCGCGAACGGACACTAACCCGCGACCTTGCCGGGGGTTGGCGACAACGCCTCGCCCTTTCCGCCGCGATCCTCCACCGCCCCGAAGTCCTCTTCCTTGACGAACCGACCGCAGGCGTGGATCCCGTCTCCCGCCGCGCGTTTTGGGATTTGCTTTACCAACTCGTTACCGAAAACATCACCGTCTTCGTCACCACCCACTATATGGACGAAGCCGAACACTGTCACCGGCTGGCATTTATCCAGCACGGCCAGATGATTGCTTACGGTTCGCCCGAAACGATCAAGCAGGAAAAAATGCCTGGCGAAGTGCTGGAACTGGCCCCGTCCGACCCACCCCAAGCGGTGAAAGTCCTCCGCGCGGCGCGCGACGCCGGACGTTTGCCCCTCGACGAAGTGGAGTTGTACGGTTCCCTCGTCCACGTCATTGCCCCGGACATGGCACAGCACCGCGCGGCCATCGCCACCGAATTGGAAAACGCGGGCCTCAGGCCCGGTCAAATGGATATGATTGAACCCTCATTAGAGGATGTGTTTATTGCATGTATGCGGTGAGGAAGCGGGGGAGTTGGGGGGAGTTTGAGGGAATTCATTGGAATTTCCTCAAACTCCAATAAATTCCCTTCAACCCCCTCAAATTCCCACCAATTCCTTTCCTCGGAGTCACAAAATGAAACTTTTAAAAAAATCCCTTCCCCTTTTTCTCCTTTTCTTTGTTTCCCTTGCCGCGTGTGATGCACTGCCCGCGGCGCAGAATGCCCCTACCGCGCTGACCGCCTCGGGCGTGGTGGAGACCGTGCAAGTGGTTGCCGCGCCGGAAGTGGCGGGGCGCGTGGCGGAAGTGTTTGTGAAGGAGGGGGATACGGTAAAGGTAGGCGATCCGCTGCTCCGGTTGGAGGGGGATTTGCTCGATGTCGAACGAAAGCAGGCCGTCGCCGCGGTGGATTCTGCTCAGGCGGGGCTGGAACTCGCGCAAACGAATCTGACTGCCGCTCAAACTGCGCGGGAGGTGGCGCAAACGACCGTGGACGCGGCGCACCTCCAGGTTCAGCAAGTGTTGGCCGCGGCGCAATTGGCGGAGCTGCCCACCCGCGCGGCCGCGTGGAATCAGGATCAACCGGAGGCTTTCACTTTACCAGTCTGGTATTTTGAAAAATCGGAAAAGATTGCCGCCGCACAGTCAGAAATGGAGGACGCCTCTGCCGCGCTGGAAACGGAACGCAAGAACTTTCACGCCGTCATCGAAAGCGCCAGCAATGCTGACTTGACTGCGGCTGAAACGCGGCTGGCAAACGCACAATCGTCTTTTTTGATTGCTCAACAGTTGCTGGATAAGGAAATTGCCCAAAATGGGAGCGAAACGATCAGCAGTTATGTGCAGGATATTTACGACTCGGCGAAGGCGGAACTGGACGCGGCGCAGTTGGCGTATGACCAGATGTTGTCTACGCAGGCAACGACGGAGGTGCTGGAGGCGCGCGCCCGGCTCGCAGTGGCAGAAGAACGGTACAGCCTCGCGCTCGATCAGTTGAATAGTTTGTTGACAGGGGAAGACTCCCTGGTGGTACAGGCCGCGCAACTTGCCGTGACGCAGGCGGAGGACGCGGTGACGCTGGAAGATACGAACATCGCGCAAGCACAGGCGGCAGTCGCGGTTGCACAAACGGGGGTCGCACAGGCACAGGCCGCGCTGGACGCAGTGGATGTTCAAATTGGGAAGCTAACGTTAAACGCTGCGGTCGCGGGGGTGGTCATGGTGCGGAATATCGAACCCGGCGAAATTCTGTCCCCTGGCATGTCTGCGTTTACGATTGGGGAGTTGGATCATCTGACGATTACGGTTTACATCCCCGAAGACCGGTATGGGGAGGTGACGTTGAACGAACATGCGAGCGTGGCGGTGGATTCCTTCCCTGGGCAGACGTTTGAAGCGGTTGTGACTCGCATTGCCGATCAAGCGGAGTTCACCCCGCGGAATGTGCAGACACAAGAGGAGCGGAGTACGACGGTGTTTGCGATTGAGTTGGCGGTGACGAATATGGATGGGCGTCTCAAACCCGGAATGCCCGCTGATGTGACGTTTGGGCCGTAATGGGTTTTGTTGCGTGGAAAGCCCTCGGAATTACGCATCCGAGGGCTTTTTTTGTGGGAAGAGAAGATTCCCTCTTGACGCACCGTTAATATATTGCTAAAATGTTATCGTTACCGGAAACGATAACGATAACGATAACGATGAATTTCAAGTCTTCCCGTACTACGATTAAAGAAGTTGCTGCCGCTGCTGGCGTCTCGACGATGACGGTTTCTCGTGTGTTAAATGATCGTCCAGATGTCTCAGTAGAAACACGCCGGCGGGTTAAAAAAATCATTGATGAGATGGAGTACCAACCGAGTGCGTTGGCGCGAAGTCTCATTCAACAGCGCAGTTATACGCTTGGGGTGGTAACAGCCGGGTTGAAGCATATCGGGCCTTCGTTTACTTTGAATGGGATTACAAGTTCTGCTGAAAAAGCAGGGTATGCCTTGTTGCTTAAAGAACTCCCGCATTACCACACCAGTAATGTTGCCCCGATTTTTCATGACCTTATCTCTCGTCATGTGGATGGGATTATTTGGGCTGTCCCGGAGATTGGGGATAATCATGCCTGGTTAAGTGATTTTTCGCAAACGTTGGATATACCGGTCATTTTTCTAACAATGGAAAATCGGGCAGATGTGCCCATTGTCTCGGTAGATAATTATGAGGGGGGACGGTTAGTGATGCTTCATTTGGTTGAGCAGGGATACCGACGGATTGGACATGTGGCTGGGCCTTTAGATTGGTGGGAAGCGCGCCAACGTATGGCAGCCTGGAAAGATGTCCTTGTGGAATACGGTATAGCAGTCCAGAATACGCACTGGACAGAGGGAAATTGGTCCTCGGCCAGTGGGGTGGACGCTGCAGAAAAACTCCTCGCTCAATATTCTGATTTAGACGCGATCTTTGTCGCGAATGATCAAATGGCCCTCGGTGTGATGCAGGTAATTCATAGGCGGGGATTGCGTATCCCTGAAGATATTGGGGTGGCTGGTTTTGACAATATCCCGGAATCAGCATTTTTCTATCCTGCTTTGACTACGGTTCAGCAGGATCAATTTGAGGTGGCCAAAATCGCCTTGCAAGAGATCGTTCAATACATCGAGCAAAGTTGGCTTGGCGAAGAGCCAAAAGAACCACACTCTATTCTTTTGTCGCCCGCCCTGGTGGTGCGGGATAGTTCTATACGAAATGACGCCTGAGGAGGTGGCGCAACGAGGACCATAGTATCTTAAACATTTGTACGATTGAGGCGCAAAGCCTATGCTCATTTTGTATTCCTCTATATTTTGTCTGTTGACGAAAAACCTTTCTATTTGGAGAAAAAAATGTTTCGCTTTAAAAATCTTGCTTTCTTGTTGATTATCTTAGCCCTGATCCTGGGTGCTTGTACGCCTGCGGCATCTGATACAGGCTCCACTAGTGGTGAGGAAAACACCAGCGGCCAAACCACCGGTGAAACCACCACCACTGAAACCAAACTTGTCGGCATTTCGATGCCTACCAAAACCTCCACCCGCTGGATTTCCGACGGCGAGAGCATGGTCGCTGCCTTCCAGGCTCTGGGCTATGAAACCGACCTGCAATTTGCTGACAATGACATCCCTAACCAGCTTGCCCAACTCGAAAACATGGTTACCAAAGGAGCCGATGTACTCGTGATTGCGGCCATTGATGGTTCCACCCTTTCTGACGTGCTGCAGCGTGCCCACGAAGCTGGCGTTCTCGTCATTGCTTACGACCGCCTGATCTCCAAAACTGAATATGTGGATTACTATGCCACCTTCGATAACTTCGGCGTAGGCGTCATTCAGGGCACCCAACTTCTCAATGGCCTGGGTCTGACCCCTGGTGAAAAAGCTCCCGCGGGCGTTGGCCCCTTCAACGTCGAACTCTTCGGCGGCTCCCCCGACGATACCAATGCTTTCTATTTCTATGATGGTGCCATGTCTGTTATCCAACCCTTCATTGATGATGGCACAATCGTCATTCAGTCCGGCCAGATGGGCATGGACGTGGTTGGTACCCTCCGTTGGGATGGCGCGGTTGCCCAGTCCCGCATGGAAAACATCCTGAGCGCCAACTACACTGACAAACGTGTAGATGCCGTGCTCGCTCCCTACGATGGTTTGAGCCGTGGGATCATCGCCGCTCTGCGCGGTGTAGGTTACGGCACTGCTGACCAACCCTGGCCTGTTATCACCGGTCAGGATGCGGAAGTTGCTTCTGTCAAAGCCATGATCGCTGGCGAACAGAAATACACCGTCTTCAAAGACACCCGCGAACTCGCGGCCCAGACGGCGCACATGGTTGACCAGGCGCTGAAAGGCGAAACCGTGGATGTCAATGACACCACCACCTACGACAACGGCGTCAAAGTCGTGCCTTCGTATCTGTTGACCCCCTACAGTGTTGACATTACCAACTACGAAAAACTTCTGGTTGAAAGTGGCTACATCAACGCTGACGATCTGAAGTAAACGTGTTCGTTGAAAAGGGTGAGGGATATAAACCCCTCACCCTTTTTCTAACCCATCCATATCTTGCACAAGGAATAATTTCTCAATCAAGATTTAGCCATCGCTTGAGTAGCACAAGGATAGAGTATGTCAGAAGTTATTTTGGAAATGCGTAACATTACAAAGACGTTTCCGGGTGTCAAAGCGCTCGATAATGTTAGCTTTTCAGTCAAACGTGGCGAGATCCACGCCTTAGTCGGAGAAAATGGAGCCGGAAAATCAACCTTGATGAAGGTTTTGAGTGGCGTGTATCCTTATGGAACTTATGAGGGAGAAATTTATTACGAAGGTCAAGCGTGTCGTTTCCATAGTATTAATGACTCCGAGAAAGTGGGCTTGGTCATCATCCATCAGGAATTGGCGTTGATCCCTTTTCTGTCCATTACAGAAAACATTTTTCTGGGAAATGAGCAGTCCAAGAATGGCATCATCAATTGGAATGCCTCTGTCGCCAAAACCAAACAATTATTAGAGAAAGTGGGGTTGCATGAATCGCCTAATACCTTGATCACGAACATGGGGGTGGGGAAACAGCAGTTGGTTGAAATTGCAAAAGCCCTGGCAAAAGAAGTTAAGCTTCTGATCCTTGATGAACCCACTGCCTCTCTTAATGAAAATGATAGTGAGAAACTTCTCCAACTATTGCTCCAATTTAAAGATCACGGGATTTCCTCGATTTTGATTTCCCACAAATTGAATGAAGTTTCAAAGGTAGCCGATTCCATCACCATTTTGCGGGATGGGGCGACGATTGAAACTTTGGATACCCACGCGGACGCCATCACCGAAGACCGCATAATTCGTGGTATGGTCGGGCGCGATTTAACCCACCGTTTTCCCCCGCGGGAGGCGGAGATTGGCGATGTGATCTTCGAGGTTCGAGACTGGAATGTTTACCATCCTCTCCACGAAGACCGTAAAGTAAGTAACAATGTGAATATTAACGTCCGCAAGGGTGAAGTTGTCGGGATTGCTGGCTTGATGGGGGCTGGACGCACCGAGCTTGCCATGAGTATTTTTGGCCGCGCTTACGGGACGCGGATCAACGGCACGGTCTACAAAAACGGTCAGGCGATTGATGTAAGTACCGTTGATAAAGCGATTTCTAATGGGATTGCTTACGCAACCGAAGATCGCAAAGTTTACGGGTTGGTCCTCATCGAAGATATTAAGGACAACATCACCCTGGCGAACCTGAATGCGATTTCCGCTCAAGGGGTGATCAACGAGCCGAAAGAGTTAACCGTAACCCGAGGCTACCGAGATCAACTGAACATCAAATGCTCCAGCATTCTGCAGTTGGCTGTTAATTTATCAGGCGGGAACCAGCAGAAAGTAGTCCTCAGCAAATGGTTGTTTGCCCAACCGGACATCCTGATTTTGGACGAACCCACCCGTGGGATTGACGTGGGCGCAAAATACGAAATATATACGATCATCAATCGTTTGGCGAGTGAGGGCAAAGGCATCATCATGATTTCTTCCGAGCTACCGGAAATTTTAGGCGTATGTGATCGGATTTACATCATGAACGAAGGAAGAATCATTGGTGAACTGCCCGCGCGGGAGGCATCCCAAGAAATCATCATGAAACACATCATGCGGCAAGAAGAGGTAATGGCCTAATGAAAGCATTGTCTAATTTATTTAAAAACAACATTCGCGAATACGGCATGTTAATTGCCTTAATCGTGATCATGGTTTTCTTCCAATACCGGACAGAAGGTATTCTGATGAAACCAGTCAATATTACTAACCTGGTTTTACAAAACAGCTATGTCATCATCATGGCCCTGGGAATGCTCCTGGTCATTGTCTCCGGTGGGATTGACCTTTCGGTCGGTTCGGTTGCCGCCTTTGTGGGCGCAATTGCTGGGGTGCTGATGGTCAAACAGCACATGAATCCTATTCTGGCTGTTCTCCTTTGTCTGATTTTGGGCGGCATCATCGGGGCCTGGCAGGGTTTCTGGATCGCCTACGTGAAAATCCCCTCCTTCATTGTCACCCTCGCGGGCATGTTAATCTTCCGCGGTCTCACGCTCGTCATGGTGCGCGGCGAAGCCATCGGCCCGTTCCCCACCGAATTTGCCAAACTCAGTGCAGGTTTCATCCCCGACTTCTTCCACAACGAAGGTCTTCACATCACCACCATTGTCATCGGCGTGGTCGTGTCTATCTTGCTCTTCGTGTTTGACTTACGCACCCGCAATAATCAAACCAAATATGGCTTTGAAGTGAGTCCCCTTTTCCTCTTCATCGCGAAGAACGTCCTCATCACCGCGGCGATCATGGGCTTCTCTTATTTGATGGCCTCCTACAAAGGTATCCCGAATGTGCTAGTCATTCTTTTTCCCTTCGTTGTTGCCTACGCCTTCCTGACCAATCAAACCGTCCTCGGACGCCGGATTTATGCCATGGGTGGCAACGAAAAAGCTGCCCGCCTCTCCGGGGTCAACACGCCCCGCCTGCTCTTCCTGACCTTTGTCAACATGGGCATCCTTGCTGCTCTCGCAGGATTGATCGTTGCTGCCCGGTTGAACAGCGCCACCCCGAATGCAGGTGAAGGCTTCGAGTTGGATGTTATCGCCGCCTGTTTCATCGGGGGTGCGTCCGCCAGCGGTGGGATCGGCACCATCATCGGCTCGGTTGTCGGAGCCTTTTTCATCGGCGTGATGAACAACGGGATGTCCATTCTCGGCGTTGGAATTGACTGGCAGCAAGCCATCAAAGGCTTCACTCTTCTTATGGCCGTGTTCTTCGACGTTTACAACAAAAACAAAAGCGGTTAGTAATCAAAAACTTCGGAAGTCCCCAAAGACTTCCGAAGTTTCATAATTCCCCCTCACAAGGAAAACATGAAACGCATTCTGGTCACTGGCGCCACGGGGAAAGTCGGCCAGGCGTTTATCCGACGTCTGCTAGCCGACCCTCAATATGACGCCTACACGATTCGCGCCCTTTGCCACCACCGCGATGTGGCTCCCCACCCCCGCGTGGAAATCTTCCAGGGTTCTATCGAGTATCTCGAAACCGTCCAAACCGCCCTGGCAGATGTGACTCACGTTCTCCACCTTGCCACTGTCAAAGAAACCCCCGCACAAATTATGGACGTGGCCGTCAAAGGCCTCTTTTGGCTTTTAGAAGCCTGCCGAACATCTGCCACTTTCGAACAATTTATCCTGATTGGGGGGGACGCCGCCCTCGGACATTTTGTCTACCCCCATCCGCTTCCCGTCACCGAAACCCAAAGGCACACCGCGTACCCCGGCTGTTATGCCCTCTCCAAAGTGTTGGAAGAAGTCATGCTGGAACAATACTACGTTCAGTACAACATTAACGGCTGTTGCCTCCGTGCCCCCTGGATTATGGAAAAGGACGACTTCAAATACCAGCTTTCCTTTGGCGAAGATGTTTTCGGTGGCCCACGCTGGCGCGACCTCGTAGACTCGGCCCTCGCGGAGTCCTACTTCCAATCGCAAACTATCCCGATCATGCTCGACCCCGCCGGCGTTCCGGTCAAACGGAACTTCGTCCACGTAGACGATCTCGTTAGCGCCACCCTGCTCGCCCTCGATCATCCGAAAGCGCGCCAACAAACCTTCAACATCTGCATGGACGAACCCGTAGACTACGGCGTAGTCGCCCATTACCTTGCTGAAACCCGCGGCCTGCCCTCCATCCCGATCCAGACCTCCTACCAATCCACCTGGCTAGACAATACCAAAGCCAAATTCCTCCTCGGCTGGCGTCCCGCCTACACCCTCCCCAAACTCATTGATGCCGCCTGGGACTATATCCGTCCCCCTACCGACCCCCGCAAAATCTGGTACCCCGGCTAAAAAAACTTCTCCCCCCAAATCTCCCGAAAACAATCAGTAAAATTCGTGAAATTTGTGGCAAAAAAACTTCTCAAAACCTCACAAACTCCGGTACCACAAAACCCAGAACGCCCCAAACCACACCACGAACAATCCGTGAAATTCGTGTCGAAAAAAAATAAACGTCTAAAAACCCTCCATCCCATAGGAGACCACCATGAACCAATCCGAAATCCAAACCGCCCTTGCAAACGGCAAAACCTACCTCGGCATCGAACTCGGCTCTACCCGTATCAAAGCCGTTTTAATTAACGAAAACCACCAACCCCTCGCCTCCGGTAGCTACGAATGGGAGAACCAATACGAAAACGGCATCTGGACCTACAGCCTCGAAGACGTATGGACTGGCTTGCAGGAAAGCTACCGTAATCTCGTCCAGGAAGTGTCCAAGAAATACGACACCCCGCTCAAAACAATCGGGGCCATCGGCTTCAGCGCCATGATGCATGGTTACATGGTCTTTGACAAAGACGATAACCAACTCGTTCCCTTCCGCACCTGGCGTAACACCATCACCGGGCAAGCCGCCGAACAGCTCACCAACCTGTTCCAATTCAACATCCCCCAACGCTGGAGCATCGCCCATCTCGATCAGGCGATCCTGAACCAGGAACCCCATATTGCCGACATTCATCACCTCACCACCCTCGCCGGATACGTCCACTGGAAACTGACCGGCGAAAAAGTCCTGGGCGTTGGCGAAGCGTCGGGTGTGTTTCCCATTGACAGCACCATCAACGATTACGACGCGGGAATGATTCAACAGTTCAACGCACGGATTGCCCCGCACAAACTCCCCTGGAAATTGGACGAAATCCTCCCCAAAGTCCTCGTCGCCGGAGACGCCGCGGGCACGCTCACCGAAGCGGGCGCAAAACTCCTCGATCCCACCGGGCAACTGACCGCGGGCATCCCCCTCTGCCCCCCCGAAGGTGACGCGGGTACTGGAATGGTCGCCACAAACAGCGTTGCCGAACGTACCGGCAACGTCTCCGCCGGAACGTCCGTCTTCGCCATGATCGTGCTAGAAAAAGCCTTGTCAAAGTTGTATACTGAAATTGACATGGTGACCACCCCCACCGGCAAACCCGTCGCGATGGTTCACACCAACACCTGCACCTCCGACATCAATGCCTGGGTGGGCTTGTTCCGGGAATTTACCACCGCGTTGGGCGTGGAAATCAGCGAAACGAAACTGTTCGAAATGCTCTATCAAAAAGCCCTCGCGGGCGAACCCGACGCGGGTGGGTTGTTGGCCTACAACTATTTTTCCGGCGAACCCGTTACCGGGCTGGATGAAGGCCGCCCCCTCTTCGTCCGCACACCAGAAAGCCGCTTCACCCTTGCGAACTTCATGAGAACCCACCTCTTCGCCTCCCTCGGAACCCTGCGGATCGGTATGGACATCCTCTTTGAAGACGAAAAAGTCCAGCTTGACCAACTCCTCGGGCACGGCGGCTTTTTCAAGACGAAGGAGGTCGGGCAAAAGATGATGGCTGCGGCGATGAACGTCCCTGTCTCGGTCATGGAAACCGCGGGCGAAGGTGGCGCGTGGGGGATTGCCTTGCTGGCTGCATACATGGCCCAAAAAGAAGCTAACGAACCCCTGGAAGCTTACCTCACTCACAAAGTCTTCGCCGCCGAAAGTGGCACCACCCTCTCCCCTGACCCCTCGAATGTGAACGGTTTCGTGGCCTTCATGGAACGTTACAAAGCGGGTCTCACGATTGAACAGGCGGCAATCAATGCACTGTAAAAAAGCATGTGGAAATTTCCTGGCCCACCCCTTAAAGGTTTTCCTTGAGAAGGTTATACGCCTGATAAGTCCCAAATTTAGCCTGGATTTGTGGCCGAATAAGACAAAAAACCTTTAGGGTTTGAGGTTTCAGACACACTCTAAGGATCATCATGTTAGAAGTCCTCAAAGAACAAGTTTTTCAAGCGAATCTGTTGCTTCCCAAAAATGGCTTGGTCACATTTACCTGGGGCAACGTTTCCGGGGTGGACCGTGAACAGGGTTTGATGGTCATCAAACCGTCGGGCGTTTCTTACGAAAAAATGAAGGCGGACGATATGGTTGTCGTATCGCTTGAAACGAGCAAAGTAGTTGAAGGCAACTTGAAACCCTCCTCCGACACGCCCACCCACCTCGAACTCTACAAAGCCTTCCCGAACATCGGAGGCATCGTCCACACCCATAGCCGCTGGGCAACGACCTTTGCCCAGGCTGGGCGCGGTCTCCTGGCATTAGGTACCACCCACGGCGACTACTTTTACGGTGAAATCCCCTGCACCCGCAAAATGACCCCGGTCGAGATCGCTGGCGCATACGAAAAGGAAACGGGCACGGTAATCATTGAGGCCTTCCAAGACAAAAACCCGGATGCCCTTCCCGCAGTTTTGGTACACAGTCACGGTCCATTCACCTGGGGTACGGATGCGATGAACGCCGTTCACAACGCCGTTGTCCTGGAAGAAATCGCCTTTATGAACTTTCACACGATGATGCTGACCCCGGACATCCAGCCCATGCAGCAGGAATTATTGGATAAGCACTATCTCAGAAAACATGGTGCAAACGCCTACTATGGACAATAAAATACAATAAGGAATATTATGGACGCATCAATTTTTACCCCTCTCGAAGCCTGGTTTGTCGTTGGTAGCCAGCATTTGTATGGCCCCGAAGCGTTGGAACAGGTCGCGGTGAATGGGCGGTACATCGCCAACGCCCTCGCTGACTCCAAAAAGCTCCCGGTCAAAGTCGTCTTTAAGGCGGTTGTGACCACCCCCGAAGAAGTCCATGCTGTGGCGCAGGAAGCGAACACTGCCCCCAACTGCATCGGCCTGATTTGCTGGATGCATACCTTTTCTCCCGCAAAAATGTGGATTGCCGGACTCCAAGCCTTACAAAAACCTTTTGTCCAACTGCACACCCAGTTCAATGCCGAAATCCCGTGGTCCACGATTGACATGGACTTTATGAACCTGAACCAGACCGCTCACGGGGGCCGCGAGTTCGGTTATATCGGGGCGCGGATGCGGCTGGCCCGGAAAGTGGTGGTGGGGCATTGGCAGGATGAAGAAGTCCACGCACGGTTGGCCGTGTGGATGCGCGTCGCCGCTGCGTGGCACGATGCTCAGGGTGCGAAATTTGCCCGGTTCGGAGATAACATGCGCGAAGTGGCGGTCACGGAAGGGAACAAGGTTTCCGCGCAAATGCAGTTCGGTTATGCGGTCAACGGGTACGGGGTGGGGGATTTGGTCGCCCGGATGAATGCCGTTTCCGAGACAGAAGTTTCCGATCTCATCGCGGTGTACGAAGACAGTTACACCCTCACTCCGGCGTTGCAAGCGAACGGGGAAAAACGTCAATCCTTGCGCGACGCCGCCCGGATCGAGTTGGGCATCCGCGCGTTTTTGGAAGAGGGCGGGTTCAAAGGGTACACCGACACCTTCCAGGATTTGCACGGGCTCAAACAGCTTCCTGGCGTGGCCTCGCAGCGGCTGATGGCGGACGGGTACGGGTTCGGGGCGGAAGGCGACTGGAAAACGGCGGCCCTCCTGCGAGCGATGAAGGTGATGAGCGCGGGGTTGGAGGGTGGCACCTCATTCATGGAAGATTATACGTATCACTTTAGCTCGAAAGGGGACAAAGTGCTGGGCGCACACATGCTCGAAATCTGTCCTAGCATTGCCGCCGGGAAACCCTCCCTAGAGATTCATCCCCTTGGCATCGGGGGCAAGGAAGACCCGGTGCGGCTAGTGTTCGACTCACAGACCGGCCCAGCGATCAACGCCTCGTTGATTGACCTGGGCACGCGCTACCGACTGATTGTGAACGCGGTGGATGTGGTTCCGACGGACGAACCGCTCCCGAAACTGCCGGTCGCCCGCGCGTTGTGGGTGCCCCAACCAGACTTCAAAACCGGCGTGGCTGCGTGGATTCTCGCGGGCGGCGCGCATCACACTGGGTTCAGCCTGTCTCTCACTGCTGAATACATGGAAGACTTCGCGACGATGGCGGGGATCGAATATCTGTTAATTGACAATGCCTCCACGTTGGCTGACATTAAAAAAGAATTGAAATGGAATGATGTGTACCACCATTTGGCGAACGGGTTTGTGTAAGGATACTCAGACCAAACCCTAAAGGTTCTCTCGATGAATTCAAGAACACATTTGCAAACGGAACGTATTGTAAGCCGGTCTTCTCGTGCAAACGAAACCTTTAGGGTTTGGTGCGAATAAGGAGAAAAGACGATGACTGTGATCACGATTTCCAGAGAGTATTTTGGCGGGGGCGAACCGGTGGGGAAACGCGTTACGGACGAACTAGGGTACCGTTTGGTGACGAAACAAACCGTCGAGAAAATTTTGCGTCAGTATGGGCTGGTGCAATTGGATGAATTACAAAAATCACCAGGTTTCTGGGCGCGTGTGGATGCTTCAAATCTAGAACTGATTTCTCGTTTGAACACCATCATTTTGGGATTTGCACAACTGGATAACATGGTCATTATCGGGCGAGGCGGGTTCGCCGTGTTGCGCGAGTACGCCAACGTTTTGAACGTTCGCATTCAGGCGCCTTTCACTGTGCGGGTGCAACGCGTGATGGCGTCTCAGAATTTGTCGGAGACCGAAGCGGAAAAACTGGTGACACAAAATGACAAAGCCAGGGCAACCTTCGTGAAAGGTTTTTATGACGTTGATTTTTATGACACCCGTCCTTTTCAGCTGGTCTTGGACACCCATCTCGTTCCAGTGGAAAGAGCCTCGGATTGGATTGTGGAAGTGGCACGGAATCTGGCGAACCGCGAGTTTGGAGAGGCTTTGACGACCCAAAAGATCGAAGTCGAGTCTATTTTGGCAAACGCGATTCAGGAAGCACTGATACATTAAGATATACCTTTAAAAAAGAGCCTTCTCTAAGTGGAGAAGGCTCTTTTTTTATGCTTCACTCAATAGATTGTGGAATTTTACACGAATAAGCGGGTACAATGATTTCGACCGCCCCAGACAAAATCCAATTCGATTCCTTGTTTAATCTTTTTTATGGAGTGCCAAACATGAAAACCGCTTGTTTTTTGCATCGCTACCCTCGTTATATTTTGCTACTGTCTGCCGTATTGTTGTGGATTTTCTCCATCCTAGCGTGTGGCGTTCTATCTACCCCGTCTTCATCCCCTTCTCCACAAAACAGCGCGTTAGCCGCTTCTCCCACGGCGGAAGAAGAAATCTACCTTCCCCTCGTTAATAATACCCCCGCCGCGCCTCCTACCGCCGAACTGATCCAACCTTCCGATCTCACCTACCTGGGGGCTTTCCGTTTACCCGGTGGGGACGAACCCCCTCAAACCTTTGCCTACGGGGGCAACGCGATGACCTACAACCCGGACAATCACACGCTCTTTATCACCGGCCACGACCGTCAGGCTTACGGGGGCTTGCCCGATGGCGATCAAGTGGCGGAAGTTTCTATTCCCACGCCGCTCATCGCCGCCAACCCCGCCGACCTGCCGCAAGCTACCTTCGTTCAGGATTTTCGCAACCCACTCGTCGGGCAGTTCCCTGGTTTGGACGAAATCCCCAGAGTCGGCTTGCAATACCTCAACCACCCGGACACCGGCCCACTTCTGCACGTAGCCTGGGGCGCACATCTGCAAGCAGAACCATCTCCCTCGCATGGGTGGTTCAGCCCCAATCTGGATACGCCTAACTTTCAGGGAACCTGGTATATGGGCAATCAAGAAATTTACAGCGTCAACGGCTATTTGTTCGACATCCCCATCGCCTGGGCCGATACCTTCACAGGTGGGCGTTACCTCGCCACGGGACGGATGCGTGATGGGGGACAGGGCGGGATGGGGCCATCCCTGTTTGCGTACACCCCCTGGGAGCCGGGCGGGGTTGCGCCTGCGGACGGAACACACCTTTCAGAAGTTCCTCTCCTCCTTTATGAAAGTTCATACTATACCGAAGACATCATCCACAGTTTGAACGGCTACCAACACCCCGACGAATGGGAAGGCGGCGCGTGGCTCACGACCTCCTCTGGCAAAGCGGCGGTGCTGTTTACGGGGACGAAAAGCACCGGGACAAAATACTGGTACGGTTACATCAACCCCACCGGGCCAGAATACGCGTGCGTGGATGTGCCCTCGGTTCCAGGTTTTCTCACCTGCCGGATGGCGGATGGCTCATCCTGTCCCCCCGAAGATTTTGCGGGGTGCTGTGACCCGGACGCGGGAACGTGTGTCTCCGGGCGCGGGTGGTGGAGTACCCGGTGGGATGCCGAATTCCTTTTCTACGACCCGGTAGACCTCGCGCGGGTGGCGGCGGGCGAACTTGAATCCTGGGAACCCCAACCCTACGCCGTGCTGGACGTAGACGAATATCTGTACCTGACCCAACCCGAATGGGAAATCCTCGGCGAAGGGGACCAGCGCCGTTACCGCCTGCTTGCGGCAGCCTACGACCCCGCGCATGGTTTGTTGTTTGTGTTAGAGCCGTTTGGCGATGGCGTTAAACCCGTCGTTCACGTTTGGCAGGTAGGGGATTAAGGGATCACAAACAACGTAATGGAGAAAGGCGGAAACGTTGCTGTGAACCCTTCCGCGGTGACGGTTTGGACGGCCAGGGGGATGATGGCGATCAGGTTGTCTGCGCTGTACCGGTAAACGGCGGCGGTTCCGGTGGGGGTAAAGTTCGCGAGGGTGAGGGTGGTGTCGAGGGTGGTGTCGGATTTGTTGATCACGAGGAGGGTGAGGGCGTTGTCACTGGTTCGTTGCGCGGCGTAAATGGCGAGGCGATCCTGATCGGTGCTGGTCGCCTGGATGCTGGTTTCCCCGAACATGCCCCCTTGCCCGTCGTAGTTCAAAAACATCCGAAACGCATACGCCCCCGGTTGGTCGGCGGATGGTGGCCCCCAAAGCGTGGCCAGGTCGAGCCCCTCACGCCCGAAGATTCCCAAAATATCAGCCTGGGCTAATGCCCCGTTCAGTGTGCCCAATGCCCCCCAGTTGTACTCGGTAATCGCGGTTTTCGTCCCCGGATAATTTTCGTTAACCCAAGCCTTCATACGCGGGATGAGGGCAACTTGTGTGTTGATCCAATCTTCGGTTGTGTAGGAAGAATCCCACAACTGGCGGGTGGAGCGTAGACGCCCGGCCTGAGTTAGATAATTGCCTGCGTCGCCAGAATAAACGCCTTCCATTTGCGGGTAAATGTGAATATCCAGATAGTCGAGAATCCGTACCTCGTTCGTTTGTTCGTACGCGGCCATTTGCTGCAAATACCAGGGGATGAAGTCTTCTCGTCCGTGGGCTTTATAATCTTTGCCGCTCTTGCTGCACTCGTCCGCGGCGGAATAGAAATAGGCGCACCACCCCCACACAACCGGGCCGAGTGTTTGCGCGGTGGGGTCAACGGCTTTGAGGGCGGGGGCGTATGTGAAGGTGCGGTCACGGATTTCGTCATAGGTGGTCAAGTCGGGGTGAACGTCGCGGTGGGTGAAGGGCCAAAGCATGGGTTCGTTATCCAGGCTGTAAAACTTCACACCACCGTTCGCCGCGAGGCCGTATTTATTGGTGAGATGGGTGAGCCAATCCTGAACAAAGGCGGGGGCGATCGGAAGACTGGTGTCGGTGGGGGCGTTTCCAGTTAGATTTTCTCCGTTCAGAGTCAGACCGTTTCCGCAGTCGGGATCGTAGGGGTCGGTGCTTTGTTGGCCACCGTAGAGACTCACCTTAAAGCCGCAATCATAAGGGTGACTGTCCAAGCGCTGTTTGGCAACCCAACCGATGAGGGGCACGGTTATGATCGTTTCAGTGCCTGTGCGGAGGTTTTGTTCAACGAAATGGTCGGCGGTGGAGCCGTTGGGGAGGGTTTCGAGGGGGTCATTATCCGCGGGGATGTTTTCAAAGAACCAATCGCTCCCGGTGTTGTATACATCGAGTTGCCAGTTGTAGCGGGTGGTAGCGTTGCCGCCGCGGCGGTTGACGGGGAGGTGCAATTCCTGGGCCAGGGTTTCGTCAGCGAAGTTCATCCCGTAGATGTAGGGGCTGATCGGGTGGCGGTTCGCCGCAACGTCTACGGAAAGCGATGGCCCAACGGTGGCCTCGCGAGGCGGGGCTGTGCTGAGGAGGGTGATGTCATCTACGTAAAAAGTGGGTTGTGGCTCGCCCGTATTATCTTGAATGATCATCCCGCCGATGGTGGCCGGGTTGCCCACCTGGGACAGGCTGATGGTGACTTCTGTCCAGGTGTTGGCTTGGGGGGTGACGGAGACGGAGCGATCCCAGTTGCCGTTGTTAGCATCAATAATTTTGACGGCGAGGGTTTGCCCACCTTCCGTGCCGCCATGAATCCAGAAGTGAACGCCTGTCACCTGGGCGGCGAGGGCGTAGTTGTTGATATACAGGTAAAGCCCACCCCACTCGTTGCTATTGATGGTGACGGCAATCGAAGCGGTTCCATCATGAATAGGTTCAGCGTTGTCAAGGATAATATCTGCTCCCCATGACCAGTTTTGTGCGATTAACGCGAGCGTATCTGTATAGACCGGGGTTTGCAGGCTTTCTTTGATTGAAATTGGTTCGTAATCTTCCGGGGCGGAAGGGCTGGTAAGGTTACAGCTAATGGCGAGTAAAAAAAGAAAGGGAAGGAAGAGGGAGAGGCAGAATTTTTGTTTCATAAGTTAATGTTTTAAAAACGCGTCTTTTGAAGTTTGATATCTCTGCGAACTTACGAAAACCTACTTTTAGAGTGTAGTTAATGTGAAAAGATTCCGTAAGGTGAATAAGGAACAGCAGCTTGGTGAGGTAAAAAGAAAAGGTCATTTTGGATGAATTTTAACCCCTCCCTAACTTTTTTTTGAGCGCTCTATAGGTGTCTCCGGGAAATCGCTCTAGCAAATCTTAAAAACCCTTCTACGTTTTCCGAAGGGAACTTAAAACGGATTTTTGCGGAACTTGTAAATTTGTGTAAAAACCTCATTACATAGGATTTAGCGGCTCTTTACGGCTGATTTACTGCGTGATTAGGTGGGCAATGATTAAATCAGCCTGAAACAATAAGGTTATCTCAAAAGTGGGCTGGGCGTATGTCTATCCTTCTTTTGAAATGCTCAAAACGTATCCTGGTGGAGCATTTTATCCCCTGTTAGAGGCTCTATAATGAAACTAAATATCCACAATAAGCTTCTTCTAGCTTTTGCAACTGTCCTGATTTTTACTGGAATTGTCGGCTATGTTGGGTACGACAGCGCAAACACGATCCATACCATGATGGATACAATGTATAACAATCATCTGAAAGGCCTGGCTGATGTTCAAGATGCGTTGGTCCATTTATATGTAATTCGCTCAGCTGTTAGTTCATCGCTTTTATCCACCGATCCGCAATTTAAACAGGAACAGATCATCGCTGTCCAGGCCGCAGAAATAAACTTTGAAGAAAATATGGTGAGGTATGAAACGACGATAATTACGGAGGAGGCTCGCCATATTTTCCAACAATTGATGATTGATTATGCGATTTATAAATCCAGCGCGGATGAAATGCTTAATTTATCCGTTCAAAATCAAACGGAAGAGGCGATCCAAATCCTATGGGATTCTTCTTCAACAGCCCAAGCGATTGAAGATGCAGTGACCGAATTAGTTGCCAGCAAACAAAACCTTGCCAATAATTTTGCGACTGAAAGTGCCACGATATTTGTTCGGGTGCGAGCTACGGTAATAATTTTGACCATAGTTTCAATAGTTATTGGAATGGTAGTTGCTTTTATTCTGGCACGTTCGATTTCTAGTGCAGCCCAGCAAATGGCGAGTGTAGCCGAAGGGATTGCAATGGGAGAACTGGAGCATAAAATCTCCATTAAAAGTCGGGATGAGATGGGTGAGATGGCAACCTCCTTTACCCGAATGATTAAGTATTTACAAGATATGGCTGGCATAGCTCAAAAACTTGCGGGTGGCGATCTTGCCCAAAGTGTTACTCCGGTATCCGCGCATGATATTTTGGGGAACGCTTTCAAAGAAATGGTCGAAAGTCTACGGGGTTTAGTGGGCGAAGTTTCGGATAGTGTGATCTCGCTTGGTACAGCCTCCGAACAATTAGCCTCTGCTGCCGAACAAGCCGGGCAGGCAACCTCCCAAATTGCAACCACCATCCAACAAGTGGCACGCGGCACGGTCCAACAGTCCGAAGCAGTGACTCGTACGGCGGCCTCTGTCATGCAGATGGGGCAGGCGATTGATGGCCTTGCTCGCGGGGGACAAGATCAATCGAAAGCGGTGAACAGATCATCAGATATCACAGTACAAATCACTTCTGTTATCCAGCAAGTCTCTGTAAATGCTCAAGCGGGGGCAAGAGGCTCGGAAAAGGCGGCGGAAACAGCCCGAGGTGGCGCACGCACGGTCAATGCCGCGATTGAAGGAATGGAAACGATTCAGGCAAAGGTAAACCTTTCGGCGCAGAAAGTGCAGGAGATGGGGACACGTTCTGAGCAGATCGGAGTTATCGTCGAAACTATTGAAGATATAGCCAGTCAAACTAACCTATTAGCTCTCAATGCGGCAATTGAAGCTGCACGGGCTGGGGAACATGGGAAAGGCTTTGCCGTGGTCGCTGACGAAGTTCGCAAATTGGCCGAGCGGGCCAGTTCTGCCACCAAAGAAATCGGTGCATTGGTCAAGGACATTCAATATACCGTCAATGATGCGGTAGCTGCAATGAACGAAGGTTCGTCAGAGGTGAAACGAGGGGTGAGTCAAGCAAAAGAAGCAGGGCTGGCCTTGGAAGAAATATTAGAAGCATCTACGGAAGTAAGCCAGCAGGTGATGCAGATTGCTACCGCAGCTGATCAGATGAATAATCTTTCGAATGAGCTGGTAAATGCGGCTGACGCGGTAAGCGCCGTGGTTGAGGAAAACACCTCCGCAACCGAACAATTGTCTGCTGGTTCGAATGAAGTCACCCAATCCATTGAAAATATTGCTAGTGTCAGTGAGGAGAATTCTGCGGCGGTCGAAGAAGTTTCGGCCAGTGCGGAAGAAATGAGTGCGCAGGTAGAAGAAGTCACCGCTTCAGCTCAAACCTTGGCAGAAATGGCCGAAGTTCTCCAACAGGTTGTTCAGCAGTTTAAGCTTTCTGATGAACCCCAACAACTGTTCGAAGCGCAGGCGTACAAATCCGTTGGTTCAAACGGGAAGGGTTTTAATGGTTTTCACTATAGTTTAGCTCAAAACGGAAACAGTTCAGCCTATCGTCCTGCCCACAAATTGCTTCAAAAGATTTGAGAGAAGGTTTTTGAAAGAGGTGCAAAGCTCATGGAAAACCAAATTGTCGTTTTTGAATTAGGTCTTGAATCTTATGGCGTCAATATTGCCAGCGTACAGAGTATCATCAAATTGCAGCCTATCACACAACTCCCACATGCCCCTGGTTTTGTAGAAGGCGTTACAAATTTGCGCGGTAACGTGCTCCCTGTCATAGACCTTCGTAAGCGGTTTAGCCTTTCTGCCCAAAAAGTAGGCAAACACAGTCGGATCATGGTTGTCAGTATTGATCAAACCGAAATTGGGATGATTGTAGATGGAGTTTCTGAGGTTTTGACCGTCCCTGAACAGGCAGTCGAACCTGCCCCAACAATTACCACTACCATCGACTCTGCCTTTATTGCTGGAATAGCAAAGCTGGATGGCTCCGAAGGGAACCAACGGTTGGTTATTTTGTTAGACCTGGAAAAAATCTTCTCTTCTCAGGAACAGAGCCTTATGAAGGCGGTTTTCTAATAGAGACAGAAGTTCACTACTGCCCTGGCTGCCATTCGTTAAGTTTGTGTTCAACCCCTTGCACGAGGGTTTGTGCATATCGTTTCATGGAGTGACGGGGAATATGTTGGTTTAGCATTTGGTGGCGTTCGAGAAGCGCGTCTGCTACCATGTACATACTGCGGGGAGTGATACTGGCGTAGTTTTGGGCGCGCTCGAGGATTTTAAACCAGTCAGCTTCAGTCCCCCAACGGAATGGTGCTCCCTTAGGTATGTTGATAGTCAATTCAGGGTAATTAAACACCAACCCTCCGCGCACTTGACGAAAGGGGGGATACCGTCGGAGAACGTACTTCCCGCGCTTTTCCAGGGTTATTTTTAGTTCCTGAACCATGCGTGTCCATTGTTCATCGGGCGGCTGGGTCATGGGTGGCGGGTTTGCACTAGGATATTTATTTCGCTCGGCACTATCTAGACGCCGACTCCAGTGACCATTTTGCCAACGGATTTCCCCTTTCCAATATTTCACTTCAAAATACCACACCCCCTTCGGACAAATCAGGACGACATCTAGATCATCTCCAAAAGATTGTTGTAAACGGTGGAAAATCAGGGCATCCGTACCAAATTTTTGCTCCAACGCGCGCACGAATTGCACTTCGCCAATACGGCCATAATCATCCGTTAATTCTTCCTCGGTAGGCTCATGAATGGCTGGGTGCAGGTTAGCATACCATACGGGCAACAGAGGAGGAAATAATTCATCACGGAGGGGCGGTTGTAAAGGGTGAAGTGGGAGGACAGGAAGTGTTTTTGGGGGGCTAGGGATGACTCTAGCCAAGATTAAGAGTAGGACGCCAATGAAACCGAGAAACCCGAATTCAAAGCTGGCGATGTCAGTGGTGGGAAACATGAGAATTACCCCCAACAAAACGAATAAAAGAAAACTAATTCCTGCAAACTGCAGCAGTTTACGTTGAAGGCGATAGTTTTCCGCCTGAATAATGGTACGGTCGGTATAGGCGCGTGCTTTGGCATAGGCTTTCAGCAATTTGCTGCGCCAACGTCCGGGTAAACGGTGTTCCGCACCACGGAGAAGATCATATCCGGCTGTTAACTGTGTACGGTTGAGAAGAACGGGCATGAGGAATTTAGGGCGGCGGCGTTAACTCAATAGTAAATTGATACGCTCATTTTAACACGCGGCTACCAAGACACGAAGGTTTAATTCCGAAACGAAGGGGTTTTGATAGATTCGTAGAATTCGAAAAATCATCCTGACCCGTTTGAAAAAGCGGAATCTATGGATTTCCAAGTTCTATCTGGGGCTGGACAACCGCGTGGTAATCGTTGTCCAGATTTAGTTCACGGATATACACAGATATCCAGGTAGTTGAAGACGATTCGGACTGAGGGGGATAGGATGAAATATCAAGCGTACACCTGGTACTTATGAAGTAGGTTTTTTCTCCACTTCAACCCCATAGATGAATACCGTTCTGCCTAGGGGCGTGGGTATAATGCCCGGCGGAGATGGAGGGTATTTCTTTAGCTTAGATATGACCCTTGAATATGTGAAACGGATTTGGAATAAAACCTACAAAGTGAAGCGAAATTCCCTTGTCCTCCACTTTATTTTTTCCCGCGCAAAACTCGTGGAACTCCGTACACTGTATTGTTGGGTTTTCCGGGTTTGTAAACTAAAAAAACTCCAAATGAATTCCTTCTAGATCACTTGATGATTACACACAAGAATATGAATATTTCACGAAAGTTTCTCCCCATTATCTTCAGCATCCTCTTTTTATTTGGTTTGTTAGGTGGCTATCTGGTCTCAAATAGTTATGCACAAATATCTCCCTCGCAAGGGGTTTCTCTGCAAGAAGTTGCGCCTACAGACGTCTGCTCGGCAGATGTTTCGCAAAACACATTGTTCCCGCTTGATGGTTTCCCCTTTACCACGTTTTTGCCATTCGTTCGTTACGGAGCAGGGTTTATTGAAACGTTCGATGGCAACCCTGATGCCCCCACTCCCTGGAATTCAGAAGCTTGGGATATCACCGTCCATTCGCGAGATGTGTCGAAGTTTTATACTTACAATGAGATGGATGCTATGCATGGCACGGGATGTGAACCACCTATGGCGACGCATTTGATTTCTACTTATGATGATGCCGTGTTTAACTGTAAAAACCATGTGATGACGGCTATCAATGATGGTGGCTATGGCGTCATTTATATGACGCCTAATCATTTAGTGGATTTTTCTGGGCAGGAAGCGGTGGTGCGGTTCAATGTATCCACGTTGCGGACTTCGTTTCGAGATTGGTTTGACATCCGATTAACACCTTTTGAAGATAACCTGCAACTTGCATTGGAAAATTGGTTGCCTGACCTGAGCGGAGAACCCAGACGAGGGGTACATGTTACCCTTTTTGGCCCTATCTCCTCTTTCAATGGAACGGTCATTCGCAATTTTGCTGTAGAAGAATTAGACAGTCTTTCCTGGATAAGTTATGACACCTTTCTCGAACCAAGTGCGACCCGCCGGGATTTGTTTGAATTACGCATTTCCAAAAATCATCTGCAATTTGGGATGCCAGACTACAATTTTTGGTGGATTGATACAGAAATCAATCCTCCCCTGGATTGGAATCAGGCAGTTCTCCAATTAGGACACCATTCTTATAATCCGTTAAAAGACTGCCCGGCAACCTGTACGCCAGATACCTGGCATTGGGATAATGTTTCCATCTATCCTGAAAAAAGCTTTACCCTCATTCACGCCACCCAACGGTATGTTGATCAAACATCGTCATCCAACAAAGTAACCTTTGAATCAGCCGCCCCAGCCAATGCGTATCTGCGTTTTACAGGCATCGGTACAAACCTCGAAGTAAGTTTTAACAATGGCGTCACCTGGCAATCAGCCCAATTACAAGTCGTCAACCAGTCTTTTGATTCGGGAACGTTTCAATCCTACTGGATGCCTATTCCTGTTGGCACTTCCAGCGTGCGTTTTCGGGGTTCCAACGGGTGGGCGAGTTACTGGCATGTTAGGGATATGAGCATTTGGGCGAAAAAAAAATAAGCCTCAGAAGATGAAATATTCTCTTCGAGGCAGGCACTTCAGTACCGGATTTCGAGGCTGAAACCCCCACTACAAACTAAAACTTTAGGCTTATGTGTTGACTCTGTCCCGGTGATAGTCACTTCCGATGTGACTGTCACCGGGTTTGCACACTTATCACAGATGAGCTAAACTTTCCTAGGGCCTTGTTTTATCCTCCAACGGTCCCCTGTTTGACAGGAATACCGCTCAAAAACAACGGGAGACAATTTAAGCCAGGGAGTAAGCGGGTTCTTCGGCAAATATGGCCGCGATATATTCAAGCAAAACAGAAGTGCGGAAAGGTTTGGGTAAATAAAGGTCAGCAATTTCCACAACACGTTCGGCCAATTGTTCCGAAGGGTAGGCTGTGATGAAGATCACTTTCATATTAGGGAAGAGCGGGCGAACCTTCATGATCAATTGCAAGCCGGAAATACCAGGTAATTGCCAGTCCGTGATCAATAAATCAAAAGTGGTGGCGTTCATCAGCTTAAGACCGGTTTCTCCGGTGCGGGAAGCTACCACATTGACTTCAGGATATTCTCGCTTGAGTGCGCGCACTAAAGTGTCTGCAACGCTTGGATTATCTTCAACAATTAGAATGTTTTTCATCGGTAATGTTCCTCAGGTATCTTGCGAGTACCCAATATTTTTCGAACTTTTTTAGTTTCTAGCAGGATGCTTCGTAAAGGAAGTTTTTTGGAATATGATAGGTTTGCAAATGTATAAGAAATTTCTTTACGGTGTACTGAATAAACACAAAAATATTTATTGATGCTCATAGTATAAAAAAAAGACCCCTCCTAAACATGAGGGTTTATGAGGGATTTTGTAGAAAGTGTGGGTAAAAAGATCCGCTTCAATGTTTGTTTTCCGGGTCCAAGCCGAAAAGCCAAGCCAGCGTCACCAATTTTCGACTTTAAGGAACGAATTTTGCCGCAATTTGCCAAGATACTGGTAGGATACGCTCCTCAAGCAAGGGGTGGCGCGCATGTTCTGCGTAGTTTTATCCCTCTTTGTTATCTACCTTACGAGGAGTGTAAGAAATCAATGACTAATAATTTTCAACTCATTAATGCTCTCACGAACGAGCAAGTGGAGGTTCTGTAATGGATGACCTACCTGTTGAACCTGCTCCCGAAATGGATGATGGCGGTGACATTCCGAATATCACCTCCTTGCCAGTCGAAGAAGGGAAAAAAACGCATACCCGGAAATCCCCGGCTTCTGCCCCAGCCCTGACCATTCATATTCAGTCTTGGGCGACTCCGGTTATTGGGGTGCTCATGTTAGTTTTGGGATTGGCAGCCGGTTTTTATGCCCGTCCACTTTTTGACACACCTCTCTTACCTGTCACGGAAACGCCTTCTGCTGAAATCGCTCCGACTGCCGAAGTCCCAGCCGCTCAGAATCAAGCTGCGCCCACCCAATCTTCGCAGGCTCAGGCTGAACAACAGCAACAGCTTATGGACTTGGTCATTTCTCAGACCCGCCATTTTGAAGGTAATGAAAACGCCCCTGTCACGCTGATCGAGTTCAGCGACTTTCAGTGACCGTTCTGCGGGCGTTTTGCCACTGGCGCGGGTCGTCAGATCGAAGAACAATATGTTGCCTCCGGGCAGGTGCGTGTCGGCTATGTACATTTCAACTTTTTAGGGGACGAATCCCAATGGGCGGCTGAAGCCAGCGAGTGTGCGGCGGATCAGAATGCTTTTTGGGAATATCATGACTATCTTTTCACTCATCAAAATGGCGAAAACAAAGGTGCCTTTGTCAAAGATAACCTAAAAGCTTTTGCCGTCGAATTGGGATTGGATGCTCAGGCGTTCAATGATTGTTTGGATACTGGGAAATACACCCAACTCGTCCAACAGGAAACCGCCTGGGCACGTTCACTAGGTGTTCAAAGTACCCCAACCTTTGTGTTAAACGGACAAGGGATTGTTGGTGCACAGCCTTTTGAGGTTTTCCAACAGACGATTGACTCATTACTCCCCTGATATTAAGTAGTCTGAAATAAAAGATGGGTGGGCGTAAAAACGCCCACCCATCTTTTATTTTGTGGCAGATGGATGTTGCTTTCCAAAACGTTTTGGTTTATACTGAATTCACCCAAAACGTTTTGGAAATTGTGTCCTTCATGGAGTCCTGGTTTGACCGTTACCCTCAAAGACATCGCCGATAAAGTAGGAAAATCAATTACTACTGTCTCGCGCGCCCTCGATGATTACGACGATGTTAGCCCCAAAACAAAAGCCCTCGTTCGGCAGGCTGCCGAAGAAATGGGATTTACACCCAACATCGTTGCCCAGCGCCTTCAAAAACAACGCACTGACACCCTCGGTTTTATCATCCCTACCTTTGGCCCGCGTTTTTCCGACCCCTTTTTTAGCGAATTTTTAGCAGGTATTGGAAACAAAGCCGCCTCTTTTGGCTATGATCTGCTCGTTTCTACCCGTCCGCCGGGAAATGAAGAAATGCAGAGTTACCGCGAAATCGTTCAGGGTAAACGGGTGGATGGATTTATTCTTCTCCGCACCCGCCAACAAGACTCACGAATCGCGTACCTGCTTGAAAGTGGTTTCCCATTCGTCGCCTTTGGGCGCACGCGCGATGGCTTGTCTTTCCCCTTCGTGGATGAAGACAGCGAATTAGGGATGCGGCTTGTTCTCGCCCACCTGACTGGGTTAGGTCATCTCCGGATTGCTTGCCTCGCTCCCCCACAAGATTTGACTTTCGCATACCATCGGGTCAATGGATTCCGCGAAGGCATGGCACAAGCAAGTCTCCCAGTGGATGAATCGCTCATTGTCACAAGCGATCTTACCCAACGCGGGGGCTACGAACAGGCGAAAATCCTCCTTTCTCGTGCGGAACGTCCCACCGCGATTGTCTCATGTAATGATCTAATGGCTTTTGGCGCAATCCGCGCCGCGCAGGAACTCGGTCTCGTTGTCGGCAAAGACCTTGCCATTACGGGGTTTGACGACATCCCAATGTCCGAGCATTCCAATCCTCCCCTCACCACAGTGAACCAGCCTATCTACAAAATCGGAACGATGGTCTGTGACATGCTTATTCACCTGATTCGTCATGAGCCAGTGGAAGAGCCACAAATCCTCCTCCGTCCCGAATTAATGGTTCGCCAGTCGAGTTTCACGCAAGAATAGATCCCCAATTTCACGCAGGGGGGCAGCTACCTGATGAAAATGTGTGTTCTAACTTTTCTGTTTTCCAGAAAAGGAGGTGCTTTTTTCTAACCATAACGCTTCTGTTTAATCTAAATTTTCGTTCTCTATTCTGCTTTAAGGAGTCTCCCTAATGAATCGACGTATCTCAATTACCTCATTGATGATCATCCTCGCGATGATTCTGGTCGCGTGCGGTAGCGCAACCGAAACGCCCACCGCCGCCCCCACCCAACCTCCCGTGGAACAGCCCACCGAAGCAATGGCCGAACCCACGGAAGTGATGGCAGAGATGGGCAGCGGCGTCTTTTTCTCCACCCAATTTTCACCTGTTGAAGAGCAAGAAAAATTCCGCGCCATCCTCGCTGGTGGTGGATATGATTTCACCGCATCCGAAGAAGGGCCGTTGATTGACCTGATCCTGGCCGGTGCCCAGTCCAGTGCCGGAACTGTGGACGTAATCGGTGCCCTGCATGGGACCTATCCCCCCCTGGCCCGCGAGGACGCCATGTCCAATCTGATTGACCTCGCCGACGACCTCGCCGCTGACCGGTCGTTTGCCCCGGCCTTCCTTGAAACTGGCCTCCTCGGCACCGATGACTACCTCTACTACATCCCCTGGATGCAGGCCACCTACATTATGGCTGCCAACACAGATGCCCTCCAATATCTCCCCAACGGCGCGGACACCAGTAACCTGACCTGGGACCAGCTCGCTTCATGGTGTCAAAACATCCTCGACGCGACCGGCTCCCCGAAATGCGGCCTGCCCCACGCGGGATTGTTCCACCGTTTCCTCGAGGGGTATCTCTGGCCCTCCTTCACCGGCGGCATGGTCAGCAACTTCCGTTCCACCGATGCTATGGAAATGATGACCTGGCTCCGCGACACGCTCTGGCCGACCATCAACCCTGAATCCATCAACTACGAATTCATGCAGGAACCCCTGCTCTCCGGCGAAGTTTGGGTCGCCTTTGACCACACCGCCCGCCTAATCGAAGCGTTCAATAGCAACCCCGACGGATTTGTTGCTTTCCCAGCCCCGGCTGGTCCCGCAGGGCGCGGGTTTATGCCCGTCGTTGTCGGCCTCGGTATCCCCGCCGATGCCCCCGACCCCGAAGCGGGAAAAGCTATCATCGAATATCTGACCCGCCCTGACGTGCAGGAAGCGGTCCTCCGTGACCTCGGCTTCTTCCCGGTTGTGGATGGCGTGGACTTCTCCGGCCTTCCCGCGGGGGTTGCCA
Source organism: Anaerolineales bacterium (assembly GCA_020634875.1). The sequence goes on along the minus strand of JACKAX010000005.1, from coordinate 95,304 downwards.
TTGAAGCGGGCGCGGTGACCGCGCAATCCGGGGCATCCGACGCGCTCCCTGCCCTACTCCCCGTTGGGCTTGGCGAACGTGGCGGCGAAATCAACCAGATTTTCCGCAACGCCTTTGACCGTGTCGTTCTCGATGGCGAAGATGTCGCCACCGTGTTGGACGATGAGGGTAACAACCTCGCGGCCCTGATGAACGAAACCGGCGCGCCCTGTTGGGCACCCGATCCCGTCAGTGATGGCCCGTGCCCGGTCAACGCGATGGGCGCGGCCCCCGAACCGATGATGAGCGACGCCGTCTTTTTCTCCACGCAGTTCTCCCCCGTGGAAGAACAAGCCAAATTCCGCGAAATCCTCGCGGGCGGCGGCTACGATTTCACCGCTTCCGAAGAAGGCCCGTTGATTGACCTCATCCTCGCGGGCGCGCAATCCGGGGAAGGGACGGTGGATGTCATCGGCGCATTGCACGGCACCTATCCCCCTCTGGCTCGCGAAGACGCGATGATGAACCTGATTGATGTGGTGGACGATCTATCTTCGGACCGTGAATTTGCCACAGCCTTCCTCGATACCGGTCTGCTCGGTACGAACGACTTCCTCTACTACGTCCCCTGGATGCAAGCCACCTACATCATGGCCGCCAACACCCAGGCATTGGACTACCTCCCCGACGGCGCAGACCTTAACGCCCTCACATGGGAACAACTCGGGCAATGGTGCCAAAACCTGACGGATGGCACGGGCGGCCCGAAATGTGGTCTACCCCACGCCGGGTTGTTCCACCGCTTCCTCGAAGGCTATCTCTTCCCCTCCTTCACCGGTGGCATGGTGACGAACTTCAAGAGCTCCGAAGCTGCCGATATGATGGCCTGGGTCCGCGATAGTCTCTGGCCGAACATCAACCCCGAATCGATCAATTACGAATTCATGCAGGAACCCTTGCTCTCCGGCGAAGTCTGGGTGGCGTTTGACCACACCGCCCGCCTCATCGAAGCCTTCAATGCCGACCCCGAAGGATACGTGGCCTTCCCAGCTCCGGCGGGTCCGGCGGGACGCGGATTTATGCCTGTCATCGTCGGTCTCGGCATCCCCGCCGATGCACCGAACCCCGACGCGGGATCGAGCGTGATCGAATACCTGACTCGGCCTGATGTACAAGAACAGGTGCTGAATGCCCTCGGTTTCTTCCCTGTCGTCAGTGGTGTGGATTTCTCCGGCCTTCCGGCGGGGGTGGCGATTGAAGCGGGTGCGGTGACCGCGCAATCCGGTTCCGCCGACGCCCTGCCTGCCCTGCTCCCTGTTGGGCTTGGCGAGCGCGGTGGTGAAATCAACCAGATTTTCCGCAACGCCTTTGACCGCATCGTCCTCAACGGTGAAGACATCGAAACCGTCCTCGCCGAAGAAGCTGCAAACCTGCAAGCCCTGATGAACGAGACCGGCGCGCCCTGCTGGGCACCCGATCCCGTCAGCGACGGGCCGTGCCAGGTGAATGAATAATCATTAACCGTAATGTAGGGCGATTTGCTAAATCGCTGTGCGAATTGGCAATTCGCCCTACAACCTTATCGGGAATGTTGGATGAACAAACCTCCTCCCACCCCTAAAAAGAATAAAACCAACTGGGCACCTTACCTCCTCATTCTGCCCTCACTTATTTATCTGCTCGTGTTTTTTGCGTGGCCGATGGTGAGCGGGCTGTTCCTCGCCGTGTGGGATGATGAAGCCCGGGTGGACTTGTACACCGAAGCCAGCCTGGATAGTCCATTGGCGGGAACCCTGCCCCAGGGTACGCAAATCGAAATCCTCGCGCAGCAGGGAAATACCGTTTCCCTGGAAGATTTGGCGCAGGAAAACTTGCTGACCGAAATCTGGTACAAAGTCAGTAGCACGGATGTGGATGGCAATCCCATCGAAGGCTGGTCGCCTGAAACCCGCATCCGGGTGCGCGAAACGGCGGAAGACGGCACGCCCCTCAAGGGCACTGTCCGCCCGATCTTGGGTGCGTCTGCCGATCCATTGACGAACCTGTACGCCGAGGCTAGTGTCAAAAGTGAAGTGATCGGCAAACTGGAACAACGTGTGGCAGTGACGATCCTCGAACAGACCACGCTGGAAGTCTGGTATCAAGTCCGGGGGCAGAACGCCGCGGGGGACGCGGTGGAGGGATGGACGCGATCGCGGTTTATCCAGGTGTTTAACGACGAAGTGACCGGACGGGTTGACCGCGGGGATACGGGCGAACTGACGAACCGGTTCATTAAGAAAATGGTGAATGACCGGTTCTTCGTCCCCGCGCTGGAAACAACTCTGCTATTGATGGTGCTAATCATCCCTGTGCAGTTCGTGCTGGCGATTGTGATGGCCCTCGTCGTCCAGGCGCGGCTGAAGGGAAACTCGTTTTTCTTATACGTGTTTGCCATCCCGCTCGGCGTGTCGGACCTGGCAGTCGGCATTCTCTGGTTTTCGATCTTTACTCAAAACGGGTATCTGAACACGATCTTGCAAACCCTCGGCCTGATCGATTCTCCGATTACCTACCTTTCCGCCGATTCCCGCCAGTGGATCATTGTGGCGATCTGGCTGGCGGAAGTCTGGCGTGCGACCTCAATTGTGATGGTGATCGTTGTCTCCGGCCTGCAAGCGATCTCCCAAGAAGTGCTGGAGGCCGCGGAAGTGTTCGGGGCGACGTTGTGGCAGCGCATCCGGTATGTGATCTTGCCCTTGCTCCGTCCAAGTTTGCAGGTGGCGCTGATCCTCCGCACGATTTTAGCCCTACAAGTATTTGCCGTGGTTATCGCCCTGGGGGGTGGTGATGTTGTCACTGTGCTGGCAAATGAGACTTATCGCCAGTATTATGACCTGCGGAATCCCAACGTGGCCGCCGCGTATGCCGGGTTTATTCTGTTGCTTTCGATGGTGAGTGCCATCATCTACCTGCGGATGATCACCACCCAGGAGGAAACCCAATCATGACCACAACTTCTCCTCCCGCCCCCGCGCCCGTCCCCGTCTCTGCTTCGGCAGAAGTCCGGGCTATCCACCGCAAAATGCAACGCCGCCAGCAGCTCAATCGGGGACTGACTTACCTGGTAGCGATCCTGATCTCGCTCTGGTTTCTCATCCCGATCTTTTTCATCGGCTCGATGGCACTGACCACGCCCGAAGCCGTGCGCGCCTATCCGAAAGGTGTCCTGCCGTTCATTCCATTCTCCACCGAGACGATGCGCTTTTTCCTCAATTCAAGCGGCATCATTCCGGGGATTATTAACAGCGTGGTCGTCGCGCTGATCACGTTGGTGGTTTCAACCGTCATCGCCGCGCCCGCGGGGTACGCGATTTCCCGGTTCGTCTTTCGCGGACGGGACACGTTCCGGCTGGCGATCCTCGCGACGCGGGCGTTCCCCATCGTTGTGCTGGCGATCCCACTCGCGGTGGTGTTCATCAACGTGGGTATTTTCGACAGCGTATTCAGCCTCGCGCTGATGCACACCGCCCTCGCCCTACCGACAACGATCCTGGTGATTGGAAGCGTGTTCGCTAGCATTCCCTATGAATTGGAAGAAGCTGCGCAAGTGTTTGGCTGCACGCCTACGCAAGCATTCCGCCATGTCGTGTTACCGCTCGTTTTGCCGGGGATTGCAGCCGCAGCGATTTTTACCTTCGTCATGTCCTGGAACGAAGTTTTCGCCGCGAGCGTGCTGACCGTGCAAAACCGCACCCTCCCCGCGCAGGTGCTGACCGCGCTCAGCCAGTCTTCGGAACATTACCAGTTTGCGGGCGGCTTTTTCATGCTCGTTCCCTCGATGATCTTCATCTTTTTCATCCGTCGTTATCTGTTCAATATGTGGGGCCAGGTGACGAAGTGAATGTATAGCGTAAAACGTAGAACAGTACAGCATCCTGAGCGGCAAATGGCTCGAATCGCAGTGATATTATGTCCAGCGTAGTCGAAGGATGCGGCGCTAATGCTCGTAAAACTGAGCAATCTACGTACAAATCAGGTAATCCTATGGCTGAAATTAAAATTGAAAATGTCACCAAACGCTTTGGCAATTTTGTTGCCGTCAACGATGTCAGCTTGACGATTGAAGACCGAGAATTTGTCGTGCTGCTTGGCCCTAGTGGGTGCGGGAAAACAACCTTGCTCCGCGCCATCGCCGGGTTAGGCATGGCCGACGAAGGGCGGATCACCATTGGCGGCAAAGACATCACCTACCTGCCCCCACGCGAGCGCAAACTCTCGATGGTCTTTCAGAGTTACGCCATCTTCCCGCACATGAATGTGTTCGATAACGTCGCGTTTGGGCTAAAAATGAACAAAGTGGACAAAGCCGAAACCGAGCGCCGCGTTCGCCAAGCTGCCGAACTCCTCCACATCGAAGCGATGCTCGACCGGTATCCCTCCAAAATGAGCGGTGGCCAACGCCAGCGCGTCGCCGTTGCCCGCGCTATCGCGATGGGTTCCCAAGTTCTGCTGATGGATGAACCCCTCAGCAACCTCGACGCCCTCCTCCGCCTCGAAATGCGCGCTGAACTCAAACGCCTGCTCCGCGAAATCAACGCCACCACCATCTACGTCACCCACGACCAGATCGAAGCCCTCAGCATGGGCGACCGCATCGCCGTGATGAAAGACGGCATCATTCAACAGTGTGACCACCCCTCCACGGTTTACGACCGCCCCGCAAACGAATTTGTCGGTGGCTTTATCGGCAACCCGCCCATGAACTTCATGCAAGGGCAAGTCCAGCGTGAAAACGGCCAAACTCGCGTCAATGTCGGGGGTTTCCACATCACGCCCGCCGCCCCGCTCCAGCCGCTCCTCCAACCTTACGACGGAAAAGCCATTACTCTTGGCATCCGCGCCGAAAACATGGAAACCCTCAATCACCCCGTTGACGATGCCCTCCCCGTCCAGGTTCTCGTCGTGGAACCTCTCGGCTCGCAAAACCTCCTCACCGTAGAAATCGGCACCGACATCGTCAAAGTCTCCACTCACCCCACCTTCCAGGTTTTTCCCGAAGACCAGGTCTGGCTCCGATTCCCCGCCGAAAAAATCCGTTGGGTGGATCGAGAAACCAATCGGGTGTTGTATCCTGGTTAATTCACGAACGGCGTTCCTTACACGGTTTCCCAGAATTCAAGCGTATCGCAAAAGGAACGCCGTTCGTCTTATCGAATATGTCCTCGAAAAACCTCGGCTTCATCTCTACCCGCCTTGCCGGAACCGATGGAGTCTCTCTCGAAACGGCCAAGCTAACGATTGTTTTTGATCGTTTGGGACACCGATCATTTTACTGCGCCGGAGAATTGGACGTTCCCCTCAAAGGAAATCTATCCCCCCGCAATTCTTCCTCACCCCGCGCGGCCACCGATCCCAACACAACTACCACCCCGCGCGTGACCGCCGCCCGCCTCGTCCCTGCAATGCACTTCACCCACCCGGACGCGGTCGCCATCCACGACGCGATGTTTGGCCTGCGCGAGGCTACCTCTGACCTCGTTGCGCAAATCACCGCCCAAGCCGTCGCGCTCAAAGAAGAAATCCGCCAGTTCGTGGATCAGTTTCAAATTGACCTGCTCATCATCCAAAACGCGCTCGCAATCCCGATGCACATCCCCCTCGGCGTCGCGCTGACCGAGTTCATCGAAGAAACCGGCATCCCCGCGATCGCCCACAACCACGATTTGTACTGGGAACGGGCGCGGTATCGTAACCCCGTTCTACCCAAGCTGATCGAACATTGTTTTCCACCCGATCTGCCCTCCCTCCGGCATGTTGTAATCAATTCTCCTGCACAAGCCGAACTCATCCGGCGCAAAGGGGTAGAAAGTGAGATCCTGCCAAACATTTTTGACTTTGCCACCGCGCCGCCTGGCATTGATACCTTCAACCAGGATTTGCGCGCGGCTTTGGGGCTGCAAGAAAATCATTTGTTTATCCTCCAACCGACCCGCGTCATTCCCCGCAAGGGCATCGAACTTTCGATTGAACTTCTCCGTCGGCTGTACGAACCTAAAAAACTTGCTCGTTTGGGTAAGGAACCCATACTAGTCATCACACACCACGCGGGTGACGAAGGGATGGATTATTTGCGAGAAACGCAAAAACGCGCGAATGAGGCGGGTGTCCCATTACTTTACGTTCCCGACCGTTTTGCGCCCACGCGCTCTGCGCGTGGGAAGCCGAAAATATACTCCCTTTGGGACGCCTACATTCACGCCGATTTTGTTACCTATCCCAGCCTGATCGAGGGCTTTGGCAATGCTTTATTGGAGACCCTATATTTTCGTCTGCCTGGCTTGGTAAACCGGTATGAAATTTATCGCAAAGATATTCATCCGCTAGGCTTTGATTTGATCGAGATTGACCGGGTAATTACGGAGAAAACGGTGGAGTCTTGTATCGATGTAATTATTAATCCGATCAGACGGCGGCAAATGGTGCAGTGGAATTATCAACTCGCTCGCCAGCATTTTTCCTATGAGGCCGTCACGCCATTACTCGCACAATTAGTTGGGGAAAGTTAAAACACTTGTTTGTAACCTCACATTGAGACATTGTGGCGTGAACTTTGTAACGAACACGCCTTGTTTTAGATAATATAAAGCCCTTATGAGTACTCCCGAACAACGCATTCAAACCCTCCTCACTTTTCTTTATGGCCCTCAATCAACAGAAATCTGGCCGAAGTTGGAAAGAATTCTGGAAAATTACCGGATGCAACTCCCCACGCAGCCTTCTTCCCCGGAGATTCCCTGGTCCGAGCGGGATGCGATCCTGATCACCTACGCCGATCAATTTTCTGCCCGAAAGCAATCACCTCTGCAAACACTTGCCACGTTCCTCGAAACTTACCTGGGTGATGCAGTCAGCGGCGTTCACCTCCTGCCGTTTTACCCTTATTCGTCGGATGATGGGTTCTCGGTTATAGATTATCGTGCGGTAAACCCCAGCGCGGGAACGTGGGCGGACTTGCCGCGGCTGGATGCCCATTACCGCCTGATGTTCGACGCAGTGATCAATCACATTTCCCGGCATAGTGCCTGGTTTGAGAGATATGTTCGGGGGGAGGAGCCTTTTACAGGGTATTTCATTGAAGTTGCGCCAGAAACGGATTTGTCGGGGGTCACGCGCCCGCGCGCGTTGCCCCTGCTGACGCCCATCGAAACCGCGCGGGGGATGAAACATGTTTGGACAACCTTCAGCGACGATCAGATTGACCTGAATTACGCGAACCCTGAAGTGCTGTTGGAGATGATTGACCTCTTATTGTTTTATGTTTCGATGGGGGCGGAGATCATCCGCTTGGATGCGATAGCGTATTTGTGGAAGGAAATCGGGACTGCGTGTATCCACTTGCCCCGAACGCACGCGGTAGTCAAACTCTGGCGAGCGGTGTTAGATGCGATTGCGCCGTACGTGATTTTAATTACCGAGACGAATGTGCCGCACGCGGAAAATATCAGCTACTTTGGCGATGGGGAGGATGAGGCGCAGTGGGTGTACCAGTTTCCCCTTGCGCCGTTGGTGTTGCACGCCTTTCAAACGGGAGATGCAGGGAAACTGTCTGAGTGGGCAGCCACGCTTGCGATACCTTCCCCGCGGACGACGTTTTTCAACTTTATCGCTTCGCATGATGGCATCGGGGTGCGCCCGGCGGAGGGGTTGCTGACGCCGGAGGAGATCAAGGCGCTGGCTGCGCAAACGCTGGCGCACGGGGGGCAGGTTTCCTATCGTAATCATCCCGATGGCTCGCGGAGTGTGTACGAGTTGAACATTACCCTGTTCGACGCGTTGAACGATCCTGACAGGCTTGATCCGGAGATGGATGTGCAACGGTTTTTGGCTTCGCAGGTGATCATGCTCTCATTGGCGGGCGTGCCGGGGATTTATGTGCATAGTTTGTTCGGTTCGCGGAATTGTGGGACGTGTGCGGAAGAGTCGGGGCGGGCGCGCTCAATCAATCGGGAGAAGTTTGCCCTGCCAGAGTTGGTCACCACGTTCGCAAATCCGGCATCCCCGCGCGGGCGGGTGCTTTCCGGGTATTTGCATTTGCTTCGTGTACGAAGTAGATACCCGGCATTTCACCCCAACGCCGGGCAGATGGTGCTTTCAGTTCATGAAAAAGTGTTTGCGGTGCGTCGAGAAGCGGGGGGTGGGAAGATTGTTTTCGCCCTTGTAAATGTGTCCAGTGAGACAGTGGAAGCAGTTATTGAATTAGGTGGATTGGGTAAGAATGGGCAAACGCGATGGCGCGACAGGTTGGATGGGGGTGTTTGGGAAGCCGAAGCGGGAACTTTGCGCGTGGTGCTGCACGCGTATCAGTTTGTCTGGCTGAGTAATGATATTTAGATTCTGCGCTTTACAAGCTCAAACACGCGTCCGCCGCCAGCCAAAACAAGCTTGCTCTGACAGCTTTTCGGGATTGCCACCCGCGGTTATCCCACTTTTCGCCGCTTAAATCGTCCCCAGCATACAAAATTTGCCCTAAACGGACATTTCTGAATTGAGCAACGGCTAGAAAACTGGCGGCTTCCATTTCAACGGTCGAACAACCCTCTACGCGGTGGCGGTCAATAAGTGTTTGGGTTTCACGATAAGGGGCGTCGGTCGTCCAGGTTTTGGCTGTCTGATAGGGAACGGCTTTTTCCTGGAGGACAGTTTCGAGGGTTTGAAGCAGCACGGGGTCGGTTTGTACTTCAGGAGTTGGGGGAAGGTAATGATACGAAACGCCTTCGTCGCGTACGGCGGACTCAACCAGGAATAGTTTGCCCACTTCTAGATTTTTTTCCAACACCCCCGCACCACCGATTACGACAAACTTTTTGCACCCGTACGCAATGGCTTCTTCGAGTAAACCGATGGCTAACGGTGCGCCTACGCCTGGATGAAAAAATGCCAGCCGGTGGCCCCGGTGTTCGATTTCGTAAAGCGGATGTGCCCCATCTTCCCAGTGACTGGGGACGGCGATCCGGGCTTGTTTTTCTTGGACGACGTTTTCGTTTACTTCGCGGAAAAATGAGATAACGCAGTATTCGGGCACATCGCGAGGTTTAATGACTCTCGTGGGTTCGATTTTGGCCTCGGATAGGTAATCGTGGTCGAGAATGGGAAAATGATAAGGGTTGTTTTGCATCTGAGGGTTCCTATAGGATGAGGGGAAGCTAAGTTTTCAGAATTTGCCAATTGCTTTCAGAAAGCCTTCCCGCGTCGCTGCGTCCGGCGTTTGATCGGCCATTGAGGCGATAGCTTCATCCGCAAGTTGATTGTACTGTGCGGCGGATGCCTTGTAGCCTCTTGCCGCTAAAACTGCCGCATGAGTCCGGTATACATCCCACTTCTCGAATACCCATGCCTCCGGGGTCAGTTCAATCATGCGTTGGATGGCCTGAGTGGTTAATTCGGTGGCCGTCTCCACTTCTCCTCGTGCAAGCCGCAAACGAGCCAGCCAACTCAGATCGCTGATTTGATTGGATTGCTCACCTGTTTTGCCTCTCAATCGCGTTGCTTCCTCGAACCAAATCTCTGCTCGCTCCAGATCACCCGTGTAAAACGCTTGCCGTCCCAGGAGTTGTGCGACCCACCCCTGAAGCCATAAATCGTTTTGGGCAACGGCGTGGTTATGAACTTCTTGAAAGATCATTTGGGCTGCTTCCATTCCCTCTGACACCCATGCGGCAGTTCCTAAATAGAGGCGTGCGCGACTATCGGGTAACCCAACTTTGCGAAACAACATAGACGCTTCTTGTGCATAAAACCGTACCAGGTCGGCGCGGTAAAAGAAATTCCACGTTGCCGCGAATGTCGTACATATTTCAGCTTGTCCTAAAATATCTCCCGTTTCTCTGGCTAATGTTAATGCTCTTGCCAACCCTTCCAGTGCTATGCCAGGCTCTCCCATGTTTAAATTCACCCAGGCCAGATTGCTCAACACAATAGCCTCCCCTCGCACGCCTCCACACGCCCGGTAAAGTTCTAATGCTTGAGTAAACAACGCCCGGCCAGCCCGGTTATGACTCAGTGTGATTTCGTATCTACCCGCACTCTGAATACTCCACGCAGAGCTTAGGGTGTCACCTAAATCCATAAAGTACTCATACGCATTCAACGCTGCCGGAATGGCCTCCGTGTACCGCCCCTCCCCGGACAATACAGACGCCTCGCGCAAATGGTAAAGGCCCTGTAACTCTGGTTCTGGATACCGGGCGAGTAAACCGCGAGCCTCCTCCAAACGGGTACGTTCCTCTTCTACCGGGCACCCCATCAGGTTGATCAACCAGGCGCTATCAAGCAGCAGTTGGATAAAGAGTCGTGTGTTTGCCTCGTCCTGTTCAACGTGGACAAAAGCCGCCATCGAGGCTTCAACTGCCTGATACGCTTCTCTGATTGCATTTAAGTGGAATGCGTATTCCGCGGCCTCATGCCCCCAGGCGAATACTTGTGTGGGAACATCTCCCGTCTTAGCATGGTGAAGAATTCTCCCCGCCATTTCCCCGCGTGCGGAGGGGGGAAACCCTTCAGCCTCTACTACAAGCATCTCCACCGCACGTTTGTGCAGCCATCGTTTCCGCACCGGACTTACTCCTGCCAGAACTGCCTCTCGCACCAAATCATGTGCAAAGGCATATTGTTCCCCATCCACGCGCAATAATCCGCGTTGCCACCCTTCATCTAGCAAATCTACTGTTTCCCCCCATAGCCGCTCGCTCATTTTCTGCAAGTACGCAGGGGTGGCTGGTACATCCAACACCGCCAACGCCCCTAACACCCTTTGCCCTCCTGACGGCAAACCCTGTAAACGGTGTTGAACCAAATCACGGATACTGGCAGGTACGGGCAGGGACTCCGGCTCTGGTTCCTGTTGAGCGAGTTCCCGCAATAGTTCAGAGATAAAAAACGGATTACCTCCTGTTGCCTCCGTCAGGCGCGTGGCCCATTTTGTGCGGGATTCGGATGGTAATTGGGGCCACAACAAGGCTATCAAGTCGGTGACCGCGGATACGGATAACCCTGAAAGGGCAAATCGCTCCACACGGGGATGTAATCCTTCTAGCATCTTGTTAAGGGCGGATGTTTCCCCCCCAGTTGCCGCCCGATGCGCCCCAACGATCAGCCACCCATCCCGAAACGCCCGCCGTGCTGTGAAATGCAACAATGTCAGACTCGCTTCATCTGCCCATTGTAAGTTATCTAAAAACAAAATCGGTTTTGCGCCTTCGAACAAGAAATACAATCCATCCGTGAAGGCTTGGTACAAATGCGAGGCTTCCTGTCCTTCTGTTGCCAGAAACCCAAGTTCAGAACGTACTATTCCTAATCGAGTACCCCACCCTGGCAAAAACCGGGCAAATGCCTCGCGACTGTACACACTCAGGTTTACAAGTTTTGAGGAGGCGGCATTCAAGGTGTTCTCTAGCAACTCGGTCCATGGTGTGTAAGGCAAATGACGGGTTGTTTCGTAACTGTTACCAGACAGCAAGGGAAGTGCAAATTGCCTGGCAAAGTGTTCCACCAACGTTGATTTTCCTGCACCTGCTTCCCCTTCGAGCAGAATGAAACGCCCCTGGCCTTTGTGTGCATCTTGCCAGCAGGTGTGCAACGCGCGGAGTTCCACCTCTCGCCCGGCAAAGGGCGCCGAAATCCGTGTTGGGGAAAAAGTTCCCGGATGATGTTCGCCCTCCGCCAGTTGTTGGAGTTCTGACGACGGGGGAATGCCCATTTCCTGGGCTAGATGATGCCAGATTTCGTAATGTGTTCGGGCCGCGTCTGGCTGACCGGTTTGGTGATAGAGCCAGAGCAAATGGGCGTGAGCAGATTCGAGCAGGGGGTTGTGAATGAGCAGGGCGCGGGTTTGCTGGATGGCCGTATCCCATTGCCCGGCAAGACGTTGGCGGCGGATCAGTTCCAGCGCGCCGCGTTCGTACAGGGTTTGCAGGTGTGCCCGTTCCTGCAACAACCAGAGGTCTGCTTCCGGAGCGTCTTCCAGGGCCAACCCGGTGAGAAATTCCCCGTGGTACATCGCCAGGGCTGCGGCGAGGGCATCCGCACTGTGCGTGGCGAAATCGTTCAATACCGAGACAAAGGTTTTGTGATCTACTTCCCCCGCGCGGGGATTCCACTGCACGGTGCGGCCCTCAGTCAGGATGATGTCTGAGCCGAGCGTGCGGCGGATACGACTCAGGCTCAGGCGTAGGGCCGCCGCGGGGTCATCCGCGCGGGCGAAAAACAGGGAAATCAACATTTGCCGGGGGAGGGGGCGGGTTTGCACGGCGAGGTAGGCCAGCAAGACGCGTTCCTTTCGCCGGAGAGCGGTTGCTTCAGCTGGCGAAATTTCAAAAGAACCCAGTAAAGAAAGGCAGATGGTACTCATGGGTGGAAGATATTTTACCGGACATCCTCGGTTGGAAACGGTTTTGGAAACGGTGGATTTGTAGAATTTGGATTGTTGCGTATTTCGCATTGTCTATGAGGTTTTTGTCATGCTCTTTCACTCCCGCTTCTTTTTTCTCTTCGTTCTGACTCTCACCTTCGCCATGTGCCAGATCGTTTCCCCGGTTCAATCCGGGTTGGAACCTCGACTGGCTCCCACGGACACTCAGGTTGTACCCCAGCCCGATCATTCTCCTGACGAATCCACCCCTGCCCCCACCGCGACGCCGTTTGTGGACAATTTTCGACAACCTCAGGGTGGTGGCGGCATTTCCGACCCGAACGCGGTGCTGACCCCTGTCCCTATCCCGGCCCCCGCTCAGGATGTCCCGTTCACTGACCCGGCCTTTGGCACCACGCTCCGCCGTCTCGCTGTAGCGAGTGAAAACGGCAGTTTTGAAACGCATATTTACTCCCAGCTCCAGGCTTTTTCTGAAGACAACAAGTATGTGTTGCTCACCAACCCGGACGCGTACCTTGTTCGCCGGTTGGACAACCTGTCCGCCATCCCGCTGGACACCGCCGAGTGGAACGCCCCGCGCTGGCAACCTGCGCTGCCGCACACCCTCGTTCACTACGACACCAATGCCGACACCACCCTCCGCGTCCAATACACGAACGTGGATACACAGGCAACCACGACCGTGTTCACCTTTCCTGCCGAATACGAGTACATCCGCTCGAACCAGTCCTTTGACGAACTCTCCCGCGATGGGCGTTGGATGGCAGGCATGGCCCAACGCAATGATGGCTTTTCTGTAATCTTTGCGCTGAATTTGCAGAATCTGGAACTCGGTGCGGTGTTGCCCATCCCAGACTTTTACGCCGGGCCGTGCGAACCTGATCCCGAATGGGGCGAAGTGGAACCGGACTGGGTGGGCGTTTCCCCGCTTGGAAAAACCCTCGTCGTGCAGTGGACGCGTGATGGTACGACTCGGTGCAGTGGGCTGGAAACGTTTGATCTGGAAACGGGAGAATTTATCGGGCGGGTAAATGATGGGCACCAACACGGTGACCTCGGGCTTCTCCCCGACGGGATGACGGAGATGTATATGACGTTCGAAATCTACCATCCCAGCGGGATGTTGGCGATTGGGTATCGTGTCCTGCCGGGGAACGATACCGTCAGCGAGCCGGTGTACGTCCAGACGCTGGACTGGTTTGGGGCGCATATCTCGTGCCAGGGGCCAGCAGGTGTATGTCTGATTACAACGGACGTCGATCCGAGTAATAGATGGCAACCGTTTGAGGGAGAGGTATATCTGTTGTATACGGACGGGACTGTCCTGCGGTTGGCACATCACCGGACGAGCAATTGCGGGTATTGGGTACAGCCGCGGGCGAGTTTGTCGCTGGATGGGGCGTACGCGATTTTTACGAGTGATTGGGGCGAGAATCGTTGTGAGGGGGCGTTCGACCTCGGGGCGGGCGATCCGTATGTGATCGGCCCAGCGGAAACGACAGGTAGTTTGCCATCAATCTATTTGCCTGTCGTTATGGGTAACTAACTTATCTTTTCAAAGGTGCAATGTGCCTTTTTGTGTGGAATTTCAGTGATTAGTAACAAAACAACAAGAGGTAAAACATGGATAAACTTGGTAAAGTACTTACTGTGGGGTTGTTAAACCGTTCGGCTCAACCTCGTCCGTCAGGAGAGTTCCCGGACGGGTATCCGGAGGATATGCTTCGAGTCTTTCCTGAAGAACCCCCTCTCCGCACCTGGATTCCGGGATGGGGGCGCATGGGGCTGGCGGTTATATTTTTGTTGTTGATTCTCGTTGTCAGTTGGATCGTTACTCACCAACAAGGCGCAGAAGCCAGCCCATTGGGGATTTCCTTTACCAATACCAATCAGGCTCTTGATAATGAGGGGAGTGACGTGGCGCTCGGCGATCTGGATGGGGATGGTGATTTGGATGCGTTTCTTGCGCGTTATGACAGTGACCGCGTCTGGCTCAATAATGGGCAGGGGGGTTTTATCTCGAATGTGCAAACACTGGGGAGTAATCCCAGTGTGGCTGTAGCTTTGGGCGATTTGGATGGGGACACGGATCTGGATGCCGTGGTTCTGGAAGATACAGGCGCAGCGATCGTGCGCTGGTTCAATCAGGGGGGGATACAGGGGGGAACCCCGGGAACCTTTGCGCAAAGTGGCGCGGCAAGTGGGCCGGATATGCCTGGTGCGGTGGCACTGGGTGATCTGGATGGAGATGGCGATCTGGATATTTTACTGGCCCGCATATTGGGGCGACCCTCACAGGTTTGGCTGAATGACGGTGCAGGGCAGTTCATTGATAGTGGTCAAACGCTGATAAATGATGGAAGTAATGGCGTGGCACTGGGGGATGTGGATGGCGATGGAGATCTGGATGCGCTTACCGCGGATGGTTCGCAGTTGCGTCTCTGGGTCAATCAAGGGGGGGATCAGGGGGGGACGGAGGGAGTGTTTATGGATGCGGGGCAATCCCTCCCGACGGCATTAAGCATGGCCGTAGCCTTGGGGGATGTGGATGGGGATGGGGACCTGGACGCAGCTTCGGCCCAGATGAATAGTGGTTGGCAGTTGTGGATCAATCAAGGGGGGGATCAGGGGGGGACGGAAGGGGTATTCACGGCAAATGGTGCGCCTATGGGAGGAACAGGAAATCGTCATCTAGCCCTTGACGATGTGGATGGTAACGGCTCCCTGGATGTGTTTGTTGCCCGCGCTGGGGCCAATACCGTATGGCTCAATCAAGGGGATGGGGCTTTTCAGGATAGTGGTGCACAACTGGGGACGTTGTTTTCCGAAGCGGTGGCTTTAGGTGATCTGGATGATGATGGTGATCCGGATGCTGTCGTGGCAAATTTTGATGGAAATAATGAAGTCTGGTGTAATGGCGCTTGTGATGCTGCTCCCCTTTCATCTGCCTGGCAGTTGGAAGCGGTGTATACAGAAGGGCAACTCGTCAACGCGGATATGACAATGGATGGACAAGGGCGTCTCCATATCGCTTTCTTGAAAGTATTGTCACCTAATGAATATGTACTGAAGTATTTGGTATGGGATACCGTCACATGGCATGAGAGTTCGGTGGCGATAACTCAACGTTACGCCGGTGTTCCAAAGATACTGACAGACAATGATATGAAGCCGCACATTTTTCTGAATAATCTTCATTACTTCCCAACCGATACGGGGTGGGCGGTAGAAACGATTCCGTACCCAGAGAATGTAACGGTTTCATATTCGCTGCCCGTATCAGATGGAAATAGTCTTGTCTTTCACGTGTTTGGACTTACACAAAGTCAAACAATTGCATATATGGCCCTTCAGGCGGACGGGAGTTGGACTGTCATGAGCACCGATTTATTTGGAACGGTGTCCAGCACGGGGCGTGATACCCTGGCTGGGCAACTGAACTCGCAAGGCTATGTGGTTTTGACGTTCCTCAAGGATGGTGGGTTGTATTCCGCTACTCAGAACGCGAACGGATGGGTTATCTATGATATGGGTGTGCCTGCGGAAGGGCCACTTAACGTAGCGGTGGATGCACAAAATGTACCACATTTTACTTATCGAAGTCCTGATACGCATTATCCGAGCTATATCTCCAATGTGTCGGGGCTGAGTACGATTCAGACCCAGGCGGCCAGCGCAGTGACCCTGTCTTTATACGACGATGAAAACCCTGTGGTTTTCTGGCAAAGTGAAACAGGGGAAATCCTGCGGAGCCAATACGTCAACCCCGAGAACTGGTTAACTGAGGTAGTGATGGATGAAAATGTTATATTTCAGACGGCTTTGCTCTCGGGAGAGCGTTCAATGGTGTTATTTCGCGAGAATGTTTATAAGGATTTATGGGTGGCCTGGAGCGGTCTGGCCTGGGAACAGCAATTTACCTCGTTTGATTACTATGATGCCCCAACCCTGGCCGTGAATGGGGATACCCCCGCACTTACCTTTAACGTTCCTTATACGAATAACGAGAATGCATTATTTGCCTCGTGGAATGATCCCTGGACGATCACTTTACTTGGACAGGAAGTTGAGCCTACCTACAATGTTCCCTTGTCCTATAAGGCTGGACAACCGCAAACGGCACATTACCAAACCACATCACGCACATTGATATATACTCATTTTGAAGGGCAAAACTTGTCTTCAGAAACTGCCCATACTTTTCCTGCTGAACAAACCTTTCAGCCCCCGCTCTTTTTACTAAACACGGACTACAGTTTGTCGGTCGGGTTGGGGTATACCTTTATAGAAGGCGGCGAACGATACCTGGGTCTCTCCTTATGGAATGCAAACGAAAACTGGATCCACACCCAGTGGACTCCCGGGATTGGAAACCCTGCCGATTTCTCCTTCGCTTCTGGCATGCGCGGAGACGGCACGGCGATCTTCATTTACGCATATAACAGCAAGATTTATCGTGCGGTATACAAACAAGGCCAATGGAGCACAGCGCCTATTTTGAGTGCTGTCACGCCCACTCACCTGGCTCTGGCGATTGAAACGCGCTATTCCTATGGTGCATCTACACTTCCTCCTATTGTTCTGGATCGGGAAACACTCGCTTTTACGGATGGCTTAAGCGGAGAATTGCTTTATGCAGCTGATACAGATGATATATGGGAAACATGGGTTGTCGGCGAACCTGCCCCCCGTAAAGAAGTGGCACTCGTTCACCGGGCGGGTAATTGGAAAATTCCAGTGATCGCCACCTTGGGAGAGGACAACTCCGTTTCAGTAATTACTACAAATGATAGTATGACCGTTTGGAAAACAGAGATCATCGCTGAAGAAACCTCTTCAGAACGTTCTTATTTATCGGTGGCTTATGGTGCTCGGGATCGGTTGGCCTGGTTGGATAAATTTGTAAGTCCGGGCCGTATTATCCACGCGTTCCGTCGTGCTCCAAGAATAGAAGGGACAGGGCAGTTAAATGATTCGCAATCTCTCGCTGGGGCATTATACAAAGGAGGCTGCTTGTGTATTTATTTTGGCCTGAATGGTTGTACAGATGGATGGGCTACATCCGCCTCATTCATATCCTCGAATACTTATGCGCCCACTGGTGATCTGATGGTTGATCTCAATGCGCTCTTTCAGGCTACTCCCGAGGGGTACGCCTTTGCTACAAAGTATGTCACCCACGATCATGAGTTATGGACAATTATCTTTTCCGACTCTGATCTGTTGTGGGATAGTTACCGTACACTGAACAACATGCTTCCCGGTCTGAAAGCACTGACCATCGGGCAGGGGGCACAAGCGGAGATCAGCCAGGAGATGATGGATCAGGCGTTAGACATTTGGCAACGTGTGGCTGCGGAGGCCAGTCCCGCACTGGCTGGTGAGATCAACACCCAGCTAGCCGCGACGCATAACCTGCAAGACTATGTAGGGATGACTTTTGACGAGTGGGCACTTAGTTTGGGTGTGGAACCGTTTTCTGGCTATCAGGTGTACCTGCCCGAGGTTCTACGATAGAGGCTAGTGATGAAATCTGTTGGGGATTCCGTTTTGTTCAAAAAAAATCACGAAATCCCCAGTTTGAGTACGGAGTCGAGACACCATGACGAAAGAATCAATATTCGGTCCCATTGTGCTGATGTCAGTTTTCTTGCTGGTGGCATGTAATGCCCATCTGGTTCCAGGACAGGTAGTGCCCACCCCCACATCTGATGTGTTGGCGGATTGTTTTCAGTCGGCGACGGTCACGGCGTGGTTGGATGAAAACGGCGACGGTGTCCGTGGTGTGCGGGAGCCGCCATTGCATGGTATTGAATTCGTGCTAGAACCCAGCGTGTACAGCCGTGCGACTAGCGATAAAAATGGGATAGCATCTATCTTCGCTACCACTCCAGGCGGCGATTGTCCCGAAAATCAACGCCTTTATCCTTCCCGGCCAGATGGTTATAAACTCACTACTCCAGAGTCTCTGGCTTATAAAGGCCCGGACGCGGAATATTCATTCGGCTTCCAATCCCTCCCGGCCCCGGTCTTGGTCAAAACCCAGGCTTACACTGGCGCGATCTTTACCGATATAACCACCAAAGAATTTGTCTCCTGGTTCGGTATCGCGGCTGACACTTACTGGATGCCTACCGAGGAAGATGTCGCTAATCTCGAAAATGGGTTGACCACATTCCTAAAGGAAAGTAACAGTACCTATCAGGACACTGCCGCCATCTTGGAACGCCTCCCGGACTACACCCGCCAATACTTTGGCCTGGTGCGCGCCAACGAAGAACTGATTTATGCGAACTTTTTTTGTGGTGGGGAAACCCATGACTGGCTAGAAACCCCCGTGGTCGTTGATGATGGCGGCAACTGCTACTTCCAGGTTCTCTTCAACGCTGAAGCCAATACCTACCTGTCCCTCTCGGTAAATGGAGAATCGTGATGAGTCCATGCTTGGTTCAAAAATCCCTAACGCTTCAAAAAACGCTTCGAAACATCCAAAACGGAAACCTCATGCTTCGTAAATTCATTTTTTCCCTAACTTTTATCGGGATGCTTGCCCTGATCATCCTCCTGGCTCGAGGAGTCCACGCGGCTCCGACAAGTACCACCTTTTACGTCTGTGACTGCGGTCCCGAGGCGGACGCCGCTTGCCAGCCGGGAAACGACACGAACAGTGGCACCACGCCCAACGCACCCTGGCGGAGTTATGAAAAAGCCCGCATGCAGTTCAACACCTTTTCTGCCGGTGGTGAAATCCGCTTCTGCCAAGGCGGCGCGTTCGACCTGGGTGGGGCGGGCAATCAGTGGGTTTCATCTGGCTGTATGGCTGGGCTACCCTGTGTGGTCGCTGATTACACGCCACCGTGGGCCTCCGGCGATGTACCGCGCCCCATCCTTTGGCAAACTACCAGCAATCACGCGTTTGACCTGGCTGAGGGCGGGAATGCCAATTACGAGGAAGGCTACACCTTTCAAAACCTGGATATGCGTTGTACCGCGTGTTCAACAGGTGGATGGGCGTTCTTTTTTTACAACGATGTCAATGATGTGCTGATTGACAATATCCGTATGGACGGGTTTGATATTGGCGTGCATTTGGCAGGGTCAAACCCGTGCGCTGCGGGAGAGGTGCAGTGTAATGGCCGGAATGACCGGATTACCATTCGCCGCGCGACGATTGTCAACAGCTATAGTCAGGGGATTCTTGGGGGCGGGGATGACATCCTCATCGAGGAGAGTTATTTTGAAAATAACGGGGATGGTTCTGTTTTCGATCACAACATCTATGTCAGTGGTAGCAACGGGATGACAATCCGTAACAACGAACTCTACCGTTCATCACTGGATGGGAGCGGCAATTGTGGGGGCACGTCCCTGGTGGGGCATGGGGTCCTAGCGGATGTGCTGATTGAGGGGAATTGGGTGCATGAAGATGTGGGCAAGGCCAACCAGGCGTGTTGGGGCATTTCCATCACCGCGGCATACAGCACCGCGGAGGTATTTTCAAATGTGATCATGCGCGGCAACCGCGTGGAAAACGTAGGCAACGTTGCCATCGGAGCCTCCGCCTGCCTCGATTGCACCATCGAAAACAATGTCATCGTCCACCAACAACCCTTCGGCGTGACCGCCATTGCCATCCCTGATCTCGCGCCGGGCGCGGGGGATGCGGTTTCCAGTAATATGATCGTGCGGAATAACAGCCTTGCCCTTTCCGGTGGGACGGGCATTCGCCTGAACGAAGGGAGTGGGCACATCCTCGTCAGTAACGCCATCCGCCTGATCGGTAACGATGCAAACTGGAATTGTCTGGATGCCGCCCTCTCTGCGGACAGTTATACGGCTATTGATTACAACCTCTGCCAGTTTGGCACCGGTGAATGGGCGGATGGTGTGGGCAGTTTGGCCGCGTGGCAGGCGTTGGGCTGGGGGGCGCATTCCCAGGTGGCTGATCCCGGATTTGTGAGCGATGTCAACCTCTATCCTCTCGCGGAAACGGCGGCGTTGGTTGGCGCAGGCCACCCTTCGCTAAGCAGTCCCACAGACTTCGATGGGAACCCGCGTGCGGGAACCCCGGATGCAGGCGCGTATGAATGGATTGAGCCTTTGGTCTTACTTTTCCTTTACCTGCCATTGGCGATCCGGTAACCCCTAGTAACAATTGGAGAAAAAATGGATCACAAAAAACGAGCCGTGCCACGCTTGCTTAAGTTGGGATGTTGGACAACCACATTTCTGGGGTTAATCTTGGTGATAGTTGTTTGGGGCTTGCGTAACCCTACCCGCACCGGTGTGTGGGACGGAGCCTTTCCTGAAGGGGAGTTTCATCTGATCATTGAAAATGTAGAAGGCAAACCTATTCCCGGGGCCGTGTTACACATTTTTGGAAGTGGAACTACCCCTGCTTACTCTTATCCATTTGATAACTATGATTCCGAAAATGAACTGGTCAGCAACGAACAGGGAATCATCGTTGCCTTGCACAAATATCAAGGCATGGAGTTCGGGGGCGGTTGTTACGAATATTTATGGTTTTACGAAAAATGCACAGGGGGGCCGGAATATTTTGGGAAAATCACAGCAGATGGGTATCAAGTTAAAGATTTTTCGATCAATGAATTGATCTTTCAATCTGCTTATGAAGAAGTAGTAGCTCGCATCAACGCACCTGCGTTGGAAAATGGTGGGGAGGATCAAATGCCCATGTACGAAATCGACATCGTATTGGAAAACCAATGATTGAAGTGAGTTCACTGTGTGGCATATTATTCCGATCACAGAAACAAAAAAACTGTTGAAGCCAACAGCCCTTGCTTCAATAGTTTTTATTTCCATCAGATATGCTTACTTTTGTTGATCTTCTTGTGAGACCAGCCAGGGCACCACGGCTAATAAGCCAAATAACCCTATCACACCCACGACCAGCACCTGCGCCCAAACCGGGCAGTCGCCCAAAGACATATCCGTCTTTTCCGCATTACGAATATCCTGCGTGCGCATTTGGCTAGTTGGTTGTGAAGTCGTAATTTGTGAATCTGCACGCGCCGGAAAGGCAGCAAAAGCAGCGATGAGAGCAATGACAATGATGAGAAAAAAAAGGCGTTTCATGGGGTTCCTATAGTGAAAAAGTTTGAACATTTAGATAAACGTCCAACAGGGAATGAATTACCCAAAGTTTACGCTTTTCCCCATAACCCCACATCCACCCCCAGTCTGAAAATCCCTCCGACAACAGGCGGATTATTTCCTCACAATCCCCTCCCGCCAGGCATACACCGCCGCCTGTGTCCGGTCTGCCAGATGCAATTTGCTCAAAATATTGGTGATGTGACTCTTCACCGTCTTTTCACTGATCACCAGCACCTCGGCGATCTCCTGATTATTTTTCCCATCCGCGATGTGCCGGAGAACTTCCAACTCTCGATCCGTCAACTCATTGAACGGATTCACCGCCTCCAGCCTACTTCCCGAAATCTCCTTGACCAAACGCGCTGCCACGCGCGGATGAATCACCGCCTCCCCCGCGTGGGCGCGCCGCACCGCCTCCGCGAGGTCATCAGGGTCCACATCCTTCAACAAATACGACAACGCCCCCGCGCGGATCGCCGGGAAAATGTGTTCGTCCTCGTGATAGCTGGTCAGCACGATCACCTGTGTGCGCGGACTGACCTTTTTCACCTGTCGGGTTGTTTCCACCCCGTCCATTCCCGGCATGATCAAATCCATCAGCACCACGTCCGGGGCGTGTTGTTCAACGAGTTTAACGGCCTCCTGCCCGCTTCCTGCCTCCCCAATGACGTGCAAATCGGGCAGGGTGGCAAAGTAGGCTTTCAGGCCAAGACGGACGACGCGGTGATCGTCCACGAGGAGGATGGTAATGGGGTCATTCATAAAAATACCTCCGCCTTCACCCGTGTCCCCTCGCCCTTCCCACTCACCACTTCCAACCTCCCTCCCACCTCAGCCATCCGCTGTTTCATGCTCTCCAACCCGAAACCGGATGAAGCATTTGCAGGATCGAACCCCGCACCATCATCGGTGATTTCCAGGCAGATGCGGGTGTCTTCATAAGACAAATGAAGGGCAACGGTACGCGCGCCGCTGTGACGGGCAACGTTGGCGAGGCTTTCCTGGGCGACGCGGTACAGGGCTTGTTCCAGGTTCAACGGTAGGGGACGTTCACCCCTCGTGGTCAGGGTTCCGGGGAGGTGGGTGTGATGGGACCAGGAATCGAGATAGGCTTTCAACGCCGCGGGCAGACCTTGTCCATCCAGCGCGGCGGGGCGCAGTTCGGTGATGAGCAGGCCCAATTCCTGTTGGGACGCTTTCACCAGGATTTCTGCCTCTTCGAGATGCTGGCGGGCGGTGGCGGGATCGGTTTCGACGAGGTTTTTGGCGGCGCGAATTTGCATCAGCGTGGCGAAGTTTTGTTGTTTGACGGTATCGTGCAGGTCGCGGGCGAGGCGGTTGCGCTCTTCGAGAACGGCGAGTTCCTGCCGGGTTTGGAGCAGGCTTTGGAGTTGTTCGGCCATGTGCTGGAGCCGGACGCCTAGCACGCCGATTTCGTCCCCGGAGCGGTCTTTGGGGCGCACATCGAACCGGCCCTCGCTCCATGCATCAGCAGCGGCGGCGAGATTTTTCAGGCGGCGGGTGAGCGGGCGGGACATGATGAACCCAAACAACGCCCCAAACGGAGTGACACCGATCAGCATCACAATCCCGGTCAGGAGCAGCACGCCCAGAAAGTACGGCCAAATCGTTGAAAGGATCGAAGGGGGTGGGGCAATGGTCAACACAACCACCGCGAGAACGGCTTCCTGATCTTCGGTCGTGATCGGAACCGCAAGAAAATAATCGCCATTGGGTTGGAGAGTGTACATGGACAAGGGGTTTGTGTTTCCCTTGAGGGCGTTATTTACCACGTCTTCCGCACCGAATATACTCGGCGTGGTGTACGTCCGGTTGGTTAAGTCCTGCTGAGGGGTCTGGGCCAGGATCACACGTTCCGGCGAAATGACGATGACAGGCTGTTCCCGCACGATGGGGGCAATCGGGCTATCCCCAAAACCGATGGGCGCTTGACTGGCAAAGCCGTAATCGTAAATGCCTTCCAACCAGGTTTGCAGGCCGTCCAGGTCAGGGGGCGTTGCCAGGATAAAGCTCCGCACTTGTGGAGAAAGCGTTACCCGCACGTCGGAAATGTAATCGTTATTGTCCACCGTTGTCCATTGAAGGAGAACCGTCAGCCCCACCATTCCGATCAGTTCCAACGCCAGCAGCGCGGCCACGGTGACGAACATATACGTCAGCGTCAGCTTGCCGCGCAAACTGCGGAACCAGGCGAGGAGGGAGCGGATGAGGGGCATGGGGGGAAATATACCAGGAGGCGTGATAAGTGATAAGTGCATTCACTTATCACTTCATCACTTCATCGCTCCAACACTGATCATCCTCGATCATTTAACACCACGACCGGCGCGACCCGCGTCGGGTTCCACGCGGCGATCAGGGCGGTGACGAGCGTGAGACCCACGCACGCGAGACCGATACCCCAGGCCAAATCCCACCCAATCGTCAAAATCTCTCCCGCTAAATCGTTGATATATCCCAACACCAACAGAAAAATCTTCACTGCACTCAGTCCGGTCACGGTGGCGATGACGGCAATCAGGGAATATTCCATCACGACGGTGGTGAGAATATGCCCGCGCGTGTATCCGACTGCTTTCAGCACGCCGATCTCATACCGGCGGTTGATCATCGCCAGACCGACCGCGTTTGCGACCAGTAAAATGCCCGCGAGCAGGGCCAGTCCCGCCATCGCCAGCGCAAACGAAAACAGGTTGCGATACTGCTGGATGAACCGGGTCAGGTATGCATCGTAATTCAGTGTCGTCGCCTGGGGAAGCGCTTCGCCCAATGCCGCGCTGACAGCGCTCACCTGCCTGGGTTCTGTTTGCACGAACGCCATCACCGTTTCGGGCGCGGTAAGCGAGCGGAGCAGTTCGGTGCTCATCAACAAGCCGCTGTGATAGCGAAACGTCGGGGCGCTTGTGTCATGTTCGTAGGTGCCGATGATGGGTAGCGTACGAGTGGTTCCGTCCACAAGTTCCACGGTCACCTCGCTCCCGTCCGGGATTTCCTCAAAGTTGAACAGGTACACGCCTTCCGCCGTGCCCCATGCCGCGCCGCTCACGATTTTGTAATCCACGAGACTATCCCGGCCCACCAGTACAGGGCTGATGAATTTTTCGAAATCTAACCCGTTCGTGCGAACCGCTTTTACACTGGTTTCGTACCCCATCGCCCACTGCGCCACCGGCTGATTTTCCACCGCCGCGCGGATCGCCATGTCCTGATCCGCCGCCCCCAACACGAGCAGGTTGAACCCCTCCAGGTTGAAACTACGTTTGTCCATCTCTTCCCCCGCCCCTCGCGTGACCACAGCCGCCAAAGCCAGCGTCACGATCCCGGCGAACAAGGCAATCATCGCAAACACCAGCGACCATCCTCGCCGCCGCAAGTTATTTCGCGCCATGTGCAAAAGATAAAACCGCGAAACCGGCAAAAACCGCGTAATCAACCACATTAACCCACCCAACAGGCCACCAAGCACGATCAGCCCTGCCAATGCAAACAGCAAAACCGCTACCCCTTGCCAAAGCGATCCGAGCACAACCGTTGTCGTCAGCGTAAACGGGAGCGCCAACGCAAGCAACAACCCCGCCGTTTTCCACCAGGGAATCGCCGTGGGCGAAATCGTCTCGTTACGGAGCAAGGCCGCGGGGCGAATGTCCGTTGTGCGGATGATCGCGTACATCGCGAAGATGAGCGTCGTCACCACCCCGACCAGGATACTGCCCCCCAACGTGATCGGGTTCAGCGCCCATGTGACGAGGAAGGTGGTAATTCGCCCGAACAGGGATACCAACCACGCGCTGACCCCCACCGCCGCAACCGCCCCCAGCAGACTCCCGAGCAGCCCCAACATCCCCGCCTCCAGCACAAACACCGTCAACAGATTACCCTGACTGTACCCCAGCGTTTTGAACACCGCGATTTCCCGCGTCCGCCGGGCGAGGAGTACCTGCATCGTGTTCGCTACGCCAATGCCCCCGACCATCAGGCCCAAAATTCCCGCGCCTTTGAGGAGTAAGTTCATCAAAGCCTGCGATTCTTCGTTATCCATCCCGAGCTGTTTCGCCGAGAAGGTGGTCCAACCTAGATTGGTCAATTGTGTTTCGAGCGCGTCGGGGTTTGGGGAGGTAACGAAAAAGCTGGTAATCGGCATCGCTTTCCCAGTCAGGGCGGATTCGGTGGGGAGGGTGTAAAACACACGGTCGCCGAGATGATCGGGGGTGTCGCGCAAAATGCCGCGGATGGTGGCTTTGATGGGGGTGCCAAACGTCAGGTCGGAGAGGAGGAGGGGGTCGCCCACGTTCAGGTAGAGGTTGTCTGCCAGGTCGCGGGTGATGAGCAAATCACCTTCGTTTTGCAGGAGGGTGGGTAGGCCGACGTTGTCCGGGGCGCGGAGGGCCATCGTGCCGAGGAGGGGATAACTTTCGGGGTCAATCCCCTGCCCGCGCAAGAAATGGACTTCGCTCGACGCGGGGGTACGGATGGCGAGCGTGTAATTGTCCGCCAGCGGGGTGAACCGTTCGATTTGGCCCTCCGCTTGCAGGGTTGTCAATTGGGCGATTTGGGCGTCGGAAAGCGGTTCATCGCCGAACCAGGAAATTTCCAGATCGCCCCCCAAGACGGTGCGGGATTCGATCAGCACCATGCGTTGGACAGAATCGGCCAGGGTGGACATTGCCGCGAGCGACATCGCCCCAAACGCGATACACAGCACGGCCACGATCATCCGTTGCCCCCCGTGGCGCAGGTTGGAGAGAGAGATGGAGAGGAGGTGGGGGAGGTTGTTCATGGGATTATCTCGAAAAGGATAATGAGTAACGAGTAATGCGTGATAAGTGACGAGTGATAAGTGGTTTACTTATTACTCGTCACTTATCACTCCCATTCACAAACACCCCATCCACCATGTGCAACTCCCGATTCGCGTGCCGCGCCACATCCGCATCGTGCGTGACCATGACGACGGTCAGGTTTAGTTGCTTGTGGAGTTCGGTGATCAGGGCAAGAACCTGCTCGCCGGTAACGCTGTCCAGGTTTCCGGTGGGTTCATCGGCGAGGAGGATGCGGGGGCTGGTGACAAGGGCGCGGGCGATGGCGACGCGCTGCTGTTCGCCCCCGGAAAGCTGGTGGGGTAGGTGATCGAGCCGATATTCCAGCCCGACGCGGGCGAGCATTTCTCGCGCGAGTTGGCGGGCTTGATGGCGTTTCGGGCTGATGTACAGGGGCACGGCAACGTTTTCGAGGGCGGTCATTGTGGGGATCAAGTTAAAGGCTTGGAAGACCAATCCGATCTTTTCGTTTCGCAGGCGGGCGAGTTGTTTTTCAGGTAAGAGGCTGATGTCCGTGCCTTCGAGGAACAGTTGCCCGGACGAGGGGCGATCTACGCCCGCGAGCAGGCCGAGCAGCGTGGATTTTCCCGACCCCGATGGGCCGGTGAGGGCGATCCATTCACCGTCTTCAACGTGGAAGGTAAGGCCGCGGAGGATGTGGAGTTGTTGGGCACCGAGCGGGAGGGAGCGGTGGAGGTTGTTTGTCTGAATGAGGGGGGAGGGCATGGGGGTCTCCTGTTTAGATTTGTCGCGCGATTTGCTAAATCGCTATAGGCGAATTCGCACTACATCGCAACAGTATATAAACACCGCCCGGTTTTGTGATCGGACTAGGGTCTGAGGTGGGGGGAGACTTGGGGATGATTTCACAGAGGCGTCATCCCGAAAAAAAGGGTAAAAAGGGCCTGTACAGGCCCTTTTTACCCTTTTTTTCGGGCAACCTCTACCCTGACTAATGCGAATGCCCTTCCCCTTCCGGCCCCAACCACTTTGCCCAATCTCCCCACTCGTGATGGTTCACCGCCACCCAACAGGCCAGCGCGGTGGTGATGGGCACGGAGGCCATCAGCCCCAACGAGCCGACGACGGTTCGCACCACTTCTTCGGTCACAAATTCCAGGTTCAACAGTTGAATAAATCCTGTCCCGGAGATGGAAAACAGTAGAAGTGTGGGCAACGCCGCACCTGCGTAGGCGAGTACGAGCGTGTTGACCGTGGCCGCGACATGATCTTGCCCGACCACCATCGCCCGCCGGAAGAGCCACCGGAATTTCAATCCCGGGTCGGTGTGGTGAATCTCGAACACCACCGATGCCTGGGTGATGACCAAATCATCCAACACGCCCAGCGCGCCGATCAGCATTCCGCCCAGCACCAATCCGCGCAAGTTGATTTGGACGTTTTGCGCCTGGATGAGGAATAACGCGTCCTCGCTGCCAAATCCAGTCAGGCGGGTGAGATCAATGAAGTAGCTGGACAACAATCCGGTGAGCAGGAGGGCGATCAACATACCAAGGACGGCAGCGTGGGTTTTTAGCGTCCAGCCGTAAATGAGGTAGAGGGTGCTGGCGAGGAGGATGAACGCGCCGGTCACACTCACGAAAACGGGGTCTTTCCCGGCGAGAATGTTGGGAAGGATGTAGTAGATGATGACCGCGAGGCTGACACCCATCCCGATCAGGCCGCGCAGCCCTTTCCACCCGCTGATGAGTACGCTGAACACGGCAAAGGTGATCATCAAGATCAGCACCGGGCGGGTGCGGACGAAGTCGGAAAAGTAGGCAGTCAGCACGTTGTTTTGGTCTTGTCCGATGGTAATCAGTACTTCGTCGCCGGCGTTGGGGAGCAGACCGGGTGGGCGCACCTGGCGTTGGCCGTAGTCAATGTCAAATTCTACGCCTTGCCATTGGCCTTCCAACGCTTTGACCCGGAGGATGCGGTAAGTTTGGGTGGTATCGCCGAGGGTGATTTCGCCTTCTTCGATGATTTGGGTGACTTCGGCGCGGACGGTGCCTTCAGCTTGTCCGATGGCGTAGGCGGCGGTGGCGTCCCGCGCGGGGCGGGAGAGGATGAGCCAGATCATGCCGATGGCGATGATGATCGTGATGATGGTAGAACCTAGGATAGTGGTTTTATTTTTCATGGTAATTCGCTAATTCGTGCAAATTGATTTTTTGTGTGCCAAAGAGGATGGCTTTTCGGTTGTTTCCGAACGTGACGATTTCCATTCTTAAAACGGTTCCATAGAATTGGCATGTGGCTTCAATATTTTTGACGGTCAGGAAAAGATGGTCAAGATGATTAATTTTCATCTTATAGGTTATTTTGAAATTTGTAAAATCCGGTAAGCGCCATGCGCCACAAGCAGAAACACCAATGTTCCCACAGCTAAATCGGGGATTTTGGAATGGGTGATCAAGACCAAACCACCTGCCAGGATGACACCGATGTTGATTAGCACATCGTTCGAGGTAAAAATCATACTCGCCTGGATGTGGGCTTCGGTGTTTTTGCTTTTTTGCAGGAGGTACAAACTGGCGGCATTGCCCAGCAAAGCGAGCAGCGAGATGCCCATCATCGTTTGATAGACAGGCACTTCCCCAAACCCGAGGAAGCGCCGGATAACTTCCGTGACGCCGAAAATTGCCAACGTCAATTGAAAATATCCGCTGATTTTGGCAATTTGCTTTTTTCGGACGAGGGTTCCGCCCACGGCAAAGAGCGCAAGGCCATAGACGAGACTATCGGCGAGCATGTCCAGACTGTCGGCTACTAACCCCATCGAGTTGGCAAAAAACCCCATAAGGCTTTCCAATACGAAGAAGAAAAAATTGATTGCCAGCACCTGGAAAAGTAAGCGCCTTTCCAGATCCTTTTGACTCGCGGGGAGTTCGTTATCGGTCAGGCCGCTTGCAACGAACGAAGCTTCCAGTTTCAATTGATCAATCTCGTTGAAAATGGGGTGGTAATCGCCGGTGTGATAGACCTCCAACTTACGCTGGGGCAAATCGAACTGCAAAGCGGCGATGTTTTTGAAGTTTTCAAGTTTCATGCGGATTAATTGTTCTTCCGCCGCGCAATCCATGTGTTGAATGTTGAATGTGGTTTTTTGCATCATAAGGCTTTAGCGTTTCGTCCCGTAAATCATGCCGACCTTCCCCAAGATTTTTGGATGTCGTAGTAATACTGGGAGGGTGAGCAAGTCTCGCAGGGGTTTGTATTCAAATTGAGCGAGGTTCAGTCCCTTGAGAAAAGCTTCAAACTCGGTAGGGTTTCCGTAGTATTTCGTTTCGTAAAAATAATCTACAAAGGCAAACCTGCCTCCGGGTTTGATGACGCGCAGGGCCTCGCGTACCACTTCGCGTTTGTCTGCCGCGGATTGCACTTCGTGGAAGGTCAAGTTGCTGATCGCCCCGTAGAAGGTCGCGTCCGCAAATTCAAGTTGTGCGGCATCTCCTTTTTGGAAATGGACGCGTGTTGCGACGCCGCCTTTTCGGGCGTTTTCTTCGCACACACTTTTGGAATATTCCCAGTTCAGGCCCCAGTAATCCATCCCTGTAACTTGGGCTTCGGGTAGTTGTTGGGCGAGCTGCACCGCCAGGACTCCGTTCCCCGAACCAATATCGAGAATGTGGCTTTTGCCAGGTACGTCCAGCCGCTCAATGATCAGGTTGTATACTTTTTCCTGGAATCTTCCGCCCTTTTGGGAGAACATGTAGTAGGCGTAAAGTGGGAAAAGAAAACTGAGGAACGTGATCCCAAACAGGATCGCCATCATGAGGCGGTAAATGGGGCCAAAGGGGAGACCAGTGAGCCCGCCAAGACTCAACGTGCTAATCCCTAATATGATCAGAAGCTTTTTTCGAATCCAATTTCCGTAATTTAGTTGGGGCGTGTTTTCCATAAAAACCTCTTGGGGCGAAGCCCCATTCATCATTAATGAAAGGGAACGAATGCAAAGATGATACCTTTTTTCCAATTTTGTTTTAGCTTCAGATATTCTATCGGGTCAATGTGATCAAAGTAGCGGAGAAACATAAAAACGGAGAGAACCCAAACGGTCAAGCGAAAGGTAATGCTGGTCAGGGCATAAAGAAAAGTCTTATCCCCCAACATTTGCATCCACGGAAAAAACCAAATGATGTATCCGATCCAAATGGCATGAAAAAGGAACAAATACAGAAAGAATCCTGCGGAAAGAGGATCGGATTTTCTAATCATCCAATCCCTTCCCGGCAAGAATTTTCTCGATATATTTTTCAACTCTCGCTGTCCTCGTTTTGGCTTGTTTCGGCGCAGAAAAATAAAGCAAGTAGCCGCGCTGTCGCCCCGGGGTCAGGGCTTCAAACGCGGTTTTCAATTCGGGCATTTCATCGAGTTTATCGAGAAATTCTTCCGACATGTTGAATTCAGTCGTCTTTTTGTACGATACTTTTAACCCGACCTTTTCCACTTCGATAGCCTCCGCGATGTACGCTTTCACCACGTGTGCCAATTCCTCGATTTCGTCTGTACTCGTGAACCGAATTTGGCGCGTTGCCTGTGTATTTTCCGTTTGCTGGACGAGAATCCCGCCGAGGTCTTTTAACAAAGCCCCTTTAAAAAACAAGAGGGCACAGTATTCCTTAAATCCGTGAATTAAGACAATATTTTTGTCATCTGACGTGTAACAAGGACAGCCCCACTTCACTTCTTCGTTCAAGTCGCAGTCAAGCATCATCATCCGCAACAACGCATATTCTTCCCGCCATTGCACAGCTTTGTTGAAAAAAAAGTCCACTTTTGGGTTTGTGTTCGTCATGTCTTTTAATCCCCTTCCAAACTGGCATGTCGCAGATTGTGATAGTGCGTAAAGTAAAACATCTCGCGGATAGACAGATTCCCTAAAATGGGGTGTGGAAGATGGTAACTATCTAATTCGTGCTCGTCCCATTTTTCCGCCTGGGCTATCAATTCACCGCTGGCAGAAACCCAACGGGCTAAAATCTCGCGTTTGGCTTTTTCGGGATCGTCCGGTTGTTGTTGGTCGGGGAGAAAACTCCCTGAAGCAACGGCTCCTTTGGCAAGTTCGTCGCGATAAAAGGCACAAATCGCTTCGTAACCGCGCGCCGATTCGGTGTGTTTCCCAAACATCGTTTGCAAAGCCAGCCGGGGAAGTTTCAACGCTTTCGTGATCGGCTTGTTCGCCCGAATGAGATGATCCATGTTATCCGAAGCCGACCAGGTTTCTCCCTCGCGAACGAAAAACGTGTTCGCAGGGATTTTTTCGAACCATTGGGTCACAGCCTCATTGGCCTGTTTAAGGCCGTTCAGAATTTCGCTTTTGGTGTCAAAGGTCATAGCAACTCCTCGAAAAATATCTACAGAAGTGATGATGCTTTATACCATGAGCGGCAAATCTTTCCGTTTATAATTGTGCTTTTTCATCTCTTGCCCAATCTATGAATAACGAACTCCTTCAATTCGCCTTAACCGCCTTCGGGCTCCTGTTCGTGATGATTAACCCCATCGCCGTTTCCCCTGTTTTTGTCGCGGTCACCAGCGGCATGGATGCGCGCCAACGGAAAGCTACCCTCACCCGCGCCGTTATCGCAGCATTTCTCGTCGCGTTGTTTTTCCTGTATGTCGGGCGCGCCTTTTTGAGTTATATGGGGGTCTCTGTCGAAGCCTTTTCGATCAGCGGCGGCATCCTCTTGTTTGCCATCGCCTTCTCGATGTTGATGGGCCAGCGTTCGCCCATCCAACTCCCCCTGTCCAGTCAAGCGGATCGCGATGTCGCGATCTTCCCCCTCACCATTCCCCAGTTAGCTGGCCCCGGCACCATCGCCACCATTTTGTTGCTGGCAACCCAAGCCGGAGCCGATTGGACGCGTATAGGGGTGCTTACGGGCGTGCTCGCCTTCATTTATCTCATCGCCTGGCCGATCATGTTCATGGCCGAGCGCGTGATGAATCGTTTAGGAGACGGCCCCATGCACATCATCACCCGTATCTTAGGGCTGGTGCTTGCCGCCCTCGCAGTGCAATTTATCCTGAATGGGATCGCCGCCTTTTATCACGGACTGATGGGGTAGTTCCCTCTCTTAGCCTGGGCAGTTACTATCCAGAAAATAAAAAAAGGCTGGATGCGAGGTTCCTCGTATCCAGCCTTTTTCCCCTGAGAATGATTGCTTACGCGGGAATGGCCCCAAGTTGTGCCATCAACCCCAACGCATTCGTCGTTTGCCACTCTGCCATGACTTTGCCATTTTTTACTTCGCGCATGAATTGTCCTGTCGCGAAGACCCGTTTTCCGGTGGCCGGAATGCCATAAAACTCGCCGGTGTGCGTCATCGCATTCGTGTAATCCACCGCCACAATATCACCTTCGGCGATCACACGCAGGAAATCCATATCCATCTCGGTCATCCCGCCGCACAACACACCACGCATAAAGCCAATGTATTGTGCTTTATTAATGGGGGCCGCGCCATCCCCAATGTAGAAGAAATTATCGTCCAATAATTCATCTACCTTTGCCCATTCGCCATTCATAATGGCGCGCGAAACACCCAATGCGATTTCTTTGTTTTGTTCTAAAGACATTTTCATACTCCTTTCAATCAAATTGTAATTATTCACTTTGAGTAGACACCAGGTGGAGTGGACGTAGGGAGACATGCCCAATTGGACAGCATTTCATCACGTCCACCCCACCTTATTGCTTGAAAAGAGTATATAGCGAACTCCCCAGTGGGCAAATGGACGATTAACCGCCTGACTTGTACTATTTGAACGTTTGGGCACTCAGACCCTAAAGGTTTTTCCCTATGTATTTCCCGCCGCAGTTGGAAACGAAACCTTTAGGGTCTGGTCTGAGTAGTCGCCATTTGCGTTTTGAATTGCTCAGGCGCGATCCCCGTTTGCTTCTTAAAAAAACGACTGAAATATGCCGGGTCCTCAAACCCCAGCGCGTGCGCGATTTCCTTAATATTGCGCTCCCCAAAATAAAGCTCACGCTTCGCCTCCAACAAAACCCGTTGATGCACCAATTGCACAACGCTCTTGCCCAGGTGCGCTTTCACAATTTCGTTCACCCGTTTGGGTGTCAGGAACAACCTCTCGGCATAAAACGCGACCGCTCGCTCCGTTTTGTAATGCGTTTCAATTAAGTGGAGCAGGTGAATGAGCCGTTCGGAATTTTTCCCCGCGCGCAAATTCTCCGCCTGCGTCTTAATCCTCTGCGCGTGTAACAGGAACGCCCGAAGATGCGTCCCTAAAATCGCGGCCTGATACGCTTCATTCCGATACTCTAACAGCATCACCTCAAACAACAGATTGAGCTTATGCGTATCCTCCTCAGAAGGCTGAATAAACGGCGTGTTGCCAAACGAATAAAAAAGATTGAAAAAATTATCCTCCTGCGGCAACACAATCTGCGGCAAAAAATTCTGCGTAAACACTAACAAATGCCCGGTTTTATCGTTCGGGTCCATGTGGTGAACTTTTCCCGGCGCAAGAAAGAAAATCATATCCTTCTTCACCGGAAACGGCTGAAAATCCACCACATGCTCACTCGCTGGCTCCTTGAACCAAAGAACTTCATAAAACTCATGCCGATGCGGATGTGCCACAAACGCATCCCGCCGATCTTCGATCCGCTCGTAAATAAACGGCATAGACAAAGGCAACACGTAATTGGGAATATTCTTCTCCATCATCAACCTCGACCTGCAAACCAAGCTAACACCCGCAACGCCCGTAACGTGATCCACCGGCTCGGACGGCCCACCGCTTCCCCAAATTCAACCGGCATCCGACCAGCATACCGAACCTCCAACGGCCACTGCCCGTTCGCATCGCGTTTCCCTTTCACCCATTCCACGGCCTCCGCGACCCGATCATCCGACCTCACCCCCGCGTGGCGAAAATACTCCAGCCCCTGCAACACATCATAATGCCACCACGTCGGAAACGCGAACTGTGTCCAGGCCGCCCCCCCTTTCCGATCCTGAATCACCTCCCCCGTGGACTTCCGCCGGAAAAGCCGCCGCTCCAGTAAATACGCCTCTCCGCGCAAACGCGCCTCCCGCACCTCCGCACCACTCCCATAAGCCAACAACGCCTCCAGTACGCAAATCGTCGTATTGAACGACCCCCGCGTGGAACCGTTCTCCGCCTCGCAGTTCCACCCCCCGTCCGCTAGCTGCTCACCGACCAATCGCTTCACAATCCGGTCAATGTCCTGCCCGAAATACGCCCCCACCGCCCCCACTTGCCCGTTGATACACGGCTCCACCTCCCCCGCGAAAAACGGATTCCCGACAAAATCCATTCCCCGCCATTGCCCGTCCCAATCCCACCCGCGCCATGTGACCTGCGCCCGGACACGTTCCACCGCCCGCCGCGCCGCCTCCCCCGCCGGGTCAAGCCCAAAATCCCGCAACAGCATCAATACGTGCATCGTCGAATCCCAGCCCCGATTCCACGCTGCACCGCCCCACGTCCCATCCTCCCCCTGAAGTGCGAGCAACTGTGCCCCCCAGCCCTCCGTCGCCACCTTCGCCCTTTCCGCAGCAACTTCCTCGGCGGGGGCATCTGTCAAATCTCGCAAAACCTGCCACCGGATTGCCGGGTCCGAATCTAGCAGCCACTCAATCATGGCGTTTTCGATTTGCAGGGAGTCCCGTGCAACGTGTTTGGTCGTCATAGATTCTCCTGCCCTGAGACTTCGGCTTCAGTTATTTTTTCTTTCTTCAAACTGGCATACAGAAAGATGCCTGCCCCTGCCACGATAAAAACATCCGCAAGATTGAAAATCCCCGTTCGCAGGGAACCGATGCCCAAATTGATAAAGTCAATCGCCGCGCCGTGATTGAGGATACGATCCAGCAGATTGCCTACCCCGCCGGACACCGTCATCAACAGCCCCACAAACTGGCCCACATTTAAGTGTTGATCTTTGAGTGTATAGACAAAAATGGCGGTAAGTACAATCCCTACCAGGATAACAAAAATTACCGTCCGCACTTCTACCGGCAAACTCGCCCCCAGACTCAACGTTGCCCCCGGATTTTCTGAATACTGCAAAAGAACCATGTTGTTCAGCATCGAAATCGGGGGCGAGGTTTTTAACATCGTTTGAGCCAAATCCTTCGTGATCTGGTCAAAGCCGGTGCAAAAAATAAAAATCAAGAGAGACAAACCAATTTTGTGTAACTTTTTCATCAAGAATCCTTTCAAACCTGGAATTGATAGCGTTGAGATGATACCGCTTTCTGCTAAAAAACTTCCGCAATTTCTTTTTCCGCGACAAAAAATACGAATCGTTCAGATTTTCTCATCTTTTGCCTCTTCGTGCCCTTGTATGAGCGTTTCCACCCGCTTCCGAAACTCCGCCTTTGGCACCTCCTCCAACAACGCCGTATACCGCTCCCTTGCCGCCTCCCGAAACCCCTCCTCCCCCGTCACCTGCCAGAGATAAAAATACACCCGTGCCAACTGCTCCTCCTCTGTCGCTTCCGTGAGTAATCCTTCCAACTGTGCCCGCGCGAACTCCCGCTCCCCGCGCGCGGCCGCCAGCCGCGCACCTAACTCCCCCGCCCAAAAGATTGAATCCAGCCGTTTGATCGCGCTCGCAAGCTCCAGCCCCTCCCGACGACGCGCCTCCGCCTGGGCCAGTTCACCCCGCGCGAGATGCACTTCCGTCAAACGCAGTAATGTCTCCGAATGCGGATAACGCAAATTCGCCTCGCGTTGAATCTCATGCGCCAGCTCCAGGCAGGTCTGTGCGCGGTCAAAAGCCTCCTGATCCTTATAAATGCCTCCCAAATTACTCAAATGCCGCGCAATCCCCTCCTTGTTTCCTCGTTCCTCATCCATCGCGAGCGCCCGCCGAATCCACCCCTCCGCCGTCGCATATTCGCCCCGATGCCAGTAAACCAGTCCGATGTTCCCAAGGTTCAAGGCCAGACCCTCTTGATGCTTCAACTCCTCAAAAATCGCTAGAGCCTCCAATTCCATCTGCAACGCCCGGTCATACACCCCCAACTTCCAATACATCAACCCCATATTCGTCAACCGCTTGGCCCGCCCCAACTTCACCCCCAACCGCCGGTCAATCTCCGCCGCCTCCTCAAACATTTGCAACGCCTCCGCCGTCCGTCCCTGGTCGTGAAACGCCACCCCCAAATTATTCAATGCCTTCGCCATCGTCACCGGATTATCCATCTCCCGCGCCATCTCCAACTCCGCCTGAAAACACGCCCGCGCCTCCGCAAACTCCCCCTGCTTCAAATGCACCAACCCCAACGACCCCGCCGTCTGCGCCGCGCCAAACCGGTCGCCGACCTGTGTATAAATCGCCAACGCCTGTTCGTAAAACGCCCGGCTGCTCGCAAAATCCCCAATCTGCCAGTGATCGTGTGCGATCCCGTTCAAGGTAAACGCCTCTTGCCGCCGCGCCCCCACCTGCTCAAACAACGCCAACGCCTCCCGCCGTATTGCGATGGCCTGTGCATAATCGCCCTTGAAATAATGCCACTGTCCCAAAATATACTTCGCCCGCCCGGTCAAAAAACGCTCCCCGTTCGCCAAGGTCAACGCTTGCACGGTCAACGGATGCGCCAACGCACTCTGCCCCTCAAACGATAGCACACTCGCCAGATGCAGTAACAATGCCGCCAAATCCTCCCCCCGTGCGTCTGTCTGCTCTGCCCATTCCACCGCCCGCCGAAAAACGCCCTCCCCCTCGCGGATTAACCCACCTAGACGGAAAAAATCCTCCCACGCGGGAGCTACGCGCACCACGCGGGCGTGCTGATTCCCGGTCATCAACCACCCCCAACCCTGGCGCACATTATCCAACTCCCGCCGGATCGCTGCTAACCCCTCATGCGGCGCCCCCCCCAGCAAGGCCGCCCCCTGCTCTTCCAACCACGTCAGATAAAAATCGGCATGGCGCGCCCGCACCGCCTCCTCCCCCATCTCCGCCAATTTCTCTGCCGCGAACTGTCGCACCAACTCGTGCATCTCATACCGCCCGTTCGATGCAACCTCGCTCTCCCGCCGGATGAACGCCTTCTCCACCAAAATTGCCAAATCGAGTACCGTGGTATGCGCCACGTCCAGCGCGGCCTGCACGGTAAACCCACCCCGGAATACGGACATCGCCGCCAACGCTTGCCGTTGTTCGGGCGCAAGCTGTTCCCACGTCGAACTGAACACCGCGCGGATGCTCCGTTGCCGGGCCGGGGCATCCCGCGCGGGGTTGGTGAGAAAGTCCAGGCTTTGGGCAATTCGCGTGACGACTTCCTCGCAGGTGTACGCGCGCATCCACGCGGCGGCCATCTCCAGGGCGAGGGGCATGCCCCCGGTCAGGCGGCAGAGTTCGAGGATGGCGGCAGGGTGTTCGGCGGGGGTGAACGAGGGGCGATAGCGGCGGGCGGCCTGGATAAAGAGTTGGGGGGCGGGGTGGGCGAGCGGATCGCTGTCCGCGTCCTGATCGGGTTTGTAGGGCAAGCCGTCGAGAGGGAAGGTCCACTCTCCGGTCAGGGCGAGCGGCTCGCGGGAGGTGACGAGGGCGATCACACCCGGGGCGGCGGACAGGATTTCTCCGAGCAGGGCCAACGCGGGGGAGAGGGGGTCGTCCGCGCGGGCGGGGAGGAGGTGTTCAAAGTTGTCGAGGACGAGAAGGGTTTGGCGGTCTTTCAACCGGCTAAGCATTTCCTGGCGCGGGTCGGCGTTTTGCGGGAAGGACATGTCCAGGCTTTGGCTGAGGGTGGAGACGAGCAGATCGCCGTGTTCGATTTGGGTGAGCGGGACGAAAAATAGCCCGTCCGGGAAGCGGGGGTTTCCAGCGAGGCGGCGTGCGGTTTCGATGGCGAGGCGGGTTTTGCCCATCCCGCCGGGGCCGGTGAGAGTGAGCAGGCGGCAGGCGGGGTCGGTGAGGGTTTGGGTCACGTGATCGAGTTCGGGTTTGCGTCCAATGAGGGGGGTGAGGGGGGTGGGGAAGTGATGGAGGGGGGATTGCGGGGCGACAGATGTGAGCGCGGCGGGTTTTTGAGGCGGGGCTTCCGTTTGAATTTGGGCGAGGAGGGTGTTGGTTAGGGGGGACGGTTCCACGCCGAGGTCACGGAGGAGGATGGCACGTAAATCCCGATATTGGGCGAGGGCGAGGGTGCGGTGGCCTTTTTGCAGGTGGGCGCGCATAATTTGGCGGTGCGTCTCTTCGTGCCAGGGGGCGAGGGCGAGCAGATGGGGCGCGGTCGCGAGGATGGCATCGGGGTCAGTTTGGAGGGAGAGCAGGCGGGTGAAGGCGTCGAGGGCTTGCTGGTGGAAGACTTCGCGCTCGATGGTGAGCCATTCGTCGAAGGCGTAGGCATCGGGGAGGGAAAAGCCCTGGAGCAGTTCGCCCCGGTAGAGGTTGGACAATTCTTCGAGTAGGGGGCGGGGGTCCGGCGCGGTTTTTGCGTCATGCAGGAGGGTGGCGAACCGCGCGGTGTCGGTGGTGGTCGCGTCCGTGTGGAGGGTGAGGGTCGGGCGGGTTTGGGTCAACAGGCGGGCGGGCAGGGTCGGATCGGCGTCTTGCAGGGTTTGGCGGAGACGGTACACTGCCTGGCGCAGGTTGCGGAGGGCGATTTCGTCGGGGTAATCGGGCCAGAGGAGGGCGGCGAGGGTTTCGCGGCGGTGGGGTTTGTCCGGTTCCAGGACGAGATAGGCGAGGAGCGCGCGGATTTTGTCGGTGGCGAAGGCGAGGGGGTGATCGTTGTACCGGGCTTCAAACGGGCCGAAGAGGGTAAGGGCAAGGCGCGAGGATGACATGGCTTTATTTTACTCGGAGAAAATCTACATTTCCCATTTGGGCGATGCGGGATGAGAGATGGTACACAGAAAGCACAGAAGATGCAGAAGAACACAGAGATATTTTTGAAAATTTGTAACTACTCGCCCAAGACCTGACAGGTTTTGAAGTGACGCTCAAGTTCGCAAAAATACGCTAGCAAAACCTGTCAGGTCTGAGCAGTTACGAAAATTTTCTGTGTTCCTCTGTTTTCTCTGTATCTTCTGTGTACCATCGGTCACGGTGGGAAGACAATTTTTGCGGTGTTGCGGTAATAGACTTTGTGGTGAAAATTGTTTGCGTATTGACGATTGAAATTAGCACGAGGGTACTACACCCTCGTGGAAAACCCTTTGCCCTTGCGACGGTTTTCGGGCGGGCTTGCTACGTTTTTGTGACGTTGAAATTGTAAGATAGGGTCAATTCCATGTCCGAAACGAATTTTTCTTCCTCGAATTACCAATCCTACCTCGTCCGTTTGTGGCGGCCTTCAACGGATGCGCCCTGGCGGGCGACGGCGCGCCACGTGTTGACCGGAGAAGAATGGCATTTTGAAGACATGGAACGATTGTTTTTGTTTTTGCACCTGCAAACAAATGGTGCTGAAAAATCTGATCTTACAAAGGAGTTCTTAAACTTATGAAGCGTTTGGTTATTTTCCTGTCCATCCTGTCCGCACTTGGGTTTGGCGTGTTGCTGGCCCAGCCTGCACGCGCCGCGGCGATCTCTGTCACAACCCCCGCCGATGTGGTCAGCGGCCTAGACGGTTTATGTTCTTTGCGCGAGGCGGTGATTGCCGCGAACACGAATACCGGCTCCGGCATTGTGGTGGGCGAGTGCCCCGCGGGGAGTGACACGGAAACGGACGTCATCACCCTGGCGGACGGCGAAACCTACACGTTGGCAATTGCGGGCAAGGACGAATACGCATCCGCGACGGGCGATCTTAACATTTTGGACAATGCCGCGGCGCTAGACATGCAAATTGTCGTGGCCGATAACGGGTTAGCGACGATTGACGCCGATTCGCTTGACCGGGCATTGTATATTGAAAACGCGACGGTGGAAATCAGCGGCGTGACGTTCACGAATGGCGATGTGATCGGGAGTTCCGTGCCTAGCGGTGGGAATATTCTCAACAATGATGGCCTCTTGACAATAAATGGCGGCGTTATTCGGAGCGGCAAAGCAGAAGTCGGGGGCGGTTTGTACAATTACAACTCCGGTGGTGCAGGTGGGCATGTGACCCTCAACGATACCGACGTTTTTCTGAATAGCGCAAACGCGTATGCGGGCGGCATTTTCAGCGGTGGGACAACGGGTTCGCTCACCTTAATTGGCGCGAATGTCCGGGCGAATACCACGGCTGGTTTGGGTGCGGGGCTGGCGTTGCTAGGTGGGAGTACGGACATTCTCTCCAGCACGGTCACGTTGAATGCTTCGGACGATAAAGGGGGCGGTCTGATTGCGGAAACGATTACGCTGAATATTCAAAATTCCTTATTTGAGGGTAATCAGGCCCTGAGTGCGAGCGGCGGCGGGATTTATCTCGTATCCGGTCTGTTGACCATGACCGATACAACCCTGGCGGATAACATGGCGGGTAACGGGGACGGCGGCGCACTGTACGTTGAAGATGGCGCACAACTCGAAGATGGGTTGCTGGCTGGCAACACCTTCACGCTCAATACTGCCAGTGGTTCGGGCGGCGCGATTTATGTCCACGCCGGGGGGGATCTGGTGATCGCCGATTCTGACTTTTCCCAGAACACGAGCGGCGGCGACGGTGGCGCGATTGCGGCTATTTGGGTTGCTATTCAGGGCAGCACCTTTGACCAAAATATAGCAACGGACCTGATTAGTCAGGGCGGCGCGGTTTATGCACAGATCACCGCGGAGGTCAACGATGTCCGTTTTACGAGCAACAGCGCCAATGAAGGCGGAGCGATTTCGGCTCAATTTGTCATGGGAGATGCGGTTTGGTTTGAGAGCAACGAAGCGGTGAGCAATGGCGGCGCGTTGCATGTCACCAATTACAGGCTTCAACTTTCCAATATGATGTTCTATCAAAACACAGCCGGGCAAAGCGGCGGCGCGATCTATCAGACCAATGTCATCCTTGGGGAGGTTGATCCCTACATCGTCAACAGTGCCTTTCACCTGAACAATGCCACGGGCGATGGCGGCGCACTCTGGACGGATACCCCGCGCGGGTTGGACCTCGCAAACGTCACCATCTCCAGCAACACCGCAGCAGGCAACGGGGGCGGCATTTTCCTGGCGACAAGCGGTATTCTGACAGCGACCAACGTTACCCTCAACATGAACTTCACTGCAGGCCTGGGCACAGCCATCTTCAAAGAAGGCGAGATGTGGCTGCAAAACACCATCATCGGCCCGCATAACGCCGGGGCGTGTGTCAAGATCGCCACGCCATTCATTTCGTTGGGCAATAACCTCTCCGCTGCCGCCGATTGTGACCTCACCCAACCTTCCGATCAGGTGAACACCGACCCCCTGCTCGATAACACCCAAGACAACGGCGGCCTGACCTGGACCGCGGCCCTGCTCCCCGACAGCCCGGCCATTAATGCCGCTGACGACGCGGCCTGCGCCGCCCCCTTCGTCAACGGCCTCGATCAGCGCGGTCGCCCTCGTACCTCCTCTTGCGACATCGGCGCATTTGAACTTGTCGAAGTCGTTTATCTGCCGTTGATTATTCGATAATGGAAAGTGGCATGTGGCGAGTGGTAGCGAGTTTTCCTCCCGCACGTCACTCATCCCCCAACTGATCAACCAGTCAACCAATCACCCCCAGGAGCTATATGAAAACCAAACCCCTTCCCCTCATCTTAACCCTGGCGCTGACCGCGTTCTTCTTCCTGACCGCGGCCACGCCCGGACCCAAATATCACCCGCCTGTGCCGTTCACCCTCCCGGACGGGGGTGGGCTAACCCATGACTACGGCGATGCCCCCGACAGCAACAACGCCGCGGGCGCGACCCTGTACGCCTACCCTGGCGTCATCGGCGCATTTCCCACTACCCTCAACGCCAACGGCCCCTGGCACGATAACACCACCCTCGCGTTCACCCTCGGCCCCAGCCTCAGCGGTGAAGAACTCCCCGACACCGGCCTCGACGCCGACCCCGACGGGAACAACCTCATCATTACCGGCACCGTTGGCCTCGCGGATAACGACGGTGCGGACAACGGCCTCAGCCTCCCCGCCCAATTTCCCCACTGCCAGGAAATGACCCTCACCTTTACCGTCACCGTGCCGGATTCGTACACGGGCGGCGCACTGGTCGCCTACGCCAATCTCTGGATGGACTGGGATCGGAGCGGTGCGTGGGGTGGCAACGTCGGTTCGTGCCCCGGATCGAGCGTGGGTGTCCCCGAATGGGCCGTGGAAAACATGATATTCACCCTTGCCGGACCGGGTTCGTACACCTTCACCACCCCCGCCTTCACCGCGTGGAATCCCGACCCGTCCAAACCAATGTGGCTCCGGCTCACCGCCGCCGAACAAATGGCAACCGCCGACAATGGCTCTGGCCCCGCCGCGGGTTACACCTACGGCGAAACCGAAGACTATTTGTGGACGAACAAATACACGGTGTACCTCCCGCTCGTGGTCGGTGGTGGCGCCGCTTCTACCCCGCCTCCCACGGATGACGACAACACCCATGTGGATGAAAGCACCCCAACCGAAGTCCAGTTCACCTGGGCGCAAATCCCCACCGACGATTCGAGCGTGGTCGTAGATATTGACAACGTGCTGATGACGTTTGCCAACAACAGCCCGCATCCCCAACAAATCGAATACCTGCTCACCGTCGTTTCCGGCGGCGAAAAAACCCAGCACCGGGGCGATCCCTTCACGCTTTTAGCCGGTGACACGCATACCGAAGCTATTCTGATCGGGCTTCTTCTCCCTGCGGTTCAGAAAGTGCGCGAAGCTGCCCGGATGTTGGGCGAAGTCATCGTCACCGATCTGACCACTGGCGAATTCTACAAAGTCGAAATCCCCTACGTCGCCTTTCACCCCGATGAAACCGACCCCGAAGGCAAACTCGTCCTCTACAACGCCCTCGGCCTCGCCCGTCAGATGACTGCGATGAACTTCGATCACAACGCCGCCCTCGGCCCGATGCTGCAAGCCCTCATCCCACCCGGATACGATACCAACAACCTGACCGATCTCATCATTTACGATGGCGCGGACCCCATCCTCAACGAACCCCCCACCGATCCTGGCACCAGCGACGATTTCCCGCCCCCCCAATTAGATCCTCAGGCAAATCCTGAAACCCTAGACACCCTGACCGCCCCCGCTTCCCCCGATGCCTTCTTGTTCACCGTCTGTTTGGAGTGGTACACCGCCCCCATTGATAACGGCTTCGGCGAAGATTATGGCTTGAACGACGATGGCTGGCGTGCCCGCGGGGCAAAAGTCGCCATCGTCCAGGGCAACGGCAGCGGCAATTCTAACCTGTTATTCTTCGATTACCTCAATCGCTACGGGTGTGCTGTAATCTCGACCGTTTCCACCAACCCCGTCATGCTCCTCTGGTTCGGCGAATCCCGGCTGGAAAGCGGTGGTGATTACATTACCGTCAAACACCTGACCTCCACCAGTGATGACCTCACTGACCTCGCGGGTGCGTATGTGGTTATTGGCAACGTCGCCCCCAACGCGGTCTATCGTCCTGAGATTATGAATTACGACTCTCTCGGTATCCTTTCATATGCCATCCAGGAGCGGTTCAGTGGTGGCGTAAATGG
Source organism: Anaerolineales bacterium (assembly GCA_020634875.1). The sequence continues at coordinate 51,343 of JACKAX010000005.1, read as the reverse complement.
CGTGACCTACTACCTCAAGATTGCAGGCTGTGGCGATAACCCCGATAAAGGTTCGTGCGCGACAAGCATCTTCGGTGAACCAGGCATTTACATGAGTTCCGGCCAACAACGGCGCAAGTTTATCGTTGGGCACGAATACGGGCATCGCGTCCTGGCGTCCGCCGCCGACTACAAAAATGACTGTTCCAAAGGTGACTCCGGGCACGGCATGACTACGCTCGAATACGGTTCCTGCGCGGCGATGGAAGGGTGGGGCCACTACGTTTCGATTGACATCTGGAACGCCCACCCCCATGATGATGTTAGCACCCTGAATCCTGATGGCATTATTGTGTATTGGGATGGGAAAAACACTGTGTACCACGCGGAAACCGGGGCTGATCAGGCATACTGTCACCAACAGTTTGGCGGCGACGCAACCTGGTGCGACTACTTGGGTTACGAACTGGACTGGATGCGCCAGTGGTGGGATTACCACACCAATCCCGGCGACCGCCCTTCCCATGCGGAGCTGTTTGCCCTGATAGATGAGACAGTTTGGGGAAACGGCAATTTTCAAGCGGCGCAAGCGATCAAAGACGCGCTCGGAAGTGACTCTGCCCGTTGGAACAGTTTTGTGTGTTGGAACGGCGTGGCCGGATCATTTTACGGATGTGAATAAATTTCTTTCTCCTTAAAAAAGAATGGGTCGAGCTGTTCAGCCCGACCCATTCTTTTTAAGGGTACTAATTGTTTCGCTCTATTACCAACCGTACATACACCGTTTCCGTCTCTCCGGGGGCAAGCGCGAGGTCAAACGTTAACCCGACGGACAGCCCCAACAACGCGGGCGTGTGGCTGAACTCGGTCGGGGCGCGGTCGGCAATCAGGCGGAGGGTTTCGCCTGTCAGAGGGTTGGTGACGCCCGGTTGATCAGGCAAAAAAGCGAGGGCGGCGCGGCCATGATCGAGCAGCGCGGCATAGTCCAAAGCGAGTTCGCTGGTTGTCGTCCAGTGGATGTGCCGCTCCCGGTCGCCTGCATTTTTGAACACATACCGTACCCCGACGGTGTCTGCCTCGAGGAAATACCATTTTTCCAGCGTGAGGGTAGGGTCGAGCACAACGACGTACCACGCGTGGATAAACTCCTCCGCGAAATCCATCTCCTGTTCTCGTGAAAAACGGGGCACATTATCCACGGAAATTTCATCGCAAAACGCGCCTTGTTGGGCAGTCAAATAGGGTGCTTCTCCTTCCAAACGCATTTCCCGCGCCGCAAGGGTGATGGGTTCTCCGTAATTCTCCCACACCCACGCGGGGAGAAACTTCGCCAGGCGGGTGGGGGCCTCTTCGCGCTGGTCAAATTCGGCGTAGGAACTCTTGTCCGGTAGCCAGAAATTGGGGTGTTGGGTTTGTGGCGGGGGCACGGAATCGGCCTCATATTTGCCGGGGACGACCGCGCTGGGATTGCCCACGCGCAGCTGTCCGGTGCGAAGATCGGCCCAATACAACAGCCGTCCGCCATAGTACGTGGTGGCGGCTAAATCTTGGTCGTTGAAATATTTCAGTTCGCCGTGTCCGTCCTGGTTGAGATCGCCGCCAAAGATGGACGATTCTGAGGTCAGGCGCGGGCGTTGTCCGGTGAATCCGGCGATGTTGCTCAAGGCAAACGCGGCGTGCATCCCTGACCACCCGCGCATTTTCAATCCGCCGATGCCGATGCACCCAAATTCGTATTGGTGGGTGAGAAAACAATGGAGGGCGAGGGCATGGAGCCGTGCGGCTTCGGGTAGGGTGGTGTCGGTCTTTTGGATGGCGGTGCGGATAAGGGTGTGTTTGGCGCGGAAGGTGGCGAGTTTGGGGGCGCGGGCATTGAAGTCGAACCAGCCGGTGTAGCCATCTTCGTGGTAGGGGAGACCTTCTTGGGCGAGGGAGGCGTTCATCCATGCGGCGGCTCCGTCAGCGATGGGGGTGAGTTCGGTGGTGGGTTCGGGGATTTGGGCGAAGTGGATGGTGTGAATATTGTTGCGCGTAGCCAGTGTTTTTAGGAGGATGTCGAGGCGGTCCCAAGTTTGCTGAGGGATAACGCCGTGGAAGTAGCCCCAGAGGCCCATGGCTTCGGCGTCTTCGGCGTAGCAAAGAACGACCCCCTCACTCCCAGCATCTCTCTCGCGGGGAGAGGGGGGAAGATTGTCGAGGTAGGTGAGAAGGGGGTAGGAGTCGCCGAACCAGGCGGCGAAGTTGAAGAGGTGTTTGAGCTTTTCGTCGTCGCGGACAATGTTGAGGGTGTGTTTGTCTGTGCGGGTTTGGTAGACGGATAGGGCCAGACCGCCGCTGGCTTCCAGGATGTGGTCTTCGAGGGTGATCGTGCAGTAACCTGCGCGGGCGATGATCGGGACGAGGGATTGTCGCCAACAGCGTTCGGGGTTCCAGAAGGCGGTGGGGGTGAGGCCGAAGGTGTCGTGCAACACTTTTTGGTGAAGTTCCATCTGCCGGACGTTGTCCCAGTCGTTGGTGGCGTAGGGAACGTTTTGGGCGAAGGTGCTGCCGACGAGTTCAAATTGCCCGTCAGTTAGGCCGTCACGGATCATTTCCAACGGTTCGGGGTCGAGCCATTTGAGGGCGGTGAGGAGGGTACCGGAGATATGGATGTTGGCTTTGATGGCGGGATTGGCGCGCAGGGTGCGGAGCAGACCGCGATAACAAACATGGCTGGCGAGGAGGGCGTGTTCGTTGAGGTGTTGGTTGAAGTGGAAGAGGAGGGGAAGGAGCATGGGGAAGGGGGAAGTGGGGGGTGGCGAGTAGGGGGGATGGGAGAAAAGGGGAAAAGGAGAGGGGGATGATAGCATGGATTGGGGGAAGAAAATAGCCCCTGGAAAATCTCCAGGGGCTATTGGCGATTTAATCGCTCTATACGGTTACTTTGACGCGGGGCGCGGGGGATTCTGTGCAGGTGGGGTTTTGGGTGCTTGAGTGGTGGACGGAGGTGTGGCAGTTGGTGTTGCAGGCATTGATGCCGCGGGTGGGCTGGCAGCGGGGTTCTGGGTGGTTTGTTGGAGACTTTGACGAATTTGAGCGCGGAGGCTGTCGACGGACGGATCGCGTTCAGCCTGACTTTCGGTACTCATCGCGCCAAGTTTATCGGAGAGGAGCATGGCGAGCAAGGCTTCAATGAGGCTGTTTCCAGCAGAGCCGCCACCCTCGCCCCCTCCGTTACCGCCAACGACGATGCGGGGAACTACATCCACGCGGGCGGCCTGGATGGCTTCGGCAAACCGGTTGAGGACTTGTTGTGTTACCTGGAATTGCGGGCCACCGTAGGCGCGGACCTGTTCTTCGGTGGCGATGGCTTGGGCGACGCCGAGGCGGGCGGTGCGTTCGGCCTCGGCTTCCGCGAGGGCGCGGATTTGGGAGGCTTGTTGCAGGGCACGATTGTAGTCCGCTTTCCCCTGGTTGGTGAGAACGGTGATGCTTAGTTCGGACTCGGTGATTTTGGTTTGTTGCTGGGCACGGGCTTCGGCTTCGCGCAGTTCACGCTCTTTGACAGCAGCTTTTTCCTGGCGACCATAGGTTTCGACCTGTTCCTCAGCGATCTGGCGCATCCGAAGTTGGGTCAGGATTTTTTCGATTTGTTCGTCGCCCTTGGGGGATTTAGGGGTGCCGATGAGCACTTCTTCTAATTCCAGGTTGTAATGCTTGAATTTTTCTTTCATCTCCTGGCTAGAGATTTGTTGGATGACGCTCCGTTCCTGAATTAATTGAATCAGAGTGCGGGTTTGGCCGATATTTTTGAAGTAAGCGGCGACCATCGGGTCGAGGGTTTGTTCGACGAGCTTTTTGATGTCGCCAAAACGTTGGATAACCAACGGGGCTTTTTGGTAGTCAATGTGGACCACGACGGAAAGCGGGAGGGACGGTTCAAACGCGTCCTTCGTAATCAGTGTGACTTCGGTCAGGTTTTCATCGAAACGGTGAGAGCCAACTTCGGCGCTGATCCATTTTAGAATGATGTTGGTCGTGGGCACGGGGACAACTTTCCCGGCGTAGGTGTTGAAGGCGTATTTGCCGGGGAGAAGTGGTTCGCTCCACACCCCACGGAAGCCCTTTTCAACTAACTCGCCGTGCCGGTATTCTTTGCCTGAAATGTCCGCGCCGGTTTCGCCGGTGTAGGAGACAACGACGCCCACATGCCCGACTTCGATGATCGTTTTGGGGATCATTTCAACGGTTGCAAAAAGTCGGTTGATGTAGTACGTGCCTTCGACGAGTACCTGTAATTGGCGTCCGCGCATCCCGCCTGCGAGTAAGAACCGGTCAGGGTCTTGGAAACTATTATGGTAGGTGGCTTTTTCGGTGGGTTCATCCCCTTTGATGGCAGCGATGATTTCGCCCTGAGGGAGGGACGGACCGTCGTGGACGGTAACAATCCCTACAAGGTCGTCAGTATCCTTGATGACAACGCCACGAAAGCCCTTCCGTTCTGCAATTACTTCGGCCATTTTTTGGATGGTTTCGGCCTCTTCCCGGCTGAGAGGAAGGGAGTAGACGCGTTCTTCGGTGATAACCACGAATTGCACAAGGTTGATGGCGTACGTGCCTTCACGCAGAATTAAACGTTGTGGGCCACGTTGCCCACCGTTTGCCATAAAGATGCGGACATCTTGAAAATCATTTGCTTTCAGATTGGTTGCCAGCACTTGGGTGGGGTCGAGCGGTTTGCCATCCCGTGCGAAGACATAGCCGAGCTTACCTTGCGGAATGGTGACGAGGGGAGCCATGTGAATTTTAAACTGGAACGGCATGAGCAAATGAATCCCACCGCGTAACACATCTGGCTGGAACCCTGCCTCACCGTTTAAGGCGATCAAGCCACTTTTGACGGAGCCGCGGCCCCAACGTTTTTCGACGAGGCCTATGCGGTTGTTTGGAATGAAGCGGACAAATTGGAAGACGCCCCAGAGCAGGGCAAGCCCAATAATCCCGACGATGAACAGCGTGATGACAATTTCCATATTGGAACTCCTATTTACAGGATGGCTCTAAGCTATCGGCCACCTTACGGTTGATTTTTCAAAACTGAAAAATCTCATAGTATGATGTACGTGATTCTACTCTTAAAGTTGAATTATTTTTGGGATTGCTCATTGCTCTGAAAAGTAAGGTTTCATTTGTTTGCACACGTATCAAAAAGGCACTCGTCAATGAGTGCCTTTTAGTTTCGGGAGTTTTTTTGCGGAACAAAAAATTCGATGATTTTCGGCTAAAAATGAATGTGGCAGATTGTATAATGGGGGTAGTGTTTAGAATAAGATTTGGCCGTTTACCGTGTCTCACAGGTCGCGTTGGTTAGCCTTTAGGGAGCCTGGTGATGGTTATACATTTGATGAATTTCATTTTGAATAGGATGGACAATTAAACCGTTCGTTCAGATCGTCGAAGAGGTCTTCATGCACAAATGGTTTGAACAATTATTATATCCTCCTGTGTTTGGCGGGCCAGGCAATAGTCAATCAGTAAAACTTCTGCGGTTTGTTTTCCAATTTACCTTTATCATCGTCGTGATTTCTCTAATCACGAATTTGATCATCCAGGTGGAGCTAGAACGATTTTTGCCAATGACAATAACCCTCGTCGCATTGGTTTTTCTTAATAGCTTACTTAAGCAGGAGACACTAGAGCTGACGGGTTTTGTCTACTTAATGCTTGTCACACTTGTGGTATTCGCATTTGCGTATTTGTCTGGGGGGCTTAATTCGCCAGTATTATTGATTTTGGTGGTGATTAGTTTTTTCGCTGGGGTTTTGTTGGGGGGTAGGGGTGGCCTGTTTTTTTCTGCCTTCTCCCTGATCATCGTAATATATTTTGTGGTGATCGAATATTATCGTCCTATTGAACCTAAAATTACATATCTACCAATAGATTATGTCATCGTTTATACAACCGTTTTCGTTTCGATTATGGGGCTACTGGTTGCCCTCATGGTTAACCTTCGGGAGGTGCTGGATCAGGCGGAAAAGGAAATTGCCGAAAGACGTCAGGCCGAAAATTCGTTTAGAAAACTCGAACAACGTTATAAGGCGGTATTCGACCGGACCAACGATGCGATTGTCTTGATGAATCTTGATTCTACGGTTATGGATATCAATCAACGAGGGGAGGAAATGTTCGGCGTGACTCATGCAGAGATAATTGGGAAGAGCGGCCTGGATTATATCGCCCCTGACGAACGTAACTTAGGCCTTCATCAGTTGCATACCATCCTAAGTGGGCAAATTATCCCCCTCTATGAGCGTAAAATGCTCCGGCATAATGGGGAAGAATTTCCAGTGGAGATCAACCTTTCCCTGGTATGGGATGAAACCGGTGAGCCGGTTCAAACCCAAAGTGTCCTCCGCGAAATTACCGAACGCAAAAAAACCGAAGAAAAACTCCAGCATATTCAAAATCGGTATAGTGCGCTGTTTGAAGCACAAACGGATGGGATTTTTTTTATTGGGTTGGACGGAACCATCCTCGAGGCGAACCGGCAGGCTTCCCGATTGTTGGGGTATTCACGGGAGGAAATCATAGGTCAATCGGTTTATACATTTGTGATCCCCGAAGAGCGCGATAATTTAACGATGCGTCTCGAGTCCCTCAAAAAAGGTCAACAACCGCCTCTTTATGAGCGAAACTTTCTCTCCCGCACCCGAGGGATACTGTCGATGGAAGTCAATTCCATGATGGTCTACGACAAAGATGGGGTCCCCCAAGGCATCCAAAGCATCGTCCGCGATATTTCTGAGCGCAAACAAAAAGAAGAAGAACTTCACACGCTCATCCACCAACTTGAAAACCAGCGCGCCCGCATAAAAACTGCCGTTGATGTTTCAAAGGCTGCGATTTCCATCCTCGAGCCTGACATCCTGAGCCAAAAAATCGTAGACTTAGTCAAAGAACGCTTTGAATATTATTATGTGGGGCTTTTTTTACTATCCGAAGACGAGACCCATGCAGTTCTACGGGCGGGAACCGGTGAGGCGGGCCAGAAAATGCTCAAAGCCGGACATGCTCTCCCGATTGGTTCTAGCTCTATGATTGGCTGGAGCATTGCTCACAAAACCCCGCGCATCGCCCTTGATGTTGGATTGGATGCGGTTCATTTTGACAACCCACATTTGCCGGACACACGCTCCGAACTAGCACTGCCTTTGCTCGTGCGAGGCGAGGCCATCGGTGCGCTTACCGTCCAAAGCCAGGTAGAGGCAGCCTTTTCCGGGGAAGACATCGCGGTCCTTCAAGTGATGATTGACCTACTTGCCGTCGCCATTCAAAATGCCCGTTACCATACCAGGGTTAGTGGTTATGCCGAAGAACTTGAACAACGCGTTCGAGAGCGTACAGCCGAACTCGAAGCAACCAATCGGGAGCTAGAGTCATTTTCTTATTCAGTCTCCCACGACCTCCGTACCCCCTTGCGGGCCATCAATGGTTATTCCTCGATTTTGCTTGAAGAATTCCTCGACGAGTTATCCCCCCTTGCCCGCTCCTATCAGGAAAAAATTCGGAAAAATGCCAGTCGTATGGGGGAGCTTGTAGATGGACTGTTAGCTTTCTCCCGTTTGGGACGAAAATTAATCCAGAAAACCCGCGTCTATCCGCAAAACATTCTTCATGAACTCCTGCTCGAACAGGAAGGCGAAATTGCCCAGCGTCAAATTACGGTTGTCCTGGGCAATCTGCCCCCATGTGAAGCTGATCCCCTCCTCATTCAACAAGTCTTCACCAACTTGCTCAATAACGCCATCAAATTCACCCGCAACACCCCCCACCCACAGATTGAAATCGGGAGTGAACCCACCCCGCGCGGCCTCTCCTATTTCGTTCGCGACAATGGCGCAGGGTTCGATATGCAGTATGCCGACCGGCTTTTTGGCGTCTTCCAACGTTTGCACCGGGATGATGAATTTGAAGGTAACGGCGTCGGCCTCGCCATTATCCAACGCATCATCCACCGGCATGGAGGGGATGTGTGGGCTGAAGGCGCAGTGGGCCGCGGCGCAACGTTTTACTTTACCCTGGAAGGCGGCTACACAAGAGAAGTCCCTCCTTCTTTGGAATGAATCATGTCCCCAGACCTTTATCCCCTCCAACCTCCAACCCCTCTCCGTATCCCCGCTCGCGACGGGACCATCCTCTCCGCCACCCTCTGGCTCCCACAGCCTCGCACCCCCGACGAAAAATTCCCGGTCGTGCTGGAAATGATCCCCTACCGCAAAGACGACTACCGCTTCATCGCCGATCACCAACGCATGACCTACCTGGCCCAACGCGGGTTCGCAGGCTGCCGCCTGGACATTCGCGGCACCGGCTCCAGCGAAGGCCTCGCCCGCGACGAATACACCCCCGAAGAAACCCAGGACGGTTACGACGCCGTCGAATGGCTCGCCGCCCAACCCTGGTGCAACGGCAACGTCGGCATGTGGGGCAAAAGTTACGGTGGGTTCACAGCCATTCAAGTCGCTATCCTCCAGCCCCCCCACCTCAAAGCTATCGTCCCCATGTACGCCACCGATGACCGCTACACGGACGACGTGCATTACATCGGCGGGTGCATGGTCGTCAGCGAAATGGCCCAATACGCGGTCAGCCAGGTTGGGATGAACGCCATGCCCCCCAACCTCGAACTCGCTGGGACGAATTGGGCGGAACAGTGGAAAGCCCGCCTGGAAAATACCCCCCCCTGGCTCATCGAATGGCTCAAACACCCCACCGACGGCCCGTACTGGCGCAGTGGCTCCCTTGCCCCGGACTATACCCGCATCCGGTGTGCCATGTTCCTCCTCGGCGGCTGGCATGACGGTTACACCGACCCGGTCCTCCGCATGATGGAAAAATGTACCGCCCCCCGCAAAGCCTTAATCGGCAACTGGACCCACACCCTCCCGCACAACGGCTACCCCGGCCCCAACGTGGACTGGATGCACGAAATGGTGCGCTTCTTTGATTACTGGCTCAAAGGCATCGAAAATCGCGTGATGGACGAACCCGCCCTCACCACCTTCCGCCGCGAATACACCCCCCCCGCCCCCTTCCCCCCCCACCTCAACGGCACCTGGACCGCCGAACCTGTTTACCCCCCACCCCGTACCACCCCCCTCCCTCTGCGTCTCGGCGACGATCTTCACCCTTTCCCGTTGACCATTGACCATTCACAATTGGACATCCTCTCCCCTCACCCCACCCACGGCACGCGCGACGCCCTCTGCTGGGGTGGCGGCTCCTCTCCCAACGGCCTCGCCCGCGACCTCCGCCCCGACGAGAGCCTTGCCCTCACCTATACCAGCGAACCCCTCACCGAAACCCTCGACATCCTCGGCTTCCCCGAAGCCATCCTCCACCTCAGCGCCTCCGCCCCTGTCGCCCACCTCGTCGTCCGCCTCAACGACCTCGCCCCCGACGGCACCGTCGGCTCCGTCACCCGCGGCGTCCTCAACCTTACCCACCGCAACAGGCATGAATCCCCCGAACCCCTCACCCCTGGCGAAATCTACGAAGTTCGCGTCCAAATGAAAGCTGCCGGATACCGTTTTCTCCCCGGACATCGTATCCGTCTCAGCGTGGCGAGCGCGTACTGGCCCGTCATCTGGCCCGCCCCTTACCCCGCCGAACTCACCCTCCATCGTGGTCCCGCTACCCCCTCGCGGCTCATTCTCCCCACCCTCCCCGGCGAGAGCTTCGTCCAACCCCCGCCCCTCAAGACCACCCCGCCTGAACTAATCTCCCTCGGCAAAGAAAGCTACTCCCCCCCCGTCTGGCAGATCACGCAAGATGTCATCAAAGGCACCACCACCGTCAAAACTTACGGCGACGACACCTCCATCCTCCCCGATGGCACCCGCATCTTCACTGCCGAAATGCTCGAAATGACTACCTCCGACCGCGACCCTGCCCACACGCACCTCTACACCGAAGTGGATTACGAACTCGAAGAACGATACCAGACCCACATCCGCGCCACCGGTTCCATTCGCAGCACGGAAACCGCCTTTCACATAGATGTGCAACTTCAAGTGACACTGAATGGCAACCTCTTCTTCCAAAAATCCTGGCTGGAATCTCTCCCTCGCCATCTCCTCTAGCTCTGTAACGTAAGGAGCGTCCAGGTGGACGGAACCCTTGTCCACCCGGACGGAACCCTCGTCCACCTGGACAGAACCCTCGTCCACCTGGACAGAACCCTCGTCCACCCGGACAGAACCCTCGTCCACCCGGACGGAACCCTCGTCCACCCGGACAGAACCGCCTTTCGCAAAGCCGAAAGGATCGTCCATCTCTGACAATCCTGGGTACAATTACAAAATCCGTTTCTACTGTTTTCTCTGTGCTATCTGTGTACAATCTTGCTTAAGGAGGCTCCCATGCAAATCAAAAAAGCGACCGTCACCCCCGTAGATTTGACCCTGCTCCACCCCATCCAGATGGCCAAACTGCCCCCGATCACCCATCTCACGGCCATCTTTGTGCGGCTTGAAACCGTGGAAGGCCACACCGCCTGGGGGTGTGCCGTCGCCCATCCCAACCTCACCGGTGAAATCCCCGAGCACCTCCTCCAAAAAGCCCGCGAAGCTGCCCACCTCGCTCCCGATTTACACCCAACCCAAATCGAATACTCCCTCTCCCGCGTGGAAACCCTTGCTGCTGACTCCCCCGGTACAATCTGCGCGTTTGACCTGGCCTTCCATGACCTTCTCGGCCTCGCCGCAGGGATGCCCCTTTATCGCTTGCTCGGTGGCTACCGCTCCCAGGTACAAACCTCCGCCACCATCCCCCTTGCCCCCGTTGAAGAGACCGTTGAACGCGCGCGGGAACGTGCCCGGCGCGGATTCCGGATGCTGAAGGTCAAAGGGGGCACCGACCCGGACGCCGACGTTCACCGGATGCGAGCCATTACCCGCGCCCTCCCCGAACATGTCCTGTGGCTCGATGCCGACGGCGGGTACACCGTGGAACAAGCGTTGGATGTGGCTCGTGCGTTGCAAGGAAAAATCAGCGTTCTCGAACAACCCACCGCCCCCGGAGATCACGCCGCCCTCTCCCACGTCACCAAACACAGCCCCGTTCCCATTTTCGCCGATCAGAGTGCCTGTGCCCCCGCGTCCGCCCTCTCCCTCGCCGCCCACAAATCCGTTGGGGGGATGAGCGTCAAAATGGCAACGTGCGGCGGCTTCCGCGGTGCCCGTCAAATGGACGCCATCGCCCGCGCCGCCCGGTTGATGACGATGGTCAGTTGCACGATTGAACCCGCCCTCCTCATTGCCGCCGGGTTACACTTCGCCCTCAGCAGCCCCGCCGTTGAATATGTGGATTTGGACGGACATCTGGACCTGGTGCATGACCCGACGCTGGCTGGTTTTCACTTGGAGGAGGGATGTTTTAAGGCGAGTGAAACACCGGGGTTGGGGTGTACGGTGGATTTGTAGAGAAAAACCTGTCGTAAAAAAATGTCTCGGAAGAAGTGCTTCTTCCGAGACATTTTTTAGGACATCATTTGCGACCGTTAATCCCATTCATCCAGATCAGAAATTTGTAATGTAAGTGCGTCAATCGAAACCTGAATTTCACGCAAAGAAAGGGCTAAAGCTATCAGGAGACAAATCAGGCTACCTCCAAAAATCCACTTCCCTAAGATAATTTGTCCGGCGAAGAGTACGAACATACAAAGGACGCAGCCCAAAAAACTCAAAACGCCCCAAATCTGCATATCGCGGATGATGAGAATACGGTAGCGCAAATTTTTGAGTTGTCCTTTAATTTTGGGGTCCGGCTCTTTTTTGTAACGGGCGTGTAGATCGCGCATCAAATTCGCCAGGGTCAAAAACCGATTCGTGAAGGCGAGGAAAAGCAGGGAGATGGCAGGGAAAAGGAGGGCGGGGGTGGTAAGGGTGAGATCCATAAATTTATTTTAACGTAATATCGGCCTCGTCAAACACGTTGCCCCACCCTCCGCCTTCAACGAAATCTCATTCCCTTTATATGTGTAGACCGTACACCCTGCCGCTTCCAGGCGCGCTTTGGTGATCGGGTTGCCTTCGAGCATGACGCATACGCTGGGTGAGAGGGCGAGAACGTTAGGTCCCATCGTCAGGTATTCTTCTTCGGGGACTTCGACGAAGTGGAAGCCGCGGGTTTGCAGAAGTTGGTAGAACGGCACGGGTATGTGGGGGAGGTAGACGACGGCGAGTTTTTCGCCCACGATGGAGATGAAAGACATGAGGTGCAGGCAGGTGTCGGGGCCGTCGGCGTAGGGGAGGTGGACGGGGAGCACGTTAACTTCGGGGAGCGCTTCTTGCAGCTGGCGGAGGCCTTCGGCGTTGGTGCGGAAGCTTTGTCCGACGGCGAGGGTATGCTCGTCCACCCAGAGCAGATCGCCGCCTTCGGCAGTGGCGTCGCCGTGTAGGCGATAGTGGATGGGGATGCCCATGCCTTCGAGGGTGTGGGCAATAGCGTCTTCTTCACCGCGGCGGAGGTCTTTGCCCATTTTCAGAATCACCGCGCCCTGGTCGCAGACGATGACCGGGTCGTGGACGAAGATGGCGTCGGCGTGGTCGGGGAGGGGGGTGGTATGGTGAACGATTTCCGCGCCCGCGCGGGCCAAGATTCCGACGAAGGCTGCGTGTTCGGCACGCGCGGTTGCCAGATCAATGTTTGCCGCGTAGTGCCACCGCGCGGGGTCGGCGTTGCCAAAGGCTTCATCCGGGGCGCGGACGAGGACGGTTTGCAGGGGGGCGATCATGGATTGGGAGCCGTAGGTTTTCATTTTTCTTAATCGAAGACGTTTCGTTTGACGAAGGGGGCGGTCATGAAGCGCCAGGTGAGTTTGAGTTGGGAGGAGAAGGAGATGTGTGCGCCGTTTTTGGTGTTGGCGAGGATGTGTTCAACGAGGTAGGGGGTGACGGTTTCGACGCGTTCGACAAAGATGTTGAAGATTTTTTTGACCCGTTGCCAGTCTTCGGGTTTGTCTTTGTATTGGTCGGTAACGAGTTCGGTGGCGACCATGCCGGGTTGGAGGGTGCCGAGGAGAACGGGGGTGCCTTTGAGTTCGGCGGCGAGGGCTTTGGAGAGGTAGGTGATGCTAGCTTTGGTGGTGCCATAGATGCCTAACCCAGCCCGGACGCTGCCGCTGGAGCCGAACCCTTCGAGGTTGTAGACCTGTCCGCCGCCTTGTTTGAGCATCTCGCGGATGGCGACGCGACAGCCGTGGTAGGTGCCGAGCAGGTTGGTTTGGACAATGGCTTGGACGGTGGCGGGGCCTATGTCCCAAATGTTGGTTTGGGGGTGGGTGATCCCAGCGTTGTTGATCCAGATGTCCACGCGCTCGAAGTGGGTTGCGGCGGCCTGCCAGAGGGCTTCCACTTGTTCGAGGCGGGTGACATCGCAGGGGTAGCCGAAGAGGTTTTGGGGGTTGTAGGTGTTTGTCAGGTCGGCGAGGGCGTGGTCTACGGAATTTTGGGCGCGTCCGCTGATGACGACGTTGTGCCCTCGTTTGAGAAATTCAATGGCTAACCCGAGGCCAATGCCGCGGGTGGAGCCGGTGATGAGGATGGTTTTGGTTGGATTCATGGAGACTTTATTCGGTTTGGCTGGTGCGTTTTTTGCGGTGGTAGTAGGCGAAACCCAGGAGGATGAGAACGAGTCCCGAGGTGACGCCCACGCAAAGATAAAGTGGTTGGTTGGGATGATAGGTATTCCGTAACTGGAGGAGGGGAAGACCGCTGAGGTAGATCATGTCCGAGGCAGCGTAGGCCATTTCGGTGGTGCGGCTGCAAATGCTGGTGGTGTAATTGCCGTTGGCGGCGCGCCGCGCATAGACCAGATAATCCTGAGTGGGGGTGAAAGTGTATCCGCAATCTGCATCGCCTGAACCAGTTTGGATGGTGATGGCGTTTTGGTCAACGCCTTTCCAAGATTGGACAACGTAGAACGAGTAGCGCCGACTCCCGTTGGCGTTATTGCGAAGAAAGGGGACGTATTGCGCCAGGTAGTTTTGGAGCGTGTAGATGGGGTTCGCTCCGCCTCCCATCACTTTGCCGATGAAAACGGCATCTACGTTGGCGAGTTCTTGGAGAGGCGTTCCGGGCGCGACGCAGGAACACGCATAGGTAGGGCGCGGAAAAGCAAAACTGCCTGCAAGGGTGAGGCATGTGATTAACAAAATGAACAGCTTTTCATTCATCGCCTTTTGAAACAGGAAATTTCTCTCGATAAGCCTTTACGTCATCTTTGGAAATCACCGAGAGTGGTTCCGGGAGCGCATCCATTGTAAACCATCCAATGGCTGAACATTTTTCGGGTTCAACGATGCGCGGGGTTCCGCTGGCGTGCCGCGCGATAAATGTGGGGGACACCCAATGCTGGCCCTCGTTCGGCAGAATGTGGTCGGCAACTTTGAGGAGTTCGATGACTTCGATTTCCAATTCGTACTCTTCGCGAAATTCGCGGACGATAGCTTCTGCGAGGGTTTCGCCGAAATCAACCTTCCCGCCAGGGAATTCCCAACAGCCGCGCTCGTTGGTCGCCTTTGGGCCGCGTTGGCTCAAGAACACTTCTCCACGTTCGTTAAAAACCATCGCGCCAACGCCGACGCCGATGTAGTCAATGCCAGGTTTCAAGTTGAACCTCCATAGATATGCTCGTTGAAAATTTTTTCGCAATACCGTAAAAAATTGTGTCTTCTCATTCTTGTGGGACTAGGTGGGGTGGAAGTGCCAATGTGGCAAATGTACACAGATGGCACAGCGGGGAATAAATGGAAACAGAAGATTTTGATGAATTTTACCGCCTCTGTGCTTTCTGCGTTTTCTGTGTACCATTTTTTATCCCCTATAACTCAAAAGTGTGTTTTGCGCTAACGCGTTATTCCCAATACGAGAAATTTATCAGGGTAACTATATCACGGGCCTTCAAAATTCTTATCTTCTTCAAATATTCTATCTCTTGACAAAAAGTAAGTATTTTTATATATTTAGCCGGTTTGATATTTAATTAAACTTAACTATTCGGAAGGATTAATCATTCATGGATGACGACGATGTAACCATCAATCTACAAAAGCTAATGGAAACTTTTATGCGGCGTTCGATGCACAAATTCATTTTTTATGCCAAAGAACGCGGCTTGTCTATGTCGCAAATTGGGGCCTTGTTCGCAATCCGCCGGAAGGGGACATGTGGAGTCTCGGATATTGGCGACGAACTGGGGATCACCCCTGCCGCGACCAGCCAAATGCTCAACCGGCTGGTAGACGAAAATTTAATCGAACGCTCCGAAGACCCTGGTGATCGGAGGGTGAAACGGCTGGTGCTCACGCAAATTGGCACACAAACCTTGCAAGATAGCATTCATGCCCGTCTTGATTGGTTGACCCGTTTGGCAAATACCTTGAACCCAGAGGAGAAAGCGCAAGTAAACGCTTCTCTACACTTGTTATTAGAAAAGGCAACTTTACTGGATGATGAATTTCACCGAGAAGTGGTTGCCTAAGCCCCCTTATAAAGGAGAATAATCGCGTATGTTACGAATTCGAAGATACCTGCGCCCTTACATGATGATGTTTGTGGTAGCGGTGATCCTGCTCTTTGTTCAGGCAAACCTAGACCTGGCCCTGCCGGATTACCTCTCCCAAATCGTCAATACGGGCATCCAGCAAAGCGGCGTCGAAGACGCAGTTCCTAACGCCATTCGCAAAAGTGAACTCGATCATGTGGCTTTGTTCCTCAGTAATGAGGATAAAACCACAGTGATGGACGCGTACACCCTTGTCGAACCCGGAACCCCGGAAGCGGCGGATTATGTTGAAACTTATCCGATCCTGGCGACTGAACCGATCTACGTGCTGAAAGACCTCACCGAAGAAGAACGTGAAGCCCTCAAAACGCCCCTTGCGAAAGGTTTACTCGTAGTCTCTGCCCTTGAACAGGCGTTAGCTGACCCTGAAAAGGCCGCCCAATTCGGCGGTGGACAATTTGACCTTTCCAAACTCCCGCCAGGGATGGACCTTTTTGCCGTCTTGGGCCAACTGCCCGCGACTCAGCGTGACCAGATTTCGAATACCATCAACGAAAATTTTGCCACGCTGGGCGACAAAATGATCAACCAAACCGCGGTCGTCGCGGTTAAAGCAGAATACGAAGCCCTCGGCATGGACACTGGCAATCTGCAAACAACCTACATTCTCCGCGTGGGGGGCATCATGTTGCTCGTGACCCTGCTTTCTGCTGCGTGTACGATCAGTGTGGGATATCTGTCCGCCAAGATTGCGGCGGGGGTCGGACGCGATTTGCGAAGCGACATCTTCAAAAAGGTGGAAAGTTTTTCTAACGCCGAGTTTGACAAATTTCCCACCGCATCTCTCATTACCCGCTCGACTAACGACATCACTCAACTTCAAATGGTGACTATGTTCATGGTGCGGTTGGTGTTTTACGCTCCGATCATGGGCTTTGGGGGCATTATCCGTGCCATCGGGAAAGGATCCTCCATGTGGTGGACGATTGCCGTTGCCGTACTGGTTCTGATTGGTGTGATTATGGTTGTCATCTCCATTTCTTTGCCTAAGTTCCGCATTGTCCAAAAGTTGATTGACCGGTTGAACCTGGTTGCCCGCGAAAACCTCTCCGGGATGATGGTCATCCGCGCGTTCAACATGCAGGGCTTCGAAGAAAATCGTTTTGACAAAGCCAACATTGACTTGACCGCGAACACCTTGTTCATCACCCGTGTCATGGCCTTCATGATGCCAATGATGATGTTCATCCTGAACGTGCTCTCGGTCGTCATCCTGTGGGTGGGGGCACATCAAGTCGCTGAAGCAAACATGCAAGTCGGCGATATGATGGCCTTCCTGCAATACGCCATGCAAATTGTCTTCTCCTTCCTGATGCTCTCGATGTTGTTCATCATCCTGCCGCGTGCTTCCGTTTCTGCGGAGCGGATTGCCGATGTGCTGGATACCGAGCCGGTGATCAAAGATGCGCCAAACGCAACCGTGTTGAACGGTCAGTTCAAAGGCGCAGTGGAATTTCGCAACGTCTCCTTCCGCTATCCGGGCGCGGACGCCGATGTGTTGCACGACATCAACTTTGTCGCTCGTCCGGGGGAAACGACCGCTTTCATCGGGTCAACGGGTTCGGGAAAATCTACCGTCGTCAACCTGATTCCACGCTTTTACGATGTGACTGATGGCGAAATTTTGATTGATGGTGTGGATATTCGTGGGGTCACCCAGCACAGTCTCCGCGATAAGATCGGGTACGTGCCCCAAAAGGGAACGCTTTTCTCCGGCACGATTGAAACCAACCTGCGCTACGCGGATGAACACGCCAGAGAGGAGGCCATCAAGGACGCGCTGAACATCGCTCAGGCTGAAGAGTTTGTCTTTTCCAAACCGGAAGGCCTCGCTACCGAAATTTCCCAAAAAGGGACAAATGTTTCCGGCGGGCAGCGCCAGCGGCTTTCGATTGCCCGCGCGCTTGTCAAAAAACCACCCATCTACATTTTTGACGATACGTTTTCCGCGTTGGACTTCAAAACCGATGCCGCCCTTCGTCGTGCTCTGCATGAAAAAACTGGTAACAGCACGATGCTTGTCGTGACGCAACGGGTTTCGACGGTCAAAAATGCTGAACAAATCATCGTCCTCGATGAGGGGCGTGTGGTTGGCAAAGGCACGCACCAGGAGCTTATGGAAACCTGTGGAACCTATCAAGAAATCGCGCTCTCGCAATTGAGCATGGAGGAATTATCATGATGATGCAACGCTCACGTTCTGGCGAAGGCGGGCCAATGGCCGCCATGCGAAAAGGGGATCGCGCCAAAAACTTTAAACAAACGATGGCTAAGCTCCTGCGTTATTTGGATGCATATCGCACACAACTCGTAGTGGTCTTAATCTTTGCCATTGCCTCTACCATCTTCAACATCATTGGCCCGGATGTTTTAGGAAAAGCCACGACCAAATTGTTCGAAGGCATCATGGCCCAGATTGCAGGCACAGGTTCGATTGATTTCGACTACATTGGTCGTATCCTGTTGATCATGTTGATTCTGTATATCGTTTCCTCCATTTTTGCTTACTTAATGGGGTGGATTATGGCCGGGGTCTCGACGGACATCTCCTATCGCTTCCGCCAGGATATTTCCAAAAAGATCAACACCCTGCCCCTCAAATATTATGACACCACAACTCAGGGCGAAGTGCTGTCCCGCATCACCAACGATGTGGACACGGTCAACCAGACCCTGAGCCAAAGTCTGACACAAATTATCACCTCGGTAGTAACAGTGGTTGGGGTGTTGATCATGATGTTTTCCATCAACTGGCTGATGACGCTCACCGCGCTCGTGGTGATCCCGCTCTCGCTCGGCGTGGTGGCCTTCATCGTCAACCGCTCCCAGGTGTACTTTAAAGAGCAACAGGACTACCTCGGGCACGTAAACGGCCATGTTGAAGAAATGTTCGGTGGTCATCTAGTCATGAAAGCGTTCAACGGAGAGGCGCAGAGCATCGAAAAATTCGAAAAATACAATAGCACCCTCTACAACGTTGCCTGGAAATCACAATTCCTCTCCGGGTTGATGATGCCCATCATGAACTTCATTGGCAACCTGGGCTACGTCGCGGTCGTTGTCATGGGTGGCTATCTAACGATCCGCAACGCTATTACGGTCGGCGACATTCAAGCGTTCATTCAGTACGTCCGCTCGTTCAACCAACCGCTCATGCAATTGGCAAACATCTCGAACGTCCTCCAACAAACCGCGGCCGCCGCCGAACGCGTCTTTGAATTCCTAGAAGAATCCGAAGAAGTTAAGGAAGCCGAACACCCACTCCAAATCGAAAAACTGGATGGGCATGTTGAGTTCAAAAACGTCCGCTTTGGCTACAGCCCGGACAAAACCATCATCCACCACCTTTCTGCGGAAGCCAAACCCGGACAAAAGGTTGCTATCGTTGGCCCTACCGGGGCGGGCAAAACCACCATCGTCAAACTGCTCATGCGCTTTTACGATGTCAATGATGGTGTCATCCTCGTAGATGGGCACGATATCCGGGATTTCACCCGTTTTGATCTGCGGAAACGCTTCGGGATGGTGCTTCAAGATACCTGGCTCTACAACGGCTCGATCATGGAAAACATTCGCTATGGACGCCCCGACGCAACCGACGAAGAAGTGATCGAAGCCGCCAAAGCCGCCCACGTGGATCACTTCGTCCATACTTTGCCCGATGGCTACAACATGGTCATCAACGAAGAAGTGACGAACATCTCGCAAGGTCAAATGCAGCTTCTCACCATCGCCCGCGCGGTGCTCGCGGACCCGAAAATCCTCATCCTCGATGAGGCCACCAGTTCCGTAGACACCCGCACGGAAGTCCTCATCCAAAAAGCGATGGACCGCTTAATGGTCGGCCGCACCAGCTTCATCATCGCTCATCGCCTGTCCACCATCCGCAACGCTGACCTGATCCTGGTTATGCGCGATGGCGACATTGTCGAACAGGGCAAACATCAAGAACTGCTCGACCGCGGCGGTTTCTATGCCGAACTGTACAACAGCCAGTTTGAACGGGCCGAAGAACCAGAAGTTGTTGTCGTCAACGGGAGGGCAAACGGGAAGCAGAATATGGCAGTGGGGGTGCCAGGGGATTGAATTTTCTTTTCACTGCAAAGAAAAACGCCCGAGAGAACCTCCGGCGTTTTTTTTATGGTTAACCTAAATTTATTTTAGATTGTAAGCAAGACTGGAGGTAAATTCTAGCCTTTCTTGGTTCTATAAATTGGGAGCATCCTATGTGGAACGGGAAGTGACTCTCAGCGCCGAAAAAATCTAGGAGACAAGACTTACTTCATCCTCCTTCGGCTTCGTCCTCCTCAACGGTGTTTCCTCCACCCATTCAGGCTTTTCATCTCCCGACCAGGTTTGTAGTATTTTCTCATACACGGAAGCGTGGCGCTGGCGGGTAGCATCTGGTTCGCCAGTACGCGACGGATTGCGCCCTACGGCATATTTTAGACTATCAGCAATCCGCTTATCTGTGTGCCATCAGCCATTATGCAGGCGTGCTATAATTCAAACATCCCAACCCATTCTTACAAAAGCTAAGGAGATAATATGCGCAAATTTTTCCTCGCGGGAATCCTGGTATTGATACTGATGGGCGGCATGCTGGTGGCGTATAAGTTTACGTCTGCTCAGGTGGCACCGCCAACTCCAATGCCGTTCACGGGACCGAGCGGGACCCAAGCCGATCCATTGGCTCCCGATGCCTTGACATCCTTCACGGTTTCCAATCCTTACTGCTACCAACCCGATCCTGCGGTTGACCAGTGCTCGATCAACTTACGTTTCATCCAGGCCACTGACAATCAGAGCAGTGCGCCTTATATGACCTGGTTGGCGATTACAATCAGCGGTAAGAAGCGCTACAACGCCACCGCCTTTTTTGAAGGAACGATCTACTACAGCTATGACATGGTTCCCAACGGCCTGAGCGTGGCTTGTGGGTTACCAAATGCGGGCGGGGCAGGCGACCAGTTTGGTAATGTGTATGGGGTCACGATACAGCCGTTGGATTCAAGCCGTAACCCCATGTCCACCGACATCGCCAACGTGACCTGTCCAGCATTTAGTCCGTGATGTGGAGTGTCAGGTATGCGCGTCATGCGAACCTTTCTACTGGTGATGATAATCCTGGGGCTGACGTTGGCCCTCGCGGACGAGCCTGTTTATACCGCTCCACAGGCCGTTACAATGATCGTAAGCAATCCTTATTGTGTTCAAGATGTTGAAACAGCCGGAACTTGTCTGATAAACCTGCGTTATTTCTCCGCCTCCACTTCTGACTCTTCCTTCAACCACATTGAGATAGCTATTGATGGCAAAATACGCGCGAATATGAGCGGCTTCTTTGAAAATTCGGCTTACCTGACTGCCCCAATGTTAGGCAGCGGTCTCAAAGTTGTTTGCGGCGGCAAGAATATCAGCGGAATCCCGGACATGGGCCGTCAATACGTCGTAACGCTCTCTGGTTTTGCCACCGGTAGCTCACCCGTTGTTGACAGCGCGAATGTTACCTGTCCATACTATCAATGGAAAGCTTACCTGCCATTCGTGTGGAAATGAGGATGCTTCAAATTTCAGTCAGCGGCCTGATTTAATATTTCACCCCCCGTTGGCTTCGTTCTCCTCCGCGGGGTTTCCTCCACCCATTCAGGCTTTTCATCGCCCGACCACGTTTGAAGGATTTTTCCGTATACAGAAGCGCGGCGTTGATGGAGCAGGGGAAAGTGCCATCGCCAGTCGGGGATAGCGGTTGGGTCGAGGTCGGCGAGGAGGACTTCGGTGGAGGCGCGACCCGCGCGGGCGAGGATTTTCCCATCTGGGGCACAGACAAAACTGCTGCCGTAAAAGGTCACACCATTTTCCGTGCCCACGCGGTTCACCGCGGCGATGAAAATGCCATTGGCAATGGCGTGGCCGCGCATGACCGTTTCCCACGCGTCTTGCGTGTCCATCACGTGGTCTTCGGGTTCGTCGCCGATGGCGGTCGGGTAAACGATGAGTTCTGCGCCGCCGAGGGCGTAAATGCGGGCGATTTCCGGGTACCACTGGTCGTAGCAGGTGGGGGTGGCGAGGGTTAGGGCATCCAGTTGGATGACGGGGTATTGATCGCTGCCCGCGTAGTAATCGGTTTCATGATACCCGTTGCCAGAGGGGATTTGAATCTTCCGTGTCCTGCCGACGAGTGCGCCCGTTTCATCGTGAACGGTGGCGGTGTCGAACAGGCCGCCATCATCCGCTTCTTCATACAAACTGCCAACGATTTTGACCTTGTGTTGCCGGGCCATTTCGCTGAAAAAGCGTTCGGACGTGCCCCCCGGAAGCGGTTCGGCGTAGTCAAATCCTTCGGGTTGGCGCGCCCCGGGGAAGTAGGGGATGAGCGAGAATTCGGACAGACAGACGAGGTTCGCCCCGCGCGCCGCGGCTTCGGCGATCAGGGCGCGGTATTGGGCTTTCATCGAATCCATCCTGCCGGAGTAGGCGAGTTGGATGAGGGCGATACGGATGGGATTTTTCATGGTGGGTTTCCTAACCTGGTCGAAAGTGGTTTAAACACAAAGGACTCAAAGGGGCACGAAGCAAGCGTTAAATACTTTGTGTTCCTTCGTGCCCTTTGTGGTTAAACTTTGCCTAAAAAACAAACACTTCACTTCTCTTACTTTGATTTTGCGCTCGGTTGTTGCTGGGTGATGCAGTGCACCATGCCGCCGCCCAGGAAAATTTCACGGCCCCCTTTGACGCCGACCACTTTGCGTTCCGGCATGAGGGTTTGGAGGGTGTTCAGGGCAACGGCGTCCGCGGGGTCGCCGTAGAGGGGGACAATGCATCCGTCGTTCGCCAGATAAAAGTTGACATACGAGCCACCCATAAAGGTTCCGGCAACGCGGGGCAGGACGCCTTCCACGGAGTCGATCCCCTCGGTTTCTTCTTCACGCACGATGACGGGGGCCGGGTTGTGGATTTTGTGGACTTTCAGCCTGCGCCCCTGGGCGTCCGTGGCCTGTTGAAGCACTTCGTAGGCTTCCAACTGGATTTCATATTCGGGATTGCTCTGATCGTCCGTCCAGGCTACCACGACCTCGCCCGGACGGATGAAGGCGCAAATGCCATCCACATGCCCATCGGTTTCATCGTTGAGTGAGCCGCGTGGGAGCCAGATGATCTTTTCCAGGCCAAGATACGCTTTCAAGTGGGTTTCGATTTGGGTTTGGGAGAGTTTCGGGTTGCGGTTGGGGTTGAGCAAACATTGTGCGGTGGTGATGAGCGTACCTTCGCCGTCCACTGTGAGGGCGCCGCCTTCCAAAATCATCGGGGCGCGGTAGCGATCCAGCCATTCGATTTCTGCAACTTTGCGCGGGACGAGATCATCCTGATCCCACGGAAAATAAATCCCCTGCTCCAGCCCACCCCAGGCATTGAAATCCCAATCCACCACGCGGACTTCTTCTCCGTTGTTGACAAAAATCGGGCCGTTGTCCCTCATCCAGGCATCGTTGTATGAGATTTCAACAACGCGGATGTGCGCGGGGAGTTTGTTGCGTGCGTTTTTGTACTGCGCGGCGGAAACGCCCATTGTCACTTTTTCAAACTGGCTGATGGCGATGGCGGTTTCCGCGTAAGCCACTTGGGCGGGTTTTGCGCCGAGGCGGTAGGTGTCGGTCCGTTCGGGCCAGAGCAGCCAACAGCCGTCGTGCCGCTCAAATTCGCCGGGCATACGGAAACCGTCGGCACGTGGGGTGGTGGGTAAAAGTTTGGGCATAGGTTCTCCTTTCAAGGGGGGCGATTTACTCGAAATAACACATGAAAAGGGAAGGCGTTTCAAGGGGAACGATCCGAAAATTGCCTGCCTAAATTTCTTGTGGTGGGCAAACGCCTGAGTATAATTTTCAGGTCGGTGAAATCGCGCAAAAGGAAACCCATATGTTTGATACAACAGCCAACAACCCTCGCATCCCCACCTTTTTACGTTCTGTACTTGCCCTTGAATGCAGTGTCGTGCTAATGGCCGCCATTCTCCTTTATCTGTTTCCCAGCCAGGCCGCGCAATTTTGGGCGTGGTCTGTTCCACCGTTCAATTCCCGGTTTGTCGGGGCCATTTATTTTGCGGCTTATGTGCCTTTGCTTATTTTTTGGCTTTCTTCTCGCTGGACGCCAGGGCGTTTTATTTTGTGGCTGATCCTCGTGTTTACCACCCTGGTGATGCTCGTCATGTTTGTACATTGGCAAGCCTTCGCCTGGGATCGCTTTTCGACCTGTTTGATCTTTTGGCCTTTGTACATCTTCCTGCCCATCAATTCCACAGTATTTTTGGTGAAATCCCGCGGGTTTCAACTCACCCACCCGATTCAGATGCCCGGATTGTGGCGGGCTACGCTTCTCTTTATCGCGCTTGTCGGTACGGGGTATGGCCTGGGGATGTTGATCGCCCCGGAAGCGATGACCGGGTTTTGGCCCTGGAAAGTAGATGCCTTTCATGGGCGCATCTACGCCTCGGCTTTTTTGACCCCTGCCGCGGGAGCCTGGATTTTGATCCGCCGAAGTGGGGCAGCCTCGGAATACTTAACCTTTGGCTTGAACCTCCTCACCGGCGGATTTTTGCCTGTTTTGGGCACTTTGCTCACCCATCTGAGTGTGCCGCCTGAAAAGCAGGTAAATTTTGCAGTTCCGGGGACGTGGTTTTTCTTCGGCCTGTTTCTCCTCACCGGGTTTTTAGGGGCCGTCCAAATTGTGTTGGCCTATCAGCATAAGAACCCACTGAAGCCAAAATAATAGCAGTAAAATCAATTGTCTTGGGATTACCAGATGGTGGAGCCGTTGGGTCCTTTCGGTTAACCTGAGGAGTTGTTCATCAACCCATTTTCTTTACCCCTCCCTTCTTCCTCCCCACATACAATAAATGCCTGGACGCAGCCAAAATAGACGGCTCCGTGCTGACCTCATACAGCAAATCCAGCCACAATTTTCGCCGCTCCCCATCCAGCATGTTGTAACTCTCATCATCCGCAGAGATCGCTGGCTCTACTCCGACCAGTTTAATCGTTTCAAAGCCCACGCCTTCATGTAAAGGTGTGATTTCTCCGACAGTCGCAAAATACCCGCGAAAACTGCCGGGCGGTGCGTTATCATCCCCTCTCCCTCGTGCGAACAGCGATTCCACATCGGCTCGATATTCAATCCATTCTGGCACTTTTCGGATCAAGTCCCCCAAAATGCCGTAGCGACTGATAAATGCCGAAAACAGAACCCCTCCCTCCCGAAGGCGTGCGTATACTTCCCGCAATGCCAATCTCCGATCCGCCTCCTCCACCAAATGGTAAAGCGGCCCCATCAGCAGCACCGCGTCGAAGTCCCTTTCCGTAACCTGTCCCAAATCCCGTGCATCGGCCACCACCAACGCAACATGTTCCTCCAACCCCTCGCGGGTGACGTTTTCCCGGCAGGTTTCCAACTCCACCGGGGATAAATCCACCGCCGTGACCCGATATCCGCGCCGGGCCAGTTCCAGCGTATATCTCCCCGTTGCCGCACCAACCTCCAGAATCCTCCCCTTCGGTGGAAGATATTCATCCAAATACCACCATGTCAGATCGTATTCTAGTTGATGGCGGATTAACCGGTCGTGTTCTCCGTGCAAATTATCGTTGTAATATTTGGCAATATCACTGACATCATCTAACATGTTTTCTCCTTTGGGGGCAAATCACATAATCTCCATCAACTCCCCGTATCCGGGAGCACATTGTTCGCAATAATTTTGCTGATTTCTACAGAAATCTCTTTTAACGAGCAATCCATTTCCCCTCGAAACCACATTTGATACAAATTCACCAGCCCTCCTGCAAAAAAATTCGACCGGACGATGAACGCTGGTGTATGCTTAAAAGCCGTCGGAACATCCGAATCCGTTTCCATGTGTCGGACAAAAACATTCTTCAACTTGAGCAGAAATTGTTCCGATCCCTTCGCATTGATCAGAATACGAAAGAAATCCAAATCTTCTTCCAGGTAATGTGAAATTTTTTCTAGCAAGGGAAGTGGGTTCTGAAAAAAATTTTTGTACCGGAATTCACCCAAAAACTCTAACATCGTTTCGATAATCTCATTCTCAATCTGCTCGATCACGGCCCGCGTATCCTGATAGTGTGCGTAAAATGTGCCCCGATTGATGTCCGCGCGTGTGACAATGTCCGTGACTGTGATTTTTTCTATTGGCTTTTCCTGCAATAACGCCACAAACGCTTGCCGGATCAGTTTCCGCGACCGGAGAGCACTTTTATATTCTGCTTTTTTACTCATCTCAACTTCCATTATTTTTGTGAGCTTTACGTTAAAAAAGAACTCAAACTCCAACAAACCTACCCCTATGTGTCGGATTTTGCACAAAACGAAAAATACTGATGGTTGACTGAAAAATCCCGCTTAATATAATACAGACATTGGCAAACTTCAACACTTGTCTAATTTTGTGAACAATCACAATTTCATAAACCCCGGAGTACGCTATGGTTCCCGCAATCCCCCTTTCTCCCCAAATTCCCCCAACAATGCCCGGCATGCCCTTCCTCGGCAGTGCCACCGATTTTGTCTCCTCCAATGGCCTCTCCACGGACTTCCTCACGCGCGTACAGCGCGAGCACGGCGACGTGGTTCACTTCAAGGCCATGAAACAATCCTTCTACCTGGTCAGCGACCCAGCCCTGGTGCGGAAAGTTCTACTCGAACAAGTCCAAGAATTTCTCAAGCCAGATGCCCTTCCCGGTAAACCGCGTGGCCTGTCACGTTTTCTGGGCCGCAGCATCTTGACTTCCGGCCTCGAAGAATGGCGACCCCAGCGCAAACTCATCCAACCCCTTATGCAACATAACCACATCGCCAAATATGCCGACACGATGGTGGGCATGGGTGAACGCCTCCTCGCCCTTTGGAGGGATGGCGAAACGCGCGACCTCCACGCCGACATGACTCAAGTCACCATGTGGATCATTGCCGAAACCATGTTTGGCCTGGATGTCACCCAAACCGCCGAACTCGAAGAAGTAGGCCGGTCAGCCCAAAAAATCGTCATAGATGAACTCGTCTCCCCTTTTCCCAGTTGGCTCGTCGGACGCGACAAAAAATCCGCCCAAATCAACGCCATCCTCACCAACTTAGTGACCCAATTTTTAGCGGATCGCCGCGCCCAAAACAACGCCGACCGTCACGATTTACTCTCCATCCTGCTCGAAACCCGTGACGAAAACGGCCAACCTATGTCCGACCAATTTCTGCGCGACAACATCCTCACCATGTTCCTCGCTGGACACGAAACCACCGCAAACACCCTCACCTGGGCACTTTACTACCTCGCTCAAAATCCCGCCATCCTGCAAACCCTCGAACACGAACTAGACACCGTCCTCGCGGGCCAACGCGCCCCCACCCTGGCAGACCTGCCTTTCCTCCCCTACACGCTCATGGTGATCAAAGAAACAATGCGGATCCAACCGATTGTCCCGATGATTCCCCGCACCCTCCCGGTGGACACTTCCCTGGGCAATTATCACCTCCAGGCGGGTTCCTTCGTCCTGATCTCCCCCTACGTGCTTCATCACGACCCCCGTCATTGGTCTGATCCCGAAACGTTTGACCCCACCCGTTTCTCCGCCGAAAACGAACCCACCATCGAAAAATACACCTACCTCCCCTTCGGCGGCGGCCCGCGCATCTGCATCGGCAATCACTTCGCCCTCATGGAAGCGCATTTCATCCTCGCCCTCCTCGTCAGCCGCTATCGCCTGACCCTCGTTCCCGGCGCAAACGTCATTCCCCTCCGCCGGATCACCTGCGAACCCAAAGACGGTATGCCCATGCTCGTCAAACGCCGTTGAAAAAAAGACCGGGCCAGTCATGGCCCCGTCTTTTTTTTCGAAGCGAAACTATTCCCCTTCTAACGACAGCATCCTGAGCGGAGCGGTAATTGCTTCATAAGTTGGCATTATTTTTACCCAGCATAGTCAAGGATGCGGGGACAGCGAGAACTATTCCTCAAACTTCCCCTGCACAAATCGTAACGCCGTTTCCGCCAAAATCGCCGCCCCTATCGGCAGTGCGTTTTCATCCAGATCAAAATTCGGCGCGTGGAGAAAACGAGGCAGGCTGTCCACGGGCTTGACGCCTAGGCTGAACATCGCCCCCGGCGCGATCCGCGTCATAAACGCGAAATCTTCTGCGCCCATGTTCGTATCCCCCCCGATGTTTGCGCCGGAGCCGAGCAGGTCGGTGGCGGTTTGATCGAGCCAGCCCGCCACTTTGGGGTCGTTGTACATGGACGGGTAACCGCGCTCGATCTTGATTTGGTAATCCCCCCCGAGGGCACGGGCTACGGACAGGGCAGTTTCCACCTCGCGGAGCAGTTGTTCCCGGACAGGGTCACTCATACTGCGGAGGGTGATGTCCATCTCCACCGTGTCGGGGATGATGTTGCTGGCGGAACCCCCGGCAAGGCGTCCGACGGTGACGACGGCAGGTTCGAGCGGGTCCACCCACCGGGATACGATGCCGTGCAGGGCGGTGAGCACAGGGGCGGCCAAGAAGATCGGGTCCCGCGCAAATTGGGGCATCGCGCCATGTCCGCCTTTCCCGGTAATTTTTGCGAAAACGGTGTCCACATTGGCGGAGACGAACCCGCTCAAACAACGGATTTGCCCCGCGGGCGCGGTGCCATCTACGTGAAGGGCGATAACGGCATCCACGCCTTTCAGCGCGCCGTCGTCAATCATCCGGGGCGCGCCGCTGATGCCTTCTTCGTCGGCGCATTCTTCGGAAGGTTGGAAGAGCAGGCGGATTTCGCCGTTGAAGTTTTCGTCTTTGAGCAGCATCGCCACGCCGAGGAGCATGGTCGTGTGGGCGTCGTGGCCGCAGGCGTGCATCCGCCCAGGGGTTTGGGATTTGTAGATGACTTCGTTGAGTTCAACGATGGGGAGGGCATCCATGTCCGCGCGGATGCCAATGACCGGCCCGTCACCGTTGCCGAGGTGGGCGACGATGCCGGATTTGCCGACGCCGGTTTCGTGTTCGATGCCGAGGTCGTGCAGGGTTTTGGAGACGAGGGTGGTCGTCTTGGGGAGGTTAAATCCTAGTTCGGGATTCATGTGGATGGTGCGACGCAGGTGGGATAGGGTGGGGAGGAGGGTTTGGGCTTTAGTGAGCATAAGGAGTGATTGTATGTGGGAACGAGAATAGATATGATAAAGGTTAATTAAAGCTGAAGTGTATCATCACTCAGCATCATGCGATCAAAAGGAGTTTGCAATGGCTGCTATTTCTTCCAATACGATGATTAACCAACCGATTGATAAAGTTTTCAATTACGTTGTGGCGGTCGAAAACCACAAAGCCTGGCAAGCCGGCATTCAAGACGCCCGGTTGAACCCGCCAGGGCCGGTGCAGGTTGGTTCTGTTTATGTTTATACATCCCAGGTGATGGGCCGGAAAATGGAAACGCAGATGCAGGTGACAGCGTTGATACCCAATCAGAAATGGGCAATCAAAACAGTTGGGATCCCGAACTCTGTAGAAACGGTATACCAGTTTGTCAGTACTGGGAGCGGGACGCAGTTGACGATTTCGATGGATGTTCCCCCAGGCGCGTACCCCGCGGCAGCGGAAGGGATGATCAAACAGCAGATGCAGAAGTCGTTAGTGGAGCAAGGGGCAAAAGTCAAACAAATGGTCGGAGGGTAGTTCTCGAAAAAAAGACGGCGGCGAAGCTT
Source organism: Anaerolineales bacterium (assembly GCA_020634875.1). Next base: position 22,010 of record JACKAX010000005.1, on the reverse strand, counting down.
CGCCGCCATCTTTTTTTCAGGGATGATCAGGCTTTTCTCAACGCCTGATCCAAGTCTTCAATAATATCGTCCACATCCTCAATCCCGACGGACAACCGCACGAGCGAATCCGTCAGCCCGCGGGCATAGCGTACGTCGCGGGGGACGGCGGTGTGGGTCATCGAGGCGGGGTGCGTGACCATGGTTTCGACTGCGCCCAGGCTTTCGGCGAGGGAGGCGAGACGGACGCAGTTCATAAAGTTAATGCCGGTTTGGACATCGCCCACCAGCTCGAACGTGATCATCCCGCTGAACATCGGCGTGCCATTGGGGGCGACCATTTGCCGTCGGGCGACTTCGTGACCGGGGTGGGAGGGCAGACCGGGGTAGATCACTTTTTGAACGTTGGGGTGGGACGCGAGGAATTGCGCCACCGCCAGTCCGTTTTGTGAGTGTTTTTCCATCCGCAGCGGGAGGGTTTTCAGGCCGAGCAGAGTCAGCCAGCAGTCAAAGGGGGAGGAGACCGCGCCCACACTTTTTTGGACGAATTTCAGTTCTTTGAACAAATCTTCCCGGTTGGTGACGATCATGCCGCCGATGATCTGGTTGTGGCCGCTCAGGTATTTGGTTGTGCTATGAACGACGAGGTCAATGCCGTATTGCAGGGGGCGGAGCAGGTACGGGGTAGCGAAGGTGCTGTCCACGGCGGTCAGCAGGCCGTGTTCTTTGGCGATTTGCCCCACGATTTCCAGGTCGGTGACTTTGAGCAGGGGATTGGTGGGCGTTTCGAGCCAGATCATGCGCGTGTTCGGGCGGATGGCTTCGGCGATGTTTTCGGGGTTGGTGGTGTCTACGTAGGTGATTTCGACGCCGAATTTGCTGAGAATCTGGTTGTACAGTCGGGAGACGCCGCCGTAGACATCATCGCTGGAGATGACGTGGTCACCCGCTTTGAACAGCCGGGAGATGGCATCCACCGCGGACATGCCGGACGCGTATGAAACGCCGTAGTGCCCGCCTTCGAGCGAGGCGATATTCGCTTCCAGCACCGCGCGGGTGGGGTTGGAGGATCGGGTGTAGTCAAACCCTTTGTCGTGTCCTATTTCGTCGAGGACGTAGGTAGCGGTCTGGTAGATGGGGGGGATGATCGCGCCCGTAGTCGGATCGGGGGTGATCCCCGCGTGGATAGCTTGTGTCGCAAATTTCATGAAGTAGCTCCTGTTTGGGTTTTGGGGACATTGTAATGGGTTCTGTGAAAATCAGGTTTGGTTTTTAACGCAAAGCAACTGTGTTAGATGTCAAGGCTTATGAAACCGTTGGAGACTGCCAAGGGCGCATGTCGCGCAACATGGCGTTCAAATACGTCAACAACTTGTGCATACAGGCAACGACAGCAACCATACTTTCTTTGCCGCGTGCCTTCAGTTGCTCGTAAAAGGCTTTAATGCGTGGATTGTATTTAATAGCAGAAAGTGTCGCCATATACAGAATCGTGCGGACGGAACTTCGCCCGCCTTGGACCCAGCGTTTGCCGCGTTGTTGGCCGCTGTCTCGGCTAAATGGGGCTACCCCGACTAAGGCCGCAATCTCCTTGCGGTTCAAGTGGCCCAATTCCGGCAGGTCAGCCAGGACGATGGCCGCCGTGACCGGGCCAATGCCAGGCACACTCTGCATGATGGCGTCCTTTTCCTAAAGTCTGGCTGGTGGCTGATAACGTTCTGGATGGCGGTATTCAAGTCGTCTACCTCTTGTTCCAGCCAGACAATGTGGTTTTCCAGACGCTCCCGCATACTGGTTGGGATGGTGTGCAAGCGGTTCTTTTCTGCCGTCAGCATCTCGAGGATTTGGTGGCGGCGGCTCATCAAGGCCGACAAGTGTTGTTCGGCTTCACTGGGCAACTGGAGCGGAGCGGGTTTGACCGCCGCCGCAAAACGGGCCAACAAGCGGGCGTCCAATTTATCGGTTTTGGCCAACAAGCCGATGGCTTTGGCAAAGCCCTTCACCCGGCCGGGATTGACTAAGGCCACCGGCACGCCAGCCGTATACAGGGCGACCACCAGCGGCCGTTCCAACCCGCCAGTCGATTCCACCACCACAAGGGCCGGCTGCAAGGTTTGCAGCCGTGCGACCGTGCGGTCAATCCCCATCGCCTCATTGCGCGCCGTCCAGGTTTCGCCCGCCTCATCCACCGCGACATCTAGGCGGGCTTTGGCAACATCCACGCCCACATAAGAAGGAGAAAGATTTTGTACCATGATTCTGCCTCACAAATGAAAAACTGTCCCAAGCCCGGTCTAGCAGAATTCGGTCTCGAGGGACCACACAACTGTTCGGGCACTTGGGTGGATCACACGGCGACCACTGCTTTGCGACGGCCTCCTAGACCTAGACGCAATCGGCCTGCCGTGTGCTTCTTTGATCATACTAGACGCAGAGATTTTAAGGTGCAAAGATTTTGTGTAAAAATACTTTGTGCCTTTGCACCTTCGCGACTTTGCGTTAAAAAAAGCCCCCACTTTTAAACTTGAGTTGTGGCATACTTAAATGAATTGTCCTCCACGAGGTACCCCATGACAAACCCCATCATCGGCTGGGAATCCCCCGACCCCATTCCTGCCCAACACACCTTCAACCATTTCCTCCGCGCCTCCGACGGCGAACTGTGGATGGATCAGCTTAACCTGACCCGGCTGATCGCCCAACAGGGATACAACCTGTCCCGCGCCCTCACCAGCCCGACGGAAATTGTCTACCTGCCCATCATCCGCAAAAAAATTCAAGACCTGCAAGACGCCTTTGACCGGGCCATCGCCGCGACTGACTATCCGGGCAAATTCCATTATGTATACGCCTCCAAAGCCAACGCCGCCGAAGAAGTTGTCCGCACGATTTTGGACACTGGCGCGAACTACGAATTTTCCTCGTGGATGGACATCGAGATCGCCCGGTTGATGCGCCGTGAGGGGCATCTGACTTCGGGCCAGTTTATTCTCTGCAACGGGTTCAAACCTGCGGGGTCACGGTACAGCGCGGAGATCATCAAATTTCAGCAGGAACACGGGCGCGTCATCCCGATCATCGACTCCCCTGACGAACTGGCCCCGCTGATTGAGGCCGGGATTCCGATGGAGGTGGGTTTGCGGCTGAAATGTTACGGACACCAGCACAATACCGAAGAAATGGACGCGCTCAACATCCGGTTTGGGATGGAAGTGGACGTGATTCACCAAATGGCCGAACGGATCGCCGCGACCCCGCATTTGTCGCTCGTTTTATTGCACGCAATGGTCGGCGGACAGTTGACCGACACCGACGAATTCCTCGCTCGGTTGACCACCCCGATCAGCGTCTACGGCGAACTGGCCCGCCAATATCCCACCCTCCGGTATTTCAACTACGGTGGAGGTCTGCCTGTGGGGATGACGCTGGATTTTGCCTTCGATTATGAAGCCTTCGCCTGTCGTTTGCTGACCACCCTCTTGCAAATGTGCGGCGCGGCGCAAGTCCCCCCGCCCGATGTGATGGGTGAAATGGGCCGGTACACCGTCGCCGAACATGGCGCGCACATCTTTCGCATCAACTCCGTCAAAGACAACGGCTCGGCCTATCCCTGGTACATCATTGACGGCTCGATCATGTCCTCGTTCCCGGACGTATGGGCGTTGGCTGAACACTTCATCGTCCTGCCGCTCAACCATTTGGACAAACCCTTTCAGCAAGTGCAACTCGGCGGCCTCACCTGCGACAGCGACGATGTGTACCCGCCGAAAAAGAGCCACTCTCCGCTTTACCTACCTGTCGAAACCAAAAACCTGTATGTGGGCTTTTTTGCCATCGGCGCATATCAGGAAATGCTCGGTGGCGTGGGCGGCAGCAAACATTGTGTCATCCCCGAAGCGGATGAGGTGATCGTTGATGTGGACGCACACGGCAGACCCATCTTTGAAATTCTCCCCGGTCAAGGGCCATTGCAAGTATTGAAGAATTTGGGCTATAAAAATTCCTAAAAATTTACCCTGTGATTTTGGGGGAATAAGCTTAATTTCTGGTGTAAATTTGGGAAATTCAAAACCTGGCAACGGGTCGCTCGTAACATACTTCGTAACACGGTTTTCCGGCAACGGAAATCCCCATCCCAGGAGGTTCGGATGTATTCTGAAAAATCTCGTTTTCCTTTAGGAGCAGTCATCGTCGTTGGCGCGGTGCTTCTGTTTGCGTGCGTGATCGTTGGCACGATCCTGTTTCGACGCTTCGGCACGACCGACACCACCGCCAACCTCGTCCCGACCGAAGTCCCCGGCGTCACCACCCCCGAGGTGAACCTTGTCTCCCCCGACCCGATCTACGGCCCAAGTTATTCCGCCAACTCCACGCTCCCCTCCTACATCTGCGGGGCGGACGCGTTCGGCAGTTACTTTGTCCTTCAACAAATGCAAATCGCCGGGATAGATGTCAAACACGGCTTCAACCTGGGCATCGTCCCCTTCTTTTTGGATGGCAACCCGGCCTATGATGTCTCCGAAGAACAACGGACGGCCCTACTCGATTACGGCAAATGGAACTGTCTCCTCACGACTGCCGACTCCGTCGCACTGTCCAGCCCCGGCGTGATCACAGCCCTCGTGGACGAAAGCGCGGGCGCAGACCAACTCTGGGCGCGGGACATCACCACCGTCAACGATCTAAAAGGCAAACGAATCGCCTTTGCGCGCGGTAGTGTGGGCGAATACTTCGTGTACTACACCCTCTCCATCGCCCGCCTCAACCCCCGTTTTGACGTGACCCTGGTTCCTGTGGATAGCGTGGCCGAAGCCGTCGAAGCCTTCAACAACGGGCAGGCGGACGCGGTCTCTGGCTGGGAACCGGACATCTACGACGCCGAACTGACGGGCGGCATCCCCCTGCTGAGTTCCTCGCAACTGCGGATCATCACCGATGTCATCGTCACCTCCCGGCAATCCCTGACCATCAGCCCTGACCTGGTGCAATCTTTCCACGATGCCTGGTTTGAAACCCTCAAAGCGCAAACCGAAAACTTTGCGACTTCTGCCGGGCAAATCGCCGCATGGGGGCACAACGATTGGAGTTTTGTCTATCCCGAATCCGCTTCGGATGATCTGGCTCTTTGGCTGGAAAACGTCGCGCAAGCCGATCTGGGTGACAATATCTTCGTGATGCGTGACCCGGCCCCTCTGCTCCTTCGGTTGGAAATTGCCCGCCGCGTGTGGGCCGCCTCGGGGGCGACCGTTCCCAATGACGATGTGAATGCCCTGGTCAACGCGGGTTTCGTATCCCGATCCGCTTCCCAACCCGGTCTACAAGCGAACGCTGACCCCCTGAATAACACCTTTTCCCTCACAACCAAACTTGACCTCTCCCACATGGAGACGCAAGACGCCGCGACCCTGGCGGTGTTACCCTGCCGTCGCTTCACCTTCCTCCCCGAATCCACCGAACTCACCCTCGAATCCCGCCGGATTTTGGATGACTGCGTGGTGCCGACCCTCGTACAGAGCGTGGGGCTGTTTTTGCAGGTTAACGGCTCCGCCGCGTGGCCCGGCCCCGCGGGAACGTACACCCAACAGGAGATTCAGGATTTTGCCGAAGCTCGCGCCCAATCGGTCGTAGATTATCTTGTCATGCAAGGCATTGACCCGGCCCGGTTCATCGTGGATGTCACCCTTCCCCCGGAAGATCACTGGGAAACCGAGGACCCGGAAATTCAGGCTGAAGACCGGTATGTGGAAATGACTTTGATTACGGTGGGACGGTAACGAACCAAAAACCGAGTTTTTTCCTTGAACGCGAAGGTACCTTACTTCAAATGTTGCTTGAAAATGTAGGCGGTCTTGCTAAAGAGGAAAAACTCGGTTTTTTCTGGAGAGACTAATATGAAACGCATTTTGACGCTTTCTTTTATTTTTATGCTGGTACTTTCGGCGTGTTCCTCGGTGGACCTGCCCGGCCCGGCGCACCCGGCCTCGGATGCTGTGCAAATCGAGGTCATGGCAAACACGAGTCTCAAGCCCTGGCTGACGCAGGCGGCGGAGGCTTTCAATAAAGCTCGTTTTGAAACTGCTTCTGGCAAACCCGTGTGGGTTAATCTGACCTTTAACGATTCGGGGCAGGCTGTGGTGGACATTTTGAACGGTTCTCGTCCGGTGTTGTGGATTCCCGATAACCCGGTGTGGGCGGATGTGCTGGCGGCGCAGAAAAATCTTTCGTATCAGGGGGATTGTGTTTCCGTCGCTCAAAGCCCGTTAGTGATCGCGGTCTGGCAACCGATTGCGGAGGCGCTCGGCTGGCCGGGGCGGGAATTGGGGTGGTTGGATATGGGGTCGCTCGCAGCGGATAGCACGGCTTGGGCGTATTACAGCGGTGGGCAGTTTGGCGATGCCCTGCGGTTGGGGCACACCCATCCGGGCTTGTCGGCGACCGGCGCGTACACTTTGTTGGCAATTGTGCAGGCAGCCCAATCGAAAAGCGATTCTGTCAGCCTGAGTGACATTCAGCAGCCTATGGTCCAGGCGTCGGTGGGGGCGTTTGAGGGGGCGGTTTCTTGGTTTAGCAGTAACACCGCGGAACTGGGCGAAGCGATGCAGACGCGCGGAGCCAGTTTCCTGGGGGCGGCGGTGATGTATGAAAGTGATGTGTTCACGCTGGATGGCGTGGTTCCGATCTATCCTTTCGAGGGAACGTTCATGGCTACCCATGCCGCGTGTGTCAACAAAAGCGCGGATGTACTCGCACAGGAAAGTGCGTTGATCTTTCGGAATTATCTGGCGGATATGGAAGCGCAGACTTTCGCCGCCCAACATGGTTTGCGCCCGGTCAATGCTTCTGTCCCCACCCCCGCGTTTGACCCGGCTCTGGGCTTTGACCCGACCCAGCCGAGTATCCAGTTCGCGTCCCCCTCGGTCGAAGCGGTGTATGCCATTCAAGATGTGTGGCAGGCCGCGCGCAAGCCCGTGAATCTGGTGATGATTTTGGATACTTCGGGCAGTATGCGTGGCTCAAAAATTGAAAGCCTGCAGGCTGCCGCAGCGCAGTTCATGGATCAAATGAGCGAAAACGATTACATTTCCATCATCGTGTATGAGGATGTTCCGGTGTTGGTGTTAGATCATGTGCATGTGGGCGAAAAGCGGAACGAGGCCCGGCAAATTATCGCCGCCCTACGAGCGCAGGGCGATACCCCGCTTTATGACTCCATTGCCATTGCCGCCGATGCGATTAACCGGACTACTTCTTCCCAGGCGACCAATGTGATGGTGGTTTTGAGCGATGGGAAGGATACGAATAGTCGGGAATACGAACGGCTTACTACGGGGCTGGTGGATTATGCGATGGGCCACAGTACAACAATTTTTACAATTGCGTATGGCGCAGATGCTGATGTGAGCCTGTTGACGGGTTTGGCCAGCGACGCGAATGGAAATTTTTACCTCGGAGATGAAGCCAGCATCGCGGCGATTTACGAAGCGATGTCGGCGGCATTTGGAGGGAGTGTAGGGATCGGGCGTTAAGGAAATTCCTTGCAATAAAGATTTTCCATCTACCGAATCTGGATATATAATCATGCCATTGGCGCGGCACCTGCCGTTTTCTCCCGCCCCTTTCGGCGAATAAATTCATTGCACAAGGAGTTTTGTTATGGGCGACAAAGGTAAAGGCGATAAAGGCCATAAAGAAGAGCGTAAGAAACCCAAACTTACGCCTAAAGAAAAGAAAAAGTTGAAAATCGAAAAGAAGAAAAACAAAGAAGGATGACAAAAAAAGATGGATGCTCAGCATCCATCTTTTTTGTTATCTTGTACAATAGCCTTATGCATATTTCTCCTATTACATTTTATCTTATGGCTGGGTTTGTGGCGATCCTTGTGGGATTGTCCAAAGGCGGGTTGGGCGGTACGGCGGGAGCGCTTGCCACACCTTTAATGGCCCTGGTGATGCCTGCTGATCAGGTGATTGGTTTAATGCTTCCTATTTTGATGGTGGCAGATGTGTTTGCTGTGGCATCCCACTGGAAACGGTGGGATGGACGGCTGGTCGCGTGGATGATCCCGGGGGCGGTGGTGGGGGTGACAATTGGAACGTATTTCATCACTAATGCGCCAACTGCAACTCTTAAAATGATGTTAGGCATCATTGTGTTGCTTTTCGCGGTTTATAAACTGTTCGAAAAGCGTTTGTTTCGAAATGCTGTTTACGCGCCTCGCGATGTACACGGCATCATTGCTGGCACTGTAGCTGGATTTTCATCCGCCCTCGCTCACACGGGTGGTCCTCCGGTGAGCATTTACTTGCTCCTGCGCCGCGTTCAACCTCGGATATTTAATGCCACATCTGCGTTGTTTTTTACCATTTTGAACTGGATCAAGGTTCCATATTATTTTTATGCAGGGTTGTTTGATTTTGAGCAGATGAAGAGTTTGCTTTGGTTGCTTCCCTTACTTCCTCTCGGAGTGTGGGGTGGAAAATATCTGGCCGATAAAATCAGTCGAGAGGCATTTGAGAGGGTGATTGTGGTGTTCTTAGTTGTAACGGCTGTGTTGTTGATTTTGGAATAAAACTTGTCATTTTTAACCATTGAATCAGGTTGGCAGAAAGGTATCCTTGAAAACAACCACTTGGTTACGCCCCGCTTGTTTTCCCGTATATAACGCTTGATCTGCGCAAGCGAGTAGAGATTCCAGACTAGAATCGCGTGAAGGGTTAAGTTCAGCGACCCCTAAGCTTATTGTTATATTGAGGTTTCCCTTCCATGTTGGAATAAGCTCGGAAAATATTTTTTTGTGCAAACGGCTAGCAATTATTTTTCCTTCTGCGCTATGGCTGCCTGGCAATATAATGACGAACTCGTCTCCTCCATATCGTCCGATGATTTCGCCTTCACGAAGGCTTTCACGCACGATTTTTGTTGTGTGTATCAGTACCTGATCGCCAACGATGTGCCCGTAAGTATCGTTTACTTGTTTGAAGAAATCGAAGTCGAATAGTATCAAAGTGAGAGGAAGCCCTCGCTGAACGGCAAAATTGAACTCCTGTTCACCTAGAATAAACAATTCACGCCGGGTGAGAGTTTGGGTCAAGGGATCAATGCTTGCTATTTTTTTAAGGGTTTCTTGAGCTTTTTTTCGTTCCTCGATCTCGTGGTTTAACTCGACGGTTTTTAGATAATGGATTTCGGCCTCTCGTTTAGCTGATTCAACCTGATGGACTATCTGCAATCCTGTTAGACGTTTCGCGGTATCCTCATTGAATATAGTCTCTTTGAGCGTGTGAAATTGTTTAAATTGCTGGAGCGCGGTTTCAAAATCTTTTCGTTTTTCGTATATTTCGGAGAGAAATTTGTAGCACTGATATTCACCACGGGTGTTATTGAATTTTTTGCTGAGTGCTAAAGCCTTTTGAATGGATGAAATCGCCGCCTCGTCAACTTCCTGGAATTGGTAGACCCTGCCTAAATTGAGTAAGCACTCGATTTCATCTGTTCCGGCTTTGTTTTCTCGTGCGAGGGTTAGTGCCTGTAATAAATATTCTTCCGCCCTGACTAAATCATGGATCCCCAGATAAATTTCTCCCATCGTACTCAGTGCCGTTAATATGACGGCCTCAATTCCATTTTCACGCGCCAGATGAAGACTTTTCAGGCATGTTTCTAAAGCCTGTTCGCCATTTCCTAACTCAAGGAATGTCATTGCCAAATTATTGAGTGCGATGCTTTCGCCTCGAACATTGCCCTCTTCACGGCAATATTGCACAACTTTTTGACCGATTTCGAGTGCTGCTGAAAGATCGTTTGATTCAGCATAAATTACACTGAGAACATTGAGAACCCCAGTTTCATATTTTCGAACCCCTAGTTGTTGAGCAAGTTTTAATCCTTTTACGACATATTCTGCTGCCAATGCGTATTCGCTGAGATTGCGGTATGCCCAGCCGACAACTCCTAAAACATCAATCGTAATAATAACGATTTCTTGTGTAGCATTCGGGATTTTTTCCAATATTTCCAGCGCCTGAAGTGCCTGAGACAGTGCTAAACGGTAGTTCCCTTCATCGTTGTTCAGGTAGGCGAGGCTTCGTAGGCTGCCGGCTAATCCTTGTTGGTACGGGCTTTCATCAAATACACCACTTTTAGACAGTTCAAAAGCCTCTTCTGCATATTTTCTCCCTTTTTCTACGTCATTCAGATTGATAACCCAAGCGATTTCCTGAAGGATGTCAATCCTGGTTCGCTGATCTGTAGTGCTTTCTAACTGGGACTCCAAATCTGATAGGGTGGTCATGATAGGGATTACAAAAAGGTTTCCTTGACTGAAGAATTTTGTGATGTGGTTATGTAATATAGTGAGACTTCAACAGTAATTACAATATTTGTAGATGGGCTTGTTGAATTATTATATCAAGGGACGTGAGGCACATTATCAAAAATACCCTGCCGAAACCCAGCAGGGTATTTTTGATAATAAGCTTAATCCAAACTTTTCAGCTGCCCCTTTAATTTTTCTGCCGTCTCTTTAAATCCAGCCAGCTTATCCCGTTCCCCTTGCACCACTTGTGTCGGAGCTTTTTGCGCGAACGGGCTGGACAGCAGTTTCTCCAAGCGGGCGATGTGCGATTCCGCCTCGGCAAGCGATTTCTCTAGTCGGGTGCGCTCTTCCTCCGTGTCCACAGTTCCGGCGAGGGAAAGATAAATCTCTACCCCACTTGCAACGAGGCCGATGTACCCGTCAGGTGAACTGTCTAGCGACTTGAGAATTTGCAGGGCCTCGGTGTCCAGCCCGGAGAGGGAAGCGATCACTGCCGCGTCTGTCTGGATGGCGGTCATGTTGTCCGGGCCAGGGACGAGGATCGCGGCGAGGCGCACGGTGGGTTTGATGTTCTTCTCTGCACGTTGGTTACGGATGCCGCGGACGATGTCTTGCAACCGGGTGAAGTCAGCAATCGCGCGGTCTTCCCATCCTTCCTCGGCCTCTGGTTCAGGCCATTGAGCGATGATGAGGGCGGAAGGCCAGTTCCCATTTACTACATCGGGCAAACCGATCTTCGGGGCATTCGCCATGCACGCGGTGCGGAGGCGGCCCCACAATTCTTCCGTGATGAATGGGGTGAACGGGTGGAGCAGACGCAGGCAGGTGTCCAGCACGCTCACCAGCACATCGGCGGTGAAGAATGCACGGTCGCCACCCTCCGCGAGTTGCAGTTTGGCGATTTCCAGATACCAGTCAGCAAACTCGCTCCAGAAGAATTCGTAAATCTGCCGCCCGGCCTCGCCGTATTGGTGTGTGGAAAACAGGTAAGCGACGGATTTGCGGAGTTGTTTTTGACGTGCCCAAATCCAGGCGTCGGCGGTGGTGTATTGGGGACCGGCATCCGCGGAAGTGGGAGCATTCTTCACGGCGTTCAAAACAAACCGGCTTGCGTTCCAAATTTTGTTGGCAAAGTTGCGGTTCGCCTCCACCTTTTTGATGCTCAGATTCATATCCTTGCCGGGCGTGGAGCCGACGAGCAGGGTAAAGCGTAGGGCGTCGGTGCCCATTTCGTTCATCACGCCGAGCGGGTCAATCACGTTGCCGTAACTTTTGCTCATTTTTCGGCCATGCTCGTCCCGGATCAGCCCGTGCAGGTACACGGTGTGGAACGGCGGCTGCCCGGTGAACTCCATCCCCATCATAATCATGCGCGCCACCCAGAAAAACAGAATGTCGTACCCCGTTTCCATCATGCTGGTGGGATAAAAATAGCCGACATCGGGCGTTTCATCGGGCCAGCCGAGCGTGGAAAACGGCCAAAGCCCGGAGGAGAACCACGTATCGAGCACGTCCGGGTCCTGTTCAATCGCCTCGCTCCCGCAGTGTTGACACTTTTCCGGGTCCTCGCGGGTGACCGTTTGCCCCCCACATTTTGCACAATGCCAGACGGGGATGCGGTGCCCCCACCAAAGCTGGCGGGAGATGCACCAATCCTGGATATTTTCCAGCCAGTTGTAATACACCTTCTCAAAGTGGTCGGGCACGATCTTGATCCGGCCATCGCGCACCGCCCCGAGTGCGGCTTCGGCAAGCGGCTGGATTTTGACAAACCATTGGGTAGAGATCATCGGCTCGACGATTTCGCCGCCGCGTTGGGAGCGGGGCACCTGGTGAACGTGCGGTTCTTCTTTGATGACGAGGTCGTTCGCCCGCATGTCTTCCCACAACTGTTTGCGGGCGTCAAACCGGTCCATTCCGGCATACGCGCCGCCGTGTTCGTTCACTTTCGCCGCTTTGTCGAGGATCGAGATGATCGGAAGCCCGTGCCGTTCGCCAATCGCGTAGTCGTTCGGATCGTGGCCGGGCGTGACTTTCAACGCGCCCGTGCCGAATTCCCGATCCACGTAATCATCGGCAATCACGGGGATTTCCCGGTTCAGCATCGGGACGAGCACCATTTTCCCCACATATTTCTGATACCGTTCATCTTCGGGATGCACGGCGACGGCGGTATCCCCCAAAATCGTCTCCGGGCGGGTGGTGGCGACGGGGAGGTATTCGCCGCTCCCATCCGCCAGCATGTATTTGAAGTGGTAGAGTTTGCCCTGTTCTTCAGCGTATTCCACTTCCAGGTCAGAGACGGCAGTTTTCAGGCCGGGTGACCAGTTGATCAGCCGAGGACCGCGGTAGATCATCCCCTTTTCGTACAGGCGGACGAACGCCTCCCGCACCGCTTTCGACAGCCCTTCATCGAGCGTGAACCGTTCCCGCGTCCAGTCGCAGGACGCGCCCAAACGGCGAATCTGGTTGGTGATCAGGTTGCCGTATTTGTGCTTCCATTCCCAGGTGCGTTCCAAAAATTTCTCGCGCCCAATTTCCTCGCGCGTAGTGCCTTCGCGCCGGAGCATTTTCTCCACCTGTAATTGGGTGGCGATCCCGGCGTGATCCGTCCCCGGAACCCAAAGCGTGGGGATGCCCTTCATCCGGTGATGGCGGATCATCAAATCTTCCATCGAGACGAACATCGCGTGGCCGAGGTGGAGTTCTCCGGTCACGTTCGGCGGGGGGATGGAGATGACGTAGGGGGGCAGGTCCAGGTTGTGGCCGGGTTGGTTGGGGTCATTGGATGGCTGGAAGTAGCCGTTTTCTTCCCACCACGCGTAGATGCGCTGTTCGGTGGAGGCAAAGTCGTAGGTTTTGGGGAGGGTGAAGAGGTCGTCGGTCATAAGATTTTGTGATTGGGGGAATGAGTGATTGTTGGTTTGTTAGTTTGTTTTTGGTGTAGCATCCTGAGCGGAGCGGGAATGTGAAGGATAGATCAAGTTATTTTTATCCAGCGCAGTCGAAGGATGCGGGGTGGATTTTGTACGCAGATTGCACAGATTTCACAGAAAAGAGAAAAAATCTAAGAAATCCTGGCAATCTGCATACCTTTTATGTATGAACTGTCAAAATTCCAATTTGGAAATTTCCGTTGGCGGTTAGTATTTGGAACTCAGGCGAAAGTTTTTCTTTGACGATAATTTCCTGCGCGCGGGTGATACTCATTAAATCTGCGGCAGCCATTTTGAATCTATCTGCCAACTCCGCATCTCTGGTCGCCAATTCTAACTGAGGGATTTCGGTTCGCAAAGGCAAATTGTTACTACTCTTGTAACCGCGAACGTGCCGGGCGATGTCAATTAGAATCTCGCCCAGTTCTTCGGCGGCATCTGATTCGAGTGCGGGATCAGCAATTGGCCAGTGGGAGCGGTGGATCGAAGGTGCATCAGGTTCGGCAAACAAATGCTGGTAAATTTCCTCTGTCACAAACGGGAAGATTGGGGCGAACAACTGCAAAACTGTCTGAAACACACGGGCGAGGGTGTAACGGGCAGAATCGTCACCATCCACAGGCTCATACAACCGCATTTTCGCCATCTCCAAATAATTGTCCGTAAAAATCCAGAAGAAATTCTCCGTTTCGCTCTTCGCCGTCGCATATTCATACGCGTCGAACAATTCCGTTACCCGGCGGATCAGGCGTTGGGCGGCGGCGAGAATCCATTGGTCGGCGGGTGTCAGGGTGGGCGGAGTCGGTGGGAGACGGTAATCAGTCAAAAACCGTTCGCTGAACACAGCCACATTCCACAGTTTATTGACTAACTTTGCCCCAATCTGGATTTTCTCCACACTGATCACCGAGTCTTTCCCTGGCGACGTGCTCGCCGCCCAATACCGCACCGCGTCGGCGGAATACGTATCGATCATCTCCATCGGCGGCATCGGACCCCCGCCCCGGCTTTTGCTGATTTTCCCCATCCCTTCGCCCGCAATCCCCCACCCGGAAATCAGCACATCCTTCCACGGCAGCGCGTCAAAATGAAAGTGTGACTTAACAATCGTGTCGAACGCCCAGGTGCGGATGATTTCATGCGCCTGCGGGCGGAGCGAATACGGGTACACCTTTGCGTACAAATCAGGGTCACTCAGCCAGCGTCCGGCAATTTGCGGAGACATCGAAGAAGTTGCCCATGTATCCATCACGTCGGATTCGGGGATCAGGTTGGTGTTGCCACACGCACAAGGGTGCGGGGGTTGATCGGAGAGCGGGTCAACGGGCAGTTGACTTTCGTCGGCAAGGATCGTTTCCCCGCATGTGGGGCAATACCAGATCGGGAACGGGACGCCGAAATACCGTTGCCGGGAGATGCACCAATCCCAATTCAGATTCTCGACCCAACCGTGATACCGTGCCCCCATGTGCCCCGGAACCCAGCGGACCGCCTCGCCGCGCGCCAGGAACTCCGCCCGAAAATCCAACACCCGCACGAACCACTGCTGCGTCACGATGTATTCGACGGGCGTGTCACACCGCTCGTGAACGCGCACTGATTGCTCTGTCGGCGTCCGTGCGAGCAGAAATCCCTGGACATCGAGGGCGGCGATCACCCCTTTTCGGGCCGCGTACAGGTTCAGCCCGGCGAATTCGCCCGCGACCTCGGTCATTTTCCCCGCGCGGGAAATCGCTTGAATGAGCGGCAATTTGTGGATTTGCCACCACGCCACGTCCGTCTGGTCGCCGAAGGTACAGCACATGACCACGCCCGTGCCCTTTTCGGGGTCAGCCGACGGATCGGCCAGGATCGGGACACGCTGCCCAAACAGGGGAACGATGACCTCGCGCCCGATCAGTGTGCGGAACCGATCATCCTCCGGGTGAACGAACACGGCCACGCACGCGGGGAGCAGTTCCGGGCGGGTGGTGGCGATCTGTACCCCATCATCTGGTGCGTCCGCGAACGAGAAGCGGAGGGTGATGAACTCGCTTTTCCGATTGAGATCGTTGAGTTCGGCTTGGGCGATGGCGGTTTGGCATTCGGGACACCAGATGGTGGGCGCTTCCTGCCGGTACACCAGCCCTTTTTTGAACAGGTCGAGGAATGAGCGTTGGGAGATGCGGCGGGCGTGTTCGTCAATCGAGCGGTAGGTGTAGCGCCAGTCAATCGAAAGGCCGAGCCGCTGCCAGAGGGCCTCGTAATCTTTTTCAGCTTCCTCGCTGACTTGCAGACATTTTTCAATGAACGCGGTTCGCCCGACCTCCTGCGCTGTGATGCCTAACGTGCGTTCGACTAGCCGTTCAGTGGGCAAGCCGTTGTCATCGAAGCCCATCGGGTAATACACGTTGTCGCCACGCATCCGGCGGTAGCGGGCGATGAAGTCGGCGTGGCTGTACGAGTAGACGTGCCCCAAGTGGAGTTTGCCAGAAACCGTTGGGGGCGGGGTGTCAATGGAGAACACGGGGGCCGCGGAAGTGGGGTCGAAGTGGTAGGTGCCTTGTTCCTGCCAGGCGTGCCGGAGGCGGGTTTCGGTGGTATTTGCTTGGTATCGTTTGTCGAATGACATGGTCACTCCTTAAAATAAAAACGCCCTTCATCCACGTGAGGACGAAAGGGCATTCCGCGGTACCACCTCAATTCGGCATTTCTGCCGCACTCAATCCCCGGCTATCACCAGGGTTTCGCTATAACGGGCTTACCCGTGAGAGTCTACTCTTCTGTAAATTTCTTTCTCAAGCAAACCGGGCGACGTTCAGCGGGGAAATCTGAGGGTGCTTTCAGCCATTGGCACGCCATCTCTGGCAAACATCTGAACCGCTTACTCCTCCCAGTGGGGGGAAGTTTATATGATTGGCGTTATTATACTTGTGGGGAGGAGGGGTGTCAATCGAATGACGTAGCGCAATCGATCACCTCCCCATGTCATTGCGAGCCGGGTTTTGGCAGCGAAGCAATCTCCACCTCGGGCAGGGAGATTGCTTCGGGGCGGGAAAAATAGATGATTTCAAGATGAAGGGCGTTTCCTCCCGCCCCTCGCAATGACATTTTGCACGCCTTTAAGAAAACCCTTACTTGATCCCTCGGCCGTTTGCCTGCGGTGATACACCCACCACTCCACCAACAGAATCACCAAGGCCAGTGCGGCGAGCCAGTTCCACAGTTCCCGGTTGCCCAGTTCGTTTTCTTGCTGGGGCTGGACGGCGGCGAGGCCGATGCGAATATCTGCCGCGGGGCGGATGTCGGATTCTTCGGGGGCGAAGAGGTTGACGGCGAAGTATTCCGCGGGGTACTGGTCCGCCGGAAGATAGTTCACCGCGTACAGGCCCAACTCCCCGGTATTCTGGAAAAAGACACTTCCATTGTCCAATAGGGGCGTGTACACCTGCCCGTTCGGAGCGGCGATCGCGATCCCTTCCACTCCCTGCTCGGGCTGGATCGTGATCCCCTGATGGGGTACTAACCCGTTTGGCGCGTCGAACCCGTTGGGAGGGGAGAGGTAGTTCAGCAGGTTGGAAAACAGGATGGGGAAGGTAACTTGGAGGGGGAGGTCGGAATCGTGGAGGTCAAAGGTGACAACCGCGATGCGTCGTCCGCCGGTCTCGCCTACAAAGACAAGGGGGGTGGTATCGGTGTTGACGAGGACGCGACCCCAATCGGGAAGGGTGACTTGTTTGGCTTGCGAGACGTGGACATTGGACCAATCTACGAACTGCATCAGGGGGTTATCAGCAACGATGGGGTTGGTGAGTGTGCTTGTTATACCACCCGTTGTGAACAGATCGTTAGTAGGGGGGTTGACCATTAGCACATCGGCAGGAGGTAGATTGCCGGGGATGATGCCGTCGAATACGTAGACGCCAAAGGGGGGGTCGGGGATTGTGATTTGTCCGTCGGCATTGGGAACGACGCGGAAGGGGGTCAGGTTGGGAACGAGGGAGAGGAGTTGTTCGAGGAACAGGTTGCCTTCGGAGACGAGGAGCACGTTGCGGTTGACGGGCGGGGTGTAGATGGCGAAGGCAACGTTGTCGAGGGCGAAATCGTCCACGGCCTCGCTGCCTTCCGCGGTGGTGAGGCGGGCTTCGTAGCGCAGGGGTTTGACTTCCGTGCTGGTGGGGTTGGTGGTGTTGGGGAGATTTTCGAGAACGATGGATTGGCTGTCGTTTGCGGGGATTTGCAGGCGTTCTGCCGTGTAGAGGGTTCCGTCGAGGGAGATGGAGAGAATGGCGAGGCGGTCGGTGTCGCCGTAGTTGGTGACGCGGGCGAAGAGTTCGGCTCCCTGTGCGGCGGGGCGGAGGGCGAGGGCGGAAACGGCGAGGTTGTTGGCAGATTCGCCGATGGGGACGTATTTCACCTGTCCGGGCAGGGGGGGGAGACCTTCGGAAGGCAGACCGCCGTCGGAGATGATGATGGTGGTGGCTTCCACGGTTTGGCGACCGGCGGCCCCCGCGGCGAGGGCAAGGGCCGACTGCCAGTTTACTGTGCCCTGAATGGGCGCGGCGTCCGCGAGGGCTTGGGTGAGCAGGGCTTTGTCACTTTCTCCCGCGATGAGGATTTCGGGCTGATCAGCGACGAGGATCAGCGTCATGGTCGAATCCGGGTTGAGACTGGCGATCACGCCCCGGACAATATCGAGGGCGGCGTCAAACCGGCTGGGTTGGACATCGGTCGCCTGCATGGACGCGGACGCGTCGAGGAGGACGATCACCGACCCGGTCGCGACGGCGGGGACGGGGATGGCGGGGCGCGCTAATGCAAAGACCAGGCCCGCGAGGATGAGCAGTTGCAGGAGTAGGAGCAGATTCCGGCGGAGTTTTTGCCAGGGGGCGTTTGCCTGCCGGTCGCGCAAGACCATCTGCCAAAGCATGGTCGAGGAGATTTCCACTTCTTTCCGGCGCAGTTTGAGCATGTAGAGGACGATGATGGGGATCGCCAGGAGGGAGAGGAGGAGGAAGAGGGGGGTGAGAAAAGACATAGTTGGGAGTTAGCGTAGAGAGTTAGAGTGAATCGCGCTCACTCTAACTCTCTACGCTAACTATTTCACAATCCCTTCCCGCCTCATCTGATACAGCACCACTTTGTCCCAGGGGAGGGCGGTGGAGAGGGGGAGGTAGTGGATTTCGCGCTTTTGGCAGAAGCGGTGGATTTCGTCTTGCCATGCGGTGACGCGCTCACGGTAGAGGGAACGGATGCCGCCGTCGAGAGAGACTTCCTGCGTGTAGCCAGTTTCGGAATCGACGAATTTGAGGTCGCCAGCAAGTTGGGGGTCGAGTTCGTCGGGGGCGAGGAGGTGGAGGATGACGAGTTCGTGCCCGCGGGCCTGGAGTTTGCTCAGTCCGGTTTCGTAGCCGTTGGGGTCGAGGAGGTCGGTGAGGAGAAAGGTCAGGCCGGGGCGGCGGGAGGTGAGGGAATAGGTTTGGAGAGAGGCGTTTAGGTTGGTTTGTCCGTTGGTTTGTCCGTTGGTTAGGAAGGTAAGGAGGCGGAGGGTGTGATGGGTGCCGCGGGCGGGGCCGTATTGGGGGCCGAGACCGGTGGGGGTAAGAAAACTTACGGTGATTTGATCCCCGGCGGCGAGGGCGATGGTGCCGAGGGCGGCGGTGAGTTTTCTGGCGAAGTCGAATTTGTTTTCGTCGGGGTTGGTTTCGCCACCCCAGTTCATGGATTTGGAGGCGTCTACGAGGAGGTGGACGGCGAGGTCTTCTTCTTCTTCAAAGAGTTTGATGAAGGGCTTTTCGAGGCGGGCGTAGACGTTCCAGTCGAGGTGGCGGAGGTCGTCGCCGGGAACGTAGTCGCGGTAGTCGGCAAACTCGATGCTGACGCCGCGTTTTTTGGAGCGGCGGTCGCCTTTCATCGCCCCCGCGCGGACTTTGTTCGCCACGAGGGTGAGGGTGTTGAGTTTGCGGAGGGTGGTTTCGTCGAAGAGCATGGGGGAGGGAGGCGATCCACTAAGGACACGAAAGGTACGAAGGGGAAAAAAGTTTATGCAAGTGTCTTCAACTCACTCAACAACTCCCCCACCACCTGATCCGTCCTCACCCCTTCCGCCAACCCCTCAAAATTCAGCAACAACCGATGTCGCAACGCCGCAGGCGCGACCGCTTTCACATCTTCGAACGCGACATTGTACCGTCCGTCCATCAGCGCGTTGACCTTTGCCCCTAAAATGATCGCCTGCCCACCGCGCGGGGAAGAGCCATAGCGGACGAACTTTTTGACCAAGGCAGTCGCATGTTCGCTGTCCGGGTGGGTTGCGACAACGAGGCGGGCAACGTATTCGGCGACGTGGGAGGCGATGGGGACAGCGCGGGCGAGGTTCCGCATCTCAACGATTTGAGCACCCGTGACCGCGCGTCCGGCTTCTGGGGAATCGGCCTGGGTGGTGCGACCAAAGATTTCGACGAGGTCGGATGAGGAAGGGAATTTGACATCTACCTTGAAGAAAAAGCGGTCGAGTTGCGCTTCGGGGAGGGGGTAGGTGCCCTCCATTTCGAGGGGGTTTTGCGTGGCGAGGACGAAGAAAGGTTGTTCGAGTTTGTATGTTTCCTGGGCTACGGTGACACTGTGTTCTTGCATCGCTTCGAGCATGGCGGACTGGGTTTTGGGGGTGGCGCGGTTGATTTCGTCGGCGAGGACAAGGTTGGCGAAGATGGGGCCGGGTTGGAAGCGGAATTCGCGCGTGCCGTTTTCGTCCACGAGGATTTCTGTGCCCACAATGTCGGCGGGCATCAGGTCGGGGGTGAATTGGATGCGGGAGAATTTCAGGGCGAGGACATCGCCGAGCGTGCGGATGAGCATGGTTTTGCCCAGGCCGGGGACGCCTTCGAGGAGGACGTGTCCGCCGGAGAGGATGCTGATCAGAACGTGCCGGACCACGTCTTTTTGGCCGACGATGACTTTGCCAACTTCGGCTTCAATGTTGTTGGCAGATTGGCGGAATTGTTCGATGGAGAGGGGTTCGGTCATGGGTTCCTTTTTTGACACGAATTGCACGAATTTTACGAATGGATGGGTTAAGGCTCGAGGGAACTGAAATAATTGCGGATCAGGTCGCGGTAGCCGGGGGGGACGAGGCCGTTTTCGATGGCTTGGGTGGCGGCGTTGGAGTAGGCGGGGAGAACATCGGTGTAGGGGACAGTGCTGGAGCCGGGCGCGCCGGGGTCTACGTTGCCCTGTCCGATCACATTGTCGCCGGTTTCGCCGCTGTTGGGGAGAGTGATGGTCTCGCCACTGTTGCCGAGATTGGGAGCGGAGCCGATGGGTTCAAAGCCGGTCATGCCACCGTCGCCGGGGTTGTTGCCCTGTCCGATGGGGTTGTTCCCCGCTTCGTTGCCGGATGCGCCGGCTTGAGAAGTCCCCTGTCCCGCGCCGCTCCCGGAATTTTGGCCTTGACCGCCGTTGCCTTGTTGCCCTTGACCTTGACCCTGGCCTTGCCCGTTCTGTCCCTGACCATTTTGCCCTTGTTGGCCTTGTCCATTTTGACCTTGCTGCCCCTGCTGTCCCTGGCCTTGCTGACCTTGCCTTTGTTGTCCTTGCTGATTCTGCCCGTTTTGGGCAGTCTGATTTTGGGGTTGGCCGGATTGAATGACTTGTTGCTGGCCTTGCGCGGCTTGATTGGCGGCTTGTTGGGCGGCCTGGGCCTGGGCGGCTTGTTGGGCGGTGGACTGCATGGACTGAGCGGCCTGTTGGAGGGCCTGTTGTGCGGCTTGGGCATCGCCGTTTTGGAGGGCATCGGCGGCTTGTTGGAGTTGGTCGGCGAGGGCGGGGTCGGAGTTCTGAAGGGCGTTGGCGGCTTGCTGGAGTTGGTCGGCAGCCTGGGCTTGTTCTTCGGGGGTCATGTTTGCCGGGTCGAGGTTGGCGAGGTCGTTGGCGGCGGAGAGCAGATCGCCGTTGGCTAAGTCCTGGTTGAATTGTTCGAGGGGACTGCCCGCGTTGTCGGGCTGCTGGCTCATTTGTTGGCCGAGGTTTTGCAGGTTTTGGGCTTGTTGCAAGGCTTGATCGTTGGTTAGTTCCTGCATTTGCTGTTCGGTGTCTTTTAGGATCGAGACGGCTTGCTCCATCGTTTCGGCGTTCTGTAGTTCCTGAATGGCTTCTTGGAGCGGTTGGGTGAGTTCCTCTTTTTGGACATCGGTGAGGGTAGGGTCGTTGTTGATCTCTTCGACGAGCTGTTCGAGGTTTTCGATTTGGTTTTGGATGGCTTGTTGGACGGCCTGGTAATTCTGGGCCATTTGGAAGAAGGTATCGCCCTTGTACCAGGTGATGAACAATCCGGTGGCAAGGGCCAGACAGATGACGATCTCTTGCCAACGCACGCGGACGGGGAGAAACGCGCGGGGGTTGACTTGCCGGGCGGCGAGGAGGGCGTCGTTCAGTTGACGGAGCGCGAAGGCGCGGGAGGGTTCCAGTTCGCCCGCGGAAGCTGGCGCGCCCGCGGGGGTCGGTTCGGGGGTGGGGTGTAATTCCAGGGCGGTGCTGGTACGTTCTTTCAGGCCGAAGGTTTGGTCAAAATAGCGGGCGGCTTTCATCGGGGGGAAAGGCCAGATGAGGGCGGTGAGGGCGGCGAGGATCGTTCCCGCGAGGGCGCTACCCCCTACGAGGAGGTAGAAGTTGTTTTCGAGGAGATGGCCGCGGAAAAGCAGAGTGAGGGAGGTCAGCAAGGCAAGGGCGAGGCCGCTTGCCAAGCCGTACCAAATCCAACGCAGGGCTTGTTGAAAGCGGTACCAGCGTGTCCAACGGGTGA
>JACKAX010000049.1 GCA_020634875.1 Anaerolineales bacterium | reverse complement strand
TTCACCTGAGGGTTGGGAGGCTTCTTCGGTTGTGGTGGCTTCTTGGGTGGCAGCGGGGGTGCAGGCGGACAGAAGGGTTCCGAACACGAAGACCGCAAACATGAGAATGGTCAAACTTTTCTTAAACATTGAAATTTTCTCCTGAGAGTTAAAAAAGTAAAGGAACGGATAGGGGAAAGAGGAGACGAAGGGCTTTGGAAAAATCACCTCCTTTCAACATTGAGTGCTGTTGTAAGGGCATTCTCTGGATGTTGAGGAATGGGTATGAACATAGTTTAGCAAAAACCTTGTCAATTCCCCAACCGGGTACTCCCTATTCGATTAGGGGATTTCCCCTATTTCTTCACAATATGTTCACAATTTGTAACTGCTCAAGCCTAAAGATGAAACTTCCCGAAAAAAAGATGGAAGGGGTATGTACATACCCCTTCCATCTTTTTTTCGGGTCAATCTCTACCCTGGTAAATTAGTTACCACAATTTATTTGAGGAAAATGCGAATTTTTTATGCGCTCATGCCAGACTATCTATTTCTACTTTGGGGTGAGGTATCTCTACCTGTATCAATGACCCCCCGCCGGGGCGTTGCTTGAGTAACATTTTCCCCCCTAAAAGTGCCACACGCTCGCTGATGCCTAGCAGACCGAAGTGTCCGTTTTTTGATAGGGTTGCCAGATCAATCTCCTCCACAAAGCCTGAGCCGTTATCTTCAATAGAAACCAGTAAGTTGCGTGGCGTGGTGTGTTGCAGGCGAATTTGGACCGAGGTCGCATTGGCGTGACGGCGAGCATTGTTCAAACCTTCCTGAACGATGCGGAAGATGGATAACTCCGTTGCCTGGGGCAACCGACCCAGATTGGGATCAAGCTCAAGAAGTGCCTCGCTCCCGGTGCGCTGAGACCATTCGCGTGTGTACGATTGCAACGCTGCGCCCAGCCCCAGGCTGTCAATCGTTGGCGGGCGGAGATCACTACAAATCCGGCGCAGACTATCTACCAGATCGCGGATGCTCTCCCGCACTTCAGCCAGTTCGTTAGCGAGGGCAGGGGGCACGAATTGTTCGGTTTCTACGCCCTCTAACTCATAATTGATACTCAGCATATCCTGAATCAATTGATCGTGGAGTTCGCGTGCCAGGCGTTTGCGTTCTTCCTCACGCTCCGAGAGCAGACGCCTTTGGGCATCCACCAGGGCCTGGTTCGCCTGATCGAGAATTTGTACCTGTTCGGCTAGTTGTTTGGTGAGTTGGCGGTTGAGCGTGTCTTCGGCGGCTAAGTCTTTTTCCAACAGCATTTGGTGGTAACGTTGTTTTTCGGCGTGTTCGCGGATGCGGTCAAAACTGTCAAAATCCCACAGAGTCGGGGTGGGTTTTTCGGCTTCGCGGATGCCCAAAAGATAACTAACCACCTCCTCGCTCGTGGTTTCATCCGTCCGTAATTCGGCTACGTTGCGCCCCTGATGCAGCACCATAATCCGATCCGTAACTGCAAACAAATGGTCAAGGTTGTTACTGCTAAATAAAACAGCAATCCCTTCCTGCCGCCAGTTTTGAATCAAACCGAGCAGACGTTGTTGGTATGCGTAGCTCAGGGTAACGGTCGGCTCGTCCACAATCACCATGCGGACGGGGTAGGTGAACACACGGGCGATGGCGATCATTTGACGTTGTTCCCCCGACAAGTTAGAGACTTTTTCGTGCAAGGATTTGACTTGAATATCTAATTGGGCGACCAGATGACTGGCCTCCTCAATCATTTTTTTTTCGTCAAGAATTTTTAAAGTTCCCAACCAAGCAGGCCAACCAATTTCGTTCCCTAAAAAGATGTTGCTGACCACGTCGTAATGCTCGGCCAGCGTGGGGCTTTGGTGAATCACGCCAATTCCTTGTGCCCGCGCGGTAAACGGCCAGTTCAGCCGCTTGCCACTCACAAAAATATCGCCCCCGTCCAGTTCGTATAATCCTGCGAGGAGCATTACTAACACCGATTTGCCTGAGCCAATGTTCCCCGTGACCCCCACAACCTCGCCCGGCTGAATCTCAAAGCTCACCTGCTGAATGACTGGCAGGGTGCCAAAACTTTTGGAAAGATTATTAACGCGTAAGAGGGGGGCCATAAACAAATGAGAAAGCCGGATTTTTGTTTCGCAAATATACCAAAATGCTTATGCCCGTTAATTATACCCGGTGGTATAACAGGCCCCATGCCTCCTGCTATTCGGATTTTGCTTGCTGATGATCATGCCATCGTACGGGCGGGGATTCGCAAAATGATCGAAGAAATCCCTGGCCTTACAGTAACGAAAGAAGTAGGGAATGGCCCGGAGATTTTCGATTATCTTGGCAAAAACCCTGTGGATTGTTTACTCATTGATATTACGATGCCGGATTTCGATCCGATCCCGGCCATTCGGAACATCCGCATCCTGTACCCCGCCCTAAAAATCCTTGTGATCAGCGCTCACGATGACAACTTTTACGTGCAGGGGTTGTTGCAAGCCGGGGTGAACGGCTATCATCTGAAAGATCAGCCTTTGAGTGAACTGAAACTGGCGATTGAACGGGTGCTGGCGGGGGGGCGGTGGCTTTCCGGGCCTTTGATTGATAAACTTGCTGAAGTTAAGCATGGTTCTCCGGTGCTTCCCTTGCTAACCAACCGCCAGCGCGATTTGCTCCAAATGCTGCGGGACGGTAAAGACAACCAATCCATCGCTCAGGAAATGGGCGTGAGTGTTAAAACTGTCGAGAATCACTTGACCCGCTTGTACAAGACCTTAAATGTCCTCAGCCGGTTGGAAGCGGTCAATTACGCGATGCGCTGGCCTCAGGTGTTGGGCGTTCCCGCCCAGCACGCCACTGCCGCCGAGGTTGAAATCCAAGAATCGAATGTACTGCAAATTCTTGTCGTGGATGATAACCGCCGTTATCGGGGCGTCTTACAAAACATGATCGGGAAGATTTGCCCGCAGGCAACCTTGTTTGAAGCGCAAAATATTCAAACCGCCGTGCAACTGGCTCAAGCGCTCAAACCCCAGATGATCTTGATGGACGTGGTGTTGGGGGATGAAGATGGGATTACCTGCACCCGTCGGGTCAAAGCGGTTTCTCCGCACTCCCGCGTGATCCTGATCAGTGCTTACCCTGATCGGGAATTTCACCGGCTGGGGTTGCAAGCGGGCGCGGTGGCGTTTTTGGATAAAAAAGACCTGGATATGGCGGTGTTGAAGCAGGTGATCAATGACATGTTGTAACCCCAGATGGTTTTAAAAAAGAGGCGTGACTCCAACAAGGTCACGCCTCTTTTTTTCGTGGAGATTACGGACACACCCCATTGTCCAACAAGACCGTGTCAATATAAGGGTTGTTGGTCGGTACCGTGGTGCCGGGAGTGACAAAAGTGAGGGTCATATTGCACGCATCAGCGGTGATGATCATTGCACCATAGTCTGTATCGTAGCAAAGTTGCGACCCTGGCACGAGCGTCAGGCATTCGCGTAGGGTGGCTCCACCCGAACCATTGACGAAGTAATGGAAGTCGTCCACGATCAGGTGTTCATAGTTGTGATCGTGCCCGGAAAGAACCACATCTGCTCCCCAGGTTTTGAACGGCCATTGCATGGCAAGGTTGTTGCCATGCAGCCCGGAAGAGTACGGAGGGTGGTGGAAGTAGACCACTTTCCAGGGAGCCGTGGACGTGGCGAGCGTGGCCTGGAGCCAGAGTGCCTGTGGGGAATCGGCAGTGACGCCATCAGGTTCGCGTGGGTCGCTGTCGAGGACAAAGAAGTGGACGGGGCCTTTAATATAATCGTAGTAGCGTTCGTTGCCGGGCAAGCCAAAATAATCGAGATAAGGCCCTGTACAATTACTGCCTGTGCAGGTGATGGATTGGATGCCTCCTTCGCCCCAATCGTGGTTGCCGAGCGCGGGGAAGAAGCGGGTCGCAGAGAAAGCAGGTTCGATAAATTCACTGTAATAGGCGGTAATATTTTCATCCAGAGTGGCGAGCGCGCCTGCGGGATAGTTGTTGTCACCCAGGGTGATGATGTATTCAGGATCCCATTCTGTGACCAAATTGGCAACTGCGCCCTCTCCGTTTGTATCTTGCCCGTAGTCGCCAATGGCAGCGAAACGAGTGGTGGCCTCGTATCCGGCGGTCATGCCGGTCATGACCAAATCAAACCCAACATCGGAACTGAACCCCGCACTTTGATGGAGTTCCACCGCGAGAAGGTTAGTTCCGGGGAAGAGATGGGTGGTGTCCGTCTGGTAGTCGTTGTACAGATTTTCGATGACAAGATTCATAGTGAGGACGGTGAGAGTCTCGAACGTGATCTCGCCTGCAGGCATGTTGCTCCGTACAACTTCTTGCCCATTCAGGTAGATGACCGCACCATCATCCCGAAGGAGATGGTAGTTGAGTTGGGTGAACTCCGCCGGGTTGGTGATGTTGAAGGTGTGGCGGAAGTAAGTGGTGATGTATTTGTCGTTCGGGTCAGGCCCGTAGGAGATGACGGTGGCTTCGTCGCCATCGCCGTAGCCAAGTTGTGCCGGGCCTTGTGCCCAGGCACTGTCATCATAGCCAGGATCATGCCAGACGGTGCCCTGATTGGAGCCATTATCCAGGTACTTCCAGACCGATCCTGCGGGAATGAAGGTTGTGGGGTGTGGACCGGGTTTGTACACGAGGGGGAGGTACTGGGCTAATGCCCCTCCATTCGAGGCTGAAAAGGCGTTTCCGCGGGATAAAAAGTAAATGCTGGCAAACAGCAGCGGAAAAAGCAACAAAAAACCGAAAAAGCGGCGAGTATATCGTCTGTGTGAAAAAGGCATTCTGGATCTCCTGATGGATTGGATTGGTGGGTATCCAAAAAGTGGGGTGAACTTGCGAAGATATTGGTCGCTTAACACTACACGTCCACCCGGAAGATTGAATGGATACCTCGAACCTGCGTTAGAATAATAGCATACTCTTCAACGACAGGAGCAAAATATGGCGGAAACAATGGATACCGGCGTGCGCCCCTCGGAGGGTGTTCGCACCCAAAACTTACGCGACTTCACCATACAAATTCGACGGGGCGGAACGCAGATATTCCTCCAGTGGTAAAATTTTCCATCGATGAATCCCACACAAAACACCCCCTACCTCACCGATCCTTCCGGGGAGAAACACTGGCTGAAGGGCGAGGCGTCCACCATTGGGCGGGCGGTGGATTGCGACATTGTCATCACCAGCCCGCGCGTCTCGCGGGAACACGCCGAAATCCGGCGCGAGGGGCGGAAACTGGTGCTTGAGGACTTGAACAGCGCCAACGGGACTCTGCTGAATGAGGCACGCGTTTCGGAACCCGCGACCCTACGGGACGGGGACGTCATCTCCATCGGGGGGATACGGTTCACCTTCTACGACCCAGATACCACTGTCCGGGACAATCCCTTCCCGGAATTGGATATTGACCAAGCCGCGGCGGTTGTGCGAGTGGATCGCAAGATCGTGGAGTTATCGCCCAAGGAATTTGACCTGCTCGTTTACCTGCACAAACGGAAGGGGGAAGTGTGTTCCAAAGACGAAATCGGGGAAGCGATCTGGCCGGAGTATCAGGGCGGGGTCTATGACTACCAGATCGAAAATCTCATGCGCCGTCTCCGTACCAAACTCGAACCCGACCCCAATATCCCGCAAATGTTGATAACCGTCAGGGGGAGAGGGTATAAGTTGGTGAGTTGACCGAAAAAAAGATGGGTGCAGAATGTACATTCTGCACCCATCTTTTTTTCGGGGAAATATATAATTGATGATTATTCTACAGCAGACTGTTAGCTAACGGATAGGTAAGGAACTGGGGCCTCGTGTATCATCTGGGACATACACGGAGAACGAAATGGTTTTGAACTTTATCGAAAGCCCCACCGGAAAAACAACCGGCAATCCCGCCTTCCCAAGACAGTCCCCCAAGGAACTTGCAAAAATGTTTGTCTCGCTTGAAGGTTACACATTGGGAAAATACCGGGTCATGGAACCGCTTGGCAAAGGCGGCATGGCGCAGGTTTACCGCGCCTTCCACCCCCAACTGGAACGCTACGTCGCCATCAAAGTCCTGCGCACCGACCTCGTCGAGGAAGAAGAATTCCTCGCCCGGTTTCAGCGGGAAGCCCGGGCCGTCGCCGGGTTGCGCCACCCCAACATCGTCCAGGTCTATGACTTTGATGCCCACGAAAACGTCTACTACATGGTCATGGAACTGCTCGAAGGCGACACCCTCAAAGCCTACGAAAACGCCTTCCGGGCACGGGGTACACGGATGCCCTGGGGCGAAATGCTGCGGATCATGATGGACATCCTCGAAGGGCTGCAATATGCCCACGACGAAAACCTCATCCACCGCGACCTCAAACCTGCCAACATCATGCTCACCCGCAAAGGCCAGGCCGTCATCACCGACTTTGGCGTCGCGCAGATCATCGGCGGGACGAAGCACACCGCCTCAGGCGCACTCATGGGCACCCTCTCCTACATGGCCCCCGAACAAGGGATGCAAGGCCTCACCAGCCCGCAGAGCGACATCTACTCGCTGGGCGTCGTCTTCTACGAAATGCTGACCGGGAAAACCCCTTTCGAAGCGGATACCCCCCTCGCCATTTTGATGAAGCACCTGAACGACCCCCTGCCCCTGCCGCGCACCCTCGACCCCGACATCCCCGAACCGCTCGAACGCATCCTGTTGAAAGCGCTCGCCAAACAGCCTGCTGACCGCTACCCATCTGCCCGCGAAATGGCCGCCGCCCTCCAACAAGCCGCCGAGGAAATCGGCGCATCCCTGCCCCAAAAACTCTCCCTCCCCGAGACCCTGACCGGCGCGGGGTTAGGCGCCGTCGGCATCTTCTCCGGCCCTGCCAAAGCCGCCCTCCCCGCCAGTGCGTTTGTTCAAGATGATACCGAAGCTTACGAAGCGGTCGAAACGGTAAACAACCCGCGTCCTCCTACGATGTCCTATGTGGGTGTCAAAGAGAACCCCCTGTCTTTTGCGCGGCTCAAACCCTGGCAGGCCGCATTGGTGGGGGCAGGTATTTTGGCCTGCGTCAACCTATGCAACCTCAGTCTGGCCGGGTTCACCCAGAACTGGAATGTTTACACCTACGGCTGGCCTATCCAGATTTGCCTGCCGGGCGTATTTTTCTTCCTGCTCTCGTACAGCCTCGCGAGCGAATGGCTCCTCATCCCTGGCTTTATCTTTACGGGGACGGGGTTGTTGATGACCTACTACGCTGTCAGCAACAATTGGACTCTGTGGGTGTATCTATGGCCTCTGCAACTGTTTGTTATCCTCGGCGCGGTCGCGTCCCCCTTCATTGTGCGGGCGTTGAACTGGCGGAATCCCGGTTTCACCCGCTTTTTTGGCGGGGTAATGAGCGGCCTGACCCTCCTGTTTCTACTGACCCTTAACGTTGTCGCCTTCATCTTGCCCTTCGAATTCATCCAACGCTTTTTTTAATCCAATCCTTCTCGTAAAAAAACTAAAGAGTTTTGTCAAAAAATCTATGTGTGCGGGGGTGCGCTTCTCCGCGCACGCCTCCTCTCAAACCTTTCACTTATCACTAATCATTTCAAGGAGATAAAATCATGAACCGAAACTTTTCCCTTCTCTTTGGCGGTGGGCTGGTCCTCCTCGGCCTCTTCGCCTTGAGCGCAAACCTGGTAACCTCCGCCCTGGGTATCTCCATTCATTTATGGGATGCCTGGCGTATCTGGCCGATGATCATCGTTACGCTGGGGCTAATGTTGGTCGCGCCCCCTGTTCTTTCCTGGCGGAATCGGGGGCTGGGCTATTTGCTCATCCCGGGCATGCCGATCCTCACCGTCGGCGGGATGCTGATGTTTGGAAGTTTATTCGACGCCTGGGGCCTTTGGGCGTACTGGTGGCCGCTGATTGTGCTGTCCTTTGGCGTTGGCTTTTTCTTCGCCTCCCTCTTTGCCCGGAATATTTACCTGCTCATCCCTGGTTTGTTCTTCGCGATGAACGGCCTCGCCTTGCAGTTCTGCACCTTGACCCAGCTTTGGGCGGCCTGGACGGTGCTGTGGGCAGTTGAACCACTTTCGATTGGTTTGGGTTTACTCATCATCGGTCTGCGAAACCGCTCTTCCCTGACATTGATCTTTGCCTTTGTCCTTTGTGCCATCGCAGGCGTTGCATTCTTTGGGATGAGTGCCTTGCTGTTCTCCAATTCCTGGCTTTTCCGTTTCGGCGGTCCGGTGGCCTTAATCCTGTTTGGGCTTCTCGTCATGCTCGCAGGGTTCGGAAGCAAGCCGTCCGGTGCGGGGAAGGGGGATGCAAACGGAAAGGGTGAGGTGCTGGAAGAAGCATTGGCTTGATATATGTTCGCAGAATCGAAAAGGCTCACGGAATTCCGTGAGCCTTTTCGATTCTGCGAACATATATGGGCTTGTCCCAGTCCGCCCACAAGGGGCTAGACTACGAGGACGTTGCGAGAAACCAGACAAATTGATAGGCATCAAGTTCCACCGTCATTTGGTTGCCGTTGGGAACCCAGGAAATTGCATCGCCAAAGAGAATTTCTGGTTTGTTAACGCCATCAGGCAGGGTGATCGTGATAGTTTGGGGTTCATCACGGAGGTTGTTGAGGCTGAGGAGGCGAACGCCTTCGTGTTCTTTCCAAAAGGCTGCGACGACGGTTGTGTCGCACTTTGCCCAGGTGAATTTGCCCCAACCGAAGACTTTGTGCTGTTTGCGGAGGGCGATCATCTGGCGGAGGGTGTGGTAGAGGGAGGTGGGGTTCGCACGCGCGGCGGCGACGTTGACGCGGTGGGGGCCATATTCTTCCGAATCAATGATAGGCGCGTAGGGGCGACCGTAATCCTGCGGATTATCCGGGTCGCCCTTGCCCGGCATGAATCCTGCATTCGGACTGTTGTCCCACTGCATGGGGGTGCGGACGCCGTTCCGGTCGTCGAGCCAGATGTTGTCGCCCATACCGATTTCGTCGCCGTAATAAATGATGGGGGAGCCGGGGAGGGTGAAGAGGAGCGAGTTCGCCAGTTTGATTTTACGGGGGTCGTTATCGAGCAGGGGGGCGAGGCGGCGGCGGATGCCCAGATTGAGGCGCATCCGGGGGTCGGGGGCGTATTGGTTCCACATCCATTGGCGGTCTTCTTCGGTGACCATTTCGAGGGTGAGTTCGTCGTGGTTACGGAGGAAGGTGACCCACTGGCAGTTTTCGGGGATGTCGGGAGTGCGGTTGAGGATGGCCATCATGTCGGTAGCATCGCCTTTTTTGAGGGCCATATAGATGCGGGGCATGATCGGGAAGTGGAAGCCCATTTGGAATTCGTCGCCGTCCCCGAAGTAGGGGCGGACGTCTTCGGGCCACATGTTGGCTTCGCAGAGGAGGATTTTGTCGGGGTATTCGGCATCGAGCATGGCACGGACTTCCTTGAGGTAGGCGTGGGTTTCTGGGAGGTTTTCACCGGAGGTGCCTTCGCGCTCGATGAGGTAGGGGACGGCGTCCGCGCGGTAGCCGTCCGCGCCGAGGTCGAACCAGTAGCGGACGACTTCTTTCATCTTTTCGCGGACAATGGGGTTATCGTAGTTGAGGTCGGGCTGGGAGGCGAAGAAGCGGTGCCAGTAGTATTGGCCGGTCGTTTCGTCGAAGGTCCAGTTGGAGGGTTCGATGTCGAGGAAGATGATGCGGACTTCTTTGTAAAGCTGATCGGTGTCGGACCAAACGTAGTAGTCGCGGTAGGGGTTGTCTTTGGATTTGCGGGCTTCCTGGAACCAGGCGTGCTGGTCGGAGGTGTGGTTGAGGACGAGGTCGGTGATGACGCGCAGACCGCGCTTGTGGGCCTCGTCCATGAAGGTTTTGAAGTCTTCGACGGTGCCGTAGGTGGGGTGGATTTTGAAGTAGTCGGCGATGTCGTAGCCGTCGTCCTTGAGGGGGGACTCGTACATGGGCATGATCCACAGGCAGTCCACGCCCAGTTCTTTGAAGTAGTCGAGTTTGCTTGTCAGGCCGGGGAAGTCGCCGTGCCCGTCGCCATTGCTATCGCAGAAGGCGCGAACGTAGACTTGATAAAAGACGGCGTTTTTGTACCAGAGGGGGTCGGGGGTCATGGGGTAGCTCCTGAAAAATTAGGTAAAATCAACTTGATATTCAAGTCATACTGCGCTTGAACAAATCCACCTTTTTCTAGTGATTGTATCAGGCTAAGAGGTTGT
The DNA here is from genome assembly GCA_020634875.1 of Anaerolineales bacterium. The sequence continues at coordinate 4,718 of JACKAX010000049.1, read as the reverse complement.
TGATGTCAAATATCTTTCTTTCAAACCGTTCTTTTTTTAGAAAGACCTTTCTTATCTTAATCGCCATCATCTTAACAACATTGGTCGCGAGTTGTACTTACTCAACGGGTAGTTACCCCGCTTCCTCTCTTGGCGTTGTGGTAGATGCGAATTTCATGGTGATGGATGTCCAAAAAGGTAGCTCTGCCGAGAATGCAGGAATACAAATAGGAGATATTCTGCTAACCCTTGATGGAAACACCTACCCAACTCCCGATAGTTGGATAGATCCACTTGGTGCGATGGCAGAAGGGCAAACGTATCAAGTTACCCTTCAAAGAGGAAATGCGACACTCACTCTGGAAGTAACTGCGGCGCGTCAGGACCCAGACCTTTATTCACCAGGAATTACGCCAACACCTATCCAATCTGGCTTATATTATCTTTGATCATTTCAAAAGTTCAGGAAAACAAAACCTTCCATCTTTTGTAATAAAGTGGAGGGTTTGTTTTCGCATTGAAGAAGAATTTATTTTGCTGATTTATCAGTGTTCCTTTGTAATCATGGGGGAAATATTTTTATCCATCCCTGTACACACTTCTTTACCCACCCCAAATCTCTTTCGACAAAGCCGGTGCAGGCGGCCCCTCCTCATAATTCAACGTCAGCCCATATTGGGCCTCGTCGTAAATTTCATTCAACGCCCTTCCTTATCATCCTCCCCTCCTTCTGATAATACCGCCACAACGCCACCGCAAAAATGATTCCCGTCACCACCGCTTGCGGCCAGGGATGGTTGAGACGAAGGGAGATGAACAGCCCCGCCCACGAGAGGGGGATCATCCACCAAACAAGGCTGTCGCTTCGGAGCAGGAGAATCTGGTCATACGTTTTGCCGTAAGGCATGGCGAAGACGGCAGCGGCCAGGTTGGTCTTTTCGTCCAGACGGAACCATGCGAAGAGGAAAATCCCCAACGCCAGGACGACCGCAAGCCAAAAAGGTACCAGACTGAACAAACTGGGGGTCGCCGAGTTTTCTTTGTTGACCCAACTTTGCGCCACCCCTACCCATTGGAAATACCACTCTGGCCGCACGAGGAAATAATACCCCCACAATCCTACCACGCCAGCAGCCCAAGCAAACCGCGTTTTCCACTCCCACCGGAGCAGGTGCCAGGGCAGGAGGAGCAACGCCATCTGGGGTTTGAGTGTGATCAACACCCCTGCCAGGATCGCTTTCCAGTCTTGTTTTTTGAGAAAGGTTGAAAACCAGAGAAACAGCAAATCATTTTGGCCTGGAACAATGTCGAACATTGTCGGCATGAAGAAGATGTACAACAACGCCTTACGTTTGAACATCGCCACCAGCAAAATCAGGTTGAACAACGTCCAAACGATAAAGGCCACACTTCCTGGCAGTAAACCGATGGGCCGTTGGATGATCATCATTGGCGGGGGGTAGTTGGCCCCAGCAACGGAATAGGGATTCTCTGCCCGGCCCGTTTGCCAAAAAATCCAAAAATCCCGTCCGGGTTGGTCCGCGGGGGGAAGGACATCGGGGGAAGGGGGTGGGTTTTGCCACCGCGGGGGGAGGGGGGAACCTGAGGAAGTTGTCAGGCTCAACCCACCAATCAACACCAGTCCCACCCAAAGCAGGGCAAGGAACGTACGTCGTTTCCTTAATTTCATCAGCTTCTGACGCACGTTTCCCATTACGCGCTGGGTTTCAGCCACACGAACTGAAACGGCCCCAAATCCAAATCTTGGTCTGGCTCCAGCGCTTTACCGCTCACCAGATCGGTAAACGTTGCCGTCAGCCCTTGCAACCGGAACTCGTTGGCGGCGATAGTTTGTAGGTTTTCGCTAAAGGAAGCGAAGATCAGGATCTGTTCAGCAACGCCTGATTGCTCGCCCTTATGCTGGCGAACGTAGGCGAAAATGTGCGGATTGCCGACATCAATAATTTTCGTCTCGTTCCCGGCGAGGGCGGGGTTGGTTTTGCGAAGGTGAATGAGGTGAGATAGGGCTTGGAACAGGCGGCCCTGCACGGTGGCGAGTTCGTGTCGTTTTTCGTATACATCCCAAGACGCGCGGGGGCGGTGAACCCAGCGGCTGTCTTCGGCTTTGGCGGGGTCATCGCGGTAGCTGTAATCGTTCAAGGTGCCAATTTCATCCCCCAGGTAGAGCAGCGGGATGCCGCCCATGCTGAGAATGATGCTGTGAATGAGCAGAATCCGCCCAAGGGCGAGGGACACTTCCACTTCGGTTTCCTCGGCGAGGGCTTTTTCCAGCCCTGCGAGGGATGCACACGTCCCGGATATGCGGGCGTCACCAGTCTTGGGGTTATATTGGAAAGGCAGGCCGCGGGCAAAACTGCCCTCGAACCGGCCCATATAAAAATCGTTGAGGAAGCGGCGGTGGTTGTAGCCGTTGATCCACAAGCGTTCGGCATCCTCATCCGCAAACGTCCAGCCAATGTCATCGTGGACGCGGACGTAGTTAACCCAGGCGCACGCGGGGTTGATCTGAAATCGCTCACTCATCGAAAGCCGGAGTAGATCGGCTTTGCGGGTAGCGAGGGATTCCCAGAGGAGTGCCATCAAAAGAGGGTTGTACGAAAGCTGGCATTCTTCGGGGGCAATGTAGCGGTTCACATCGTCAGGGTGGACGATGGCCTCGGATTTGAAGAGCAGTGCGGGGGCGGCGATGCGCGCGACGGCGTTGAATGCTTGAATGAGGGTGTGGGCCTCGGGCAGGTTTTCGCAGCTCGTGCCCATTTGTTTCCAGATGAAGGCGACCGCGTCCAGGCGGATCACTTCCACACCGATGTTGGCGAGGTAGAGCATTTCGCCTGCCATGCGATTGAACACGTCCGGGTTGGCGTAGTTCAAGTCCCACTGGTAGCGATGGAAGGTGGTCCACACCCAGCCATCTTTCAGCCCCCATTGTGTGAGTGGAGAGAACGCACCGGGATGTTCGTCAGGGAAGATTTCGCGGAGGGTACGCTCGTATTGATCGGGGATGATGCGGTCGGGGTAAATGCGGTAGATGGATTGTGCTTCGGGATCACCTGCCCGCGCGGCCAGTGCCCATTCGTGTTCGTCGGAGGTGTGATTGAAGACGAGGTCAATCACGAGGCTAATGCCCTCGGAGCGGAAGGCGCATGCCAGGGTTTCGAGTTGTTCCATCGTGCCGAGCGGGGGGTGGACTTCCCGGTAACTGCTCACCGCGTAGCCACCGTCGTTTTCGCCTTCAGGGGCACGGAAGAGGGGCATGAGGTGCAGGTAGGTGATGCCGAGTTCTTTGAAGTAGGGGATTTTGGCCTGAATCCCGGCGAGGTTATCGGCGAACAAATCCACATAACAGACCGCGCCGACCATCTCGTGGGACAGGAACCAGGCGGGGTGCTGTTCGCGGGCGGTATCCAACGCCTGGAGTTCTGCGGACCGTGCGAGCCAGGCGTCGGCGAGGGTGTTCAGCAGGGCTTCGAGGTGGAAAAAGAAGTCGTATTGCCCATGATAAAGATGGTAATACAGGGCAAACAGACGGGGAAAGTGCGTATGCAGGCGACGGGTGAAATCATCCCAACCCGCCGGGGTGCGTTTTTTCGTTGGGGCATAGCGGGCCGTCAAACGGGGCAGTAAACGGGCCAGGGTACGGTGCGCCTCCCGAATCAGGTCGGGGGCGAGAGGGTGAGTGTGATCAGTGAGGGGTATGTCTGCCATGAGGGCCTCCAAAAACCCTGTGCGTAAGGGGGAAAGTTTGAAACCGGTTTCAAAAACCATTCGCATGTTAATAAATTCCGTATGGTTTGTCAATTCATACCTATGCTAAAATATTTTCATGGCTCTCTCCCCTGAATACGCTCGCCTTGCTTACAAATTTGCCCTTCAAATAGAAGCCTCCGTCAAGGATCGGGTGCTTGACCAGACGATGGAAAGCGTGCAACTGATCCAGCAACGATATCAGGCCCTGAAGGCCCACACCCACACCAATATCCCCGAAGCGATGGAAGAAGAATTCTTCGGTACGCTTGTGGACGAAATCCTGGGGTTTGGTCCGTTGGAACAATTTATTACCGACAAATCCGTTTCCGAAATCATGGTGAATCGTCCCAGCCAGATTTACGTGGAACGCAAGGGAAAACTCACCGTCTCCGAAGTCACCTTTATAGACGACAGTCACGTCCAGCGCGTCATCAACAAAATCATCAAACCCCTGGGCCGCCAGGTTAGCGAAGAAACCCCGCTTGTGGATGCTCGCCTGCCGGATGGCTCCCGCGTGAACGCGATGGTCCCACCGTGTGCCATTGACGGCTCCAACATCACCATCCGTAAATTTTCCGACACCCCCTTCCAAATTAGCGATCTGATCCGCTTCGGTAGCATGACCGAAGATATGGGAAAGTTTCTCGAAGCGTGTGTGGCCTCCAAACTTAACGTGATCGTTTCGGGTGGTACTGGGTCGGGCAAAACTACTCTGCTCAATGTGCTTTCGGGCTTTATCCCCAAAGGCGAGCGCATCGTCACCATTGAAGATGCCGCCGAACTCAGTCTCCAACAGCCCCATGTGGTCCGCCTGGAAACCAAAAAGCCCACCGTAGACGATCCCGAAGAAATTTCCATCCGCGACCTCGTCCGCAACTCCCTGCGGATGCGCCCCGAACGGATCGTCGTCGGTGAGTGCCGCGGTGGGGAAGCCCTCGACATGCTCCAGGCGATGAACACTGGGCAACCCG
>JACKAX010000048.1 GCA_020634875.1 Anaerolineales bacterium | reverse complement strand
TGCGGCGATGCGTGTTTCCGATTATTCGGCTGAACGCTATATTCGAGAATCCATCGTTTCCCCCGACGCGTATGTTGTCGAAGGCTATACCCCTGGTATCATGCCACAGAACTTCGCCCAGACGATGACGGCACAGGATTTAGCTGATGTCCTGGCGTTTTTGCTATTGAAGTAGGTTGATGAAAAAGAAAAAAAGAGGCGACGGAAATTTACCGTCGCCTTTTTTTGAATTCTTTGGAACTATCGTGGCAGGCTCATAATTTCTACACTATTGCCTGCGATCGCAATGGTATGTTCAAATTGAGCGGAGAGACTGCCATCCTTCGTCACAACCGTCCATTGATCAGGGAGCAATTCCCACTCGTATGTCCCTGCATTGACCATAGGTTCGATAGTGAAGACGATGCCTGGCCGTAGGCGAATGCCCCGACCCTTCACGCGGACGTGTCCAACGGACGGGGGTTCATGTAGGCTTTTGCCGATCCCGTGCCCGCCCCACTCCCGCACGATATTCATCCCCTGGCTTTCAACGTAATCTTGAATTGCGGCCCCGATATCATTTAGAAAACCGCGGGGTTTGGTGGCATGGATGCCGACCCACAGGCTTTTTTCGGCTACTTCGAGCAACCTTTGGGCCTCGGGGGAGATATTTCCGACCGGGTAGGTGACACATGCATCGCCGCAGTACCCGTTCAGACGCAAGCCGATGTCTACCCCGATGATGTCACCCTCTTTGAGAAGGCGCCCGTTTGGAATGCCGTGGCAGATTACATCATTTACCGCGGCGCAGATTACGCCTGGAAAGGGGGGATGTTTGGGGTCGCCGCCCCGGTAGCCTTTGTACAGGGTTTCGGCTCCGTGACTGCGGATGAAATCTTCAGCGATTTGGTCAAGTTCGAAAAGGCTGGTGCCTGGACGAACGTAACTGCGAAGGTGTTCAAAAGTATCCGCGACAAGCGCACCTGCGGCACGCATGAGACGGACTTCTTTGGGAAGTTTGTAGTGAATGGTCATGAAACTTGAGAAACGTTGAACGTAGAAAGAATGGGTGGTTACAAATTGACGAGACCCAACTGGGCTGCCATGGTCACAGCTTCGGTGCGGTTGCCTGCTCCGAGTTTGCTGAGAATGGAACTGACATGAAATTTGACTGTGCGCTCGGTGATGAAAAGTTGGACCGCGATTTCTTTGTTGGTTTTGCCCTGCGCGAGGAGTTTGAGCACATCCATTTCTCGCTCTGTGAGAGGCTCAGGTAAATCCGGGGGGGCAGTTTGCCCGCTGACATGTTGCATTAGTTTGGTTGCTACAACGGGCTGTAACAGCGATCCACCCTGACTGACCACTCGGATGGCAGTGAACAAATCCTCGCGAGGTACGCCTTTCAGCAGATAGCCCTTCGCCCCCGCCCGAATCGCAGACACGATCCGTTCATCGGTGTCGAATGCAGTGAAAACAACGGCATTGGTGCCAGGAACAGTTTCGCGGATGCGTCGCAGCGCCTCAACTCCGTCCAATTCGGGCATTTCAAGGTCAATCAAGAGAACATCAGGGTGGAGTTTTTGGGCTTTAGCAACGGCTTCCAGGCCATTGGCGGCCTCACCTACCACGGAAAAATCTGGGTGAGTGCCAAACATCGCAATTAGCCCGTCGCGCACAACGGGGTGATCATCAACAACCAGGATGCGAATGGGCCTATCCATAGCGGCGCAATCATACCACTTAAGTTCTCTATGTTGCCACAATTGCCCTAAAAAGGTGCGCATAGAAAGGGATTGTATAGATTTTCTCGTCAAAACCTGGAGCGTCCCTGACAGCCAATGAAACTCCTCTCACTGAACTCTAATTCGTTCTGCGAATGGGGATTTCCAGGGGGACTTGGTACAATACGTAAGACTGTAACTCGAAAATTCGTCTTGCATCCAAAATAATATGAAATCTTTTTCTCGTCGTGACTTTCTTAAACTAGCTACGGTGGGCGCCGGAGCGGCAATTTTGCCAGTTTCTCAGTTTTCTGTGTTAGCCCGTCAAAAAGCAATGCGGAGTCTCCTTTTGCCCGATTTTCCTAATGCGCCGCGTTTGGGACGGGTTTTGGTTGGAAAAGCGGAAGTGAAAGCCCGCCCTGATAGTACGAGCGCCACCGTAGCCGAACTGTACGAAAACGCCGTGGTACCCTGGCTCCGCGAGGTAACCGGCTCCAACCCGTATCGCTTCGTCCAGCGTTACGTTGAAACCCCGGACGGGTACATCTGGTCACCTCACCTGCAGAAAGTACAGAACAACGTACAGGAAAATATCCTCACCCGCTTGCCTGATTACGCAGGAAGTTTGGGCATGTGGGTGGAGGTTGCCGTACCCTTTGTAGATTTGATGCTGGCAAATCCGCCTGTGCGGTCCCCAGCCTTCCAAAATGGTGTGCCTCAACGATTGTATTACCAGCAAGTGATCTGGTGCGATGAGATCATGATTGACGAAGAGGATATCGTCTGGTATCGCCTCAACGAGCGCTCAGGGGAGTTATGGGGGATATTTTTCTATGTACCCGCAAAAGCGATGCGTGCTGACCCTGGATGATGTTACCCCATTAACCCGGATGTCTCAACGAGAAAAGAAAGAATTGTCATCAATATCAGTAACCTGTCAAACCTTGTCCTGTTATGACGGAGAAGTGTAATTTTTGCTCGGATTTCTGCGGAAAAGGCGGATTTCGTGGCAACCCACGGAAAAATCTGCAACCCCACTTGGGATCATTTTGTACTTCATGGAAACTACATTCCATCCATATGACGGCAGGGCAAGCGGCGTGGGATGGGTTCGATCGGGTCCGTGGCCCTCCTTCTTCACTAGAGCCTGGTGTGGCGATCCATTCCACCTGTCTGGCACAACAATTTCTGCGCTGATGCAACTGTCCATGGGTGTATCAACCTGCTCGGACGATGCCAAATGGGTTCGGCGCTGGACGCTCCCCAATGTGCCTTACGATGCCATTGAAGTGAGTGTAAAACTGGACTTCGACCAACAGGACAAAGGTTGAAGTTATAGAATTTTTGAAACTGGTGTAAAACTCGAAAAATTTAGGAGTTGCTGAATGGACATCGCAAATGTTCTGTAGTCTCGCCTTTCGCAGGGATGGCCTCTTCTTTCTCCGGTGTGTATTTGCACTGGTTCCGGCGTATGTTTGGTTTGAGCGGGCGCTCACTGGCGATGGCGGGCGGGGACCCAACAGTCTAACCGTTGGATTACCTGTACACAGGGTGGCCTTTGTTATTGGGTTCAGCGTTGTATTTGTCATTTTAGGTGTTGCCGTTTCGGGAATTGGTGGCATTTTGTTTAGTATATTGATTGGTTGACCAAATTGGTGGTGTGATTGTAGTCATTTTGGTTTACGCATATTGGGCATCATCCATATCCCCTTTTGGAATATGATCTGCGCCCACAGAACACCTGGATCAGAGCTGGATTTATCTATCATCCGCGATGATGGCTCTTCTTTTCTGCGGATGGTCTCTCCGTGCGTAGGGCTGGTGTTAGAAACGATCTTGACCTCGCCTTGAACGGTGGCTCGATTACACAGGGCGCAACCCTGTTAACCGCGTATTCGCAGGGTTGGCGATTCCATTCTGGTGCCTTGGCGTAGATTGGGTCACGAACATTCTTCGTAATCATGGCCGCGTGATGCAAATCGCGACGAAAGGAATGGGTGTTTTTCTGATCCTAATTGGAGCAATGTTATTCTTAGGAACGTTTGAATATTTTGCCCGCTTTGGTTTATTTGTAGATTTTGGGTTATAACCCGAATAATCATCCCGGATGTACAATAGGAGACCCTAAAGGTTGGAGTATTCTTGACCTTTAGGGTCTAAATTTTGTGTTTTGGGGTCTTCCGTCATCAACGGGATGGAATTTTCCCCCGAAACGGGAGCGCCATGTTTTGATGTTGTTATGAAACGCCAGATCCTCTTACTCCTTTCCGGTGTGTTAATTGGCCTTGCTGCGGGGATTGCCTTTTTTTTCGGCTTCAATCGGATTAACCCTTTTGAAGGATGGTTTGCTTCCGAGGACACCACGACGCTGGACGCTTCCACTTTTTATGCTCCCGACAAGGGCAAACCTGCTCCCGACTTTACGCTCGAAAACCTGGATGGGGAACAGGTTTCGCTCGCCGACCTGCGCGGGAAAGTTGTTCTGCTTAACTTTTGGGCGACGTGGTGTGGCCCTTGCCGGATCGAAATGCCCACTTTGCAATCCCGCCACGAGAAATATCCCGAACAGCTGGCGCTGATTGCAATTGATTTTGATGAACCTAAAGAAAATGTTGCTGCCTTTGTAAAAGAACTGGGCCTCACTTTCCCGGTTTTGCTTGATCCTGGGGCAAACATCCAAGACGCCTATCGTGTACGTGGCTATCCTACTTCTGTTTTTCTGGATCAGGAAGGGGTAGTGCAATTTGTCCATATTGGCATTATGTCCGAGGAACAACTGGACGACTATCTCAAAGAATTGGGAGTGCTTGAGTGACCGATAAAATTAACGTAACCCTTTATTCCCGCCCCGATTGTCACCTGTGTGAGGATGTCAAAGCCGACCTTGCAGCCTTGCAGGAGCAATACCCGCATATCCTCATTGAAGTTAATGTTGACTCTGACGAAAGCTTGAAGGAAAAATACGGTAACAGCATCCCCGTTGTGGAAATTGGCCCATATCGCCGTTCGGCCCCGATCACCCGTCAGGATTTAGTCATTTCCCTCGGCGCAGCGCGAGACCGGATCACCCAACTTGATAAACTCAAAGACCCTCTTTATGAGGCGCGCAAAAACAACCCCCGCCGTATGGAAATCACCCGCGCGGATCGTATTTCTTTTTGGCTTTCAGATAATTATATTTGGGTGTTTAACCTCGTTATTTTTATTTATCTGGGCCTGCCATTTCTGGCGCCGGTGTTGATGAAAGTGGGGGCGACCACGCCTGCAACGATCCTATATCGCAGTTATGGTTTTGTCTGTCACCAGTTACCCTACCGTTCATGGTTTTTATTCGGGGAACAGCCCTATTATCCGCGTGCGCTTGCAGGGGTAGATGGGGCAATCCCCTTCGGACAGGCAACAGGCTTGAGTGAGGGCAACACAAATGCAGATTTATTCGCCGCCCGAAATTTTGTTGGGAACGAGCAATTGGGCTATAAGGTTGCTTTTTGTGAGCGTGATGTTGCAATTTATGCCGCTCTTTTGCTTTTTGGGTTGATCTTTGCTTTGTCTAAACGACGAATCCCACCGCTTCCGGTTATTTTTTGGATCATTATTGGCCTAGGGCCGATTGGGCTGGATGGGTTTAGCCAACTTCTCAGCCAACCCCCCCTTGGAAACTTTGCCCTATTCAGTTGGCTTCCTCTTCGCGAAAGTACCCCGTTTCTCCGCACTCTCACCGGCGCGATTTTTGGCTTCACCACCGGTTGGTTTGGCTATCCGATGGTAGAAGAAACCATGCAAGATACACGGCGGGCGTTGTTGGTAAAGTTTAAACGATTAGGCAACGAATAAGTCGTGGTGATGTAATCAAGTGCGCTTCACTTAGCAATTCATCACGTGCTCGCATGTCCACCGTTTCATCCTTTTCCTTCAATCACCTATCCCACGCGGGGGTTGTCCATGGGGTACTGACCCGGCAGGGGGGGGTGAGTAGCACGCCGTTTCACTCTCTCAACGTTGGGCGGTTGGTGGGGGATGACCCTGATGCGGTGGAGGAGAACCATCGGCGAGCGTGGGAGGCGTTTGGGCGTGACCCGCGCGGGGTGGCGGAGACGCGGCAGGTGCATGGGGCCGCGATCGCGTTCGTTGAACAGTTCCCCACGGGAGCCTGGGAACGGCCTGCGGCCGATGGTATGGTGACGGATCAGGTGGGGGTGACGTTGTTCATGCGGTTTGCGGATTGTGTCCCGATTTTGTTATTCGACCCGCGAAAAAAGGTGATTGGGATGGCGCACGCGGGGTGGCGGGGGACGGTTAGCCGCGTGGCTCAGAGTGCGGTTGCCGTGATGCAGGCACAGTATAGGTCTCGCCCGCAGGATATTTTGGCGGGGATTGGCCCTTCGATTTGCGCCGAGCATTATCCGGTCGGGGAGGAGGTGGTGGCGGAGGTGCAAAAGGCGTTTGGGGGGGAGGCCGCGGGGATGTTGCTCCGGCGAAACGGCTCGGTTAAGTTCGATTTGTGGGCGGCGAACCGTATGGTTTTGGAACAGGCCGGGGTACGACAGATAGAAATGAGTGGACAATGTACGGCGTGTAATGTTGAAGCGTGGTTTTCCCACCGGGCCGAACACGGGCGGACGGGCCGGTTTGGGGCTTTGATCGGACTGTAAGAGGTTTTGGTGGACACAATTCGCGAGCGGTATGAACATATTTTAGAGCGGATTATGCGAGCTGCCCAAGCCGCGGGGCGTAACCCGGCGGATGTGCAGTTGGTTGTGGTGACAAAAACGCACGAACCGGAGACGGTATACGCAGCTATTCAGGCGGGAGCATACGTGTTGGGGGAAAATTATGCAGAGGAAGGGCTGGAAAAAATGCAAACCCTGGCGGCGATGGGGGTGAATATGTCCGAAGTGCGGTGGCACATGATCGGCCATGTGCAGAGCCGCAAGGCTGCTTTGATTGCCCGGCATTTTGACTTGATACATTCCCTGGATAGTGTAAAATTAGCCCGAAGATTAAGTCAGTTTGCTGGTGAAGAAAATCGCATCCTTCCGGTATTATTGCAGTTGAACGTCAGCGGTGAAGAGAGTAAAGCGGGTTTGCCAGCGTGGGATGTCGGACAGCATCAAGATACCCTGACCGAAACGGTCACCGAAATTTTAAATTTCTCCCAACTGTCTCTGCAAGGGTTAATGACGCTCCCTCCTTTTTTTGATGATCCCGCGCGTGCGCGCCCTTATTTCCGTAAGTTGCAGGTCTGGCGTGAAAGATTATCCCGGCAATTCCCGCAGGTCCGCTGGGAACACCTTTCAATGGGGATGAGCGGTGATTTTGAAGTGGCAATTCAGGAAGGTGCCACTCTTGTACGGATTGGCACAGCGATTTTAGGCGCACGAACTTGAAAATGATCAGGAGAAACAACATTGTTATTTTCCATTGGACAATTTCTCATTATGATTTTCCAGGTGTTTACCTGGGTCATTATCATTCACGTTTTGCTTAGTTGGTTCCTCAGCCCGGATCATCCCTTGCGGATGACCCTCAGCCGGATTGTGGAACCCTTTTTGCAGCCCATCCGAAACCTTGTTCCTCCGATGGGAATGTTTGATTTTAGCCCCGTTATTTTACTTATCGTGTTACAACTGATCCAACAGTTGATTGCCAGAACGTTCCTTTAATGATCGCCTATAACCATTTTATTCGAGGTATCTTATGAGCAACCCCAAACATAGTTTTCATAGTGGCAGAAAAGGCACCGCAATTGCGATCCGCGTGATTCCTCGCTCAGCCCGTAACGAAATTGCGGAAGTGATGAGCGACGGCTCGGTGAAAGTGCGGCTCGTATCCGCTTCCGATGATGAAAAGCTGAATACATCCTTGATTGCTTTTCTGTCAGGTGTGTTAGGTGTTGCAGCCTCGAAAATTGAAGTGATCGGTGGGGAGGCCAGCCACAGTAAACTGGTTTCCGTCCTTGATATGGATTCCGCCACCGCGCAGGAAAAAATTGTCCAAAATATCGCCTGATCCCTTTGGTTAAAATCGCTCTTGACGGGCCTATTTCGCAATGATATATTGCCCTGCCATGTCGAAACAGATGAATTCTGACTTGAATACCACTACTACGATGACCAATCCCCCTTTTCCGGGGTAATGGCGCGCGAGTAGGAAAATTCCAAATCTACCCAGTGAACCAAAAGCCCCGGCCAACCGGGGCTTTTTTGTTGCCCAATGTTCGCACCTTCTCTGCGTCATATTTTTGTAGGAGCCTTATATGTCTAACCCCGATTCTCCCATTTATGCTTACCCAGAAGCGCAACTTTTCCCTACTGGCGTAAACCTTTCCAACCTGATGGAAATCCCCCCCTCGCGGATGTTCCTCATCAAAAAATCCCTCGCGGTTTACCGGCAAAACAATCCCGGCAGCCCAACCTATGACGCCTCCCAGGGAGATGGCGGCGCAAGCCTTCCGGGCACGCCTTCTGAAATCCTCATGCGCGCCGCCGAAATGCAAGTCAAACAAGGCACCGCTTACGATAATCCCTACGGCACCGACGCCTACCGCAAATCCGTCATCGAAGATTACTGGCACGCCGAAGCCACCACTGGCCTTGGCCCCAAAAACGTCCTCGCCGCGACGGGCGGACGCGATGCCCTCATCAAAGCCTTTCAAGCGATGCTCGCCCTCAGCTACGGGCAACAGGGCGACGCCATCATCGCCTCCCGTGTTCCATGGATTTCCTACAACTGGGGCACCTACGGTATTGGCGCGAATACCCTCCTTGCCCCCGGTCGCCCTGAAGATGGCTGGGAATATACCGAAGATGGCATCCGCGCATGTGTGGCATACGCGGCCCGATCGGGGCGCCACGCCGCGGGCATCATCATCACCAGCCCGGACAACCCCACCGGACGCACGCTGACCCCCGAACGCCAGGTCACCCTCGCTAAAACCGCCCTCGAAGCCGGAGTCGGGTTCGTCCTGTTCGACTGGATTTACCATTACATCACCGACGAACAACCGCTTGACATCAACGCCGTGTACGCTCACTTCACCCCCGCCGAACGAGAACGGATCATGGTGCTCGATGGCTTGACCAAAAGCCTGGGCGCGTCCAACATCCGCAGTGCCCACCTGATCGCCTCCGAAAAAGTGATCAACTTTATCAATGCCCGTGCCTCACACGGCGTCATCCCCCCATTTTATTCTCTCGCCGTCGCGATGGCGGCCTACGAAATGGGGTTTGCCAACGCCAACCGGAGCATCAACGAACCGACCAGCGCCAGCCGTAAAATCCTCCAGGCTTTCCTCGAAGAAAACAAATTCCGCTATATCATCGGCAAAGGTTACTACGCTTTCATTGACGTAAGCGAATGGGTGGACAAAGCTGGTTGGGCCGACACTGAACCGATGGGTGAATACCTCGCCCGCGAACATGGCCTCGCCGTTGTCCCCGGCATCTACTTCTCCGCCGACGGCGGCAAGTGGCTTCGCTTTTCCTACGCCCAACTACCTGAACTCACGCAAAAGGCGGGGGAGCGGTTGGTGGAGGGGCTGGCCAGTCTTTAGTAAGCGGTGTTCAGTGGTCAGCAGTGATGAAGTGATAAGTGATGAGTAATGAGTAAAATCCAGGCATTCTTATGCTAATGTTTTCCCCAATTCCGTTTCTTATGGGTCTGACCGCTTTTCTCCCTGTCTTAATGATTCTCAGACGACAGAAACGAAGTCTGACTTATCAGGTAGGCTTTGGATTGTTTTGGGTTTATTTGGTCATTGTCCTTGTAATAACAGTTTTTCCTATTCCAGTCTCGGAAAACCTGCCTAGTTTGTGGACGAAAGAACGCATCATTTTTACGCTTTCACGGGTCAATTTGCTCCCTTTCAGTTACCTGGATTTTTTCAACAAGCGAATCGTTGTTCAAGAAATCCTACGTAACATTCTTCTTACAATACCATTTGGATTGAGCATCCAATGGTTTAGACGCTTTTCTCCCAAAGAAATGATCTATTTGGCCCTCCTTCCCGGCCTCATTATTGAAACCTCCCAACTGGCGATTTCGCTAGGCTTAGCTGGCTCATATCGCGCGGTTGATGTTACCGATATTATCCTAAACACGCTCGGCGTCTGGCTCGGATATACCCTGTTCATTCTGATTGCTCCTCGCCTCCCAATCTCTATTCCTCTCACATAAAAAATACCAAATTACCAATAGCAAATAACAAATATGTCCCCTCTCCCCGAAATCCTCTCCCTCTCCCAATCTCTCATCCGCATCCCCTCCATCACGGTGGGGGCGGAAGAACGTGTCGAAGAAGTCTGGCAGGCCGCTCGCCTGATTACGGACTACCTCGACGCGAACCATGTCCCCTTCCGGTGTTTTGACGATGCCAAATACCCCGCCATCCTTGCGGGCTTCCCCGGTCAGTTGACCGCCCCGGTCATGCTCTCCGGTCACTTTGACGTGGTCGCCCCCGAACCCGACGACAGCCAGTTTGACGCCCGTATCGAAGGCGACTACCTTTGGGGCCGCGGTTCCGCCGATATGAAAACCGTCGTAGCCACCAACCTCGTCTGGCTTAAAGAAGCTATCCGCCGAGGGCCACCCTATCCGCTGGTCAACCTTCTTCTCGTGGGCAATGAAGAGAACGGCGAAGAAGAACCGATGGGCACCCCCTACGTCCTCAAACGTCTGCAAGAAGAAAGCGGCTACCAGCCCGACATTTTCATCGCGGGTGAGCGCACCGAAGAAACCGGCCACAATCTCTGGGGCACGGTTTGCGTCGAAAACCGCGGCGTTGGACGGTTTCAGGTGGTTGCACGGGGCACGCGCATCCACTCCGCCGCATCCACCGTGCAAAACGATCTCACCGAACGCATCATTCGTGCCCGCATGAAACTCTCCGAACTCGCCGCCCAATACATGACCCTGGAAAGCAAAGACATTTGGAAATCCCAAATTCGCTTCCCCTTCGTCAACATCGGCACCCCTGGCGTGTACAACATCACCCCCAATGTTGGGCTGCTCGGCGTCGAAATCCGCTCCATCCCCCACGACGACATTTACGGCATGATGAAAGCCTTTGACGTCTATTGCCAGGAAAACGAAATCGTGGTCGAAGACCTGCTCCTCGAACACGGGATCGCCTGTGACCCAAACAGCCCCTGGCTTGCCAAGCTGATCGAATCCGTCAGCGAAGTGTCTGGGCAACCCGCCTCGGTCGGGAAGAAAATTCACGGCACCAGCGCCCGGTTTGCCCCCGGTGGCAACGGCGTCGTTTGGGGTCAGTCCGGCCTCGGCCCGCACGCCCGCGACGAACGGCACTACATTCCCAGCATCGAGCCGTATTTCCAGGCGTTGGATGCGTTTGGGAAGAAGACGATTGAGAATTAGGAAAAAGGAAGTCAGGAAGAAGGAATTAGGAAGAAGGAAGTTATCGCTTTTCAATTCCTAATTCCCCCTTCTTTCTTCCAAAAAGCATATGACAATCCCTCCAACCCCCTTACTGGTAATGAAATTCGGCGGTACGTCCGTCGGTAGTGCGAAGGCGATTGCCAATGTCGTCGAAATTACGCGGAATGCCCGCACGGAATATCCGGGAGTCGTCATCGTCACCTCCGCGATGTCGGGCGTGACGAACCTGCTCCTTGCGGGGGCCGACGCGGCCGCGCGGGGGGACATGCCCGCCGTGCACCACGCCGCGACCGAAATGCGGGACAAACACTACAACGCTGCCCGTGCGATCATCCCCGATCCGGGGTTTGCCATGCAACTTCAGGCGGAGATCGAAACCCTGATTTCGACCTTTGTCAGTTTGTGTCAGGCCGTGGGCGTATTGGGGGAAGCGACCCCGCGCGCGATGGATGCCATCGCCTCGTTGGGGGAACGGATGAGTATTCGCCTGCTGTCCGCCGCCCTGAACGCGAACGGCGTCCCCGCTCAGGCAGTGGAATCTTCCCAATTAGTTGTCACGGACGACCGTTTCCAAGATGCCCTCCCCGACTTCGCCGCGACGACCGACCGCACCCGCGCGGGGTTGTTCCCCCTGCTCGAACGGGGTGTGGTCCCCGTCGTGACCGGGTTCATCGGTGCGACCCCGACCGGGATCACGACCACGTTGGGACGCGGCGGCTCCGACTATTCCGCGGCCATTCTCGGCGCGGTGCTCCCCGCGCAGGATGTCTGGATTTGGACAGATGTGGACGGGGTGATGTCCGCTGACCCCCGCCTGGTTCCCGACGCCCGCACGATCTCCTCCCTGACCTTTCGCGAAATCGGGGAACTGGCCTATTTCGGAGCGAAAGTGTTGCATCCCAAAACCATCCGCCCGGTGATCGAGGCGGGGGTAGGCTTGCGAGTGTGTAACACTTTCAATCCGACGCACGCTGGCACGCGCATTGTGCTGAATGGCGATTCGTCCGGCACGTTGAAAGCGGTCACGGCGATTCGTGGACAGAAGATGGTGACGGTGGAAGGGCGGGGGATGCTAGGGGTGCCCGGCGTGGCGGCGCGCACTTTTCAAGCCGTGGCGGAGACGGGCACGAGCGTGATCCTGATTACGCAGGCATCGTCGGAGCAGAGCATTTCGTTTTGTATCCCGGCGAGTTCGGTAGAACGGGTGATTGCCGCGCTAGAGAGGGCGTTTGCCGCAGAACTCGCGCGCCGCGACATTGACCGGATTTGGGCGACTGACGAAAACGTGATCGTGACCGTTGTCGGTGCGGGGTTGCAGTACACCTCCGGGATTGCAGGGCGGCTGTTCATGTCTCTTGGTGCCATTGGGGTAAATATCCTCGCCATTGCCCAGGGTTCGTCCGAGGCAGCGATCAGCATGGTGCTCGCCGCGGAAGATACCGAGACAGCGGTACGGGCGATACATGGATTAATAATAGAACGCGGATGAGACAGATTTTACGGATTTACGCGGATTTTTTCTTATCCGCGTAAATCCGTCGAATCCGTAAAATCCGCGTTCCATTCTTTTAGGAGCGAAGTTATGGAACGAATACCAGTAGCGATTATTGCGGCGACGGGGAGCGTGGGACAGCGGTTTGTGCAGTTGTTGGACGGGCATCCGTGGTTTGAAGTCGTGGCTCTGACCGGGTCGGACCGCCGCGTGGGACAGACGTATGCTGAGACTTGTCATTGGGTGCTGACCGATCCGATGCCAGAGTACGCGCGGAATCTGCCCATGATCCCCTCCACGCCCGAGGCGGCGAACGTGCCCATCGTGTTTTCCGCGCTCCCATCGAAGTACGCAACCGAGATCGAGGCGAACTTTGCCCGCGCGGGGGTGGGGGTGTTTACCAACGCGGGGGCCTATCGCCGCGACCCCACGGTCCCGATCCTGGTTCCTGAAGTGAACGCGGATCAGATCGCGCTCATTCCTATTCAGCGGAAGGAAAAAGGCTGGCCGGGGTTCATCATCACGAATCCGAATTGCACGAGCATGGGGATGACAGTGACGTTGAAAGCGCTGGACGACGCGTTTGGCGTGCGGAAGGCGTTTGCGGTTTCGATGCAGGCGATTTCCGGCGCTGGGTATCCTGGTGTGGCGTCGCTGGATATTTTGGATAACGTGATTCCATATATTGGGGGGGAGGAGGAAAAAGTCGAGTGGGAACCCCGCAAAATGATCGGGAAGGTGGTGGATGGGGCGTTGAAACTGGCGGATTTTAAACTGTCGGTTCACACGAACCGGGTTGCGGTGAGCGATGGGCACACGGTTTGTTTGAGCGTGGAGTTTGATCGGGAGCCGTCGCCCGCGGAAGCCGTTGAAGTGCTTTCAGCGTATCAAGCCCCCGAAAGTGCGCGTGATTTGCCGTTTACCCCGCGTCCGGTCATTTTTGTCCATCCCGATGCCGACCGCCCACAGCCCCGCCTGGATCGCATGACCGGGAAGGGGATGACGACGGTGGCCGGGCGGGTGCGTCCCGATCCGTTGTTCCATTTGAAGATGGTGGTGCTGTCCCACAATACGATTCGCGGGGCGGCGGGCGGGTCGGTGTATAACGCGGAAGTGTGTGTGCGAGAGGGGTTGGTGAAGTGATGAAATGATAAGTGATCTATTCACTTATCATTTCATCACTTATCTCTGAGATTATGAGAACAGGTCTTCGTCATCCATATCCGCGTCCCCTTTGATATGAAGAAAGGCGGCGATTTGTTTGGCGAGGGTGCGCGCGGTGTCGCGTTCTTTCTCGAAAAAGCGAACCAGCGTCAGGTTGCCGGAGTTGCTGATGAGGACGACATCGTAATAACGTTGGGTGCGGTAGGAGTTGTTGCTACGTGACCGGACGGTTTCCAAACGGGTGGCGACTTTGTGGAAATCTTGGACCGCGTGGGTTTTTCGGTGTTTATAGACGACAAAGTCTTTTGTGATGGTCACCTCAGTGGGGGTGAGATGCACACGATTGGTTTGGAAGCCAAAAAGCAGGCCCGGAATCCCGGCCATAGCCAGGATGATGAGTATGCTCACCGGCGCGCGATATAAAGGGGTGAAGTTGCCCGCACTGGCTTTTGTGAGGATGTCTACGGCAACGAGGTAGAGAAAGTATCCGCCAAACGCGAGGAAGATCGAGCCAAAGATCCGCGCTCCAACTGTGGGTGGGTGGATGATGTGGAGTTCATGATTGGAAGTTGTGACTTTTACAGACATATTTATGTGGGGGGTTTGTCCAAAGGTGGGGGGGGAGGCTCGATTTGAGAGGCTGTATTATCCTCCGAGAGGACGGTTGCAGGTAAGGAGATAGGTGGTACGGGATCACCCTCAGGCGCGTCTTCATACTCCAATGTCCAGGTGACGACTTCGATGGTTTTGACTGTACGTTTGAGGATGGGGCGTTTCATGAGGGGACTTATCCGTGTAAAACGGGTTATCGGGTGATGAGGGGGAGGTAGAGGGGGTGCATCTCGCCCGAGGACGCGCCGTATTCGTATGCGCCGATGTCACACCGTGCGGTCCCACTGCCTCCGTCCACGTGCCGGGCGTAGCCGCGCTGATCGGTTTCAAGCAAAAAGGCCTGGGTCTGATCGACGCATCCGGTAGGGTTTCCGGCATCAATGGCAGGGCTGTTTGAAGCCAGGGCGTGGGTCAGCGTTGGGCCACCATTGTCCGCGAGGGGTTCTAGTCCGGCGTTCACCCCCAGTTGATTCCCTGTTAGGTCTCCAGTAATGGTACAGTTTAGAACGATTCGCAAGAGGTTATACCCGGCAGAGGTGAGCGTGCTGGTTCCGCAATCATCGTCGTTTCCATTTACACCATAATTGTGAGCCAGGATGGAATTTTGCAGGGTGACTACACCCGCACTGGTATAAATGCCACCACTCCCCCCAGTCCCATTGAGATCTTTATCACCATGGTTTTGGGTGATCGTATCGTTGAAAAGATAAATGTTTCCAGCCAAAACGTACATGCCTCCCCCAAGGTTGTTTGCCCCAT
Source organism: Anaerolineales bacterium (assembly GCA_020634875.1). Next base: position 2,046 of record JACKAX010000048.1, on the reverse strand, counting down.
TATTGCTAAAGGTGCTATTCACCAGATTAACCGTTCCAATATTGGTGTAAAGCCCTCCCCCTGTTAACCCGGCTACATTATTTTGAAAGGTTGAATTGAAAACGAGCAACATACCTGAGTTGAAAATCCCGCCGCCTGAAGCATTAGTGGTATTGTTGATGAGCATGGTGTTGTTTAACACAAGGGTGCTTGCGTTAATACTATCAATTCCCCCGCCATACCCGGAACAATTTGCACAAAGGTTTTCATTATCGCGCACCGTACTATTGTTCAGCGTAAGATAGCCATCTATATTTTCGATCCCGCCGCCCCGAGTCGTACCCACGGCATTGTAGGCTTTATTGTTTTGGATGCTCACTTCATTCAGCGTCAATGTGGTAGCTTCCAATAAAACTCCACCTCCTACCACCCCAATCCCGTTTTGAATTGTTACCCCCGAAATCGTAATATCCAGATTACCAATGAGGTTTTGATCGTGGATGTGAAAAACTCTGTCGAGCGAATTGGCATCAATGATGGTGGTGGCGGTATTTTCGCCAACGATGGACATGCTGGTGTATATATCCAGATCACCCTCCAGGGTAATATCGTCGTTGCCTTGTCGGGTGATCAAGTAAGTCCCGGCAGGCACGTAAATCGTATCCGCTTCTGTATAACTGTTCGCTTCCTGAATGGCGGCGCGCAGGGTACAGACACCGGAGGGCGTGCTTTCACATATCCCGTCCCCCACGTTGGCATCCAGTTCGTCAAGGGTGCTATTGACGTTGAAGGTGGTCACAGTTGGATTTGCTTGAACCTGATATGTGGCTGACGCCCATCCAAAGAATAAAAGCGCGAAAAATATACTTGTAGAAGTGTGGAATTTGGTTTTCATCCGTTTTTTTTTCTATTTTTGAATAGTTTGCATCAAGGGCGAAGATTCCCAGAAAAAGGTTAGGCTGGAATTGAGGCCGGCCCAACCTTTTTCGAGGGGTTTTAGCTAATTATCGTAACAGCAACCCGAGCCGGTCGGCGTTTTGGGGTTGGGCAGGGTCCGCCATGATGGCGATGGTGTTACCCGGTTGGACCTGCGGCAGGCGGATCATTGGGACGGTGACGGTTTTCCAAATCTGATAGGGGGCGTAACCGGGGATTTGCACCTGCAAGAGAAGTTTCAAGCGAGGATCATCGTTGATCCGCATTCCGGTGTCTTGCATTTGCATGATGGTGGCCTGACCGGGTGTGCCGGTTGCCATGATTTGTTGGGCTTTGCGCCGGTTCATCAAACTCAAGCCGATGGGGATGGCGATGGCGAGCAGGGTGATGCCGATGGATAGGCTGACGGTTAGGATAATGGAAGTGGACATAAAATTCATGGGGTTGCTCCTAAAATACTGTGAATAATTTGATGTTTCCCATTATAGAAAAATGCTTGTTGACTCTGGTGACATTTCTTGACAGTTTTCTTGACAACGCGTTTTCTTGACAACGCGTTTTCTTGGCCCCTTATGAAATAAGTCCCACTTTCTCCCCTGTCCCGCCTCCCCAAGAGTACAATACCCCCCATGGCGCGCAAATCCCCCGTCACCCCCGCCCACTTCACCACCTTTGGCGACCTCCTCCGCTACCTGCGCGAACGCGCCGTACTCACCCAGCGCGAACTCGCCCTCCAGGTCGGCTACCATTACAGTTACCTCAGCCGCCTCGAACGGAACGAACGCTTCCCCGATGTCGCCACCGTCCTCGCCCGCTTTGTCCCTGCCTTGCGTTTGGAAGATGAACCGGAATGGGTCACGCGTCTGGTGGAATTGACCGCAGCCGGACGCGGCGAACCGCTCCCCCACCATATTACCGTCACGCATGCGGTTGCCGCCCCCGTTTCCCCCGCCTCTACCGAAGCCCTCCCCCTCGCGCCTGTCCCCTCACCTGCGGTCGCTGCACCCGTTGCCTCTCTCCCTTCCACCCCCCTGCCCCTCCCCCTTACCCCCCTCCTCGGACGCGGCCACGAAATTCTCGCCCTCCGTCACATCCTCCGCCGCCCGGAAGTGCGCCTGCTCACCTTGCTCG
>JACKAX010000047.1 GCA_020634875.1 Anaerolineales bacterium | reverse complement strand
ACGCAAAACCGGGGGCGGTCAAACCGGCGGTCATGTGGCGCTGGACGCGTGACCCGGATTCCGGGCAACTCCTTAAGCGTCCCATTTGCCCGGTATGTGGAGCCTTCGTCCCTTACGAGAAAAAACGCGGACGCGAGGAGTGGGTGATTGCGAAAGCATGTGCGGAAGAAAGTTGCCGCACAAAACTCTACAATTTCGCGCGCTGGCGACGCGTGGGGCTGGCCCGGTTGTTACAACGGAAATTCCGGCACGTTTTCAAGGCGTACATCGCGGATGAGATTCAGAAATGTAAAGAAGGCGACACGGATACGGGCGTGGCCGACCAACGGCTGTTGTCCAGCCTTCGCTACGGCTTGGCCTTGACCGGGACGATCTTTGGCGGCACGGCGGGGAGTTTGTTCTACTTGCTCTATCGGCGCAGCCGGGAAATTCGCCGCTTGTATGCCTTTGACGATTTGCGTCGTTGGGTGGATCATTACGGACGTTGGGAGCGTTCCTGGAAGCAGGAAAAACCTTATGTGGTGGGGCAAGGGGCTTCAACAGGGATCAAACGCTGGGGCTATCGTCAAAAGGAAATTCCCGGAGTCGCGCCGGGTGTCATCCGTTACCTGCTCCCGCTTACGCTCATGGCCGGGTTATCCGATTTGGGATACGAATTGCCGCCGCTCGAAGAAACCGTGCAAGAGGTGCCTTTTACCCCGGAACAAGGTAACGTCTATACGACTCTGGCTGAAAACTTGCTTAATGAAGCGCTATCCCTCGTCAAAGAACATGGCGACCGGGGGGTGCTCGCCGCCTGGTTCAACGCCTTGCGGTTCTGGCCCAACAGCGGGTTCCGGCAGGAAATCATCCACTACCAAAGCGGTCAGCAAAACCCCCTCACCCAAAGGCCGAAATTCACCTGGCACCACGAACTCCCCTCCATTATTTCCCGCTCAAAGCCCTGGCTTCCGAAAGAAATCGCGCTGGCGGATGTGGTCCGTGACAACATGGCGCGGGGGCGGAAAACCCTGGTCTATCTGGAGCAGACCGCGACCCGCGACATCCGGCCCCGTTTGCAGACCGCCTTAGAGAGTCTGGTTCCAGGTGGGGATGTCTCACTGGTTGCAGTGCCGAAATTTGTCCTCCACCAGCACCCACGGGTGGGTTTGTTGAATGCCAGTATTGCTCCTGAACGGCGCGAGGCCTGGGTGGCCGCCCATACGCCTGCTTTGGACACCTTGTTGGTTAATCCACGTTTGATCGAAACAGGTTTGGACCTTGTGATTTTCCCTTCTTTGGTCTTTTATGAGGTCACGCCCAGCCTGTACCTGTTTTTGCAAGCGATGCGCAGGGTATGGCGGTTGGGGCAAGATAAGGCGGTGGAAGTGACTTATCTGGTGTACCAGGATAGTATCGAAGCGGAAATGCTCCGGCGGATCGGGCAGAAATTGAAAGCCGCCTTACTCTTGCATGGCGAGCACGCCCTGGGCGCGCTGATCGAGCAGGATTCCGATGACTTGCTACGGGAGATCATCCGCGACCGGATGAAGGGCAAGGCGTTTGAGAATATGGGGGAGGCGTTGGGGGAGGTGCTAGGGGGGGTGTTCTCGCGCAGTTCCTCGAAGCGTTTGCAAGCACCATACGTTTCTAAGGAAAAGTCTCCCCTTCTGGCAACGGTCCCGGTACTGGTAACCAGACATGTCCTGGTAGAAGCCTCTCGACCGGTTGTGACGACACCTGCTCTCCTTTCTGGGCAAGTAACGCAACTATCGTTGTTTGGTGAGCCAATTCCAATGCAGACTAACAGACGAAGCAAAAAGAGATAATTGTTCTCCCGACAATATGAACCTTTATACTTAAAGCTGGCGAATGGCCATCAAGAAGGAAAAGAAAAAAGCCTTTGATCAAGGGGAATCAAGGGCTTTTTTGCTTTAAACCAGATGTTATGTTAAAGGGTCTTGAGTTAGATCCTTGAAAGAGGTCTTTGGTATAAACTAATCAAGCGCAACCAAAGGGGTTTGTTGTTTGGGGTAAGTGGGAGACTTCAATAAGCCGATAGTGCTGAATAGAACAGCGGGAATCCATAATTTGACGCCTAGCCCGTCCGCCCAAGCCATATAGCCAGGCACTACTAGTAGAGTGAGCAACCTGCCATCCACTGCACTCACAACCGCAAGATTTAGCCAGTAACCGAGCGGACTATTTTTCCAATTTAAGATTACGGCAACGAGAACGACAAAAAGCCCTACCCACAATAAATCCCAGGCATAGTAAGCCAGAACGGCGCGGGGAAAAGTTCCCGTTAGCTGGGAGGCTCCCGCGGCAGCCCCGGAACCAATCGTTGTCAGCACAGCATTTGCCCCTTGCTTGAAAGCCTGGAAAAACAAGATACCTGCGCCAATGAAATGGCGCAGTCCCCACAATAAAATACAGTTCCGATTTTTGGTGAATAGATTTTCATTAGATTTTCTCTTTATGTGGTTCTAAAAAGTTGAAACCTCCAGTTCTTGGCGGCAATGAATGAGTGAGGCTTGTAGCTTGATTTATTTGACAGCCGAACACAAGTATAATGTTCTCACCTATGGCTGAATCTGTGTTGCTTTCTCGCACAATCGTGTTGTTAAAAAACCTCCCCCTTTTGGCGCAATTGCCCGAAGAGACCTTAGTGAATTTGGCAGAAAAATGTACTCTTTCCCACTACGAGGCTGATCAAACAATCTTCTCGCAAAGTGATCGGAGTGACCGGGTATGGATCGTCCGCTTAGGACAGGTAAAAATTGTATTCCACGATATTGATGGGAGAGAAGTCATCATTGAGATGATCCAGCCTGGGGAAGCGTTCGGAGGAGGTGCAATCTTCCTCCCCAAACATCCCGCGACCGCGCGCACAATGGCCCCATCTGAAATTGTTAGCTTTTCCCTCGAAGAATACGAAAAGATTTTGTTGAATCATCCAATTGTGGGCATCAAATTGATCCGCATGCTAGGGCAACGATTATTTTCGGTACGCGATTTGAGCATCTTGGCCGGGGAACGAGTTGAACGGCGGATCGCCCACATTCTTCTCAAGCTTTCAAAACGTGTTGGACGTGCTCATGATGAAGGGGTGATGATTGGCATTCCCCTCGCCCGTCAGGATTTAGCAGACATGAGTGGAACAACACTCGAAACAGCGATTCGCTTGATGTCACGTTTACGTAAAGAAGGAATCGTCAAAACCCTCCGGGGGGGGTATGTGGTGATTTTGGATGAAGAGAAATTAAAAGAAATGGCGAGAACTTAATCTGCTTTTTCGTTTGTAACGGGGACACTTTTGCAATTGCGAGGAATTTCATGATCGATCCATTTTCCACAAGCATGGCAAGTCCCCCCTTTTTCATGGCAATAGATTTCCACTTCTGGCTCACCACAATGAGGGCACGTCAAATATTCAGGATAGGGAATAGGAAGAAGCAATTCATCTTCGTTCGTGTCCATGTGTTGTATTTCATTTTTGGGCACACTTTTTTTAGGCCTGGTCATTTGTTGTCCACGAAAGTAATTCAATGAAGATAGCTTAAAGAATAACCTTAATAAAAACGGGGATGGTATCCACCCCATTTTAACAAAGGTACCTTCAAAATTTATTTAGATGCTCCCTTGCTATAAAGATAGTTACTTAAATTAATCTAAGTTGCTACCTTGAAGAACCATAAGCTCTCCCTTATAGTTGTTAGTCTCTAGTCTACAACCCAAGGAGAAAGCTCATGGATGCAACTATTGTAGCGGTGTATGCGATATGTGACGATGTTTTGAAAGGTCTTCATCATCATGAGGATCCACAAGTGGAAATGACAGATGCTGAAATTATGACCACCGGGATCGTGGCCGCCTTGTTCTTTGGAGGGCACTACAAAAATGCCTGCGAGATGCTCTCAGAACAAGGCTACATGCCCAGCATGCTCAGTAAAAGTCGGTTCAGTCGGCGGTTGCATTGGATCAAATCGGTCTTCTTGCAATTGTTTGCCATCTTCGGCGAACACTGGAAGTGCTTGAACAAAGGCGCTGTTTATTCCATTGACACCTTTCCGATCCCCATGTGCGACAATTATCGCATCCCACGCGCGCGGCTCTATCATGGAGAAGATTATCGCGGCTACATTGCCAGCAAGAAACAATACTACTATGGCTTGAAGATCCACCTGATGGCAACCGAACATGGGCATCCCATTGAGTTCTTTCTCACGCCCGGTGCGTTTGCAGATGTCACCAGGCTACAATACTTCGATTTTGACCTCCCGACCGGGAGTAAGGTTGTCGCGGACCGCATTTACAACGATTATGAAATCGAGGATATTTTGAAGGATGTCGAGATTACCTTCTGGCCGATGCGGAAACGGAACTCAAAACGGCAGTTTCCGCCATGGGTGCAGTATTTACAACATGTTTATCGAAAAATGATTGAAACGACGGGCAGTCTCTTGAGCCAATTATTGCCTAAACGCATTCACGCTGTGACTTCGGGTGGATTTGAACTCAAAGTCGTCCTGTTCCTATTGGCCGTTAGTTTCAACTTCTGTAAGTAGCAACTTAGGTTAAATTAGCAAATTTCAAGGGAACAGAATAGCCTAAATTATACCTTCTTGAAAAAATTCCTACATTAGGCCTTTTGAGTTTTTGACACGGTTATTGTTGTTGTAAGGTCCGTATATACGAGATAATGTCCTTAATATCCTGCTCAGAAAGAGCTGGATTTCCTCCTTTTGGAGGCATATCTACTCCAGTCGTGTTCGCTGGGTCGCTAGTGGGACGCCCAGTAGAAACAAATGTGACCAAATCCAGATCTGAGGTTGTCCTGAAAAATTCGCTTGTTGTTAAATCTTTGCCCAGATTGGGAAGGCCTTTAGCGTCTGGGCCATGGCAAGATACGCACGTACCTTCAAATTTTGTTTTTCCTACGGTAGCGTCACCAATGGGAGTAGGTTCAGGGGCACCACAGGCGACGAGCCCCACGGCCAGCGTAAGCAGGATAAAAAAGAGGGATACAAAGATTTTGGATTTCATAAGACTAACTCCTAAAAGATTTATTGATTCATCGCGATTTCTGAACGAAATTCTTCAAAAGTAAAGACCTGGCCTCCCACTTGCTTGGCAAAAGCCTGCGCCACATCATAGATTTCGAAAGCCACCACACCATAGTTCATGGGCGACTGGATTTGAGGACTTTGGACATAAAAAGCTTGTTCGCCACGTATCCATATTTCCGTATCATAATCATGCACAAACCAAGCCTGGACAGTCTCATCGGCGTGTTTGGCTTGGAACACAAACATTTCTGCCAAATCATCAAATTTATGGGAATGTCCATCCTCGGTAAGCGTTGCTGCCGCATATTTAGCATCGCTAATCAACATGCCACATTCCTCGCAGGTATCACTTCCCAACATTAATTCTGGTGGTCTTAAATCTCCGCCCGAAGACCCACACCCAACGAAGATGAAAAGCAAAAATAAAGGGATGCACTTGAGTAGAACTTTTAGTTTTTTCATACATCCCCTCTTCGGTTGAAAATGAAAAAGGCTGCACCAAATGTGCTCACGCTCCAGGCTAAAAGTAGAGCCGTCAATAGCCAAGGTAAATGGTCTCCAAAATGGTATGCGGCATACTGGCCTACTGGCCCCAAAATATCTAAGGTCGCATGGAGACCAAACATCGCCCCTAGTTTGAAGGTTTGTAGGGGATTTGCTAACAAATACCATAAGACAGTCCCGGCGGTCGGTTTGAACGCAATTGTTGCGCCCATCAATCCTAAGTCAGCGAAGAACACCAAGCCTAACCAAAGCAGCAAGGCAGCTCCGGCCGCGGTAGAGGCCTTACGCGTTAGTGTGCTGATCAAAAAGCCAATGCCCAAGCAAGCGAGTGCCAACAGGAATACGAACCCAGCAAGTGTCAAATAGATTGTAACGTCCGCATCCCCCGCGGAGGCCAGACCCAATCCGGCCAGCCCAAAGCCAAGCCCGAGGGCTGCAATCACCGCAAGCATCGCCCCCAAAACTTTTCCGAAAAATACCTCCGGCCGGTTAACGGGCTGAGCCAACAAATACATCAAAGCCCCGCGTTCCCGGTCCGCCGCGACAGCATTTGCTCCAACCGTGAGGCCAATCAGGGGCACAAATAATAATAGGGCGTTAATCAGACTCGCAGCAGTACGCCCAAACCCACCCAACCCTGCGTACCCTGCGGACGCCAACCCCACGCGGGATAGGCCGAGCGCGAGGCCCGCTAAACCGACAGAGTAAAACCAAAGCCACTTATTACGAAGAGCCTCCCGCAGTTCGCGTTGGGCGATAGTCCATAAAGTCATTTGATCCATGTTCATCGTTGCTCCACTTCAAAATTCAAAACAGGGATAGCCTGAGCACTGAGATGCAGGAAGGGGTTGATTTTTTGGGTCTCCAAGACCCGGACGACCACGGTGCCCTTTCCGTTTAAATGAGCGTCATACCCTTCGGCCTCCAGGCAAATAAGGGCCTCCCCTCGGCGATTTTCGGGAACCCACAAAGTCAGGTTGATCTCTGCTTTCAGTTGGGCGCGTAATTCCGCAGAGGTTAGCATTCCCTCCGCATGTCCTTCATCGAGCACTAGAACCCGATCTGCGAGGATTTCCACTTCTTCCATCCGATGGGTGGCAAACAATAACGTTTTGCCTTCCTTCCGGAGGGCAGCCAGCAACCCCTGATAATCTTGCCGGGCGCGGGCATCCAGGTTCGCAAGCGGCTCATCTAACAAAAGCACAGGCGGATCCCCTAATAACGCCACTGCTAATGCCAAACGTTGGCGTAACCCCCCGGAGAGGGCGCTCACCGCTTTGGTGCTGTGCGGGGAAAGGCCCAAGTGCGCGAGCAGTGAGGGGATGGCCGTAAATGGTGTCTTCTTCAACCGGGCATAGAATTCGAGGGTCTCCTGCACACGCATATCGTAGAAAGCAAATTCCTGGGGAACGTATCCAATCAGGCGTCGGGCTTGTTTGCCCTGGGTGCAAACGTTATTGCCTCCTACCTGAATCTCCCCGTCAAAATCAATCAAGCCAAGTAGGGCTTTTATGAGCGTAGTCTTGCCTGCTCCATTGACTCCCCACAAGGCAAGTGCCTCACCTCCTAACAGTTCAAACGAAACATCCTTAAGCGCGACAACCTTTTTATAATTTTTGGTCACGCCATGAACAGTGATGAAAGCTGTGTTTTTTTGAGCTTTTACAAGAGATTCATTCATAGAAATTTTTACCTTCGGAGCATTTTCTTTTGGGATTAACCCCCGAAACATAAATTCACGAGGGAACTGAGCAAAGGCCAGGGCTGCACATAACCCGCCAAGCATTGTCGCCGCGAGGGCTACGAAGCCCAGCCCACGAGAGGAAAGGGCAGGTTGGAGGGCAAAAGTGGGCAAAGCAGCAGGTTCCATGAGCGGTCGTAAGTCCTCAAATTTAGGTTGTGGCCGGGTAATAGGAAAAGAGGTCGCAGCAAGTTCAAGGGTCTGAGAAGCTGGACTATAGATCAAGGCTCGCAGAAGCGGGGTGCGGTCAGTCATATTTTCGAATAGGCGTTCGGCCCGATAGGGAACGTCCCCGATACCATCGGGAGCGTCTGAGGAAAGCCCGTGGGCGTCATACCCCGTGTAATCGCTCCAAAAATTCTCATGCCAATTGTTTTCTCCTCCACCCCCACCTTGAATCGCCATCTGCTCAATATTTTCCCAAAAAGTGTTGTGAGTAAATTCCGCTCCTCGCACTGCAGGCATCACCATGACTGCAATATTGTTGAATGCAAAAATATTATCTTGAAACAGGCCATAACCACCCGGAGAAAAGGGCAAGCCATCCAGAAAAGCACCCGCTTGATTATCCACAAGAACATTTCCCGTTACCTCAACATTTTCTGCGTCCTTAAACCCAAGGGCATAGCCACTGGCTCCATGGTGTCCTCGAATTTCATTGTCTCGAATCAGGATTTCCGTCGAATACATTGTATAAATCCCAACAGTATTGTTGAGAAAACGGTTATTTTCAATCTGGGTATGGTTGCAATACATCAAATGCGCCCCGTACCGGCCCTTCTCAAAGAGATTGCCGCGCACGGTGATGAAGTCGGAATACCACATCACAATGTCACGCACGTCATAAACATGATTGTTTTCGAGCAACGCATAACGACTATTCCACAACCGGATGCCATCCCCCTTCCGCGCAACATCAAAGGCACTAATTCCGGTGATTTCATTGCCCCGAAGGGTCGCATAATCTACCCCTTCGACAAAAATGCCAAACAAGACCTCCTGTAAGAAATTATCTTCAACCGTAATATTTTCCGCTTGAACCAGGATACCCGCATGATTCTTGTCTGGTTGGGCGCCACTCCCTTTCACTTCAAATCCTCGGAATGTAATGCCAGGAGCAAGTAATGTGACCACGGTACCGTCTCCTCCGCCATCAATTACCGGCCTGTCCACTCCTTCCAACATGACGGATTTTTCCACCACCAACGCGGGGTATACGCCGCCATGCACCTCAACCACGTCTCCATCGTGCGCTGCGGCCAAGGCTGCAGCAATAGTCATGTATGGGCCTATGGAGGAGACGATCAAAGGTGTTTCTGGGGATGATGAACCAGTAGATAAAATCCCCGCACCGGACAAGGTCAAAATCCAAAAGAAAATTATGGAGGCAAGGAATTGTTTAAACATCGGGGCAATACCTTATTGGCGCTTTACCTGATTGCGCGCATCCACAATAGGTTTATAAGCCGCACGGTGAAACCAAAGGCCCACCAACATTACAATTGCTGCAGCAAGCGCCAGATAGAAACCCCATTCGAAGCGCGCAATGGTACTGAATTGCCCCACAACTCCTTCGCCAAATACAGGAGGGGTGAATGGTTTAATTGCCCCGCCAAGAGGGGCTGAGGGGTCAATACTATGCCCATAACGGTAGAGAATCCACCACAAATCACCGACAAAAGCGATGGGGAAAAGGATGACCGGGCAGGCCAAAATGCCCGCCCATTGGTTATGTACGAATACTCCGGCCATAAGAAGAAGCCCCAACACCACAATGGCAAAGATCGAGATGGAGCGCTCTAACTGTCCCCCTTCATCGAGTTTCGGCATGCCCAAATAGTGGTTGAGTGCATCAATTTCTGAAACATCCCCCGCTAGATGGTTGACATATACATCTACTTTTAACCCGTTTGGATATTGGGGCGCATTCATCCGCATACTCCAATAAGGCAAGAACATAGAAATCATTAAGAGTAACGCCGCCCCCATCAGAAGGGCACTGGGCAACAGGTATGCACTCAAATGACGGGTGCTGCCATCCGGCAACAGAACTTTTACGTCAGGATCAAGAGAAAAGAATTTCATGAGCGTATTAGAGTAGAGATGGAATAGGGGACAACGTGCCCCTATTCCATCTCCAAAGGGAGGGTTATGGTTTTACGAGAAAATAGCCAAACATTTCGAGGTGAAGCGCCGAACAAAATTCCGTGCAGTAAAAGGAAAATGTTCCGGCTTGGTTGGCGTCGAATTCAATCGTTTGGGTTTCTCCAGGTTCGAGGCTGAGCGTAATGTTATAGCCAGACAAGGCAAAGCCGTGTGTGGCATCATAAGTCCGTTCGATATTGGTGAAATGCCAGATAACATGATCACCCTTGTTGATCTCGACAATTTCGGGGGTGTAATGCGACCTTACCACCGCTGACCAAATTTCGACCTGCGTGCCGTTGTGCTCGATCTTGGCTTGTGAGGGGTCTGTCACCGCATTTGGATCAACGCTCATCGTTTCGGGATTCCAACCCACTTCGGGGTAGACATCAAAGGGATGAAGTTTGTCAGCTTTGATAATTTGAGCGTAATGGGGTTCGGCCATGCCAACCGGCATATCGTAGATGACACGCATTTGCTCGCCAGTGTTATTCGTATCTATCAGTTGGAAGTTCTGTGGCAGCAACGGCCCGACATTCGCAAAGCGATCAATGGCCCATTTATTGAGCGCGACTACGTACAGTCCATCAGGGGAGGCTGTGTCCCCTTCAGCCGCTGCGATATGCCCAATGTTGTATTGGACGGGCAGTTTCTGCACCAGGGTCCAGGCATCTTCGGGGTGTTTGTCGGCATACGGGCCCCCGAGCGTCCAGCGTGCAACCGCCGAGTCGAGAAAGAGCGAGGTGTAGGCATAACCTTTGTCATCGAAAACAGTGTGGAGTGGCCCCAATCCAACTTCCACCTGTGCTTCCATGCTGGCGTCTAAGGGGATGACAGGGACACCAAACACATCCGTCTCTAACCCGCCCGCGTTGATTGCCGCCTGGATTTTCTCGAACGAGTAAATGGTTACATGCGGGTCTAACTTACCACCCACGACCACAAATTCGCCTCCCGGGGTCACGTCCGAGCCATGCGGGCTTTTCGGTTCGGGGGTAAAGTACAGCAAGCCTTCTTCAACAGCCGTATCCAGCCGGATGACGGCGATGCCATTGATGGTTTCACTTTTCCCGGCGTTGAAAACTTCTTCTGCCTTCTTCCAGTTGATGATGTGTAGATAGTCGGTATCATTTTTGGCCGTGCCTGCCTCAAACGCTGGATTGCCCATTTCGACGCCGCCTGTCGCCATTTCAGTGTTGAATGAATTGCAGAAGACCCATCCTGTACTGGGGCCTTTTCCTGCGTCACATAAATCTTGCCAGTAAGGAGGCAGTTCGATTTGAAAGGATTTAGATTCGTCTACCCTCCCTGCCACCCGGTCGAAAGCCCAAAACGTAATCAAACCTCGATATTCTTCTTGATATTGGGTGAGGGGCGCGTACCCACTGCCAATTGGGGCGGCATACTGCGGCCCTTCCACGATGTATTCGGTGTTAGGCGTGACAAACGTTCCGCCGTGATCGACGTTTGCATTCGGGTTTTTGATAATTTGTTTGGTTTCAAAATCGCGAAGGTCAATGACCGCTAACCGTGCATTTGCTTTGTCGTTGATAAAAAGAAATTGCCCATCATACTCTGCATTAGTTTCCGAAAGGCCAGGGTGGTGAGTATCACCCCAACGAATTTCTTCCCCATCTGGCATCGATCCCTCGGCAAGAATCGCATTGGAGGAGCCACCAAAACCATAACCTTGCCAGGGTTCAGGCGTAAACACCCCGATCACCTTGAGAATTCGCATCGAAGGCACGCCAACGACGAGAACTTGCCCACTATGTCCTCCTGAAGCAAACATGATGTAGGGATCGTGCTGGCCGGAGGGAACAAATGTAGAGAGGGCGGCATAAATATCATTAGAGGTTAACCCGCGCGCAGCCACGATAGACGCTGCATCTTCAGGTAAACCTTCTACGGCAGGGATTGCTTCATCTTTCTGACCACAACCCGAGATAGAAAATGCCAGAATCGTCAAAAAGGCAAGGAAAAAAAGAGATTTGAACGGTTTCATGCAAGAAACTCCTTGAAAGTGATATGCCAGGTATCTATACCTGTGAAACATGAAAGAATATACTTATTTTGGAACAAAAAGAACTAGGAAGGTATGATCATGATCATATTTTTGAGCGTTTGGTTTTTACTAATAGTGTTTTGTTTTGTACGGCATAATCGATTTGGGTCCCCCATAATACCTGCGAGATAATTTAATTTAGTGATTGAAGTAGACGCCTATGTGCTCAATTTTGAAAAAGCTGCCAATGGACTTTCCCAAATTCTTATGTGCTTTCCCCAAAACCTTGCTGCCTATTTGGATTTCCTGCCCTTGGATAAATACTAGCGTTAAGAATAGAAAATATTTGGTCGTTTCTGAATCCCACTCGTGATACACTAAAAAGGAAATGGAAAATTTACTTATTCCACATCCATCCTCCATCAGCACCATCTCACGTTCAGTAATTGCTTCAAGAATGTGTCCGATTAATCTAACGATGTCACTAGGATTGACTGAATTTAAAGGATAAAAAAGCATTTGTTCATGGTCAATATTTTCATTTCATCTACTGTCATCTTCGGTGCAAAAGATTTAACCCGAAAGATCTAAACCGGACAGTAGAGATATTACTAGGTGCCGTATTTGTCAAAAACACCTGTCTTACTTTGCAATAATCTTTATCCTCGTGCCTCTCCTCACCCGTCTATTCATCCGTACTTCGCTTATATTTTTTGTTTTTGCCCTCCTAGTAGGGGTTCTTCTGGCCACGCAAGCCCTTTTCGACTTACCCAGTTTTATTTCCGCCCTTACACCAGTTTTCTTTCATGCGTTTATGGTCGGATTTGTCGCACAATTAATCTTTGGAATAGTATTTTGGATGTTCCCTAAATATTCGAAAGAAAAGCCGCGTGGCAGTGAACTATTAGCTTGGTTAACTTATATTTTTCTCAACGCTGGTTTGGCGCTCCGGCTTATCGTGGAACCTATGCAACAAACTGGACTAGTGGCCAGATGGAAAGGGCTTCTGGTTGTCTCAGCTGTTCTTCAGTGGCTTGCCGGCTTGTTTTTTGTTGCGAATACCTGGAAACGGGTCAAGGAGCGATAAAATGCCTCGCGTTTCTATTTGGTTCATTCGCAGCGCCTTAATTTACCTGCTTTTTGGTTTCACGCTTGGGGCATTCATCCTGACAGAAAAAGGGACTGCCCTCATCCCCACTGCATGGCAACTTCTCCCAGCCCACATCGAAGCCCTTTTGTTTGGCTGGACTATTCAATTGATCCTAGGCACTGCCTTTTGGATTTTGCCTCGTTTCCCGCAAGAGCCAAAACGTGGCAATGAAAAGGTAATTTGGGGGGTCTACATTCTGCTCAATCTAGGCATTCTATTAGTTGCAGTTGGTTCTTTTTTTTTAATTCATTCATTGCTATTCTTTGCGGGTCGTTTGCTCGAAGGATGTGCTGTGTGTCTTTTTGTGATCGCCATATCGCCCAGGGTGAAACCTTTCGCCTCATGAAATTTTTCAGACCATTCCTGCTTCAACATCCTTCAAACCTAACTAACCACTCCAGTAACGCGATGTAAAAAGCCGTGTGCGATATCAGTGAATTCGGCAATACCAGCAAAAAGGGAAATATTAATGTAAGTAAAAACAGGGAGATGTAAAGACCCTATCTAACCAACGGGAAAATACAGCCCTTCTCATCTCCATTATCCAAGAACCATAATCTTCCTTATGGTTTAGTTGACAATCTGTTTCGCCCACCCATAAACTTTTTTCAACTAGATAGGATGGGGTTTCATTTGAAATAAATCTACTAGCTTGCATTTGACCCTAGAATCTATCGTTAATATATTTTTGTTAACTCATGTCACTTATCATCTAAAACCTCTCCAATTAATTTTGTGAATTCTAGTTTTTTATCTATGCTGTCTATATCTTATACATATATCATCCGGTTACACAGTTTCGGCTTGCATTTTTGCTTGTAAAGATTAAATGATCTGCCCGGTTGAAGCAAGTTTGCCCTTATTGTAATAGCGACACTTAAGTGCACATCCTGCCAATCGAACCGCGAAGCCTCTAGTACATGAAGTTTCTTGGCAAAGGTGACTTTTATGGAGATGTTCTTTACGCCGAGGAAAAGTTTGTTACCGAATGATCATAGGTAAGTAGACAATCTTTTCGTTGTAGCGCCAAATTTCGACACCGGTTACATCATTATGAACGCCTAAGTACAAGGAATTATCAAAATTAGTAACCTCGTTCGCCCAAATACTCTTATTATTGCTATCCCCAAAGCCATCTGGATTTACCTGGTGCCAGGACATGCCATCGCGCGATTGCCATACTTCCATCCCAGTGACCTCATTATCTAGAAAGGCATATAGCACTCCCTCAAAAACAAAGAGCGTCTCCACCTTTTGATTGTTAATGTCCCCAAAACCATCGGTCATCACGGAATGCCAAGCTGTTCCATTTTCGGAGCGCCATAACTGGGCACCCGTGCTTAGATTGCGCGTCCCCACATACATTTCCCCATTAAATCCTGCCATTTTACCAGCCTGAATGTTGGTAGGTGCCCCAAATCCACTCTGATTAACCTGTGTCCATGTCCCGCGAGCACCGGTCAGGCTCCGCCAAATTTGTGCCCCCGTGCTTTCATTTTCTACCGTCGCATACAAAGCCCCCCCAAACGTCTCCAAGCCGGTGATGCAAACGTTGTCCGTGGTCGTATTGCCAGAGGTAACCACATTGGTCCAACTAAGGCTATCACCGGTTGTACTCCGCCATATTTGTGCCCCATCAATTCCACCCGGCGCACCGCACGTTCCGAAATACAGCGTATCGCTATAGACGGTAAACGCAAAAACGCCCCCAGTGCTCGTGCCGATCCCGTTCCCTGTGATTTGACTCCATGTAGTTCCATCTGGCGAACGCCATAGTTGGCCTGGCGCGCCAGCCCACCACCCGGTTCCTGCATACAATTGCCCATCGAAAACGAGCATGCCTAGGATCGCAGGATTGAGGCTGAATTGCCCAAAGCCATTGGTCATGACAGACGTCCAATTTAAGCCATCGGCGGTACGCCATAGACTTGCGCCAACCCCGCTCCAGTTTGTCGCCCCTGAATAGAGCTGCCCATTGAAAACAGCCAAGGACCCAGCCGCCCCATAGGTGTTGGTATCCCCAAACCCATCCGTGTTCACGCGTTGCCAACCGATGAGATCGACATGAAGGGAAGTTCTCACGGCTTGAGCCTGTCTCGTTGCGGCGAGCAACCCTGTAGCGGCAAGAAGGAGGCCTCCGAGAATAGCCGTCATGGAAACGGCGTTACGATAAATAGAGGAGAGGGGTGTTTTGTTATCCATAATTTTCTTTTTCCTTACTGATAAGATTGTCAGGGCTAAACGGTTTGCGACCCCACCAATCCGGTGCACTTCCTACGAAAGTGAGTGATCTTTTTTTATTCTAAGAACAGAACTTGTTATTAGGATGTTGTATTTGGCTTTAACCAACTATTCTTAATGTGATTTAACCACTTGATTTCGTCCGTTCTGTTTGGCGGTGTACAAGGCTTGATCGGCTAATTTTATAAGCTTTCCCAGATCATTGGCTTGAGTGTTTATTTCTGCAACTCCTGCACTAATGGTAATATGGATTGAATTTTCTTCGACATCAATTAAGGTGTTTGTAATCTTCATACGAACTCGTTCACCAATTTCAAATGCTTCATCCAAATTCGTTTCCGGCATGAGAATGATAAACTCTTCACCCCCATACCGTGCAACAATATCCACCGTACGTACAGCACCTTTTATCCGCCCAGATATTGCACGTAAAACCTGATCCCCCACGGTATGTCCAAAGGTATCATTAATATTTTTGAAATGATCGATATCTAACATAGCGATTGAAAGGGTTCGCTTATAACGCTGAATACGTTCAAGTTCAAGCCTAGCATAATCCTCGAAATATCGCATATTGAATAAATCCGTAAGGGGGTCAGTCAAGGCTAGGTGCTGCACTTGTTCGAACAACCTTGCATTTTCAAAAGCAAGCGCTACTTGAGCTGCAAAAGCCATTATCCGCTTAACATGTAGAAGTGTGAAGAACCCTACGATAGAACTGGTAAGATTGATGACGCCAACCACTTTTCCCTGGGATACTATAGGTGCAAAAATAATGGAACGTATGTCTTCTAAACCTTGCATAGACAAATCATTCCAACGAGCGTCTTTATGGAGATTATTGATTAACAGAGGCTCTTGGGTTTTGAGGATAGTGCTCAAGATAGGGGTATTGATGAGGTCTACTTGAAGATGATCAAGTACCAGTTGCTTCATAGGATCTTTGAGTGTGTTT
Source organism: Anaerolineales bacterium (assembly GCA_020634875.1). The sequence goes on along the minus strand of JACKAX010000047.1, from coordinate 2,588 downwards.
TGATATCGAATGCTTCGAACCGAATTTTCTTCAACAAGTAAGACGATCCCGACATCGTGCATAACCAGTTTTTCCAAATTTTCAAGGATACGGTCCAGAATGTCATCTAATTTCAGAGATCCACTTAAAGCCTTGGCTGTATCAAGTAAAGCTTCAGCCAGCATGCGCTGATCGCGCTCCTTTTGCTCCAAATTTTTTCGGTCGGAAATATCTCGTGATAAGACAATGAAACGTGGTTCTTGCTCTAGAATTTCCACTTTTCGAGACACAGAAAGTTCAAACCACAATTTACCGCTCGGAACTGCTAATTCCAGTTGTTTGCCATGAGAACTTCCCTTTTCTTGAGCCTCCCGTAAAGCATCATAAACAACTTTTGCGGCCTCATCTGGAAGGACCTCGGCTACAGTTTTCCCAAGAAAAAATTCAGGAGGGGCAGCAAGTAGATCCGCGCGCGGGGTATGGTAGTTGTAGTAACGGCCATCCAAGCCAAGTTCAAACAATAAATCTGGCACCGCCTCAAAAGTTGCCTCCAATTGTTTTTGGGCTTCAAGAATTTTTCGTTCTGTCTGTCTTTGTTCAGTAATATCCCGGATAATGACACCTCCCACCATTCCCTGGGCCGTCTCTATCGAAAAACCATTGCTTTGAATGGTTCGAAGAATTCCTTCTGGCGTTTCTATTTCTCTTTCAATGACATGATCTTTATTTCTATACCCTCCTTTGATATCTATATCCCAAATTAGGGCGTGGGTCTCTATAGGATTTTTCAACTTCTTATTTTTCGGGGACATCTGGAAGGTAATTTCCCAAATGGGGCAGCCAATCACATCTGAATTTTTTAGCCCTGTGATTTGTTCCAAAGCAGCGTTCCATTCGATGATGTGACCCTGGTGATCAATTAATGCAATTCCATCTGAAGCGTGATCGATCACTTGATGGAACTTTTGCTCGCTTTCTATTAACTCCTTCTCTGCTTGATGCTTGTAAAGGGCCATTTCTATCGTAACCACTAACTCGCGTTCTTCGAAAGGTTTGAGAATATAACCATAAGGTTCAGCCGTACGGGCACGCTCCACAGTCGACTGGTTTGCAAAAGCAGTTAAAAAAATGACGGGTAAATTAAACTGCTGGCGGATTTGGGTGGCCGCTTCAATCCCATCTATGTCTCCTTTAAGCCCAATGTCCATCATGATCAAATCAGGGCGCAATTCAGCGACCTTTTGCATAGCATCATCTCCACGGCTAGCCTGTCCCACAATCGAAAACCCACAAATTTCTAAGCTGCTTTGGAGATCCATCGCAACGATTTGCTCATCCTCCACGATTAATATATTAGCTTTAGACATAAATGAATGCTCCTGGATTAATACCGAAAGGAAATAAGGAAAGCGGTTCCCCCCGAACGTTGAAGCTCCAATTTGCCCTCTATTTGCGAAACTAAATTCCTAACCAATTGCAAACCAAGTGAACTACTCTTTGTCAAGTCAAAACCTTCTGGAAGCCCTATACCATTATCCGCGACTTTAAGACAAACCCGCTGGTCGGGAAGGATAGTGAGTTCGATCCATAGCTGGCCCTTTCTTCCCTTTGGAAAGGCGTATTTCAAGGCGTTGGTTAATAATTCATTTAGGATCAGACCACAAGGAATGGCATAATCCAGGTCTAGGGCAATCTCAGCTGCCTCAACTTTTAATTCGATTTCACCAAGACTACGCTGATAGGAGCGAAACAAATCTTTCGCCAGACTCTGAACATATTCTCCAAAATCGATCTTTGCCAGGCTATTAGATTGGTAGAGTTTCTCATGGATTAAAGCCATAGAACGCACGCGTGCCTGGCTGTCGTGGAGGGCGCGTAAAGAGCCGGGATCTTTCACGTAATTGGATTGTAGATTCAATAAACTGGAGATAATTTGCAAATTGTTTTTGACACGGTGATGGATTTCTTTGAGGAGCACTTCTTTTTCATGAAGGAGTGTAATTTGTTCGTCTAGTTTATTTTGTGTCAATTGAAGCAGACGGGCATTTTCAATTGAATAACTCGCTTTGTCTGCAATGGTGCGCAATAACGTTATTTGTTCAGAAGTTACGACTCTCCTGTGGTTAAAATCATAGAGTTCAATCACCCCAATACGCTCATGCCCTTTTTGCAATGGAAAGACAATTAACGAATCTACATCCATAACTTCTGTCCCATCATACACCATCGCTCTCGTCTCTTTATCTTCCGATCTTATGAATGAGATGGTATTCCCCTGATCAAAGGCTTGACGCCAGGTTTCCAAGTCTGGGTTGAAGCGGATCCCTTGACCAACAGGCCAGACGATATTCGTGATTACGGCCAGGTTAAAAATTCTATTTCCCAGGCGATCCCATTCCGAAAAAGAACAAACTTCACCTCCAGTGACCTCAAGCAATTTCTCTTCAATCGAAAACAAGGTTTGGGGATCATTTGCTGATAGAGGCGTGATAAGCCTTGCACCTCTGTCAACTAAAATCTCTTGACAGATAGGCAGAATCTGAGGATCAAAAAGAAAATCTTTTTTTGTCGTTGCAATTTCAACTAACCCGATGGTTTCATGTTTGGTT
>JACKAX010000046.1 GCA_020634875.1 Anaerolineales bacterium | reverse complement strand
CGAGGAGTTTGCGGAGGGTGTCGTAGCGGCGGATGGCGCCGGCGCGGTCGCCTGCAAAGTAGTGGAGGCGGAGGGCGGCGCGTTGGAGGTCTTCTTGGAGGGGGTCGAAGGCGAGCGCTTGGGCCAGGGCGTCGAGGGCGAGGCGGTAATCGCCCTGGGTTTCGTGGAGTTGGCTGAGGGTGGTGTAGCCACGGATCGTGACGCGGCGATAGCTTTCGGCCTCGGTGCGTTGCCAGTCGTCGTAGGAGACGCTGTCGGGGAGGGAGAAGCCTTCGAGAAATTCGCCACGGTAGAGGACGAGGGTTTGGGTGAGGACTTCGCAGGCACGTTGAGGGGTGGGGTAGTTGGTGACGGGGGTTTGGAGGTTGCGAAAAGTCAGAACGTCGCTTTCGGTATCGGGGGAGAGGGAGATTTCGGTGTCGGTGATCTGGAGATGATCGGGGAGGGCTTTGCGGAGACCATAGAGGGTGGTGCGGAGGGTTTGTTGGGCGGCGGCGCGGTCGAGTTCGGGCCAGAGGAGGGGGAGGAGGTGTTCGCGCGGTTGGGGATCAGGATGCGCTGCGAGGTAGTACAGGAGCGCGCGGCTTTTCCGCCGGGAGATTTGGATTGGGCGTGTATCGAGGATGGTTTGCGGAGAGCCGAGGAGACGGAGGGAGAGCATGGAGGAATGAGTAATGAGTGATGAGTGGGGAGGATGAGTTGTTTTAGACGTTTGGGGAGGGGGGATGCTTACGTTTTACGCTTTATGTTTTGCGTTAAGAAGTTCATGCGTTCTTGGATAGTCTGCGTAGTGGCCGCGGTAGGAGGCGGGGAGAAGCGCGGCGATTTGGCACATGATTTCGTCGGTGTCGTTTTGGAGGGCTTCGTCACGGTTTTGTTTGGGGAGCGGGGGGAGGGTAAAGGGTTTGCCGAAGTGAACGTGGAGGTCGAGTTTTTGGAAGTGTTTGAGCCGGTAGGTGACGACGGAGTCTTCGGTGCCGTGGATGCCTGCGGGGAGGATGGGGACGCCCGCGCGGGCCGCGAGGTAGGCCGCGCCGGGTTTGCCGGGGAGGAGGGAATGTGTTTTAGAGCGGGTGCCCTCGGGGGCGATAACGAGCAGGCCGCCCTTTTTGAGTTCGGTGTACATGTGTTTGAGCAGGCGCACGTCGGGATTGTCGCGGTCAATCCATAAGAGGCCGGTGTGGTTGCCAATCCAACGTTTGACGGTGGAGCGTTCGTGTTTGTTGGCGACGATGACGATGAGGTCTTCCCGCTGCGCGAGGTGGTAGAGCAGGGCGATATCAATAAACCCGAGGTGGTTGGCGACGGCAACGTAGTTCCCCTCGCGATGGGCGGTGGTTTCGCCTGCGATGGTAATGCGGGAGGTGAGTTTGAAAAAAAGGTGGACGAGGAAGAGGATGAGTTTTCGGGCCATGTGTATCACCGCGAAATCGAAAAGGATTTTAAATGGATTCTATCATCCAGGCATCAAAAATCTTGTTTTGAGGCTGGTAAAATATTTAGACCCAAAAATTTCATTCGGGCTGTCGTTTATCTCTTTGTGGATCGGTGCAAAATTCATGGCAGTTTTTCTTTACCCTCTATTTTTCTTTATATTACTTTGGATGTTCTTCGTGTTGTGGCGTACTCGCCGCAAGACGGAGACAAGAACTACGGGCGGACTGGTTTTGCAGGTGGTTGTGTTTTCCTTTATTTATGACACTTTGATTTTGAGCACAAGCCATTGGTTAGGGGAGGGTTTGTTATTGCAGCGCCTTAATTGGGGTAAATATTTGTTGTTTGCGCTGTTTGTGCCTTTGCTCATGGTGGCTGGGTTGGATTTTGCCCGGCGGGTGGAGATAACTTGGGCACAAAACCGGTATTTTCAGATCATCATTTGGTTGGGAGCGATTATCTTGATGGCGGTTGGGGTGGGAATTGAGTGGCTATTGCGGGGTGATTGGGTAGCAGAGACTTCGCTGGGGGTGTTATGGTATGTTCATCCAAACGCTGTTTTCCCCTTTGCAACGGTCTTGACCGCGTTAGTCTTGTGTCTGTTGGGGGTGTTGATCTGGAGGAAAAGTAAATGGTTATGGGTGCTGATCGGGGGAGGTGTTATGTTTTTAGGGAACGCGGTTCCGATCGGGATGTTCGGACCGTTGATAAGTTCAGGCACACAAGTTGTTTTGTTGGGTTGTTTGGTAGCAACTGAAAGGCATTTGCTCGCCCCTGATTATTCGCTTTCTGATAGCGAATTAGATTCACGTTTCGGCCGGTTGGTCGACAGCAACAAAAGGAGTAAGAAGAAATGAAACGAAAATGGTTGTTAATCACTGCAATTTTGTTAATGGCTTTTGGTCTGGTGGGCACATTATTAGGGGCGGCGCGAACGCAAGCCGCTGTTACAACTGAAAAGAATATTTGGGTGGATCATGAAAACCCAGCCTCTGGCCTTACAACGAATATCTTATTGGTGGATGACGATGGTAATTCCCCGGATGTTCTCCCTTATTATGTGCAACTCCTGTCTACTTTAGGATATACCTTTACGATATGGGACGCCTCAATCACTGAACCCACGGCGTCCTACTTGCAAAATTTTGACGCAGTGATCTGGTTTACTGGAGCTAACTTTAGCCTTACTGCTGGCCCTACCTTGCAAACCGAAGCGGAGTTGGGAACCTGGCTTAACTCCACGGGGGCTTGTTTTATGATGAGCAGCCAAGATTATCTCTATGCACAAGGGCTAACATCTTTTATGACCAATTACCTGGGGGTGGCGGCTGGGCAGAACGATGTTGCCCAATCGGTTGTCACAGGTACACAGACTTATGGCGGGTTGGGACCGTTTTTATTGTCTTTCCCATTCTCTAACTATAGTGATGTATTTACTTTGACGGCTCAGGCCGAAGAAGCATTTCGTGGTGATCAATCAGCTTCTAGCGGGGGAAGCGGTTTTTTGAATCAAGATGGACGTCTGGTTCCTACCGGGATATTGACAGCTACCTCAAGCGCCAGTCGCGCCGCGGCCACATACGTAAAAGATAGTGTGTTTGGATGGCAGACAACGTGGTTGGGGTTTCCGTTAGAAGCGCTTCCAGGCACTTTCGAACAACTTCATACGATGAATCGCTTTCTCTCCAGTTGCTTCACCACCGATCTTCAGACCATCAATACCGTGTCCACCCCGGTGGTGCAAGTCAATGAGCTTTTTACATACACGGTACACATCATCAACCATGGTCCATATCCGGCAAAAGATATCACCTTTCAGGATTTTATTCCGAACCCGTTTGTAGTTCAGAACTTTTCACCACTGGGGAGTTGTGATGTCGTTGGGAACGGCAACCTGAACTGTCTCATTCCTGATTTACAGGTTGGACAAGAACAACTCATCACGATTGTTGTTTCGCCTACCCAGGCTGGTGGCTTTACAAACTTTGTTTTTTCAACGAACTTTAGTCCGGATTTGGTGCCTGAGAATAACAGCACCAGCGCTTTTGTGCGGGTATTGGATCCGGCAGACACCGGTATTTACCTCGATAAAGTTGTTCCGGGTGTTGTCAATCGAGATGTAGGTGGCCTTGTTCAAGTCATTGGGGCCAATTTTGCACCAGACACCCAACTCTTCCTCAATACCACCCCGATCTCCTTTGTTCCTAATGCCGATCACCCAGATGCGATCCTGGAAGTCACTATTCCCGCTAATTTTGAAAAAGGTGTCTACAGCATCATCGCCCAAAACCCCTCCGGGAACCCAGCGATGTTGTTCAAAGCCCTGGTGGTTTATGACCCTGATGCACTGAAACTAGATGCTGTTCTCCCCCAGATGGGCGCGAATGATCGCCCGGTTTCTCTGAATATTTTTGGGGATGGTTTTGTGCCCGGAATCACAGGCGTTCTGATTGAGACGGAAGGTCAGCAAATCGTCTATCCGCTAGAAACGCCTAGTTTTGTTTCGGAAAACCTCGTGCGTGCGGCAGTGCCCTATGGCATCCCTCCGGGGGTGTATGATATCCGTCTCGTCAACCCCGCGGGGATCAGTGACACGCTTCCCGCGGCTTATGAGGCGCTTGACTGGTTTACAGCCGATGATGTTGGCGCATACGCCTTTGACTTCTACACCATCCCCGCCTCCCCGCGTGAGGGCGATGAGGTGTTGGTAGGGGTGACTGTGCGCCGTCGGACGGGCGAAGCCGCACCATTCGCCACCGGGCAAGTGGGGGTGAATGTCAATTTGGGTATTTCCGGCGGGGGCGCAACCCCAGACATCCTCTTGGGTACCACCGGAGTCATTAGCCCGAACACTACCATCTCCTTGACTTTACCCTGGACACCTGCCCTCGCAGGGGCCTACCACCTGACCGTTGACCTCTCCTCTCCGGATTTATTGACTGACACCATCCCCCTCAACGATCAACTAGATCGCCAAGTCATCGTCCTTCCTGCTTCGACAGACCCCGATCCTCCAGTCATTTCTGACCTAACCGTCAATGGTGGGGCATTGATTACCGCAATTCCCTCTGTTGTGGTAAACACGACCGCGTCCGATGTTGGTTCTGGTGTAGCTTCGATCTACTACATTGATTACCGGTTTGACCGTGATCTGGGCGATTGGTATCCCGCGCAACAAACCGGATGGCTTCCGTATGCAAGCGCAAGTGTGGACTTTACTCTGGCGTTGGATCCTGCGCCAGGTGCCCATTACATCCAGGCCTGGGTGGCAGACGCAGAGGGGAATATCTCCTTGCCGGAAATTGCGTTAATCAACTTGATTGCCCCCAAAAACCAGATTAACCACGATGGGGGGCAGGTGTACCGCTTACCTTTGCTTCCGGTCACAACGTTACTCATAAACCTGACTTCGCTGACGGGCGATGCTGATATGTATGCCTGGGCACCAGATGGTACGCTTGCCGCCTCAGCTTACAGCAGCAACCCCTTCGAAGAAATGTTCCTGGTTGGTGGGGTTAATCCTCCGGGCATTTATCAGATTGACGTGTTTGGGTTTGAAGCGACGAGTTATTGGTTTGAGGTCAGTCTGGGTGGGGCAGGTGAAACGCCCATCGCGATTGACGGAGTGAAAGGCCATGTAAAAGGCGGGGATCAAACGCTCATCGGAGTCGGAAATTCTCCGGGTGGGGATGTGTCTATTCCCAGCCCAGCTGGCACCATCCTGGTGTTTTTGCCCTCCATTGTTCGTTAGGTATTGTCGGCTCTCCAGTTTTGGGTGGGAAAAGAGACGGATTCTGAGGGGTAGAGGATCGAAAGCCCCTACCCCCTCTAATATCCGGTTTTCGGTTCCGTTAATTCCGGGAGAACCGTATTTTCACAAAAAGGCGGGGTGGACTAACAGGATTTCTCGCTAATCCAAATTTTCAAAGATGGGCGGAGAAAAGTTCCGCCCATCTTTTTTTTGGAGAGAACTTCAGAAAGATAGTACCATTTACAAGCCCAGAAATGCGTTTTACATTTTTGGATAGTCTCTTAGCGTTACTATAAGTGGGGTTTCCGAAGCGAGGTTTGTGCGATAAGATTTGAGCAAATTGAGAAAATTTTTGTGGACGTGAATATGTCAAACTGGCAATCCTACATTCCTGACTACATTACTGAACAACTCCTGGTAACTCCGGCTGTCCACCTGTTGGGTCGCGCACATCGTTTTGACGCTGTGGTTTTGTTTGCTGACGTGTCCGGGTTCACCGCTATCAGTGAAGCATTGGGGAAGAGTGGACGCAGTGGCACCGAAGAACTTACTACTATTCTCAACCGGTACTTTGAGCCGATGATCGCCTTGATTCGCTCGTATGGGGGTATTATTGGCAAATTTGGGGGGGATGCGATGACCGTTATTTTTCCCTACACCCAAGAAACCCAGAAGCATGTGGTGCAACAGGCGGTACAGTGCGCCTTAGAGATGCAAACCCGCATGACGGCTTACAAAGACATTCCCACTAGTGCGGGAACTTTTGAATTGGCGATGAAAGCGGGGTTGGCCGCCGGAAATCTCTTTTCTACATTGGTGGGTGATCCTGAGGTACGGTTGGAATACATCCTAGCCGGGTCGGCACTGGATTTGTGCGCGGAAGCGGAACACCACGCAACGCGCGGGGAAGTAGTCGTCCACGAAGATTTGCTGTCGGCGGGAGAAGGGTTTGTAGTGGATGAACGCCGCGAGCGATTTGCCAGGGTGACCGAGGCGTGTACCCCATCTGTGCTGGTTGACCCGCCCACTTCCGAAAATTTGACGGAAGATGCAATTCGTGCGATTTCCGTTTTTTTGCATCCAGCCATCAGCCAACGGGTGCGCGAGAATTTGACAAGTTTCATCAATGAACACCGTAAAGTGACTGTGTTATTTGTACGTTTTGAAAACCTGGATTACGACCACGCTCCGGAAGTAGGGGAAACTCTTCAACATTATTTTTCGAAAGTAGTGGAGACCATTGACGCCTACGATGGGTATTTGAACAAGATTGATATGGGCGACAAGGGAAGTAAGTATATTGTCGTTTTCGGCGCACCAATTGCCCATGAAGATGATGTGGAACGCGCTTTGCAATGTGCGTTGGATTTGCAGGAGATTGAAGGTTTTCCGGTGCGGATTGGAGTGAACACTGGATTTGTGTATTGTGGGCTGGTCGGCTCCTCTACCCGCCAGGAGTATACGGTGATGGGGGATGTGGTCAACCTTTCGGCTCGGTTGATGCAGGCATCCGATTCCGGACAGATTCTGATCGCCGAAGAGACGTATGAAGAGGGGGCTGGGTTCACCTGGATCAGTTTGCCCGCCATTCATGTGAAAGGAAAAAGTGAACCGATTAAGCTTCATGCATTGCGAGGCCGGAAGACCCAACAAACCACTCATTTTCAAGCAATGCAATATGGTCTTCCGATGGTTGGGCGGGAGGAAGAACTGAAACTGGCCCAGCGCATCGTGCGTCGGGTGTTAGAAGGGCGGGGGCAAATTTTAGGTATCACCGCGGAAGCCGGGATGGGAAAGTCGCGCCTTTCGGCAGAGATCATCCATCTGACATTGGAAAGTGGCGTGAACGGGTTTGGTGGCGAATGTGTTTCGCACGGTACCAAAACAGGGTATCTTGTTTGGCAAAGTATCTGGCGTGGCATATTTGGTCTGGATGCTCAAACCCCGGTAGAAGCGCAGATTTTACAAATCGAGGGGTATCTGGCTCAAGTTAATCCGGAGATTGTGTTTCGTACACCTTTGTTGCGCGATGTTGTCAACCTGCCCATTTCGCACAATGACATCACGCAGGCGATGGACGCGCGTATTCGCAAAGGCTCGCTAGAGAATCTATTAGTAGATTGTATTCGTTATCAAGCCAGCCATTCACCAGTGCTCTTGGTGTTGGAGGACTGTCACTGGATTGATCCGCTCTCTAACGATTTGTTAGAGGTAATCGCCCGGAATATTGCCGATTTGCCGGTCATGATTTTAGCTATATATCGTCCCCCGGAGAATGATGGGATTCAGCCTCGTATTCAACAGTTTGCCCATTTTACGGAAATTCGTCTGGATGAGTTCACATCTATGGAAGCCGCGCAACTGATTGAGATGAAAATGGCGCACTTGTATCATACGGGGGAGATTCCCGCGACATTTGTTGAGCGTACGGTCGAAAAAGCTGGGGGCAATCCCTTCTTCATTGATGAAATGCTGAACTTGCTTCATGATCGAGGTATTAATCCCACCGATCTTCATGCTCTCGAAACGCTGATTTTGCCCGACAGTTTGAACAGCTTGATCATTAGCCGTATTGATCAGCTCGCGGAAGGTATCAAAACCACGCTCAAGGTCGCGAGTGTGATTGGACGGTTGTTCAAGGCATCCTGGTTATGGGGCATTTACCCCCAACTTGGATCATCAGAGCAAGTAAAGGCTCAACTTGAACACTTGAATCGGCTGGAAATCACTCCGTTGGACAAGCCTGAGCCAGAACTGGAATACCTGTTCAAGCACATTTTGACCCGCGAAGTCGCTTATGAAAGTCTGGCAGTGGCTACGCGGCAAATGTTGCATGAGCAAATCGGCCATTATATTGAAACCTATTATCCAAACGATCTTGAACAATTCATCAATGTGCTAGCCTATCACTACGGCGCAAGCCTGAACACGGCCAAACAACGCGAATATTTTCAAAAGGCTGGGTTAGCATCCCAACAAGCGTTTGCCAACGAAGCCGCGATAGATTACTTCCGTCGCCTTATCCCCCTCCTGTTGGAGGAAGAAAAAGTAAGCTTGATCCTGCGTCTGGCTGAGGTATTGCAACTCGTGGGGAACTGGGACGAGACGGAAAGCCTGGTGCGCGAGGCCCTCACCATGGCAGAGAAAATGGGCAACCAACAGGATTTGGCCCACGCATACCGCGCGTTAGGTGAGATTTTTTACCGGAAAGGTGCCCATCTCGAGGCATTAGAAGCCTTACAACTGGCGCAATCTATATTTGAAACCCTTAATGACTTGACTGGCGTAGATTTTGCCTTGCGGTTAATCGGTAGTATTTATTGGCGTCAGAGTGATTACGATACGGCCTTACGGTATTTTGAAAAATGCCAGAAGGTTTCAGAAAAAATCGGCAACCAAAACGGGGTTTTTCGGGCCACAGGGAACATTGGTTTGATTTACAAAACGCGTGGCGATTATGAACAAGCCTTGCAAGCCTACGAAAAGAGCCGGAAAATCGCGCACGAGATTGGGGATCGGGTGGGGGAGCGGATCATCATTATGAACATGGGCAACGTTTATTTGGAAATCGGCAACTACTCCGAAGCCCTCACGCGCTACTATCGCAGCCTGAAAATTGCCCAAGAGGTTGGCGACCGGCAGGGTGTAGGGTTAGTTATCGGTAATATTGGCAACATTTATTGGTACACTGGCGATTTTACAGCGATGCTCTCTTGTCAGGCTATGCATTTGTACACCGGGTTGGAATTGGGCGAACTGTGGGGCGTTAGTTTTTCTACTTCCAAAATGGCCCTCGCCTATATGGAATTAGGTCAGTTTGCCGAGGCCGAAGCAATGCTTTCTCGGGCCATTACCCTGGCAAAAATTATGGAAGCCCTCCACGAACTCTCGGGTTTTTATTTCGACCGGGGCAACCTGCTCAACGCGATTGGCAAGCCTGAAGAGGCGTTAGATGTATACGGCGAGGCCATCCAACTGGCGGCTGAAGTTGAAAACGTTGTCGTACAATTTGAAGCCCAAATCGCCCGCCTCCGCACCCAGGTTGAACTTGGTCTCAAAGACCCTCAAACGGCCATCGTCCAACTGCACAATTTGCGTGAAACCTGGATGGAACATTTCCACGGGGATGAGGAACAGGAAGCTCCAATTCATTACGAAATCTGGAAATTGGATCCGACCGATGAATTTCACCGCACCCGCGCGGGCGAACTGTATGCCCACCTGTATGAACACACCCCCAGTAGCGAATTCCGCGCCCGTTACGAAGAACTGACTGGCGATCATCTCCCTGATCCCCCACCTCTCCCCCCACTGCCCGACATCGTGACGCGTAAACCTGTGCATCTGGAGACCTTGCTCGAACAAATTGACGCCCTCATCCAGGAAGCTCAGGCGACCTCCCACTCTGCCCATCATGCCTGAAGGTACCCCCGAACGGAGTTTCAAATGCACATGATCATGTTCGTTCTTGATAACCCTGACTACCTCGACGAAGTCCTCAACGCCTGGGAAGCCATCGGCGTGACGGGTGTGACTATCGTTGAAAGTACAGGAATTTCTCGCTATCGCCAAGCCCAGTTGGTGGGCCACCCCCTCATGGCCGGGATAAACCGCCTCGTCCAATCCCCAGAAGAGGGCCACCTGACCCTTTTCACCATTGTTAAAGGTGAAAATAAAGTTCGCCAATGTATCGAAGCCGTAGAAACCATCGTGGGCAATTTACTTGAACCCAGTACGGGGGTGTTGGCTGCCTGGCCGCTGTCCATTGTCAAAGGGGTCCCCGATCCCTCCCTCAATACAGAGGCTGAATAATATGGTTTGGGTTCAATTTAGTATCAGCGCGGCGATTCTCGTTTTCACTGCTATTAAACTCGCGGAATTTGGCGATGTGATCGCCGTGCGTACCCGATTGAGTGGTCTGTTTATTGGCACTCTCCTCATTGCCGGAGCGACTTCCTTGCCAGAATTGCTTTCGGCTATTAACGCCATCGCCCAAGACGCGCCAAACCTGGCTGCTGGGAGTATGTTTGGGAGTGCCATGTTTAACATGTTGGTTCTGGCTATTCTCGACCTGCTTCACCAACAAGCACGTATTTTGCGCCGGGTAGCTATGAACCACGCGCTTACGGCGAGTCTTGCAAATGTGATGGCTGGGTTGGCGGTATTCTTTATCCTTGCTAACCTGGATTACAAGATCGGCTGGGTGGGTGTGGATAGTTTGCTGATCGTGGCTGCGTACGTCGGCGGGGTGCGGTTACTGCAAGGAGGCGGTGGCCTCCCACCGACATCCGAACAAATAGACGATTCGAAAGTCCCGAGCCTTCGGCGGGCGGGGTTGGGGTTCGCCCTCGCGACCGCAGTGCTGGTGATTGTTACCCCGTTTTTGGTGGGTAGCGCGAATACTATTGCTGAACAGACTGGGATCAGCACCGGGTTTATCGGTGCGACCTTGCTTGCAGCCACAACGTCCCTCCCGGAATTGGTCACAACGATTGCCGCAGCTCGGATGGGGGCGTATGACCTCGCCGTCGGGAACCTGTTTGGCAGTAACGTGTTCAACATGTTCGCCCTGGGATTGACCGATTTTTTTTATACGAAGGGTCGGTTTCTTGGTGCAATTGACGGGAGTTTTGCCCTCGCAGGGATGTTAGGTTTATTGTTAACGGGGCTGGGTTTGATCGGCAACCTGGCGCGGGTGGAGCGACGTTTGTTGTTTGTCGAAGTTGATGCGTTACTGATCCTGCTTGGTTATCTGGTGGGGATGTGGTTTTTATACACTCAAGGTATAGGAGTTTAAGATGCGTCTGGCAATTTTTTCAGATATTCATGGCAACCGCTTTGCCCTGGAAGCGGTGTTGAATGCCCTCTTGGCCGATGGCCCATTTGACGCAGTGATTGCTGCGGGCGATCTGGCCCTGGGGGGGGGCAGACCCTGTGCGGTGCGTAGACCTTCTGCGGGAAGTTGGTGCCCTGGCTGTGTATGGCAATACAGACAAATACCTGACCGAACCGGAAAATCCTCCCCCTGATGAACTCCACCTCAAAAAGTGGGATCATCTGCGCGTACAGGTGGATTGGGCGCTTCTCCTCCTCGGCTCGGAACGGGAAACCTGGTTGCGCGGGTTACCTTTCGCCCTGCGTTTTTCGCCCACCCCCGCAGCCGAAAATGATCTACTTGTGTTTCACAGCAATCCGAAAGATATTGTGGGCTTTATTTTTCCGCCGCCCGAACAGCAGCCTCAATATTTTGGGCGTGTCCTTCAGCCTGATGATGATCCAGCCCTTGCAGAGTCAATGGATGGAGTGACCGCGCAGACGTGTGCGTTTGGGCACATGCACATTTCCACCACTCGTTATTGGCGTGATTACACACTCGTCAATGTAGCGCCGTGTGCATTGCCCTCCCTCGAAAAAGACGCCCGCGCGCGTTATACCGTTTTTGAATGGGATGGACACTGGCGAATTACTCGCCGGTTTGTGCCGTACGATTTTTCTCAAGAAGTAACGGCTTTACAGACTTGCGGCATGCCGTTTGTAGAAGATTTCACCCGTACTTATATCTCTTAATTTACAAAGGAAAAATCTCTAACTGACGGTACCCGTATACATTAATCACCTGGGTTTGTTGGTGCAACGTTTCGGTTTTGGCAAAAGAATTGTAGATATGAATATGCCCATGCAGATGATACCGGGGTTTGAAAGTACGGATGAGCCAGTTGAATGCTTTGATACCCTGATGGGGGCGGTCGGGCTGATCGTGGATGCCCCAAGGCGTTGCATGGGTCATCAAAATGTCAAGAAAGCGCCCGTACCGAATCCGGTTGTAGAGCAGTTGGGGGACAAGAAACAACACATGTTCCCACATTTCCGCTTGTGTGTATTGAAACGGCCCATTGTTGTACCTTAAACTGCCCTCAATCCCTGCAATGAGCAACCCTTCGTGACAGACCGTATGCCGGTGCAAATCGATCGCCCCGTGTGGATGCGTTCGCTGTCCATTGGCGGAATATTCCACGATGTTAGCATGGTTGCCTCGAACGAAAAACATCGGCACGTTGAGCGCGGTCAAAATATATTCTAGATAGTAATACGGAAGATCGCCACATCCTAAAGCCAGGTCCACTTCAGAGAAGCGTTCACGGATGAGCGGGCTATAAAGCTGGTCTAGAACGATGTCGCTAACGGCAAGGATTTTCATGAAAAATAGACAGATATACCAGCAAATGGAATTACAAAGAAGCAGCTTATGCTTTTTGATTGTACATGCTACCTTGTCCCCCTGTCCACCGATCTTCTTCTTGATTGATAAATCTCCATTTCGGTGAAAAGCGTTCTATTAAGCGTTTTTCCCTGCAAACTCAGATACCTATACATCTTTCATCCCTTCCACGTACAATACCTGCTATGAAACCTCGTTCTTTTATCATCACTGTTCTAGTAAGTGCAGTGGTTCAAAGCCTATATTATGCGGTGATCACCACGATTACGCTTTTAGTTATGCCATCCATGATGGATAGTCTCCTTCAAGATATTCCTACAAGTGGCGGGCCTCCACCAGGTATTTTCAATTTCATGGGGATTTCGGCTTTGATCAGTTTCGCCGGTTTAATTCTTGCTCCCATCGCTTACGCGGCCACTGGAGCACTCTATGCTCGTTTACACCATGGGGAGGAGACTCCAGTTACGCCGGAGCAGGGCGCTTTAGGTGGGGCAGTCACTGCGTTTACGGCACGGTTTCTCACAGGTTTGTTCATCGCGGGCGTTTCTTTATTGGTGAGCCAATTTATGATGGGAAGTATGATGCAAGCGATGGGGGAACCCGGAGCACAAAACCTGCCCCCAAACATTTCGGTTTTTAGTAGTGTCACGAGTGTATTTGGTGGCCTGATCGGTACATGTTTTGGATCAGTAATTGCAGCAGCCATGGGGGCCTTGGGTGGGGCTTTAACGGGAGCTATTCTCAAATAACCATGTCCAACAACGGAAAACGTATCTTTACTCGGGAACCGATCCGGTATCTTATTTCGCACCTGATTTGGTATGGTTCTCATATCCTAAATTTTTTTGTGCCGGATAATTTCATTCCGCTTTCCTCTATCGAAGTTACACACCTGAAATGCTCACTTCCCTATCTTGAACCAGCGTTTGACGGGTACAAAATTGTCCACATCAGCGACTTTCACATGGGAACCTGGATGAATGAGGCGCGTCTCGCTTACATTGCCGAACTGGTTAATCAACAAAAGCCTGACCTCATTGCCATTACGGGGGATTTCATTTCATATGAAGCGGAGGCTCCCCTAAAAGAAATGGAGGGGCCTCTCCAAAAACTCTATGCGCCTGATGGAATTTTTGCTGTACTTGGTAATCATGATTACTATGCCGGGGAACAGGAAAAAGTCCGTGCTTGGTTACGGACGGTTCACATTACCGAATTGCGAAACGACATCTTTTTTCTTTGTCGGGGAGATGCAATTCTGACCCTGGCTGGGGTGGATGATTGTTACGATGGGGCAGATGACCTTAATCAAGTGATCGCACGCGTTTCCTCTAACGGGCATGAACGCGCCGCTACCATCCTCCTTGCTCACGAACCCGACCTCGCCGACCGGACGGCTGAAACCGGTCTGTTTGACCTCCAGCTTTCCGGTCATTCCCACGGGGGACAGGTTGTTTTTCCGCTTTTGGGTATGCTCTATCTCCCCCGCCTAGGCCGGAAATATCCGCGTGGGATGTACGACCTCAACGGGATGAAGTTGTATACCAACCGGGGTCTGGGTACATCCCATCTCCGAGTGCGCTATAACTGTCCGCCCGAGATTGCTGTGCTTACATTACAGGTGGAAAGTTAATATTCGGGTGTCCTATTTTGGTTGTGTGAGTGATAAAATCGGCTCCAGGACTGGAAATCGTACGGCGGGTTTTTGTCTGTGCGGGTAATTTCGTAGTCATTCTTATTTTTCCTTTTGCTTAACAATTAAAAAAAATTTGCCCCGGCGCAGGCCGGGAAACTTATTTCACATCAAGGAGTATGAAGGATGAAGAAGCGTTTGTTTGTCGTCTTAATAGTTGGTATGTTTGCCAGTAGCATGGGACGCGTTATAAATCATACCGCTTATGCAGCCCCCAAAGACGTGAGTTATCACACCTTGCCTTTTTATCAGGATTGGTCAGATACGGGGATGATTACTATAAATGATGATTGGACCGGGGTTCCAGGTGTGCTGGGATATCGTGGGGATAGTTTAACTGCTACCACTGATACCAACCCTCAAACTTTGTTGATGGATGACTCGCCTGGTGTTATTGATATAAATGCAAATCAAACAAATCCTGATACCTTTACAACCGGTGGCGTCACGGAATTTGATTTAACGGATGATGTTGTGGCGTTGACGGGTTCAGGTACTGCAGATGCTCCATACCTGCAGCTTCACCTCAATACGACTGGTTGGGCAAATATTCGCGTGGTTTACGACCTTCGCGATATTGACGGATCGACGGATAATGCTATTCAGCAAGTTGCTATGCATTACCGTCTAGGTAGTTCGGGCGTTTTCACCAATATTCCCTCGGCTTACGTTCCAGATGCAACCACTGGCCCAAGTCTTGCGAATCTGGTTACCCATGTGGATGTGACTTTACCTAGTGATGCAAACAATCAGGCTGAATTGCAAATTCGGATAATGACTACGAATGCGTCAGGTAATGACGAATGGGTGGGAATTGATAATATTTCGATAACTGGAGACCGGATCCCTTATCATACGATTACTTTAGATGGAAATGTCAATGAATGGTCTTCTTTGGAAAAACTTGGTTCAATAAATGGTGCAGATTTTTACCTAACCTGGGATGACGATTATTGGTACTTCGGACTAAAAGGAGGATTCGGTACGAGCGATTATTTCTTAATCGGAATTGATTCTGACCCCACTGACGAATCTACCAATCTTGGAGGAACGGGGGAACGTTGTGGTGTCGTATTCCCATCTGAAAATAAACCAGACTATATTCTTGCAAATCGTCAAAGCTCTTATACACGCGAAAGTTGGGGGTGGGATGGAGCCAACTGGAATCAATCCTCGTGGAATCCTGCCGAAACATCGGAATACGATTTTTCGGGTGGAGGAGGTGACTATGAAGTAAAGCTGAAAAAATCTTCGGTTTTTGGTGTAAACGAAGATACCAATCCCGTGGCATTTTATTTTTGGCTGTCCAACGGTAGTTGTCAAACATTCAATGCCTGGCCGCCTGAAAACGAAAATGTTTGGACGGGTAGCGCTCAATTTTTATTCGCTCACACGCGTTTTCAGAGCACCAGTTCTGGAATCCATCCCGCCTCAGACGGTCAGCGCATCGCCTGGGCCTCAAATACCCTCTCATCAAACAGTACCGTTTATAACTACTTCGGTGGAGACGATGTGAGTGCTGGCAATCCCTGGCTTCGTCTGACCACCACCGCCGCGGGTGCAGGGGGAGCATCTTGCACTGTCCGCGCCAAAATGGTTGGAACTCATGCTTTTACGCAATCCAGCTTTATTGGCATTAACCGTTATGTTGATTTCACCCTCTCGAATTGTACAAACCTAGAAGTAGATGTACAAATGCGATATGAAGACTCTGAATTAAATGGCGTTAATGAAGCCGCATCTCAGTTCTTTCATTGTGCAACCTTACCTTGCAGCAGTAACTGGAGTGCGGTGGCTGGCGGAACGTACACACGTGACACGATAAACAACTATCTTATCCTGACAGCGGTTCCACAAACCCAATATTCGTATTGGACGATTAGTGACACGAACGCCCCCACCGCCCTCACTCTAACTACCCTCGCAACCCGCCCCCTTACATACCACACCCTTTTTATCCTAACCCTGACCCTCCTGCTATTCACAAGCCTCCTTTGGGCGCGCAAACGGTTCGTAAAAGACTTAAATCGTTAGGAAAGGAATTTAAATCATTAGGCATACAATTGAAATTGTAAGGTAGGCAAATTCAATTGTGTGGAATCTGCATAAGCACGCTGGTGCTTCAAAATAAAAAAGACAGCCCCTTTAGGGGCTGTCTTTTTTATTTTGAGCTAATCGCCATCCTGGATAAGTAGATACAAAAACCTATCGCTGTTTCAACAGAATTACTGGAATCTTCCGCGTCGTATTTTTTCGATACGTCTCAAACCCCGGATTCTTCGCCACCATCATGTCAAATAACCTCGAACGTTCCGGCTCCTCCGCGCATGTGGCTTGCACTTTAAGTGTTTCTGTTCCAACTTCAACCATCACTTCAGGATGGGCGAGCAGATTATAGTACCAATCCGGATTGGATGGCGCACCCCCTTTAGATGCAACGATAACCAAACAGTCGGCATCTTTAAGATATGCGACTGGGTTAATGCGCAGCTTCCCGCTTTTTGCCCCCGTGGTATGGAGCAACAAGAGCGGCGTGTTTTCAAACCGTCCGCCCACATGGCCTTTGTTGGCCCGAAATTCATGGATAATTTGTTGGTTCCAGTCAGACATGAGATATGATCCTTTGTTTTTGCGTTGAAAGTGGGTAATTGCTCAGGCTTAGCGCAGATGTTCTCAAAAAATAGATGGGAAGAGATGTACATCACCCACCCATCTATTTTCTTTCGGGATAATCGCTACCCTGTTGAGTAATTACGAATGTTGTTTTAATTTGGGCTTTTAGCCGTCGGAAAATATATCAAATCCAAAATTGAGAAAATACGGACTTCTGGACAACAGTCACCTGTACGAAAGTACGGATTTACGCTGCTCCCCTCATCATCTCCACCAACCGCGCCTCCAACAACCCATACCCTGTCACTCGCACCTCCAACGCCAACCTCAAAAAATCTGCCACTTCTTGCGCCTTCGCTAACAACTCCGGCGTCGGATTTTGTGCGAGATACACTACCCGCTTGTAATGGGCGAAATAATCGTCTCTTAGTTGGGGGAACCGGTCCAGCCCCATTTCCTTAACAAATAACCCCTCAAACCCGCGTAACAAAAAATCCGTCAGGAAAAACGTCCCCAACTCCTCTTCCATCAGGTCGTGAAAGGTCTGCCCCCCATACATCTCATAACAATGCGGGCCTTCAATCCTTTCAATGTCAGGGAAACGCACCAGCAACGCATCCAACGCCCCGCGCGAACCACAGTCCCCAAACACCACAATCAACCGTTCATACTTCTCCCGGTTTGCGGCGATCTGCTTCTCGACATCCGGCGCAATCCGATCCGGGTAATTGTGATCCAACGCCGCGACCCCCATCACCTTCGCATCCCATTCGTGCTTACGAATAATATCCAGTACTTCCCGCCCCAGCGCTCCACAGATGATGAAAGCGGTGGTCATGGGCTAAAGTAAACAGGTACACAAGTATACAGGTACACATTCGGTATCTACGTGTTTACTTGTGTACCTGTTTACCTCCTACCGCTCCCTCCGAAACTTCCGTTCCCGCGTAGGAGCTTGCGCGGCTGGTGCCGGAGTTCCGGCAGCGGGTGTTTGTGGCGCAGGCTGGGCTGCTGTTACATCCCGGTTGACTTTAATCCAGGTGGCACAGTTTTCATCGTTGCCGGTGAACACGTCCGCGGCCAGGATCGCCCGTTTGATTTCGTGTTCGATGGGGTTGGTAATCGCTGCGGTCAGGCCACTGGCCATCGCCATCGCCAGAAAAGTGCCGTTCAACGGCGGACGGTTGGGCAGCCCGAACGAGACATTACTCGCCCCGCAGCACGTGTTGCACCCCAACTCATCCTGCACCCGCCGGACGATGCGGAACACCTGCCGTCCCGCGTAGCGCATCGCCCCAATCGGCATCACGAGCGGGTCCACTAACACATCCTCGCGCGGAATCCCGTGGTCTATCGCCCGCTCGACGATCTTTTTCGCCACTGCAAACCGCACATCCGGGTCTTCGGAAATCCCCGTTTCATCGTTGGAAATCGCAATCACCGCCGCCCCGTATTTTTTGATCAACGGCAACACCGCTTCCAACCGCTCATCTTCGCCCGTCACGGAATTGACCAGCGCCTTCCCTTCATACACGGACAAACCAGATTCAAGTGCCTTCACGATAGACGAGTCAATCGAAATGGGAACATCGGTAATGGACTGCACCATTTTGATGGTGTGGGCGAGAATCGCCGGTTCATCGGCGAGCGGAATCCCCGCATTGACATCGAGCATATGTGCCCCCGCGGCCACCTGCGCCAGGGCATCGCTAACCACCCGATCATAGTTCCCCGCGGCCATCTCGCGGGCCAACGCCTTCCGCCCCGTCGGGTTGATCCGTTCCCCGATAATGGTAAATGGCCGATCAGGGCCGATAATGACGGTTTGTGTTTTGGAGGAGAGGATAGTTTCGGACATGGATACTCCTTGGAATTGAGAGTGGAAAATTAGCATTCTGAGTAAGAGTTAGAGTACCTAACTCTTACTCAGAATGCTAACTATTTTGTACGCCCCTTTGCCCCCGATGTCTAGGTCTCACCGGCTCATGTTTTTCCGCACCCAACCGCATAGGGCGGGGCAACAGTCCAGCGTCTTGAATAATTTCGGCGACCAGCTCTTCCTGGCGATAGGCCATCACATGAATACCCGCCACGCCCGGAATCTCGCGCACTTGCTGGATGATTTCCACGCAAATCTGTTTCCCCTCCGCCACCTTTTTCTCTTTCGGCGTTTTCCGTAACCGTTCCACCACTTCATCGGGAATGTGAATCCCCGGCACCTTCGTTCGCATAAATTCCGCCGTTTTCTCCGACCGGAGTGGGCCGACCCCCACGAGGATGAACACCTTTTCGTGCAAACCCATATCCACCACCCGGCTCATAAAGTTCCACAAAAGAGGGATGTCAAAACAGTATTGGGTTTGGATGAAGTCCGCCCCGGCCTCAACCTTTTTCGCAAGGCGTAAAGGCCGCCAATCGTAGGGCGGCACAAATGGATTGGATGCCGCCCCCAAAAAGAGCCGGGGACGCACCGTCAACTTGCGCCCGGAGAGAAACACCCCTTGATCGCGCATCGTTCGGATCGTCCGCAAAAGCTGAATGGAATCGAGATCAAAAACCCGTTTCGCCTGGGGCTGATCTCCCGCGGTCACATCATCCCCGGTCAGACAAAGGACATTGCTAACCCCCATCGCCGCCGCGCCCAACACATCCCCCTGCATCGCGATCCGGTTCCGGTCCCGGCAGGAAACTTGAAACACAGGTGAATACCCCGCCCGTGTCAGCAACGCGCAAATCGAAACGCTCGACATGTGGCAGTTCGCCCCCGATGCATCCGTCGCGTTGATCGCATCACACACTTCGGAGAGCACGACCGCCGCGTCGTACACCTCTTGCGGGTCAGCGCTGTCGGGCGGGTTCAACTCCGCGGTGACGGCGAACAGACCCGCACGGAGCACTTTTTCAAGACGGCCATCGGATTTGAAGTCGGGAGCGGTCATCGCTGCCATCCTTTGGGGACATTGACATCTTCCCCCGTCAGCATGTTAATCCACGCCGAGGAGCCTTCAAGTAACCGATTGACCGGGGGGTTGATCTGGATCAATTCTTCGCCGTAAAGGGCCATTTTCTGCGAGCGTTCAAATGCCTGCACCCACACACAGCGCATCGTCGGGATCACCTCACAATGTCCGTTGTCCCGCACACCCCCGCAAGGGCCATTGCGTAAATTTTTGGGGCACGTCATCGGGCAGGTCATTCCAGTAGAGTGAAGGATACACTGCCCACACATCCGGCAGTCGAAGATGATTTCTTTGCCGAATTTTTCCGGCCTACGTAGCCATGCATCTACGCGGGGATAGCCTATTTTTTCGATGGCCGGATTTAAGGCGTTAAAAACCTTGTGGGTTACATCGTACGCCCATTCCAAAAGACGGGGGTGGTTGCGAAGGTAGGTTCCGAGAGACATCTTATTGATCCACGAAGTTCCCTAAGGGCACGAAGGAAAACAAAAAATATGGCTTAGTGTTCTTCGTGTCCTTAGTGGATCGTTATTCCCGCACCCGGTTACGAATACGTTCCCGGCGTGGGGTGGGGGTGGCATCTTGGGGGGCGGGGAGAATCCTTTCCAGATGCGGAAAAGCATCAGTGGCGTGGGGAATGTGGATCGCCCCGACGAATTCGTTTTGAAATTCAGGGTCAACAGCGGTTTCGATGTACTTAATCCAGTGTGCGATCTTTTGCGCCTCCGCACGTTTTTCCTTGTTCAGCAGGGCAATCCGTGCCCCGTCGCCCGCCGCGTTGCCCACCGCATACACCTTCTCCAAATCACAATCGGGGATTAGCCCCAAAATCATGGCATATTTCGTGTCAATGTAACTGCCAAACGCCCCCGCCAGCAAAATCCGATCCACTTTCGTGATCCCCGCCCGGAGCATCAGCAGTTTCGCCCCCGCGTAGAGTGCCGCTTTCGCCAGTTGGATGTTTCGTACATCGTCCTGCGTGACGACGATGGGATTCCCGGTCGTGGTTTGCTCGCCCGTCGCGAGGATATATTCGCCCTTGCGCCCATTGAACTGAATGCGTTCATGCGCCCGGTCGGGGTTAAACCGCCCATCGGGGAGAATGATTCCGGCCAAAAACATTTCCGCGACCGCTTCGATGATCCCAGAACCGCAGATGCCCGCGGCGAGATGTTGCGGTTGATCGTCCAGCGGTACGTTCGGGCCGGTGCGCCACGCGTCGGACCACGCTTCTTCCCCGATGACGCGGAACCGCGCGGTCAGCGTGTCCCGATCAATGCGAACCCGCTCAATCGCTCCTGGCGCGGCCCGCATCCCAAACGTGATCTGTGCGCCTTCAAACGCGGGGCCGGTCGGGCTGGATGCACTGTACATGCGTTCCCGGTTGCCCAGGTCAATTTCGGCGTTCGTACCGATGTCTACGATTAATTGGACTTCGTCCTGGTTGTACGGTTCTTCGGCGATCAGTACGCCAACGTTATCCGCACCTACATGTCCGGCCTCGGAGGGGAGGACATGGACATACGCGCCGGGGTGCAGATGTAGCCCGAGGTCGCGGGCTTTCAGATCAACGGCGTCCCGCGTGGCGAGGGCAAAGGGCGCGCCGCCCAGTTCGGAAGGGTCAATCCCCAAGAGGATGTGTGTCATCGTCGTGTTGCCGACAAAGACCGCTTCGTGGAGGTTGCGGGCGCGGAGACCCGCTTGCCGCGCGGCGGCCGCGGCGAGTTTGTTCAACGTTTCGAGGATCGCCGTGTGCATTTTGTTCAGCCCGTCGGGGTTCATCATGGCGTAGGAAACGCGGCTCATCAGGTCTTCGCCGTAAGTGACTTGGGGGTTCATGGTGGATTCGGTGGCGAGGACCGCACCGGTGCGGAGGTCGCACAGATGCCCGACGAC
>JACKAX010000045.1 GCA_020634875.1 Anaerolineales bacterium | reverse complement strand
ACGGTAAATTTTCCCCAGGGGGCGGCACGTATAGATGTCCTCGCGCCGTATTCCAGACCAAGTTCATCCGCACTCGGCCAGGCAGGGATGGCATTGGGATGATGGGTCGGAAAGAAATTGACCAGAAACTTCCCTTCCCGTTGGAATTGGCGCAAGGCACAAATCCGGTCGAGTAAATGCGAGTCTTCGTAAGGGGGTTGCATAAGAGATTCTCCTTGGCTTGAGGAAAGAAAAAAGGGTTATAAAAACCCCAGCCCTCTTTCTTTCATCGAGACATAAGTGCTTCCCACAATGAGGTGGTCAAGCAAATCAATATCTAAAAGTTTTCCAGCTTCCACAATTGTCCGGGTAATGGCGACATCATCCGGGCTAGGGGACGGGTCCCCCGATGGATGGTTATGGGCGAGGATCAGGGCAGGGGCGTTCCGGCGAATCGCCATTTTGAAGATTTCACCAACCCGCACCTGGGCAGAATTGATCGAGCCGCGATAGACTGTTTCAATGCCGAGTACCCGATTACGGGTATTGAGCAGGATGACCCGGAGTTCCTCCTGCTCTAGCGTACTCATTTCATATTGGAGCAACGCCGCGGCATCCGCGGGACTGGAAATCAAGGGGCGTTCCTCCGTCTCCAGGGATAACCGCCGCCCCAATTCCAGCGCGGCTACCAGCCGCGTCGCCGTTTGTAGCCCGATGCCAGCCACATTCCCGGCGATTTCTTCGGCATGGGCTTGCCGGATCGCGCGGAGGGATTTGAATTGTTGTAGGAGGACTTCTGCGGTTTCGACCTGGCGCGGTCCGCCGATCAGGGCGGCCAGCAGTTCAACCAGGTTGCAGGCCGTGGGATGTTCTGCGACGCGGCGGACAGGGTGTTCGCGTGCAGGCAGGTAGGTGAGACGTGCGTCAGGGAAAGTTAAAAAAGCCAATTGGTTTTTCATTATGTTTTCTCCAGGAAACAAAAATACCCAGACAGCGTAATTGTCTGGGTATTTTTATAGGGGGATCATTTCGCTTAGGCCGGAAGTGCGCGAGCAGGTTCCTTTTCAAGCCATTCATCCCGCTCAGGGCTGAACACAGGCAAGAGCGGGATTTGCGTGGTTCCGAGGGAGGCGGCATAGGGCTTTCCATGTCCGGATTTTCGGAAATGCACACGGGCATGGTGGCCCCTACTTGTGGTTCCGGCACACTCCGGCCCCATACCTCGGGCAATACTGTCGGGGTTCGTCAAGACACGTCCACATTTTGAGCAGCGCGTGGGTTTCATATGGTTTCTCCTTTTGGTTGAGGTTTACCCGGCATACATGGGCATCAGCACACAGAGATACCCCTCCTCGCCATGGGGGCGAAGCACGCCGGGGGTGTTGGCTTGATTGGCTTCGAGGCGGACATGAGGCGTCTGGATCACCTCCAGAACATCCCGTAAGAACCGCACATTAAAGGCAATTTGCACCGGCTTTCCTTTAACCTCAGCTTCGAGACATGTTTCATTAGAACCCGTCTCGTCTGCCTGGGCGAAAAGCTTGAGCTTGCCAGACAGTCCTTCGTCTTCCGGGAGGAGTTCCAGCCGGGCGGTATTCGCGCTATCCCGGGCGAAGATTTCCGCCTGCTTACAGGCTTTGAGAAAGTCAGGGGTTGGGACTACCGCTTGCACGGCATGTTCGGTCGGAATGACCGCTTCATACTCAGGAAAGTTCGCATCGATGAGTTGGGAAGACAGTTCGATCTCGGAGGTGCGAAAGAGAATTTGCGGTGCATTTGTAGGAAGAAGCATGTCCACGAGGTCTGGACTGTCCGTCAGGACGCGCCCTAATTCTTCCAGGGCACGCGCAGGAATCAGGTACTGGCAGTTCTCACGAACTGGCGCAGGAAGGGTGGCGGTGTGGACCGCCAACCGGAAACCATCTGCGGCCGCGAATGAGGCTTGTTGTCCCACCAATTTGACAAATACCCCGGTCAAAGCTGACCGGGCTTCATCCTTTGAGGCCGCAAGCGTTACGCGC
Organism: Anaerolineales bacterium; assembly: GCA_020634875.1. Next base: position 20,961 of record JACKAX010000045.1, on the reverse strand, counting down.
CGGAGGATCGCTCTTAGTTCAGAGGCCAGGAATTGAACGCTATTTTGACCATCCGCTTGGGGCAATTGCGGAAATTCTTGGGCGTCCATCCCTTTGAGGTGGGTGGTAGATCCCTGGCCATGTACCCCCAAGATTTGGGAAGGGGTTTCGAGGTTCAGATGAAGATCTTCTGCGGGGAGCGTGTTCACCAATTCGGTGAAAGGGCGGGCCGGAATAGTGATTGCCCCTGGCTGGGTAACTTCGGCTTCGAGCCAGGTTGTCAGGCAGAGTTCAAGATCCGTCGCGGCAAGCTGTAAACGGCCTGGGGTTGAGCTTTGCCGATCACCTGGGCGTGCGACTAATAGGAGGTGCGACAAGACAGGTAAGAGGCTGCGATGTGAAACAGCGCGGCTGACGCGGGCGAGGGCGCGGGCAAGTTCAGGTTGGGAAACAGTGAGTTCCATGAGTTTTCTCCTATGGAAAATTGAAAAAGAAGGCGCAGGGCGCTCCCATGGAGCACCCTGCTTTAAGAACCGTTCAAACCGGAGAGCCTTGCAGGCTATTCAAACGAGCTTCCAATCGTTTACGGCGCGCGTGATCGCCGTTTACCTGTTGAAGGGCGAGGTGGAGCGTGCCGGGGCTGCGAATGGCAGCCAGCGCTTGATAAAACGCACTGTCCTTTTTCTGCACCAGCCCGGTGAGGAGTTCCAACTGCCAGTGGGCAAACTCGGTCTGATCTTCCAGAGTCGGTTCCGGCGCTAACACAATGTCCAGGGGGTGATTGCCTTCGGCGGTTCCTATAGGTTCTTCCTCAACGATCTCTGCCTGTTCTACACGCTTCATGGCGTCGTGACGCCCGGTGTCTAACATGCCTGCCGTCAGGGTTTGGGCAGGATTCTCCTCTGGAGAAAGCGTCTCTTCTACCAGTTCCAGAGCTTCTCCTTTGGTGAGTGTCTCGGCCTCCTCAGGGGGAATCGTGAGTAAATAACGTTCCAGAATGGCACGCGCCGCCTTAAGGTCGTAAGGGTATTCGCCTTGTATGTCTAATTGTGTCCAACCCTTGCCGCTCGGTGTTCTCCGCATCGCCCCACCCCCATCGAAGTACAAGGTGTATCCGTCGCCGACCGCGCGGAACAACCCGTAGCCCAGATGATCGGCATTGGGAACCTCGTGAATGGTCGGAAAGCCCAGCGCCGCATCGGCCACCAAGATGGGGCCGAGTTCGAGTTGCGTATGCAGAAAGGCAAGGTCTTCCTCGGTCCAGCCTTCAGGGATGGTAGCCGCAACAGAGGCAGGCGGCAAAGCTGGTGGAGGGGGTTCGTCCGGTTCCGGGGTCGGAGATGAATCCCCTCCCCCACGGAATGGCCCGTTGTCGCCCCATTTTTCTTTGTACTCCGGCAACTGCGTGACCGGGGTAGGACAAAACCAAATGTCCCGCTCGGGTTGGACCCCTAGCGGTCCGCGTGCGCTGGCAATTTCCTGTAAGGAAAAGTCCCCGAACTCCGTTTCAAAGCCCACAACCAACCCGAAGGCGAGGTCTTGCCCATCGTATTCGAGCAAATACCAGGTCCAATTCGAATCAGGGGTAAAGAGCTTGATCACGGCGAGCGGATCCACTTGTTTCTCGGTGGCATAGGGCGGCGGTACTTCCATCCAGGGAGGAATGTATTCGTAGGCGCTGCCCTTGCCAGGCATGTATCCCGCCGGACCCGGCGTCTCGCGGACTGCAGATACAGGCGGGGTAGGTTCGTCTGCGACAGGTTCTGCTAGATGTTCTTCAGGTTGTTCCGACTCCGTTTGGAACAACCAAGCAAAGGCTTCTTCCGGGACATGCCGCTTGAAGTACCAACCTCCACGCCCCCTTCCCCATCTGCCTCCCATTTGGGTAAGCCGGGCGCGCGTAGGAGCCTCGGGCTTTTCAGGAAAGAAGAGCCAGGTCCAGGTGCCCTCATATTCAAGATGGATGGTCTCGGGAGAAGCAGGGGATTGGGATGGCGCGTTCCCAGGCGATGGGATTTGGAACCCTTTGAAAGGCAAATACCGCCCGGAGGGGACGAAACGGATTTCGTACCAGATACGGGTGACTTCGTGGCCCGCGTAGGCTTTGAAAGGTGTCCCCAGATACTCAAACGTTCCTTTCGATTTGAGGTAGCAGTCAGGGCCGTGGCTGTATTTGTCGCTGCCATGCCAGACCCATTCGATGGCTTTCAAGTTAGGATACCTTTCGAGTACCTGCCGGAGGTGGCGTTCCTGTCGTCGTTGCGAACGCATCTGCGTGAGGAGGAAACTGTTTTTTACCGACCGGGGGTGGTAATAGTCGGTCATCATGTCCGAGTTGTCATATACCAGGGCAAGGACAACGCCCATCTCACCTTTTTCGAGCGTAATTTCTTCGTCGCTATCTGCGTAGGCGGCAATGATTCTTTGCCTTTCAGCTTGTTGCGCCGCTTCTGCGGCCTCTAAAGCTACTTGCCGCGCCTGGACTTCTTCGAGCGTTTCAGTCTTGTCCACGACCGGGCAGTGTTGTTCAAACAACTGATTGGCCGCTTCTTGTACAGTTGGAAGATGATCGAGGGTAATCGGTCGGGGCAAGCTATTCCAAAAGGTCTGGAGGGCCCGAATGTACGCCGGTTCATCAGCAATTTTGGCTTTGTCATCCGAACCAAAGAGGAGCCGGAAGGGTCCGTTTTTGTGGACTTCCTGCCCTTGCACGCCGGTCAATTCGTAATACCAGCGGCCTTCGTTCAATTGGAGAAGCGAGCGGAGGGTACTCGCCAGTTTTTCAGCCGTTTCTTTCGGCAGTTTGCACTGGATCGTGAGGGTCCCCAGATGGGGAGTAGTAAATTGGAAGGGATAAGTTTGGGTAGACATCGTACAATCTCCAAAAAATGCCCGCCCGGATAGCCGGGCGGGCACTAGAATATGAAAAGGAAAGACGACCTGGTTCAGGGTTTCGGTTGGAACCCTAGAGCTTTTAGTTCCCTGAGCAAGCCTTGGATGAGTTGTCGTTGGGCGGGGGCGGCCCGGCGTAAGGTCGTGGGGCGTTGAAGCCAGTGCATGACCCGCGGCACCGGCCAGAAGCAAAGTTCGGCACGGGTTGGCTCGCCTTCCTCCAGAGTAAACTCGCCGTCGTCACAGATTTCCAGAAACTCATCAATCATTTTGGCCGCCAGGGCTTCCCGGTCACGCTCAGCAAGAGGGGGTAGGTCGTCCACTTCGCCAATTTCAGCCCAGACTTTGCCATCGGGACCGAGCAGGAAAGGAAGCTGAAATTCTTTCTCGTAGGCCTCTCCCGACCACTCCCCTAATTCGAGAAAACCGTAACTGATACGGTTGGGTGGGAGGCCTTCAAACAAGCTCTGGAAAGGGAGCATATTTGGAGGAGGCCAGGTGTCCAGGCCTTGTGTGTCTGGGAATAAGTTTCCGTCGAAAGGCTTGGGCAGACGGATTAGCAGGCTGTCACGAATGTGATAGGTTTTGACTTGGGTGGCAACGTGAGTCCACCGTTGGAACCCGCATTGCCACGCCTGGTAACAAGTTTGGCAAAGGTGCAATTTGCCGCTTTCAGGAACGGCTTCGTTTTCGCAAGGGTCATTTTTACAGAACATGGGATTTCTCCTCATAGAAACAAAAACCGGGACACAGTTCAAAACTGTGTCCCGGTCAATAAAGGGTTATGGGGTATTCCTCCTGATCTCCAGGATGGAGATGTTTTAGATTTGGTGTAGTCACCTCAGCCACCGGTTGGTGCGAAGTCGAACGCACCCTGCTTGAGGGAGGAAAAGATGAAAGGAGCCGGGCCAATTTGGTGGACGGGGATAAGGGTCTCATCTGGCTTCTCTTTTTCTGGGATAGACCGTTCGTATCCCAGGTCACGCAAACGTCCGGCGACTTCGCGGAGGATATCAGCATATCGCAGGCGTTTCTCGGCTTCGTCGGGGTAGGTTTCTGCCTGGGCTTCCTGGATTTCCGCTTCGTCTTCGAACCAGAACAGGTATGCTCCAGGGATGTCCGGGGGTAGAAAATTGCCGCAGGTCGCACGATCCTCGGCCATTGTTTTCAGGAAGTCGGTCTCTTCAGCTTCTTGTAGAATCTTGCTGGCAATGTGTTCGGGCTTGAGCTTCATGGCACACCTCTGGGGTTATTGGAAACTGTGCTACCGCGGGAGGCAGATGTTTGGAAAGCTTGAGTTTGCATATCATGCTCCTTTTTCGGGAATCAAAAACGCCCTGTCGAAATATTCGACAGGGCGTTTTTGAAAAAGAAAACGGCGGTAAAAACCGCCGTCTATGAGAGAGGTTTGAATGGGGCTAGAGTTGACCCTGGAGGATTGCTTCGGCCACTTGTTCAGCCTCGTGGGAAGAAGCTACCCGGTAACCCAGGTGATTCAGGTTCTGGCGCAAAGCTGCGTGACCGCCGCCATCCCCATTCTTGCTGTTTTCACGGGCATGGGTGTATGTCGTCTCAATGGCAGGCAGAAGCCGGTGACGCGCACACCATAGGAGACTCCATCCCGCGGTGTATACCGCCTGATCATGGGTGCCATTTAACTTCAACGCCAGGGAATCCAGGAGATAAGTATGTAAGGGGTGGTACGGCTCGGTGAGGGTCTGGGTGTTATCTGTTTTTTGCGGGAGCAGACGGCGAATCTCCGCCAGTTGTTCCGGGGTGGGGTTAGGCATTTGGATAGGGAGAGAGGTTTCCATCTCAATTCTCCAGGCAATAGGTTAACAGAAATTCAGCGAGTTCGAGTGCATCTTCGGCGGTGGCGGGGAACAGGTTCCAGCGGTTGAGCAGGGCTACCAGGATGTAATGTTCACCGCTTGGAGCCCAGGTGTCGCCCAAAGCGGGCGTGCGCTCGAATTGTGCTTGCAGTTCATCCCATTGAGCACGCGTAAGTTTGAAAGGACAGTTTTGTTCCGGGGGCAGCGGTGCTTTGTCCGCGGCCTCCATCACTTCCTGGTATTCTTCCGGGCTGACGCGCGCTTCTTGATCATTCGCCATGGCGAGAGCAACGACCAGAAGTAAAGCAACCAGGAAACATCCCAGGAGTAGGCCGGTGGGCCATTTTTGGTTTGTAAGGGGCGTGACCATTTAGGGTCTCCTTGATCTTACCACGATCTGTGGACATTTGTTTCATTTTTTAATGGGGGCTAGAAGGGGATGGATTCGTCGTCTACTGGCTCTTCATATTGGGCAAAGCCGTTATCTTCATTCCGGCTGGAGAGAAACTGCACCCGGTGGGCGGTCACTTCAAACGAAGCTCCGGCTGTACCGTCCTGTCGGGTCCACACCCGTGGACTACCGGTCGCCGGGTCGGGATTGAGTCGGCTTTCAACCAAAATCCGGCTGCCCTTTTGAAGGTATTGGTTGCAGTTTTCTGCCGTTTTTCCCCAAACAGACACGCGGAACCAGGTGGTTTCCTTGATCCGTTGGCCGGAAGCGTCGGTGTATTGCCGGTTCGTGGCCAGGGAAAGATTGGTGACGGCTTGCCCGGTGGGGGTGTAGCGCATCTCCGGGTCGCGGCCCAAGTTGCCGATGAGAATCAAATTTTGATACATGAGGTTTTCTCCTTATACGGTAGGTTTTATGTAGGTTTGAGGGGATGTGTGTGGGTGGTTTTAATTTATGGGTCATAAGCTGAGGGTGGTTTTTCTCCTTTGCCGGGCAAGTTTTGGCTTGTTCGGGCGTTGCAGATCGGGCACAGGCGCGGCCCGTTTTTCTGCCGTTTCAGTTGGCGTTCCAGCGCACGGTCGCCTTTCCAGGTGCGGACTAGTTGAAAATCCAGCCCCGCTTCAGTGATCACTTCGACCAACCGTGCGCCATTCCCTGCTCGATGTTTGGCCAAACGGGCTTCAAGGTCTTCAGCAAAGCCCAAATAATGGCCGGCGTGTTTATATCTTTCAGAAAAATGGAGTAGATAGACAGGCATAACAACCTTCGGGGTGTCCACGTGTTCATAGTCCGGCAGGCCACCAGCCCTGGAGGATGGCTTCGTCTGGGTCAAGGCCCTTGGGAGGCGCGAGAGTGAGGGTGATCCCACATGCCTCCTGCACAGCTCCTTGAAGCGTTTGTGCCCATTGGTGTCCGGCCTCGTCCGGGTCGGGGATTAGCACAAAGCCATATTTCTGGGCGTTTGTGGCGAACCATTTCAGCATGGGATAAGAAGGCGTCGCACCTCCGGTAAAGATCGCGACGGCATGGGCGTGTTCGCGATCGTGTAGGGCCTGGGACAGGGCAAAGGCATCAAACATGCCTTCGACCACGACCAGAACCAGGGTAGAGGCCTGGATGCGCCAGGCTCCGAGGGGAATCGTCAGGCGGCCCCAGGTTTGGTATTTCTTTTTAGGTTTTGCGGGAAGATGCCGGACCTGAACCACGCGGGGATCGGTGGGTGGGTCGGCATAAACAAGCCCCCCTGCCCAAAGCCATTTTCCGCTTCGGGCAATCAAACCGGAATTTCGGGCAGCTACGGACACAGTTTGGGATACAGGCGGTTGGGTAAGGCCATATCCCAACCCATAGAGCAAGGAGGTGTAGGGGCGGATGCCGCGCCGGTGCAGGTATTCCCACACGGGTGAGCGCATCAACGCCGCGCGGTTTTCGGCGAGGGCTTCATCAAGCTGGGCGATTTGTGGCCGCGTTTCCCGACGGGTTGGGGTGACTGTGTGAACAGGGGGTAGGTTTTTTCCCAGGCGTTTGCGAAGGACGGTCAATGAAGGGCCTTTGGCCCCGCAGCGCAAACACTTCCAGTAGCCTTTTTCCGTGTGGATGCCAAAGTTGGGGTGCCCGCCCTGCCCGGCGCGGTTATCGTCTGGGTGGAAAGGACACCACCAAATCGCCCAACTCCGGTGGCTTTCGATTTTGAGTGGGGGTCCCAGGAGTGCCTGGGCTTCTTCGAGAATGGTGGTCAAGGGAAAACCTCCTCGCACCGCACGGAGGCGGCACGGGGATTGTAAGAATTCCGGGCAGGGCTTGTCGCGAAACCGTCGCGACGGCCTCTTGCCGGAAGAATTGGATGTGATACAACGGATTTGCGAGCTTCAGGATGCCGATGATTGCGGTGATTTACCTGGCAATCGCGCTCACCCTAAAGTTCGCATTTTTATTTCTCGAGCTGGTGAAAATTTGCCCAGCGCTTCACATGGCGAATTTCGAGGATGCGTTGTGCGGCAAATGCTTCCGCCTCTGCCCGGTCTACACCGAGAAACAATTGGGCTTGAATGAGTTGGGCAGCTGCGAATTGTTCGTTGAATGTTTTGAGGGCGATAGATTGACCGTCTAAAGTGGTGAGACGTACCTGACTGCGTCCCCCGCCACATAGCCGGTGGGGATGATAGGGCTGGCATTTCATGTTGTTTTCCTTTTTGTTTGCGAGGCGCGCAAAGACCCCGGACGCATGATCACGCATCCGGGGAGTCCAGAGAGCCGGTTCAACCAGCTTCAGACATTCTCCAAAAATTGGGTGTCTGGCTCAGGCGGTGAACCGTGTTTGTTTTGTGTTCGAAAGAAACGGGGGAGTTTTTTGTTTAGGCCGTGAGAGCAGGCCGCAAGCGGGTTAATGGCCCCAGATATTTTTTTGAGAACTTTCTCCAACATCCTAAAGTCAGGGGAACAACCCTCCCATTCAAGGATGGAAACATCTTTCCAGTTTCGTTGGTTTTCTGTAAGAAATCCGGAGAGAGATTGGGGGGTTCTTGCGTTGGGGTAGGGTTGGTGGTACGATGGATGCACGTTAGATTTTGCCCATTTGAGGGCAGTACAAAAGCGGTGGTTGCAGCCACCGCTTTTGCTTTGGAAGGGGACATAGGGACCTCCTTTGGTTTGTGGGGAACAGGTTCTGTGCTGGAAACCATGACCATGTAGCGTAACCCGTTCAAAGTTTGGATGAGATAACAATCGTTGCCTGGAAACTTTGGCGCCGTATAGCAACTGATCACGAAGTACGTTTTCGTGCGTTTCCCGGTGGTATACGAGAAGCACAACAGCCGCTCGCCAACCCGGGGGATGTAGAGAGAGAACAACACATCTTCGTACATGAGAAACTCCTTTGGTGGGGAAATGAAAAACGGGCACGAACTTGTGAGGTCAGTACCCGTTTCAAACGAAATGACCCGGCTTGCGCTGGGCTATTCAAAGAGAAAATATAGACTGTTCAAAATAAAGTATGGGGATTGTACGGCACCAAATCACCCCGTGTCGGCAAACCGTCCCGTTTTTGGCGTAGTCCTGATTGCGATTTCAGAGATCAGATTTGGGGAAGTCCTTATGGGTTAGATGAATGTGTAACGGAGAAAGGGTGAGATTTATCTGTGCTTTTGAGGACTGGTGATCGAATTTTTTTGGAGAAGTGATGAAGATGTTGACCGAGGTTGTACTTGGGCCCACATTTGGCTCATGAAGGATGAAAAAACATCCACGTTCCCCAAAACATAGTTCATTCAGTGGTAAAAGGTGATAGGTGGCTAGAAAATGCGGTTTTTTCTAGGAATTTTTATTGGGAACATAGTTTTGCGACAGACATTAAACTGTTTGGCCAAATGAACACAAGTTCGCACTGAGGTTTTTCTCAAATTAATGAATCATCAAGAGGTGTGCCTCAAACTCGGGGAGCGAGATTGGTGGATGGTTTCGGGTTTTACATATACACAGTGCATCAGGAAAAATTGATCGGGATATTCTTCTCGATACCTGCAAACAACGCAGACCGACTTTAAGATGAAGCCCACAAAAATGCGACGAATTGGAATAAAATTTTTCGAGCGTTGTTGCTATCTTCAGTAGTATGGTGAAGACATTATGAATTCAGCTTGGCGGATAGGGAGGTTCAACAGGGAGGATTTAGTCAGAACTCAACTCTACAAAACTTTATCGTTAGCCGATAATTTTTCAGGAAACATATCGGGGAAATTTTCCGCGCGGTTGTATCTGTGCATTACTTGCAACAACCCCATCTTAAAGTTGCCACAATACAAACTTTTACCCCTGGAGGTGTATTGTGGCTCGCAAATACGAAGCTGGAAAACTGGATCGGCTTTACGAGGCGGTCGAAGATTACGAAGGCGAACGCCCTGGCTTTTTCGCCCGGTTGCTTGGCTGGCAGCGCTCGGATGTGACGCGTGCTTTGCCTGCTTTGGAAGATGAAGGGTTGCTGGTCAGCGAGGATGACCGTGGTGGATTATGGCTCTTTCGGCGGAACAAATAAATCAGCACGAAGTGGCACGAAAAGGACACCTTTTGTTGCAGAATTCCGATCGGTGATCGAGTATATTGTTGTTACACTATTTTACAGGAGGTAAAGGTGCGGCTATGCCGTACAACATCCCCTCAGCACTTAAATCCTCATCAATCTCAGGCCAATGCACCCCTTTTCCATCGCTAATGATCTCAAAATTGGCACGTTGTTCTGGTGTAGCCTCGGCCAGACGCCAAGACAAAACCAGGGGCACACTAATGGTGCGTCCGTCTGACAACTTGGTACTGATAATCTCATCTGTAACTTCAATATTTTCAATTAGCGTTTTCATAGGAACCATTTTATCTTTCGTTTTATTTTGCGAGAATATTACCAACTTATTGTCTCGTCAAACAAGGTTTTTTTACAGGAATCGGGGTGTTCTCACGAAGTAGATAGAATAGCTTTAACACGATATGGAGGTCGTTTGTGAATAACAATTGGAATGAAGATAGAGATAACCAGATACGACGTACTGCCCGTGTTTTGGAGATCATCCAGCAAATTGCTACCGCGCCTGGGCATTGGAGTCGGCGAAGTCTGGCAGAACATCATGAAATTGGGGAACGAATGATCCAGAAGGATTTGGAAATAATTCGTTACCGCTTAGGATTACAACTGACGCATGATGGGATAGGGTATAGTTTCGAGAGACTTCCTCATCTCCCTACTTCCACTTATTCTTTTTCGGAGGCGATTGCATTGCTCACTGCGGCCCGTACTGCACAGGCGCTTCCTGGAATTAATTCATCTGAATTGGCGGCGGCGATTGCGCGGTTGGAATCTATCTTCCCGGATGAACTCCGCCCGATGCTGAGGGAGGCGACCGAACAATTACCCCGGCGAGCCGTTCGAGAACACCGGCAAGCGATGTTGTCATTATTGCATCGGGCATTTGCAGAGAAACGACAAATCACTATTCTTTATGCAACCGCCTCACGCAAAGGGGAAGCCAAAGCCCGGACAATTGAACCTTACCATTTGATGCCCTATGGACGTTCCTGGCAGTTAATCGCTTTTGACCATAATCGCCAGGAGATTTTGCAGTTCAAAGTAGATCGTGTCTTAGAGGCGGAAATGCTGGATACCCACTACACGATTCCAGAGACGTTCGATTTGGATGCGTACCTGGGCGATGGGTGGGGCTTGATGCGCGGGTCAGCGAAGGAGGCAGAAGAAATCAGTTTGCTTTTTGATGAACTGGCAGGCCAGTGGGTCGCAGAAGAATACTGGCACAAAAGCCAGCAACCCGCCGAATTTCTCCCGGATGGGCGGGTACGGATGCGGTTTTTTGTTGGCATCACCCCTGAGATGGTGAGTTGGTTGTTGTATTACGGCGAGCGCGTGGCCGTGGAACAACCGGAGTGGTTGCGGGCAGAAGTAAAAAATGCCCATTTACGTGCCGGACAATAAAAAGGAATAAGCCCTCCTTTTGAGTATCCACTTCGGATCGATGGAGGGCCTATACAACACACACAAACATATTTCAGTATTCTCAAACGAATCGATTATGTGCAGAAAAATTTTACCACAGAAATTCATTTGTCAATAAGTCCGAGCGTTTCTCCTATGTTAGTGTTTGTTGTATAGTTGAATCTCATGTGATTTTATGCTATTCTTGTCAAAACAAAATTACAACCTGTTTTGGAGATAGTCATGAAAAACAAATTTGGTCTTGCAGATTGCACAAAGCAAAATCAGGAAATTCACTTGCGATTTTTACGCTATGGGAATTACGAAAGTTTCGTTCGTTTAGTTGATGAATTTAAGTTGGAATTCCCCGATAGGTTCTGGCAAGATGATCGTTGGGTTATTCCTGCTAGTCAACGTAACCTATTTGAAACATTCTGTGAAAGGCATGGCCTAAAGATCCGCTGGGACTCAATCAATCCCACTCAGATCAGTTATTTATGAGTTTTGGCCCTATGAAAAAGGAGTAAATGAATGCAAGAATTGAAATATACCGGACACCCCCTCGTAGACGTGGGTCTGGCGACGATTACCGCCTTTGCCCGCAAAGACAGGCCGGAGCAGTTGAACGAAGCCGACCTGGAATCCATTGCCAATTACATGGCGGAGAATTACACCGTTAATCCTTTACGGAGTTATTTGACGGTCGCGTTCCCGAATTCGGGGTTTACGCAACCTGCTTTCTTCACGCAACCAGCAAAGCAGGAGATTTACAAAGCACGGGTTTTACGAGCGTATGAAGACACGGCTCCGCGCCTAGAAGAACCAGACCCATTCATGGGCTTGGCGGCAGCCAATCTGCCTTTTGATGCGGATGTGGAGGGTAAACTCATGCCAGGGCGGGCGTTTCGCCAGCACATTCCCTTGCTAACGGCAGAAGACGTGATCAACTTTCACCCTTACGGCGAGGCCGGGCTACCCGTTTCGGGCGAGGCGTTACTGGCAATCCAGGCTTTGCCGCTGGGCAGTGCAAAATGTGAAGGACGGTTGCTTTTTGTCCATTCGGATAACCCTGAAATCATTCGGCATTTTGCGGGAAAATTTCTGGAAGAAAACCGCCGTTTGGTTGGGCTTGCCCGCGAAGCGGGCAGCAGCAAAATGCCCGAACCAGATTTGAAATATCGCACCCTGCTCATTCACACTTTGCTTGAAGCTCGCGAGATGCAATTGGTTAACGAAGATGATGAAAAGCCGTTTTCAATCACTGCTTATCACCTGACCAATAGTGGGCAAGGGGTGGGGTTGAATCTCTACCATCTCCCCAACCAAATCGTCCTGTATTTGAAACAAATGCGGCATCCGGATTATGAAAGTGCCTGGAACCAACTGGTATATAGGGCCTGGGAAATCACTAAAGCGAAAAAAGGTGAAAAAGAAGCCCCGCCGCCCAGCCGCAACTATTTGTATGAAGACCTATTCAAGGTCGCCGATGACCCGTACCGGGGGGGGCCGCAGTTCATCCGCACGTACTTTTTGCGCGATCCGTTCCGGTTTGCCAAAGCGCAAGTGGACCCGCGTGGCAGTTATTCTCTACGACAGGAAAGGGAACTTGTTTCCTGGAAATTGACCAAACCATTCTTAAAAGGAGTTTTGTACATGGAAAATGAAAGAATCGAAAACATCCGCAACATGGGAGACGCGCTGGCTGATTACGTGAAAAGCCAGAATGACCGGCGTTTCTTCCGCAATTTTTACGTACTCAACCGGTATGATCTGGTTCGGAATGAACTGATCAAGGCCAATAAAGAGTACGCTCGGCGTGGTCATCCACCTTTCCTGACGTTGGATGGCTACATCAGTGTCTTTGAAGAAGGCGAGGAACTGGCACGGGTAGACTGGAAACTGGCCCGTGATTTGGTTTTAATCCGCATGGTCGAGCAACTGCACGCCAACGGATGGTTGGGCGCGAACCAGGAACTCTTGGCCGAAACCCAACGTGAAACAGAAACGGATAACGAATAATATTTTTTTGGAGGTAAGCTCATGTCTTTTATCACTGGTATTTTGTTGATTGATGCTCCGGCATCCGCCCTCAACAATCTGGGTAGTATTCCTGGCGCACGCACCGATAACACGGTAGGCGTCAAATTGATTCGCACCAAAGAAGGGGTGTATCCTTATGTTTCCGCCCAGGCTTTTCGCTATTGGTTGCGGGATACGTTACAAGCCAATGACGCTTGGCGTTCCGCCCCCATTTATCGAGAGGAAAAGGTGGCTTATACCGATGCCAATCCGATCACCTGGTGGGATGATGATCTTTTAGGCTATATGCGTGCCCCGTCGAAAAAGGCCTCCGCCGTCGAAAAACGGCAGGCAGACGAGGCCCGTGCCGAGGAAACCCCCACCACGGATACGATTACGCGGGTATCGCCCTTCCGCGTCAGCACGCTGGTTTCGCTGGCCCCGGTCAATATCACCGAAGATTTTGGCACCATGTCCCGGCATGAGGGCGATCCGGTTCCCCACGAACACCAGTTTTACCGGGCCACCCTGCGCGGTCTCTTTTCCCTCGACTTGCAAGCCGCCGGAACCTTTTCTTATCGGAATAAAACGGGCTTTCGCAATCTGGACGAGAACCGTCTCAAAATCGCCACCGAACGCGGCCTGGAACATCTGGAAGCCGAAAAATCCTACCGCCTGCCGCAAGCTGAACGCCTGCAACGGGTGAGTGCCTTGCTGGATGGACTGGCCCGGCTGGAAGGCGGGGCGAAACAAACCCTGCACTACACCGATGTTGCCCCTCCGCTCGTAATGCTGGCCGTGACAAAAGGCGGCAATCACATCTTCGGACATGCAGTGGGGGCGAATGGCAAAGGCCAACCGACGGTCAAAACCGAAGCGTTGGAGGAAGTCATGCGCGTGTTTGCCGATGAAATCGTTTCCCCAATTTATGTTGGGTGGGCACAAGGCTATCTGGATGAAGAACGCGCCAGTTTTGAAGCCTGGGCAACAGGCAAAGATAACGTGCTGATCAGCCACCCGCGTGAGGCGTATCAGGCTTTGATTGCCAAAGTGAACGAAAATCCAGACTGGCTGGCATAGGAGGCTCCCATGCGTGTCCTCAAAGTGGTGGCGGAAGGGATGACTACTTCCTTCCGCTACCCTCACTTCATGCAGCAGATTCACCCGACGTTTCCGATGCCGCCCCCCGCGACGATCTACGGGCATATTGCCAGTGCGCTGGGGGAGTGGTTTGACCCGGACGGGGTGAAATTTGCCTATCATTTCACGTACGCGGCCAAAGTGAAGGACATCGAGCATATCATCGTGCTTTCTCCCTCTTCGGGCAAGTTGAAAGACAGTGGTGAGCCAAAAGTGCTGGAAGGCAATGTGAACCCATTTGATCGGGAATTGCTCTTCCAACCCCGGTTGACGCTGTATCTCAACCGCCCGGAATGGGAATCAGCTTTTCGGAGTCCGCGTTATGCGGTGGTGTTGGGGCGGTCCCAAGATTTGTTTACGTATACGCGCGTGGAAACGGTGGAATTGACCCAGGCGCCCCACGCGTATTTTGAACACACCTTGCTGCCTTACAGCGCCACCCGTTACACAAATCGGGGCTTTGCCATCTTGCTCCCGCGCTATCTGGATTACGAACGCAAACGCCAACCTGCGTTTGCCCGTTACTTTGTCGTGCAGGAACGTCTGGACAGCGAGCAAGATTTTATGTGGTTTGGCACCAAACCGGAACAAACCTACTGGGTTGACCCGACCGCGCCAGAATACAAGGGCGTGCAGCGGGGGCTGAGTTTGCTCAGTTTTGTGGGGGCAGACGATGAATCCTGAAATCTGGCCAGACTGGATAGACGATATACTGGCCAAAAGTGCGGAAAAGGGCGAGGGGGCGGAGGCCGAAACCCTCGCCCGCCACACCTGGTTGGTGCTCTCCCGCCTGGCTGACTTTATCAAACTGCGTGCTCACCTGCCGGAACAACTCAACCAACCCCGGCTTTGGCATTGCCTGTACTGGGGCGCGTTCTTGCACGACTTTGGGAAGGCGATGCCGGGGTTCCAGGGGGTTTTGCAGAAAGACAAAACCCTTAAGGAACGTTGGGGGAAGCATCGGCACGAGGTATTTTCATTGGCCTTTTTGGACTGGATTACCGAGGGCCTGGATGAACAAGAACGGTTATGGGCGTCCGCAGCGATTATCTCCCATCATAAAGACGCCGAATATCTCCTTTACCAGGGGTATCCAAGTCTGGAAGACGGGGAAACTGACCCGCTCCTCGCCCAATTTGAGGGGTTTACCCCTGGGCACATTCAGAGTTTGCACCGTTGGCTGGTGGTATGTGGCTGGGCGTGGGCGCAAGCGTTGGGGCTGGATGGATTGGGGGTTGCGCCTGTCCAGTTTTTGGCCACCCCGGAAGCGGACTTTGTGCCCGGGGCGGTCAAGCGGATTCGTAAATGGGTGAAGGCGTTTGGGAAGTTTGTCCGGCAACTCAACCGGGAAACAAAAGGGACGGTACTTGTGCCTTTGTTGGCCCTGCGCGGCACGTTAATCAATGCCGATCATAGTGCTTCCGCCCATTTAATGCCGCTCCCCTCCGTGGTTTTTCGGGCGGAAGATGTGGTGGAGAAACGCGGGATTGCGCGCGAGAAGTTGTTCAAACATCAAATCGATGTGGAAACTACCTGTGGGTCGGTCTTGCTAACCGCCCCGACCGGAAGTGGGAAAACAGAAGCCGCGCTCTTGTGGGCGGCGGGTCAGGTACTCGACGGAAATACCCCGCGCCTTTTCTATACCCTGCCTTATCAGGCCAGCATGAATGCGATGCAATTGCGGTTACAGGAAACCTTCGATCCTCCCCATTTGAGCAAAGATGATCTTAGCCTAGTGGGGCTGCAGCACGGACGCAGTTTGTTGGCTTTGTACCGGCAATTGATGGAGCGGGAAGACGATCCCAAAGCTGCAGCAAAAACAGCCCGGCAGATACGGGATATGAATAAGTTGAACTACCCGCCCGTGCGCGTGTTCAGCCCTTACCAGATGCTCAAAGGGATGTACCGGCTGAAAGGGTATGAGGCGCAATTGACGGATTATCACAATGGGTTGTTCATCTTCGATGAAATTCATGCGTATGAAACGAAACGGCTGGCGTTGATTCTCAAAACTATCGAATATCTTCGCAAGCATTACCATGCGCGTTTTTTCATCATGTCGGCAACATTCCCTACTTTGATCAAGCACTGGTTGAAAGAAACGCTTGGAGAAACCACGGAGATCAGGGCCGAACCTGGGTTGTTTCAAGCCTTTCAACGTCACCGGCTGGAGGTGCTTGAAGGGGAGATGTTTGCACCGGAAAACTTTGCCCGGATTGAAGTGGAAGCGCGCGCCGGAAAATCTGTCCTGGTCGTGTGCAATTTGGTAGACCGCGCCCAACAAGCCTACAACCTGCTAAAGCCTTTGACCGAAACTGGCGCAGAAGTTGAACTCTTACATGGGCGTTTCAATCTTCGGGATCGCCTGGATAAAGAAAAACTTGTCCGAGATGCGACGGGGTCCAAAAGTGATATCCGGCGTCCGATTGTTTTGGTCGCGACGCAAGTGGTTGAAGTGAGTCTCGACATTGATCTGGACACCATTTACACCGAACCGGCCCCGCTGGAAGCCCTGGTGCAACGCTTTGGGCGCATCAATCGCCGCCGGAAGATGACCGATTTGGCCCCGGTGCATGTGTTTACAGAACCCAACGATGGACAAAAAATCTACGATGAAAGGCTGATTGCGGGCACGCTTAACGTTTTGCGGCGCGAACACGGCAAACCTGTGGACGAAAGTCGAGTTGGGGCCTGGTTGGATGAGATTTACGCTGGCGAGGTTGCGGAAGCCTGGAAAGCGGAATTTGAGAAAATGGGGAAGGAGTTTCAAGATAGTGTTGTGGATACTTTGCGCCCGTTCAATTCCGATGAGAATTTGAAGGAAAAGTTTTATGAAGCCTTTGATGGGATTGATGTTCTGCCTGAAATGTTTTACGACGAATATATTCAGTTATTAGAAAAGGAATCCATTCGGGCACGAGAGTTACTGGTTTCAATTAGTTGGAGCCGTTACCATGCACTGAAAGGAAAGGGATTACTTATTCCTCACGATGAGCATATCCCGCCAGTTGTTCGCACGCCATACAGTCGTGAACTTGGTTTAACCTTTGAGAATATTGTGTCGGAAGAACTGGATTGATGGTCCGTTCCTTCACCCTCTACGAATACCTCCCCGATGTGCCCTAACACTTCGTGAGGTAGAAAAAAATTTCCTTGCAGGAATTGATCCAATTCCTGATAAGAAACGGATCAATTCCTGTAAGGAAGCGAGTCATTTGTTGGGAAGAAATTGTCCATGTCTTCCCTGAAAAGATCTTTTTAACCGATGCTTGTTGGTTGGCATGGCGGAGCGCGGGAAAAATCCCGTTCCCCATTCAGTTTTGTAATATTGTGGAGGCTTTGATGACCAATGCTTTTCCTTTGACCGCAATTCGTCTTCGTTTTCACTGTCAGGCTGAATCCCCGCTCCGATTGGGCGGGTGGCAGGCCGGGAGTAATTTACGCGGGGCGTTGTTAAATGTGATGACGCGGGCAACGTGTGCGGCATACCCCCTCACCCCCGGCCCCTCTCCCACTGGGAGAGGGGTGAAAATAAGTGGTGAGGAACTGGCGGTGCATACGGCGACGTGTCCGGTATGTTGGCTGGTGCAGGCGAATGAACGGCCCGGTCAAGAGCGGCGGGGATATACCCTCATTCCGCCGTTGAATACGCCGGAAGTGCTCGAAGCAGGGATACCGTTTACGTTCTGGTTGACGTTGTTTGGGGAGGCGCGGGAGTTTTTGCCATATTTTGCGCTGGCGGTGCCCGAAGCGGGGCGGTGTGGGGTGGGGTATGGCTGGCCGCGTGGACGGTTTTCTTTGCGGCAGGTGTGGGCGGAGAAGTTGGTTGGGGATGATTGGCAGATGCTGGCTGAGGGAGACAACTTGTTTTATCCGCCTGCAAATCCGGTGGGACATGAGGAAGTGCTGGCGATGGCGAGACGGCTGTCAGAACAGTTGGAGGGTCACCGGGCACGGGTGAAGGTGACGTTTTTGACGCCGTTACGGTTGATTGAAGATAAAAAGCTGGTGAAGAGTCCCGATTTTGGGGTGTTTTTTGCCCGGTTGCTGAAACAGGTGGATGATCTTGCGGTTCAGTTTGGGGGAGGTTATGCTCGCCCGGCCGCGGAGTTGGATAGCCTTTGGGCCGCGGCGAACCGGGTGCGGCTGGTAGAGAGTAAGACGCGGTGGGTGGAGGTAGCCAGTGGGTCTGCCCGCAGTGGGCAAAAGACCTGGTTGAGCGGGTTGGTTGGGCCAGTTGTATATTCGGCAGCTTTGGAAGATTGGGATACGTTGTTTCCCTGGCTGGTGTGGGGGCAATTGACGCAGGTGGGGAGGGGCGCGCCAAAGGGGAATGGGGTGTTTGTCGTAGAGGTTGGTTAGATTGTCGCAAACTTGGAAAGTCTTCAGGAGGTGTATGGAGACTTCCCAAGTTTATAACAGGAGTTAGTATGCCCATTATTCAACATTTACTCGTCGATCAATTTGGTTCGTTTGTCAGCAAGTACTCAGAACGGTTGAAGGTGATGAAAGGGAAGGAAATGCTGGCGCAGGCGCCGTTGATGCATCTGGAGTCGCTGACGATTGCCAATCAAGGGGTCAGTCTGTCGGCAGAGGTGGTACGGGAGTGTACGGAGCGCGGGATTCCCATTCACTTCATCAGCGGAACAGGGACGGCGTATGCCAGCCTGTACAGCGCGGGCCTGGCCGGGACGGTCGCCACGCGGCGGGCGCAGTTGCTTGCCTATACTTCTACCCGCGGGCTGTTTCTGGCGATGGCGTTCAGTGCGGGCAAGTTGCAAAACCAGGCCAATCTGCTCAAGTACATGGGCAAATACCGTAAGGAAACGGACCCACCTCTGTATGAGGAACTGCGTTTGCGGGCGGCGGAAGTGGTGGATGCGATCATTGACATCGAACGGATGCGCCATTACCCGGAAGTGGTTTCCGGGGAGGCGACAATTGAAGATTTGCGCGAGGAGATGATGGGGCTGGAAGGGCGCGCGGGACGGCAATACTGGGGAGCGATCAAGCAAGCGCTCCCAGAGACCTATGGGTTTACAGCCCGGACCGGGCGGGGGGCGCGGGACCCGGTCAATTCCGCCCTCAATTATGGGTACGGGATCCTCTATCATCTGTGCGAACGTTGTTTGACCCTGGCAGGGTTGGACCCGTACGCGGGGTTTCTTCATGCGGACCGCCCCGGCAAACCCAGCTTGGCTCTGGATTTCATCGAAGAATTCCGCCAACCCATTGTAGACCGTACGGTGATCGGGATGGCGAACAAGAATGTTGCCTTTGAACAGGAAGAAAATGGCTTGCTGACCAAGGATTTCCGGCGCACGTTGGCCGAGAAGATCAATACCCGGTTGGACGCGCCTGCCCCGTTTGAAGGAAAGAAGTATCCCCTGCGGGTGATTATGCAAATGCAGGCCCGGCATGTTGCTACGTATCTGCGCCACGAGCGGACGGAATATACAGCGTTTACGATGGGGTGGTAATTGATGATTGATAATTGGTTATCGGTGATCGGTTTCTCGTGATTAGTTGAAGTGTTATGCAATGTCTGTTGATTTATGATATTCCTGATGACGGGAAGCGCACGAAGATTGCGGATGTGTGCCTGGATTATGGGTTAGACCGGGTGCAGTATAGTGCGTTTCTGGGGCCGTTGTTACCTACACATCAAGAGGAGATGATGTTGAAGATCAAGAAGATTTTGGGGAAGAAGCCGGGGAGCGTGCATCTGTATCCTTTGTGTAAGGATGATTGGGGGAAGCGGCAGGTGCTGGTGCAGGAAGACAGGTAAAAAATAAACAAGTAATCAGGTATAAGGTCATCATGGTTGTCAATGAACATGTCCAGGAAACGGTCGAGCCGCCCTTTCGGGTAACGGATTTGAAGCAGTGGGTGTATTGCCCGCGCATTTTGTTTTATCACTTGTGTTTGCCGGATGTGCGCCCGGTGACGTATAAGATGGAAGCCGGGGTTGAGGCGGGGAAGGGTGAAGAAGGGCGGGAGGCGCGACGCAGTTTACGGGCGTATGGCATTAAACGGGGGGAGCGAGCGTTTGGGTTGTCGTTATCTTCCCACAAGTTGGGGTTGCGTGCGACGCTGGATATGGTGATCTGGCCGGACGGGGATAGGGAGATCATCCCGGTGGATTACAAATTGTCCAATAAGACAGGGCGTCAGGCGGGGGAGCATTTCAAGCTGCAATTGGCTGCATATGCGTTGATGTTGGAGGAGACATACCAATTGCCCGTGAAGCGTGGGTTTTTGTATTACATCCCTTTGCGAAAAGCCGAGGTAGTGCCCATCCATGCACGTCTGCGGGCCAAATTACACGATACGTTGGCGGCGATGAAGACGATGTCGGTGACCGAGCGGATGCCAATGCCAACTCCCATACGGACACGGTGTGTGGCATGTGAGTTTCGGCGGTTTTGTAATGATGTGATTTAATTTTTCAGTGCCAGTAGAAGACAGTCCTTCGGTGTTTGGATTTTGGGTGAGCTTCTCGAAAGCAATAGTTTGACAGGTGATTTCTCGAGCGGATAGTCAATATGGCAACAAACAGCCCTAACACCAAGCAGTTTCGCAAATCCCATGCTTTCCCTTGTAAAGTATGTCCCCGAATAACATAAAAGGTTGAATAAGGTCTTTTTTGCCTGTTGTTTTATCGCAAATCACCCCGGTTTTGGAACAAAGTCAAATTTTCGAGAAAAGGAGTGCAGATGAAAATTAGCAGTATAATGAACCTGGAAAGTGACGCCACCAAACGCTTTGAGAGCGTTTTTTTTTCGTGGAAAGGCCATTTTTGTCATAATTGGAATTTGCGGCTAGCGGGCTTTTCCAGCCCATCGATTCATTGAGAATACTGAAACGTTTTCAGTCTTGACAGCTTGATGTCCTACGTCCTCCTTTTCCAGCCCATCGATTCATTGAGAATACTGAAACACCGTCCAGATATATAACACACTTTTTTCTGGCATTCTTTTCCAGCCCATCGATTCATTGAGAATACTGAAACATCGGAAACTCCACCTTTACCGCCGAAGATGCGCGCCTTTTCCAGCCCATCGATTCATTGAGAATACTGAAACACCAATCAAAACTACACCTTACCCATCCATATCAACTTTTCCAGCCCATCGATTCATTGAGAATACTGAAACTGACGCAGACGAAGAACT
>JACKAX010000044.1 GCA_020634875.1 Anaerolineales bacterium | reverse complement strand
GCCCGGCGTGTCACCGGCGCGCGGAGACGGCGGTCCGCATCCGGTCGGGGTTGTCGGGGCTGGCGTTTGTTTTGGGGAATCTCGCGCCGCTGTTTTTGATGTGTGACCCGTCCGATATTCAGATGCACGCCGATCCGCAGTCGCCGCTGGGGGACGGGCAGCCGTCGGTGATTATTTACGAGCGCATTCCGGGGGGGATCGGGTTGGCGCAGCGGTTATTCGAGGTGCATGGGGAGTTGATCGGGGCGGCGTTGGAGTTGGTGGGGAGTTGTGCGTGCGCGGATGGGTGCCCGTCGTGTGTGGGACCGGGGGGCGAGGGCGGAAACGGGGTTTCCGTGGGCGTGGGGGGGAAGGTGGAGACGCGGGCGATTTTGGAGCGGTTGAGGCAGATCGTTGTCGAGTAAAATAGAGTTGTAATTGGCTTTTCCCATTTCCATCAAATAGAACGTCAGCGGGACAATTTCCCGCCCTCACCTTTTGGGACTTTCAAAACACAGGGTATTTTCCCTGATCCATCCATTTCATCACAGAAGAAATTACGCAGAACGAAAACTTCGGAAGTCTCCAAACGCCTTGTATTGAACTTTGGTGACGGTTTGCCAACGGTTTCTCATCCAAAATGGCGATTAAAGACTTCCGAAGTTGCAAGTCGGTTATTTTGCGTAACTCTTGAACAGGAGATTTATATGAAAACAAGGTTCTTTTTACGAGGCTTGTTTGTTCTTTTGGCCCTGATCCTGGCACAGTTGGCGTGCGGAGCACTCGCGCCTACGGAGGATCAAAGTTCTCCCACCCAGCCCCCAGCGCAGGCCCCTACGCAAGCGCCTTCGGGCGGGTCCGGGGTGGACGTAGATAACGCCATCCGGCAGTGGGGGAGCGAGGCGGTCGCCAGTTCCGAGTATGGCTCGGATGACTGGGCGGCGAAGCAGGCGACGGGGGCACCCGACACGAAGGAGTGCGGGGATATGCACACGGCGTGGGCCGCGGCGAGCCAGGATACGAAGGAGTGGCTCGATGTGTTTTTTGCCACGCCCGTCTATGCGTCGGAGATCAACATCTACGAGACGTATTACCCCAATCAGGTGGCGGAAGTGGATTTGATTGATATGGCGGGGGAGTATATCCAGATTTACGTCGCACCCCCCGAGATGGTGGATGATCCCTGCCCGTTTACGCTCACCGTTGGGGCGGACGGGAAGACGCTGGTGCAGGGCGTGCGGATTGTCGTGGACCAGACAGTGGTCGGGAACTGGAACGAGATTGATGCGGTGGAGATTGTGGGCGTGCCGGGGGTGGGGGAGCCGGTGCGGCCTACGGTGGCGCCATAACCTTTGACACCTGACAGGTCTCAAGAAGACCTGTCAGGTGTCAAAGATGTGAAGCGGTGACGTTCTGTGAAGTTTGGGTGAGGCCGCTTTATAAAATCAAACGAGCGCACTTCAAAAGTGCGCTCGTTTTTATTTCTTTATTTCAAATTCTTGAACTATTCTGCGTGCCTTGCATCAGGAAAGGCGTTTGGTTGATTGAAATGGGCGTTCAAATTGGATGGACGAACGCCGTTCCTGCAACCCCTGGTCTCAGGAAGACCTGTCAGGGGTCAGGGAGTTGTTTATCCTTCTGGCATCTCCTCAACAATCCTCACCGTCTCTACACTGACCCGGCACACCCGCGCCAGCAAATCAATCATCTGCTCCTTGTAATCCGCGAACTTATAAGTATTGAACTTCTCTCGAATGGCCGGGTCTTTGGGTTTCTTTTCCTTGTAGCGTTCTAAAATCCATTCCAACGCGGTGTATGTGTCAAGACGATATTCCCACGCCTCGGACGGAACGCGTTAAAAAATTTCTGTCTACCTATTTGACTTTAATAAAAAATAAGTCATGCTGACCTTGTTATGTGTGTATGCTGTATTTTCTTTATGTCAAAGAAAAAATCAAAATCAGGTAAAGGCTGTTGTTTTATTGAATTGCTCCTGTTCCCATTTCGGGTGGTATTCCAATTTCTTAAGGATGCAAATGAAGTGTCCAAACGACCAGTAAAAGGAAAGAAGAAAAAAATTCCTAAAAATTGGCCTAGAGATAAACGAGGGAGGCCAATAGATGAATAATTAATATAGTCCAAACCCCATATGAAACCAAACTAAAGGAAAATCAGGGTTTTCTTAAAACCTATAAGGTTCTCACAAACGGGAATCTCAGGTTAATAGAAAACAAATGGTTAAGGGGAAATACCAGTTGAAGAAATATTAAAGTACTAATTGACGAGGCAAGGATGCAATAGTAAGATGCGTGTGTCTCAGGTTGGCCGGGAGATCGCGGCGGGCATTTTCACAGGAAACTGTGCAAAGGCTGTCGAGGAAAGTCCGCACTCCAGAGAGCAAGGTGCCGGGTAAGCCCCGGGACGAGGCAACTTGCCGGACAGGGCCACAGAAACAAACCGCCGTTAGAGTGGAGAGCAAAGAGGTAGAGAGAACAATAATGTTTCTCTACTTCTTTACTCTCCACTCTAATTGGTCAGGGTGAAAAGGTGGTGTAAGAGACCACCGGCGCGGGTGGTAACATCCGCGGCCAGGCAACCCCCACCTGGAGCAAGGCCAAGCAGGAACAAGGGGCGGCTCGTCCCATTTGAGTTCCGGGTAGGCTGCACGAGGTACGGAAGCGTGCCCGAAACCCGTTGAGGGTTTAGAGAGATGATCTCCGGCGAACATGTCGAAAGGCAGGTTTGACCACAGAATGCGGCTTATAGGCAAACCTGAGGCAAAAGGTCACAAAATTTGTGGCCTTTTTTCTTTCCAACACAGATCCGCTCTTATGTAACAAACTGCCTCGTCAAGAGACTACATATCCAATACTTCTCTGACACTCCATTCACTTTTTCGTAAGATTTCCCAACTAAAGTAACAACAGGCAGTATAATGAACGCCTGAATTCCCGCCTGGAGGCTGTTATGTTTAAGAATATGTTTAACCGTCGTGAACAAGAAGATCATATCCGTATGGAAGGCCGTCTGCCCCCCGGCCAATCCCTTACCCAAAAATTCCCCGTCCTTCATTATGGGCCTGTTCCCCGCTTTGACCCGGCTACCTGGGACTTTCGCATCTGGGGCGAAGTCGAAAACGACGTGCGCTGGACCTGGGACGAATTCAACAAATTGCCTCGCACCAAAATTTTGATGGACTTACACTGCGTCACCCGTTGGAGCAAATTTGACACCGAGTGGGAAGGCGTCTCTGTCAAAACTTTGATAGATGAAGGCTTTATCCAACTCAAACCCACCGCCAAATACATCATCGAACACGCCGAACATGGATACACCACCAACCTCCCCCTCGATGTAGTTCTCCAACCGAACTTCCTCCTCGCCACGCATTTCGACGGTGAACCGCTGTCCCCCGATCATGGATACCCCCTCCGCGGCATCATCGGAGCCATCCCCGACCGCAAAGAACTGAAGGACCCCTACCTCTGGAAAGGGGCCAAATGGCTGCGCGGCCTGCAATTCGTCGCCGCCGACCGCCCCGGTTTCTGGGAGCAAGCCGGCTACCACAACGAAGCCGACATCTGGAAAGAACAACGCTTTGGGAGAGGCTGGTAAGCAAAAAATTTAAAAATCCGCCGGATGATGCCGGCGGATTTTTTTATGATCCTACCATCTTTTCGCTGATTTCCCACAATTTTTTCGCCACTTCTTCATCATATGAGACCTCAAGGGTACGTTTCTCGCGGCGTTTGTAGAAATACTTCCCTGTTGTCCCGGCCACTTCTGGCGCACTGGCAAGGTAAATCATGGTATCTGCCCCTTCTTCTGGAGTGATGGCTGAAAATTTTTGGAATAGCCAATAAAATGGACGCACAGGCCAAAGCAACCCCCGAAAATTATTGAAAGCAAAATCCGACGCGACAAAGCCTGGGTGAAGCGTATTTACGGTTATGTTAGACCCATTCAGGCGTCTAGCCAGTTCGTAAGTGAACAGCACATTCGCCAGTTTTGAACGGGCATACGCACTCCAACCCGTGTACCTTCCATGCTCATATCCAAGATCGTTAAAGTTCATATCTCCGCTCATATGGGCAGTGGATGAAACATTGATGATCCTGGCAGGCGCACTGGACTTAAGTAAATCCAGCAACAGGTTCGTTAGCAGGAAATATCCTAAATGATTGAGGGCAAAAGTTTTTTCGATCCCATCCGCACTCAACTGGCGGCTAAGAAAGATTGCCCCGGCATTGTTCACCAACACATCAAGCCGGGCATATTTCTGCCGAAAAGTCTCCGCCAGCGTGCGAATTTGCGCCTGAGAAGACAAGTCCGCGACGAGATATTCCACGTTGGGGTTGCCTGTCTCTTTCCGAATCCGGGCCTGGGAGACCTCACATTTCGCGGGGTTACGCCCCACCCCAACCACCATCGCGCCCATTTCAGCTAACCTAAGCGCAGTCACTTCACCAATCCCAGCAGTCGCACCGGTCACAAGGCAGATTTTATTTTTCATAATGCCTTATCCTTCCACCAATTTCAGCGCAACCCCCCGCCCCCACCCTCGTTGAAACGCCAACGTGACCCACAACGCCCCCAGATTGTCCACAATTTGAACGCGATCATGATCCCCTACCCAAATCGCGCGGAGACCGATTTCCTCGATCAATTTCTCAACGCGGGCACGGGCTTCCCCGTCCGGGCCGGTGTAAAAATGATCGGTTTGCACCCCGCCCGCATTCGGCTTTTCAAAGTGTTCCCATCCGAGAGAGTTAAACGCGCGAAAAATGGTTGCACCAGGGACGGTTTGCAATGCCGCGAGGTTGTTGATGATCGGCCCGGCGAAGTTGTTGGTTGCGTCAATCAAAATCTTCTCGGACAACCCTGCCACATTCGCTGCCACCGTTTGCGGAACCGCCGCCCACGGAATTGAAAAGAGAATGACTTCTCCCGCGGCAATCGCCGCGGGAACGGGCAGGGTTTGGGCGTTGACTTTTGCCAGCGCGGCCTGGGTTTTCGGGCTGTTGGGGTCACGCACACCGAAGGTGATCGTATGACCTGCGGCGGCCCATTTTGCGCCGAGCGTGCCGCCAATGTTACCGGCACCAAGAATTGTGATATTCATAGAAGTTCCTTTTCCTGATGAGTGAGGATCAGCACGGGGATTTTTCGGTTCCCGGCGCGGTGTTTGTACGCCTGATAGCCAGGGTAAAGTTTCACCGCCTGTGCCCAATACCCTTCACGTTCAACATCGGTCGCTTCACGGCAAAGATAGGATGCCGAGACTCCGTTGTGCGTCAGAAGCGCCTCAGGGTGGGCTCGCAGGTTCACGTACCACGCGGGGTGACGGGTATTGCCAAAGTTGGATGCTATCAGAATCACACGTTCGCCATCCAAGATGGGCACAAGCGGGCAAGTGCGTGGTTGGCCGGATTTGGCCCCATACGTGGTTAGCATGAGAATGGGTAACCCGGTCAGAAAACTAGCGGCGGTATGTTTGCCCTGTGTGCGGCGGAGGATAAACCGGTCGAGGGTGGGCAGCCACCGGGCCAGCACCCACCCCGCGGGGGCAGTTGCGGCGATCCGTTGAAGGAGGCGTTGCCAGCCCCGGGCCGGGATCGCTTCCAGCCGAAGGGATGCGGTGGGACCGGTCATTGTTTTTGCACCACGATCCATTCTTCACGCCCCTTCCGCGGACGGATCGTGTCCGCCGGAAATTCCCGATGAAGGAGAACAAATCCACACGGAAGCAAGTCTCCCAATAATTCGTCCGTGGACACGGCAAAGGGCGGGCCGCTGGCGTGAAAGGTGAGGGGGAAAATCAGGCCGAGGAACAGCCCGCCTGGTTTGAGCAGGTCCGCGACTACGCGGGCATATTCGGCGCGGCGGGAGGGGTCAATCGCACAGTAGGTGACGTATTCGAGGATGTAATCAAACGTCCCATGCAAGGCGGGCGGCAGGAAGAAGAAATCTGCCTGCAAAATGTCGAGTGGGGCGTCTGGGGTCGCTAGGCGGTGCATTTCTTGTACCGCGCCCTCTGCAAAATCCACCGCGGTTACGGCGAACCCCTGCCGGGCAAAGATGCGCGCATCATGCCCGCGCCCCGCACCGGGCACGAGCATCCGTCCGGGTGGGAATTGTCCGCTCGCGGCGAGCCGTTGGAGGGTGGGGGTGGGGCCACCGAGATCCCAAACGGTTTGGTTGTTTTGGTAGGAGACTTCCCAATGCTGGGCGGGATTTATGGCAGACATCATTGGCGTCCAATTGTACCTGAGATTAGGGACGGGATGACTCAAACAAAAAGAGACCGCCGTATGGCGGTCTCTTTTTGTTTATCCTTGAGTTTAAGGCTTGTTGACCGTAATCGTTGTCCCGTTGCTATCGCCATCGGGATCATGATTGGCAGATGATTGGTAGGTGTACGAACCGCTCGTGGCATTCGTCACCGTGAAAACAACGCTGTTAACGTTTGTGCGAAGACCAGTTTTTGTAATGGAACATTGCCCATTGACATCGGTCACGCACGAGCCACTTCCGCTCGCGCCATTACTCCACGCGCCGCTGACCGTAACCCCAGCGATGGGATTATGTGCCGCGTCGTGAACGGTTATCGTCACCGTCGCGTCCCACCGGCTTCCATTGGGGGCAGAGGAGCCATCGAGGTCGCCAATGTGCATGGTGTTTCCGGGTTGTGTAGTCGGGGTCATTGTGGGAGTGGGCGTTGCGGTAGGACCGCCTCCAGTGCTATCACAGGTTTCCACATTTGCCGCCGCGTTGTACGTCCATCCGGATTTGGTCACATTCGTCACACAAAAAGTCCAGTTTGCACCATTTTTCTTCACAGGAGAGGTCAGGGTGACTTGACCGTTCGCGTTGGTCACACCGTTGACAGAACCGGAAGAATCGCCAGAAAAGGTGCCAAATACCGTCGCGCCACTCACAGGTTGGCTGTTAGCATCTACAATGGTAACAAGTGCCTGACCGAAATTGCGATTGCTCCCGTTTGTGCCCACCGACATATCAATACTGGCAACATGCATTTCGTTGCTTCCAGGGAGAGGTGTATTGGTAGGCGTGGGGGTGTTGGTGGGAGAGGGCGTAATCGTCGGGGTGAAAGTATTCGTCGGGGTGGGAGTAGGGCCACTGTTGCAGGATGGGAATTTGAAAGCCCCAATCCGCAAACGCCAGTTGGAACCACTAGTGGGCAAGTATTCATTAACATACCAGAAAGTACAATCATCCACCGGATCAACGTTGAGCGAGGTGTAATCACCCCAACGTTGACCGGAGGTTTGGGACGCGGTTCCGTCAAAGATGGATGCCTCGCCCTGCGACATTGTGCCAAGCGGATCTCCCGCCAAACGTCCGGTGTACCACAGGCTGGGGAAAACGGTCGTGGAGGAGGCACTATAAGCCAGGCCCATATTGCCATCTTTATCCATCGCGATACTCCCCATCCAACGGTTCGTGGCATCCGGCGAATAGGTGCCTTCCTGGTAAATAAACGCAGAACCGTTTGGATCGCGAATTTCCCACCAGCGTACGCCCGCGCGGTTGGTCACAGCTTCGACGGATTGGTTGGTTACCAGGGACTCGTAAGACCCAAAGTTGCGGTAAGCAAGCCGCCAGGTTGGGCGCTGACGATACGAAAGAATATCAATTTTGTTGGTGGTTCCGGGTTGTGAAATACAGGAACGGGAGCCGGCGGGGGTGCAAGGAAAGATCGAGTCAAATGCAGCTATTGGAAGTGTATTTGCGAGAACAAAACTGGAGGAAGCCGGGGTGGTCCAATTGACTGTGAACTTCCAAAGGGTAAGTGCGTCCTGGGGCGCTCCGTAAGGGCCACCATTATCCATCGATCCAACGTAAAATTCAGGGCTACCAGAGGGCGGAAGCGTGCTTCCATCCAGGTCTGCAGGCAGAAGCCCATCACCAATGTTATAAACAGTCGAGCCAGGGGCAACCAGGAAGGAAATTACCTGAGGAGAGGGGTTTCCGGCGATCATCTGCGTACGGTTTAGTGCATACGCGCCAACACCCGCAAATGCCGAACCCGCAAATTCACGGGTGCTGATGTAGTAAGCATCACTCCAGACACCATATTTGGGGTAATCTGGGAAATTAGTGCCGGTGGTGATCGCATAGCGATAGTAGGAACCGGTAGGATCGCCTGTGGTAGAAATGGCAACACAGTTGTAATAGGTGGGGCCTGCAGCTGTAAACTGGGTCACAATCCAGCGATCAGAAAACTGATCGTGGAGAACTACGGGATCACCTGCATTCTCATTTTGACAAGCACCGCCAAAGCCAGACCAGATGGTATTCGTAGCTACCGGTCCAAAAAGTAGCGTCCCGGTTTTGCTATATACCGAGAGATGCAGGTTACTCATTGCCACATAATGGTTAGGGCCAACATCCCCAACCGGATCAGGGGGTTGAACGCCTGCAATATTGCTCTGTCCGTCAAAGCTCAAAATCGGGGAAGGAATGAGGGTGGGGCCTTTGACGGTTTGCACCAACGGATCAACATCCTGCGGACCGTATGGGCCTTCAAACCCGGTAGGCCGATCATCTAAAATTTCCAAGCCAGAGCGGAAATCAAGTTCAGCAGGTTTCATCTCCCGCAATGGGGGTGAAACATCGAACTGAGCCACAGGACTGAGGCCTCGGTAAGTGCCGGCCACTTCGGCCTCTTTCCGAACGGGAGAGGCTGTCGCCCAAAAGGCGGGGGAACTGACCAGCAAGATGCTGAACAGGGCCAAAAGTGCTAATACTAGCATGGTCTTTTTTTTCGGTATCATGTTGTAGATTCTCCTGAGGGATTTGGGGTCATAGAATTATAGTAGAAGAATTAAAAAAGATGCGGCGGGGAATTTGTCCCACCGCATCTTCTTTTTTCAGGCAAACGCTATTAAACGTTTAGAAAATATGTCAGGGCTGGTAGTAGACGTTGACAGCGATGTAATCCAGAGAGAAGTCACGTGAGGTATTACTCGCCACATCCACGATGCGAATTCGGAAACTAGAGTTTGCGAACTCTCCCGCAGCCCACAAACGCCCCCAGGTATCGGTCGGACCGCCGAGGATATAGGTGGTTTCGCTGGTTGTTAGGGTTGAAGTCTGTTTGACGGCAGTCCAAGAGGTGCCACCATTCCAGGAAATCTCAACGCATATCTTGGGATTCCCGGTTGTGCTATCCGCACGAGCATCCAACCGTACTTCAATTCCGGTGACCGTTGCTGTGCCCGGAATGTTGAAGTTGTAGTTATAAAAGATATGGCGATCTTTACGATTATTCGTACAACTCGTGCTGGTACCGGTGCCGCTGTTGTTATCTACGGCGAAGACACCATCATCGCTATAGGCATTCGTAGGATTGGTTTCATACCCATTGTTGTCGCCCGAAGAGGTGGTGACTGGCGAGTTGGCGCTAGGAGCCATAAAACCAGTGCTTGACGGCGCACCTGGGGTGTTGGTCGGTGTGGCCGTGGGGGCGGGGGTGTTGGTCGGGGCAGGGGTATTTGTGGGGCCTGGGGTGGGGGTGGGGCCGCCCGCACATCCGGGGAAGGCGAACGAGCCAATCCGGGTCTGCCAGTTTGTGCCCGTAGCGCCATAATATTCCGTGGTGTACCAGAACGTACACCCATCCACGTCCACCGTCATGGCGGAGTAGTCCCCCCAGCGGGTGTAGGTAGTCTGCGACCCTGTCCCGGCGATAAGGGTGGCCTCGCCCTGCCCCAACTGCCCTAAAGCATCACTCGCCAAACGGCCCGCATAGCGAATTTGCGGGTTGAGGGTCGAACTGGAGGCACTGTAGCCGACCGCCATGTTGCCCTGACTATCCACGGCAACCGACCCCATCCACCGGTGGGTGGCATCGGGGGAGTAGGTCCCCTGTTGGTAGACCGAGGGGGTCCCGGTCAGGTTGCGGAATTCATACCAGCGGATGCCCGCACGGCTGCTGGTCGACACGGAGTGGGTCACCCACAAAGCCGGGTTACCTCCTACATTGCTGTATTGCAACTGCACCATCAAACGCCCAGCGAGGGAGTCGAGGGTGACACTGGTACCTAATTGGGGGACAGAGGCGGCGTTGGAGTACGAGGCAATGCTGGTACTGACTGGCCCGGTGAAGGAGGAGTTGGCGGAATTGTTCCAGTCAATGCTCATCTTCCAGGTGTACATGGTGGTCGTGGTTTGCAACGACATCATGTAGTTGGGGGTTCCGGCTGGCGCTTGTGTGACCTTCGCATTGGAGGGAACCAAACTGAAGTAGGAAGAACCAAGGTCAGCATATTGGTAGCTAAGTGGAGAGCCATTGATCATAGCATCCCGATTGAGCGCCCAGACCCGCACACCTTTGTAGGTAGCACTGCCACAAGTGCTGGTGAGGCAGTCAAACATATTGGCGGTCATGTAAATGCCGTCCTGCCAGATGCCCATCTTGGGGTAGTCATTTAGCCAGGGATGGCTTGCATCGTCGGCGCGCAGGCCGTAAAACCACCAGCCCCCGGACACCGGGTCGGAGGTTTTGGAAACAGCGATACATTCGTAATATGGGCCATTTTGGATGTTCGTCCAGGCAAAATCGGAGATAATCCAGCGTCCGCTGACATTGTCGTACAGCACGACCGGGTCGCCGTTGTTATCGGCATCGCAGGAGGTGCCTGTACCGGCGAACAAGGTGTCAAAGGTGAAGGCGGCCAGTTGGGCGCCGGTTTTGGAGTAAATGCCGATGGAGGTGTTGACGGCCTGGATGTAATGGTTGGGGCCGACATCGCCTTGGGTATCGGGGGGCCAGCCTGCGCCCCAGTTTGTCAAATCCAGCCCGGCAAAACTGGTGCTGGGCGAGGGCATAGCCAGGGGACCGTTAAAATTCTGGGCAACCGAGTCTACGAAATTAGGGTCAGCTTTCTGATCGAGGCCAGTCATCTCAAACTCAACGCCGAGGGTTTTTTCTTTGGGACCAACTTGAGGCAGTTCGCGCAAATCGCCATCGAAAGAGGCGGGATAAACCAGTTCACCGTTCTGGACTTTGCTCACCGAGGTATCGGTTACATCTCTGGTAACTGGGACAGCATCACTGCCTGGACGCATCAACATAACAGGCGAGGGAGTTTCCGCAACCTGTCGCTGTTGAAGCGGGATTCCTATGACGGCAGCCAAAAGCACCAGACATAAGGCTAAAATGACCAAACGGCCTTTAAGATGGGGGTTAGACATACGATCCTCCGAAAAAATTTATGTGGGTAATCATTTGCTTTTAAAGCACCAAAAGCCCGCGACCTTGGCGGGGAGTTACAAACTACTTATAGGCTTATTTAATGCAAAAAAGCAAAAGTGCCAAACTGTAGAAACCTGAATTTAATGAGTATGGGGAAGTTGCGTGAGTATATTCAAAATGAAAAAAAGATGAATGAGCAATTTCTGCTTTAATAGATCACTCGTCACCCCTCGTTAGTACTATGACTTCATTCATTATATCTGAATGAAATATGCTTACGTCAATCTGAATGGTTTATATCTATGCTTGAATATAGACAGGGAGTCAGAGAAAACTGCACCTGATGATAAAATTAGCAGAAAGTGCCCAAAAGGATTTCCTTATGATCCCCCTCCGGGACGAGAACCCCACGTACCACACCCCCTATATCAATTACATTCTCATCCTTATCAACATTCTGGTCTTCATTTTCCAAGTGATGCTTGGTTCTAGCCAGGATTCTTTTGTCTATCAATTTGCCCTCATCCCTGCGCAATTCACAAATGGTATCAGCGTTGGAGATATTACAGACATCTTCACCAGTATGTTCATGCATGCCGGCTTCGCTCATATTGCCGGGAATATGCTATATCTGTGGATTTTTGGGGATAATGTGGAAGATGCGATGGGCCACGGGCGATATTTGTTTTTCTATCTGCTCGGAGGATTCACCGCATCCATTACACATATCTTGACCAATCTGGGATCGCAACTGCCGACGGTGGGGGCAAGCGGGGCAATTGCGGCGGTGTTGGGCGCCTATCTCGTGCTTTATCCCCAGAGCCGGGTAACAACCTTGATCTTTCTTGGCTACTTTATTCGGTTGGCAATGGTTCCAGCCGTCATAGTTCTTGGACTGTGGTTTGTTTTACAACTGTTTGAGGGTGTGCTTGCGTTAGGGGCGGCAGACATCGGCGGGGTAGCATTTTGGGCGCACATTGGTGGGTTTGTGACTGGGTTGCTATTTGCAAAATTGCTGGCGCGCCAGACGACACCCCGCTATGTCGAACGCCTGCGGTGGTAGAAGCAACTACTCAAAACACCGCCGATATAAATCTGATTCTAAAATCCCATCTGGATCATATTGGCCTTTCAGCGCACGGAATTTTTCGATGCGTTCTTGTCCCAGATATTGATGTACAGTATCGCGCGAAAGGGTGCTATCTTTAGCAAAATAGAACCGTCCACCCGCTTCCAGCACAACCCGATCGAGTTCCGCGGTTAGCTTTTCCAGGCGGGTACGGTTCCCGCGCGTGACGCGGTAATCCTGTGCGAACGAAAACCCGTCCACCGCGTGGGTGAGCAGAAATTTGTCAGGTCGGTGACGTTTGAGGACACCCAGGTAGTTGGGCAAGCCGCGTTTCTTTCCGAGCCGAATGATCTCGCTAAATGCATCCAACGCTGTTTCTTTGGGGATAAAACACTGATATTGGATTAACCCACCCGAACCGTAGGCTTTTTCCCAATTGGGCACGTAATCGAGCAAAAAGTTGAACGCCACATGGGATTGTTGATACCGTTTGTGGTTGCCAAGCGTGCGGTTCATCGTATATTTCGCTGTGTTCACCATCCATACGCCAAGGTTGTTCATAAAAGGTTGCATGAAGAGATGGATAATAGACTTCGGCACAATCCCAAACATCGTATCCGGCAAAATCTGGGCGTCGACGCGCATCGTCTGAACGGCGTTGGGGTCTTCGTTGGGGGCCAAATATTCGGCGGCGTGCATTTGCCCCCGCCCCAGCCCGGCACCATCGGATGTGCAATCTATCCAGCCTACATCATAATCATAATCCTTATATTCATCCAACGCCGTGAGCATTCCGGCCAGATTTGGCTCGGCCCAGGCATTCACCCACACATTGCCGGAATAGATGCGCTTCATCTGCATTGTGATCGAGGTAAACATGCCTAACATCCCGATCCCGCCGATGATGGCGTAAAACAGATCATCTTCCGGGGTGCAGGTGATCTCTTCGCCAGTGGGAAGCAGGGCCGTAAACTTCAAGACATTTTCGCCAATGGTGCCTTTTTTCCAGTTGTTTTTTCCGTGAATGTTGACGCCCAACACGCCGCCCAACGTGGGGAACATCGTGCCAGGGACAACGGGCGGCCACCAACCATCTTCGATAATGTATTTCCAAAGTTGTTCAATCGTGACCCCCGGTTGGCAGGTGATCACCCCAGTGGCGGGATTCCAGTCTAGGATGCGGTTCATCCGGCGGAGGTCCACGATGACACGCCCGGCGTTGAGCGATGCGTCACCATAACTGCGCCCGGAGCCGCGAAAAGTAACGGTGGAGCCTTGTTTACGGGCAATTTCAAAGAGTTCGGCTACCTGAGCGGGATGCGTGGGCCGGTACAGGTAAGCGACCGAGGTCATCGAATGACCGAAATTATCGAGCCGCGCGAGGCGGTCGAGGGGGAGGTAAGATTGTGCATTCATAAAAAGGTTTTAATTACCTTCATCTATTGAACAAAGGTTTGAGGATCTGGTAAGTGAAATCTACACAGGCTTCCAAGATAAATCTACCTGGAAGCAAAATGATGAGGAGAAAAAGTAATCCCCGGTTGAGATCATCTGTAAACGAAAAAGGGTTATTGATCAAGGTTCCGAAACACCCCATGTCGTTGAAGTTCGGTTTTGGATGCATCCAATAACTAACCACAAAATAAATTAAACCCCCTGCCAAATAGATAGTCGGCGAGGAAACCCGGTACAGACAAATTACTCCTTCAGTAATTAAACCTATCGCGAGGAGAAACCGAAGAAGGGTGTAACGAATCCAGGTAAGTGATCTTTTACGCGGGCCGAATTCGATTGTGCCTAAACTCATCTTATAAAATTTGTTTGTCTAAAAATTTAATCGTCTAAACACAACCGATGGCAAATTCCGCACAATGAACATGATCAACCGCCAACGGGCCGGAGTATAGAGTACCTGCTGGCGACGGCGCATAGCACGGAGGATGTCTTGCGCCACTTTGGCAGGGGGAACCATGAACAGACCACCGACTCCTTTCGTCATCGGGGTGTCCACCGGGCCGGGGCGCACGGTCAGGACATGAACCCCCGAGCGGGTCAGGCGGTTGCGGAGAGCTTCGAGATAGGTATCGAATCCGGCTTTCGAGGCGTTATACGCGGGGTTTTTCACCCGCCCGCGATCCGCCGCCACGGAAGAAATGCCGACGATTTGGCCGGTTTTCATCCGCTCGAATAGGGTCGCGACTTGACCAAGCCATGCCATTGCGCCCAACAGGTGAACTTCCGTCATCAATTGATCTTTTTCAAACGAATATTCGGAGAAGGCCACATTGGGCATCACCCCAGCTACGTAAATAAATGCATCTATGCGCTGGACATCTTGCAAGATTTGCTGGAAAAGACTGGGGATGGCTGCATAATCGATAACATCGTGGGGATACGAGATTGCACGAGTTTCCCCGGATTGGGTATTGATCTCATCCGCAAGGGTTTGCAAATCTCCCGCACGGCGAGCGAGAAGGGCAAGGGCGTATCCTTCGCGGGCGAGTTGGCGGGCCAGTTCCGCGCCAATTCCGGAGGAGGCCCCAACAATAACCGCGCGAGGGCGGCTGGCAAGAGGCGTATCAGCAGAAAAAGCAGGCATTAAATCATCCTGTAAAAAGAATAGATAGGTACTATCCCCTACGCACGAAGGGGAGGTTCGGATTTTACGGGGGTATTATACCTGCCCATTTCACCCACATCTCGTGAGAAAAATGAGGGTCTCTGGGACACGGTATAGCGATAGCGAGTTTTTGGGGTATGGGTGAGGTTTAAAGCTCGTCTTACCTCCGGGGAACCCCACAAAAACAGATATGAGGGGATCTGGTTCCTGCTTTAACCAAAAACGGGACAGGCTTTGCAACCTGTCCCGTATATCCGTGTTGTTCGCCTTACATCCGCGAAGCCCTCAGCATGTTTTGCACCATCATAAACTTGCGGACGTTTTCAAGGGTGAGCAGCCCCACCAATTGACCACGCCAGTTCACCGGAGCGGCCTGCAAGCTTGAATATGACAACCGCGACATGGCCGTTTCGAGGAGATCATTCGCATCCACCCATTCAAAATCCCGGCGCATTACATGTCCAACCGTAAGATACGAGTTGCCGTCTCGCATCGCCGCTAGCAGGGCTTCATGAGGGAGAATACCAACCAACTGCCCCCGGTCCACAACGGGGAAATCATGCTGGGCACCTGAAACTAACCAGGGTACGACATGCGAAATAGGTTCCAAAGGATGCAATGTACGGAAATCCGTTAACATCGCACGGCTAACCGGCACCCCGGTGAGGGCGGCTTTCATTTGCACCATACCGGCCTCCTGTCCAGCCGCAATCCAGATGAAGAAGGCAATAAAGATCAATGTTGGGGCCGTGAACAACCCCACAAATCCAAAGAGAAAAGCGAGCCCCTGGCCCAGAGTGGCCGCCCATTTCGTTGCACGAACGTAATCCAGTCGGGTGGCTAACAAGGCTCGTAAGACACGACCACCATCCATCGGGAAGGCAGGGATCAGGTTAAAAACTACCAACGAGATATTCACCAGCATCAGCCTTTCGAGGAACGATCCGGTGGTCAATCCCAACGTTGAAAAAGGCACAAATGTATTTGTAAACCATAGCCAAAGCCCTAATATTGTTGCAATCGCTATGTTAACTGCCGGACCGGCCAACGCCACCCAAAATTCTTGCCGAGGTTTTTCGGGCATCCTCTCCAACCGAGCTACTCCGCCAATAGGGTACAACGTGATATCACGGGTTGGGATACCGTATACCCGCGCCATCAACGCGTGGCCGTATTCGTGCAAGACTACACAGCCAAACAGTACCAGAATAAAAATGATCCCCTCAATCATGGCGCTCATCCCCCCGTTCGCCCAATAACGCACGCCGTAAAACCCGAGTAACAGGAGAAATGTCGCGTGAATGTACACATCAATTCCTGCAAAACGACCTAATTTCCAAGACCATTTCATACGATACTCCTTGAATTTTTTAGGCTCTCCCATTTTAGATGAGAAAAAAGCTGAATTTTTATGGGATTTCTATAAAAAATTATACGGGAGTCAAATGCAAAAATCTCTCCTTTGCACCAAACACTTATGCAATATTGATCTTGCACTTATAAATTTCCAATAAAAATGCGGGCTAATTCAGTTAATTACAGGAGAGCCAAAAATCTAAAAAGCATAACTTCCCAGCGTTTATTTCGACTAAAGAATCAAAAGGGAATATCCAAACATCCCTCAAACCGGTGTTTACCCAAATTATCCCCTGGCAATCCAATGAAGCGTATCCTCCCCGTCATTCTCCTCTCCCTTGTGCTGTTAGCCTGTGGGACGCTTTCCGCTCTCCCCACGCCTGTGGTTCCTACGGACTCCCCTGCTACAGTTGTTTTACCCACTCCCACCACT
The DNA here is from genome assembly GCA_020634875.1 of Anaerolineales bacterium. Next base: position 6,513 of record JACKAX010000044.1, on the reverse strand, counting down.
CTCCCCATCCCTTCTCCGACGCTTGAGCCCATACCTGCCTGTGGCGACGGCACATGTACTGCGCCTGAAGATCACACTAGCTGCCCAACAGATTGCGGAAACCTATCAGACTCTCAACTTGTTCCTTTTCCCGCCGATAGCCCCGCTGCCAGACATGCGTTTTATCCCCTGGTTGGCCAACACGCCCAGGTCGCGTGTGAGGGGTGCCACAACAGCGGCCAATACCAGGGTATCCCTAACACCTGCGGAGGGTGTCATATTCTCACGGTTCCAAGCAACCACTTTGCCGGCGATTGTGTCGCCTGCCATGTCCCTGAGGGGTGGCAATTAGTCTCATTTGACCACCAACAAGCAGGTGCAACAGACTGTCTCGCCTGTCATTTTACAGATGCCCCGCTCAATCACTTCGTTGGACAATGTTCGACCTGTCACAGCACCGTCGCCTGGCAACCCGCCACCTTTGATCATACCCTGGCCGGTACCGATTGTTTATCTTGTCACACAAACGACGCCCCCGCCAATCATTTTGCTGGACAATGTTCAACCTGTCATTTGACAACTACGACCTGGACAGGCGCTTCATATCCCCACGTCTTTCCCACCTGGCACGGGGGAGCAAACAACAACTGCACTTCCTGCCACCCGGTCAATACAGCGTCGTGGACATGTTCTGTCTGCCACAATGACGCAGCTATGCTCAGTAAACACAACGAAGAAGGCATTTCTAACATTGCCAATTGCCTGCGATGCCACCCGACTGGTCAGGAAGGGGAAAATGATTGATGCGCTCAAGAAAAGGAGCGTGAGGGTTACCTTCACGCTCCTTTGTTTCTGAAACGTCTCTTACAAACTGTTTAGCTTATGGTGTAAAAACCCAGGCTATCAAATAATAGCCAATCACCCCTGCCCAAAGCCAGGTATCCATCCGATCAAATACCCCCCCATGTCCAGGGATTAGTGTCCCCGAATCTTTCACGCCAACCTGACGCTTAAAGATACTCTTTCCCAAATCTCCCAACGGAGTAAGAAGTGCCAGTACCAATCCTAAAATGGCACTCTGCAAAAGTGTGGGAGCAATCGTATGTCCCACAAAAGCTTGTATACCCAAACACAGGAGCGGATTTCCCAAAGTTCCGGCAATAACCCCACCGAAAAAACCTTCCCACGTCTTTTTGGGGCTAAGGTGCGGGCTGAATCTGCGCCGGATAAATTTTCCTCCCCATTGCCTGCCCACCAGATACGCGCCTGAATCGATCAACCATACGGCAGGCAAGGTAAGCATCATCCACCACGCCCCATCAGGCAAGGCACGCAACACGAGCAAATAACTACCCAAAAAGCCGATGTAAAAAAGTCCGCCCCAGGTAATCATCATATCTGTTCCACTCCGACTGTTGCCATGCTCAAAGGCGAAGATGAAATACACCATTAGGAGAAACAAAATTCCCACTAGAAACATCGCATCGTTAGCAAACGGTTCCCCATGCAACAGGCTTAAATACCGCCCTAATGTAAAAACGAAAATTCCCAGGATAATTAATAAGCGGGATGGGTGAAATCCACCGGCTCGAAACAGGTTAGCAAATTCCCAACCAGCAATGCCTAACAAAACCGCAACCACACCGAAGAACGGGAACCCCCCAACAGCAATTACCCAAAAAGCCAGCGGCGTAAGGATGAGAGAAACGAGAAGGCGCTGACGAAACATAAAACGGCTCTCAGGCGTTAGGCGTCATCACCAATCCATACCTGCGTTCGCGGCGACTGTATTCTTCGACGGCTTTGCGGAGTTCATCCTTGCCAAAATCCGGCCAATACACAGGGGTAAAGTACCACTCAGCATAGGCTGCCTGCCAGATCAAGAAATTACTGATTCGCAACTCCCCAGAGGTGCGAATAACCAGATCGGGATCAGGCACCCCGGATGTGAACAGATAATGGCTGACGAGTTCATCCGTAACGTTTTGGGGGGCTACTTCATCGTAGATCATGCTCCGAATTGCGTGGACAATTTCATCCCGCCCACCGTAATTGAAGGCGATGTTTAGAACAAGTTTATCGTTATTTTTCGTCAACTCGACGGCATGTAAAACTTTTTCGCGTAGGGTAGCATCGAGACGTTCAAGGATACCTATGTGCCGAAGTTGAACGCCTTCACGGTGCAATTCAGCGAGTTCGGAATCGATCACATCTTCTAAGATGCCCATTAGCCCACGCACTTCTTCTTCGGGGCGGCCCCAGTTTTCAGTGGAAAACGCATACAGAGTCAGATATTTGATGCCTAGCTCACCACATCCTTCCATCACCCGGCGTAAGTTTTCGGTTCCGGCACGGTGTCCGGCAATCCGGGGCAGACCGCGGGATAACGCCCACCGGCCATTCCCATCCATAATGATGGCGACGTGTGTAGGAACTCGTTCAATTTTGGGATGTTCGGTCGTGCCTTCCAAAATTAGATCTCCATGATTTCTTTTTCTTTTTGCACACTGTGCTGGTTCATATCTTCAATATACCTGTCCGTGAGTTTTTGAATTTCTTCTTCAGCGTTTTTCAAATCATCTTCCGAAATCAGTTTCTCTTTTTCGAACTCATTCAAATCCCGCATAACATCACGGCGAATATTCCGAATCGCAACCCGCCCTTGTTCCGTGCGATTATGAACGACTTTGACCAGGTCGCGGCGGCGTTCCTGGGTCAGGGTGGGGATGTTTAACCGAATGTTTTTGCCATCATTGTTCGGGGTCAGACCAAGGTCAGAGGCAAGAATAGCTTTTTCGATATTTTTCAGCGCACTTGAGTCAAAGGGTTTGATCAGGATAGAACGGGGTTCCGGAACACCAATTGAGGCCAGTTGTTGTAGAGGGGTAGGCATCCCGTAATATTCTACGGACAGTTTCTCAACTAATGCCGGACTTGCGCGCCCGGTGCGGATGCGGGAAAAATCGTCAACGATGGAATGGATGGCCCCTTTCATCCGTTCTTCAGCATCATGCAAGGCTTCTTTTATCACGGTAGTATCCTCCAGTATGAAAATGGTTTCATGCGTGCTTTTTCAATAAAAAAGATGGAAGGCTTATACCCCTTCCATCTTTTCATTGGAATCTTTTTCAGATTACCACGGGTTCAACAATAGGGAATATTCTACCACTATGCGTGGACGAGTGTGCCGACTGGTTCTCCCATCAACGCGCGGCGCAGCGAGTCGGGGTCCCACAGGTTCACAACTAAGATTGGAAGTTTGTTATCCATGCACAGAGAAATAGCAGTGCTGTCCATCACTTCCAAACGCCGGTTTAGGGTTTCAATATACGTCAGGTTGGTAAACCGTACAGCATTGGGATTCCGTTTGGGGTCGGAGTCGTACACTCCGTCTACTTTGGTCGCTTTGATCACGACATCCGCGCCAATTTCCATCGCGCGCAGAGCCGCGGCAGTGTCAGTGGAAAAATAGGGGTTGCCTGTGCCCCCGCCAAAGATGACCACACGACCTTTTTCGAGGTGACGAATCGCCCGGCGACGAATGTACGGCTCAGCGACGGCATGCATTTCAATGGCGGTTTGTACCCGGACATTTACTCCGGCCTGTTCGATGGCATCCATCAGGGATAGGGCATTCATTACTGTTGCCAACATGCCCATGTAATCGGCGGTAGCCCGATCCATGCCGCGCTCTAAGCCGACTTTACCCCGCCAGAGGTTGCCCGCCCCGATCACCACTGCAACTTCGACACCCATCTCATGGACTTCACGAATACGTCGTGCGACATCATCCGCCTGAAGAGGGTCCAAAGGCAGTTCGCTCCCTGCGAGGGACTCGCCGCTTAGCTTTAACAAAACTCGACGATACTTCAAACCATTTTCCATTTTACGGTCTCCTGAGAACGGAGGTAGTGCAAGCTGAAGGCCCTTTAAACATGCAAAACACCCGTTCATAAAAAGAGCCAACCCGGTGGTTGGCTCTTCATTTGATTAGTTTTTGGTGCTTTCGCCCAGTTCCCAACGAACAAAGCGGCGAATGATAATGTTTTCGCCAATGCTGCCTACAGCCTGGTGAAGCAATTGTTCAATCGTCAAAGCTTCGTCGCGGATGTAAGCCTGGCGGAGCAGAACTACTTCATCTTTGAATTTGGCAAGACGCCCTTCTACAATACGCGGAAGCACAGCATCCGGTTTCCCTTCTTCTTTTGCACGGGCGCGGGCTACATCAGCTTCGCGATCCAGTTCATGCGCGGGGATTTCATCTTCGCGTACAAAGCGAGGGGAAGCAGCAGCGATTTGCAGCGCAATTTCGTGTGCCAGATTGCGGAAGTTTTCTGAGCGGGCAACAAAGTCAGTTTCGCAGTTCAGTTCAATCATCACGCCCACACGGCCAGCCCCGTGAGAGTACAGTTCGATGACACCCTCGGAGGCATCGCGGTCGGCGCGTTTGGCGGCTTTTGCTAACCCTTTTTGGCGCAGGTAATCAACGGCTTTGTCAAAATCGCCATCCGCCTGTTCGAGTGCTTTCCGACAATCCAAAATCCCGACGCCGGTCGCTTCGCGCAGTTCTTTAATTTGTTGTGTCGTAATGGTCATGATTATTCTTCCTCCAAATCTTCTTCTTCATCTTCGTCGTAGGTGAGTTCTTCATCCTCATCTTCTGCTTCTAGCTCTTCGTCAAATTCGAAGGCAGTATAGTCTTTTTCGTCTTCTTCATCCTCATCCAACATACCGGTGAGTTTGGTGGTGCGCTGGAGTTTGGCGAGCGTAGCAGCCCCTAATAAATCTTCATCAGCGAGTTCGGTTTCATCGGCATCGGAAACTGGAGCCATTTTGATCTCCATATCCATATCGTCATCTTTGCGTAAACCGCGTCCTTCGAGAACTGCATCGGCAATTTTTCCTACAACCAGTTTGATCGCGCGGATGGCATCGTCATTGGAGGGGATCACGTAATCCACATATGAAGGATCGCAGTTTGTATCCACCATCGCGACGACCGGGATGCGGAGCAGATTGGCTTCGTGAATGGCAGTTTCTTCCCGGCGCACATCTACGATGAAAAGCAGGTCAGGAAGTTTGACCATTTTGCGGATACCGCCCAGGCGCGTATCGAGTTTTTCGATTTCGCGGCTGAGAATCAACGCTTCTTTTTTGGTAATCTTTTCAAAATCGCCGCGGTCACGCATACGCTCCAGGCGGTCCAGTTCGTTGATCCGTTCGCGGATGGTGCGCCAGTTGGTGAGCATCCCACCCAACCAACGGGCGGAAACGTGGGGCATTCCACAACGCGTGGCTTCTTCTTGCACCGTTTCTTGGGCCTGCCGTTTGGTGCCGATAAACAGCACGGTGCCGCCCGCGGCAACGGTGTCGCGGATGACATCGTAGGCTTCTTCGATTGATTTGACGGTTTGTTGGAGGTTGATAATGTGGATCCCGTTGCGTTCCGTAAAAATATACGGTTTCATACGTGGGTTCCATTTGTGGGTGCGATGCCCAAAGTGAACACCACTTTCGAGCAAAGCTTTCATCGAAATGACTGGCATATATTCTCCTATGCGTTCAGCTTCCGTTTTCTTCGCCCTGTCCGGGAACTACATGATATGTAGCACGCCCCGGTCAGTCAGAAAACGTGATAAATGGGATAGCTCTTAAGATGAGCCGCTCTTGTTTAGAGCGGCGGCGAGTATATCACACGGGGAAAGGGAAGTCTAGGGAATTTTTTTGACGCAAGCTATTCTTGATACAATACGCGTGATGGATCATCAAACTCTTACCGACGCGCTGGCAGGGTTGCCGCTAGGTGAAATCCGTTATTTTGAAACTACCGGCTCCACCAATGATGAAGCGATGGCATGGTTCACCGCCGATCCGCCTAACCTGTCGGTGATCGTTGCTGATGAACAAACCGCGGGGCGAGGACGGGCCGGGAGGCGATGGGTTACCCCGCGCGGGGCCGCACTGGCGTGCAGTGTGCTTCTGCATCCAGATCAGGTTGTGCCGGACGCGCTGTCGCTGGTCAACGGGCTGGGAGCATTGGCCGTGTCGGAGGCGTTACAAAAGATGGGGCTGGCCTCAATGATCAAGTGGCCAAATGATGTCTTGCTGGATGGGCGGAAAGTGGCAGGAATTTTGCCGGAGGCGCAGTGGATGGGTGAAAAGTTGCGCGGCGTAGTGGTGGGGATGGGTGTGAATGTCGCGCGGGAGGCAGTGCCCCCTGCAATAGGGGTGAATTTTCCGGCGGGGTGTGTAGAAGACGCGTGGGGCCAGCCGGTCGCGCGGGAGGAGTTGCTCCGCGAGGTTTTGACGGCGTTCATTTTCTGGCTGGGGGCATTGGGCACGCCGCGTTTTATCCAAACCTGGGAGACAAGGCTGGCCTTCCGGGATGAGAACGTCAGAATTTTACCCCCGGTGGGTGCGCCAGTTTTGGGACAATTACTCGGGCTGACGAAGCATGGAAATCTACGGTTGCGAGTAGAGGGGCGGGAACAGATGGTGATGGTAGGGGAGATTCATCTTCGGCCTGTATAAAAG
>JACKAX010000043.1 GCA_020634875.1 Anaerolineales bacterium | reverse complement strand
GTTGGTGTGGCAGTTAAGGTCAGTGTAGGCGTCACAGAGGGGGTGCTGGTTTCCGTGGGAGTGTGCGTGATGGTTGGGGTATGGGTCACCGTGGGGGAAGGGGTAGCGGTGATCGGGAGCGGATAGGTGATCGCGAGAAAAGCATCGTCGGAACCACCCCCACCGCCTGGGGCAACAAAAAATTCACACATCGTGCTCAACGGGGCTGGGGGGCAAACGTCCACACTCGTCGTAAAGCCAGCCCCAAATTCTGAGAAAACATCTTCTTGGGGGGTCATGGGAGCATCCGTTACACCTGTGAAAGGCGCGCCGTGCATACTTACAACCGTCAAATGGGCTGGGACACCTGGAGCAAAGAGGGGGCCAGGGGTAAACATACTCCAGGGAACGGCGATTTCTACGATGTCCACCGGGCCACCGCCTGACCACCCCAGAGGCACAACCCCGACTGGGAGCCAGGTTCCTGGCGTCGAGAAGCTTTCCCACACAAAGGCTGTCGCCAACACTACATCGGTGGTGACCAGGTAATCAGCATGGAGAGGGCCAACGATGGTTGCCAGTCCCAAAGGAAGAGTTCCCACGGCTAAGGGATCGTAGGGCATTGGATTCCCATTCAGCGGACCATCGAGATCAATGGCAATTTGAAGATGAGGTGGAGGCCCGCCCGTGCTAGGATATGCCCCTAACTGAACAGCAAAGTACACATTGGAGGCATCTGCCGTGGTCAGGAACATTTCGATATCCACTTCCTTGTCGGGAACAGGGGCCATAGGTAATCCCCCTAACAACCACCCCATTGTATCTACCGCCCCGCCGCTGTAAAAGGTATCCCAATCATCCCACATATATTCAGTCCCCAAGCCGCATGTTGGTGGGCTAAGGGTGGTGAAAGTGTCCGGCCCATAAAGATGAAGAAAGCTTGGTCCACACCAATCGCCCGTGAAAAGTCCATCAATGATGGGGAAACTGTGAGATTGAGCCGGGTAGGCAACACCCAAAATCAAAATAAGAATACTGAGGAGAAGAGTAATCAAACCAAACATCCCCCAAGCTCGAAGTTTAGGCGACAAGACATTAAACATTTCAACCTCCTTTCCCTTCATCAAATGCAATGAAGGGAGGCGTTAAACATTTCAACCACGAGGTTCAATATTACGCACATACGATGCGCTTGTCTAAGTTCGCTTTATAACATCTCAAGAGGCCAAATCCGTTGCCGGTATTTTTATCTTATCATTTTTGGGGGGTATTTCAACACCTATCGTAACCGTGGAGGCCGATAGATAAAACGCCCCGAAGAAAACGAAGAAAAAAGGGGCAAGGGGATGTATCACCCTTTTTTCGGACAAATTCTTACCCAGTCTGAATTTTGCTTCCTACCTTTCACGGAGATGATCTTGCCGGTTCATAAAAAATATCCAACGCGTATCTCCCCTTACCTTCCATAAATGCACACCCGTATCCCCCGTGGCCACCCAAAGATCGGGTTGCATGGGCATTTGGAGAAAACAAAGATACAACTGGTTGATGATCCCGCCATGTGCGACAATGGCTACTCGTTGATCTTCCGCCGTTTGATGGAGGAGACGCGACCAAATCATCTCTGCTCGCGCGCGGAACGCGATGTCTGTTTCGCCGCCCTCCACGCGCTCATGGGGTTTGCGCGGTTGGAGGGGAGCGGGGTATTTCCGGTCGGCTTCGGCCCGTTTCATGCCCGCAAGTACGCCATTATTCCATTCCATGAGGTCCGGTTCTAACGCTACAGAGGCATGTACCTGTGCAGCAATGATCTGGGCAGTTTCGGCAGCACGGATAAGCGGGCTAGCGTAAATGAGATTGGGTGGATAGTGGGCGGCGAGCCAGTGGGCGACTCTTTGGGCCTGTTCTCGTCCCAAGGCAGTGAGAGGGAAGTCCGCCCGGCCTTCGTAGCGGTCTTCGAGGTCGGCCTGGGATTGGCCGTGGCGAATGATGAGAAATTCAGGCATAGGCAAATATCTTATTCAAAGCCTTGATATTCATCTTAAACGTGCCTTCGATCACTCCTTTCGCCTCGTCCTCGGGAACATCTTTCGGCTCAAAAACTGCCGACCAGGTTAAAGTACAGGAAGTTTCGTCGCCGGGCATAACCTGCATGGTCGCGTGATACGCCTGAACAGGCATTGGGCCATACAAAATTGTATATGTCAAAGTTTGTGCGATTGGGTCAAACTGCTCGATTTGTTCTGCAATTTCACCTTTGCCCATGTCAAACTTGCGTATTGTTCCTACACCTTCGCCCTCAACGGTGTGAACAAATCCAACGAAGTGGGTCAAATCAAAATTTTTTATCCGCGCCCAAAGTTTTTCTGCGGATGTACTTATCTGGCCTTGAACAAGAACGGTCGCCATGTAATTCTCCTGAAGTTTTATACAAAGATGGTGCTTCCATCTCGGACGAGAAATTTTGCGTTTTTTTATGATTGTACCAACGAGTGAAAGTCTAGCAAAATCGAAATGAAAGACGCAGGTTGTTCGAGATGAACGGTGTGCCCCGCGTCGGGCACGATGACCAACCGGGCATGGGGCAAGGACGTGGCCATCTGTTTCCCAACAGACACATATTTCCCATCGAGCGCTCCCACCACCACCAAAACCGGCATCTCCAGCCCGGGAAGCTGATCCCAGACGGATGGTTGGCGGCCTGGGCTAAGATCACGCATGGCTTGCGCGATCCCCGCGGGGTTGTTCCGCTTGCGCCGCGCAATGATCTGTGCCCGCGCGTGGGGATGATTCGCCAGGGAGCGGAACAGTGGCAGGGTGTACCAATGTTCGACAAAGGGATCGATCCCCGCGGTCAGGATGACTTCCGCGCGGCGAGTGTCTTCTTCCGCGCGGGCGCGGCGTTCCGCAAGGTCGGTAATCCCTGGACTGGCACTTTCCAAAGTCAAACGGGTCACCCGTGCGGGGTAGTGAACCGCAAAATACAGCGCTGCCCGTCCGCCCATCGAATAGCCTACAAGATGAACTTGCGATAGCGTCAGGCAATCGAACAAGGCCAGGAGACCTTCATTCAAGAGATCAAAACTTAGAGGAGAAGGAGGCAGCGGGTTCTCGCCGTGGCCGGGGAGGTCAGGGAGGATACAAAAAAATTGGTCGCTTAAGGCTGCCGCAATCGGGAGCCAGTCTTCCCGCTGGCCTAAAAAACCATGCAAAAAACAGAGCGCGGGATGGGAGGGGTTGCCAAGAGTTTGGAAGGGCCAGGCCATGAATTCTATCCTTTCGATCAGCTTGACGCAGGAAGGGGTGGAATGTATCATCACGCCACCTTATTGAATATATTGGAGCCATTTATGTCTGTTTCTTCTGAAGAACTTCGTTTAGCGATGCGAACCTGGGCTACCGGGGTCTCGATTGTCGGCGTTGCCCATGAGGGGGTTTTGCATGGCATGACCGTGAGTTCGTTTACGTCTGTTTCACTGGAGCCACCGCTCGTGTTGGTCTCTCTGGAAATGGGCACACGTACCCACCAATTGGTGCAAAAGTCAGGAACGTTTGGCGTTACGATTTTGGCGGAGAACCAGCAGGAAGTTTCTAACTGCTTTGCTAATCCAAAAACGGAGTTGGGTGACCGGTTTGCCGGGCGCGAGATTGCCCGGCTAGAAACGGGTGCGCCATTCATTGCAGGCGGGTTGGCTTTTTTTGATTGCCGGGTGGTGAACGTATTACCTGCGGGAACGCATGTATTGTTGGTGGCAGAAGTCGTGGCCGCCCAGGTCAATGAAATAGAGGGGGAAGAACCGCTAATTTATTTCAACCGTCGTTACCGAGAATTGGAATAAGATAACGAATTTCTACAATTGCTCAAAGCGGGCGACGTTTAATACGAAGAGCGAACCGCGTTTCAAACCGGGTTCGGGGGCGGGCGCACAATGATCCTTGACCAATTGGAGCGCCATTGCAACCTGATCATCTTGCACCCCAACCATTAAGGTACTGGTGCCGTGACTTAAAATTCCCCCGGTGGAGGCAATCGTAGTGACGCGGAATCCCGCGTGGAGGAGGGCACCGGAAACGGATTCGTTATCCGAATCGGGGAGAATGGCAACGATCATTTTCATGTTAAAAATCCTCGTAATGGTCTAGTTCGAAGAAAAACAGGGTCGCTCCGCCAACGGTGACTTGCGTTCGGGCTAACCAGGGAAGCAGGGGAACCCAAGAATTAGGGTATTCCACCCGGTGAACACATGTCGTTTCCAGCGCAATCAACGCGTTTTCCAACTGCTTTTCCCCTACGTTAACCAACAACGTTACATTTTGGGTTTTCAGGAAACCACCCGTACTGAACATCCGATTGGTTGGAAAACCCAGGCTGTTGAGGGCTTCTTCGGCGTTTTCAGCATCTTTTTCCTGGATTACGGCAATGATCAGGTAACTGCGCTCGGAACGATTTTTCAACTGCGAGCGCACAAGTTCCGTCCACCCGGTGTTGGGGCGAGATAACCGGCTGTCCACATCAGCCACAAGTTGAATAAACATATCTTCCGAAATGACACCATCCCCGAGGAGGGTGTTGTACGCATTCCGCTCGGTGCGGAGTTTTTCGCGCCAGGCTGTATCTAATTCTTCCGCTTGTACGTCGGGGGCATTTGTGAGCAGGCGGGCAAGCGCATTTGTCATCGTGTGTAAATTCTGGCGTAGAAGCGGAGCAATCGTTGACCAGGTGTACTCGGAAAGCTGCCCCTGTTTGTTCATTTTGTCTAAATGCTCGTAGGCAGTCCGGGCCGCGACCAGGCGCGCGTGTCTCCGCTCGTATTCCAATTGCTGTTCGGTACGTTGTTTAGGGAGCTTTTCGCGTTCGACCAGGCGTCGCATCGTAACACCTTGTACCAACAGCGTGAACAGCACCACCCCAAACGTCATACTTTGAATCTGAGTTCGTCCCTCAACCAAAGTGGGCAGACTCAACACAAGGGCCAGCGAAATCGCGCCTCGGAGACCACCCCAAAACAACACCCTCCGCCAGCTCCAAGGAGTGCGCTCGACCCAGGTCAGCCCAAAAGCAACCACTAACCGGGACAGTAAAACGGCCACCAACGCCCAAAAAATTGCCAGGCGATGTGTGGCGAAAATCGAAAGTTCCACTTCCAACCCGATGACTAAAAAAACGAACGAGTTTGCAATAAACGCCGCGAACTCCCACAAGTTGGAGACCACCAATAATGTTGTTGGAGCCATACGCTGGCGTCCAAAGTTTCCCCCCACCACTCCCGCGGCCACCACAGCCAAAACGCCACTCACCCCGATCACCTCTGCCAGAGAATAGGCCCCATACGCCAGCACGGTGGTGAGAGTCGCCTCAATCAAAGGCAGTGAAATCCGGCTGATCAATAAAGAGACCAACAACCCCAACATCACCCCCACCAAAATTCCGCCCCCCCCCACAATGGCAAACTGGGCAATCATATTCGGAGCGGTGAACGTATCCCCACTCAACACCATCGCCAGGACGATGTTGAAAACAACAATAGCCGTACCATCATTAAAAAGGCTCTCCCCCTCCAAAAGGACTTCGAGTTTTTTAGGTACACCCATTGTTCGGAACAGGGCAATGACCGCCACTGGATCGGTAGCGGAAACCAAGGCGCCAAAGAGCATGGCGGCGGGCAACGCCAACCCGGTTGTAGCAGAAACTATTCCTCCCACAATAAGTGTCGTTAGCCCCACGCCAAGGGTTGCGAGGATGGTGATCGTTTTCCAGTTCTGGCGCAGATCATCCAATTTCAAGTGGAAGGCGGCCTCAAACACTAAAGGCGGTACCAACAACCCTAAAATCAACTCTGGACCGATTGAAACGTGGAGATTGCCAATAGAAGAAGTCTGTTCAAATGGGGCAAGAAATAAACCTGCTAGCACTAGCCCGACCGGGTACGGTATACGCGAGCGCTGGGAGATAATCCCCACGACAGTGGCAATAAAAAGCAGAAGGATAATTAATCCTTCAACCGTAAAAAAATCGTTGAAGTGCATAGAAGGAAAAGAAAGGGGCTTACGGCCGGCCTGTGATTACACAGGGAGCCGGGTTATTCACTTTGACAGTTTGCCCATCGGGGAAAGTAACAAGGGTGACTTCGCCATCACGCGAGACGGTCATGCCGCGGTAACGAATTTTAACCGGCCAGGGAAAGGCATTCTTCCCCGCGAGCCGAACTTTCCAGGGCGATAGAATTTGCACCCCCAAAATATCCAAAAACAACCCTATAGGCGGCAACCCCGAAAGGGCATTTCGCTCGCCAATCCCCTGCCCGGTCGTGCCGTTAAACTGCTTACGAAAGGCTCCTGTCTGATGCAGATTTTGCAGGATGGCATCCATCCATCGCGAAAACAACTCTGCGGCAAGATCATGATATCCGTAACCGACTAGCCCTGCACCGATCAACGCATTCCATGGAAGCCAGACGGTTTCGCAGATGGCATTCAGGTCAGGATTACGGCTTTCCGGGGTGGGGCAGGCGGGTAAACCGTAACCGTGCCAATACCGGTTGGGACGCATGAGATGTTTTTTGATCAGGCTTCCCGCTTGTTCTTCGGAGGCAGTCCCTGTCCAAAGCGGGGCAAACAGCGTTTGATCATGAAATCCATAATTGACCGTGTATACCTGTACCTGATCACCCGGTTGAAGACCGGTGATAGCTATTTCTTCCAAAGCCATGAAAACTTTCTGAGAAATCCCTGTACCCAGGCCTAACAACCAGCGAAAAGCCTCGGGGGCAAAGTCTTCCGTGAGAGAGGTGTCATCCAGCCCGGTGCCGGTGACGCGGATATGAACATCGCGGGTCCCTTCGGGATCGGGGTGAATCCGGACGAGGAGACGGGCAGGGATGTCAAACCGGAAGCGACTGAGGTTGATCGTGCCCGGGCCGGGGCGTCGTCCGACGGTTTTTCCGTCACCGCTGGTGTGGGTTTCCCGGTCAAGGTAACGGTAAGTTGAGGTGGAGTCGTGCCACGCCCGGGATAAGGCTGTTTTCAGTTTTTCGATCCGCTGGTTGAGATCATGAACCGGGCCTAGGCGTCCTAAGGTTCGTGCGATTTTCAGCAGGCTTTGGCCCTCTTGTAAGAGCATGGCGGTGAGGGAGGGACTTTCAAACAGACTAATATCGGCCCCTTGCGACCAGGGTTGCCAATAGGCAAAGAGGGGGTTATCTTCAAAACCGGTTTGAACGGGGTGGTTCCATTCGGGGATACCATTGCCGTCCCGGTCATTACGCGGCTCAAACCAGTAATTGAAGAATTTAAGCAAAGGAGAGAAGACTTTTTCGAGGAAGGCCGGGTCTTCTTGTGCCCGATGAATACGCCAGGCAAGACTGGCAAGAATGGGAGTGGCAAGAAAGTTGGTGCGCCGCCCGTTGAGACCGGGTTTCCAATCTATGAAGCCGGTATCATCTTGGGAGGCCAGGAAGTTAAAGAGCAGGCCCTGAGCGAGGATGGGGTAGGAGGGAAGAAGAAGATCGCATAAGTGCCAGGTATCAAGAGGGGTTTGCCCGTCCCACAAGTGGCCGTATTCGCTGCCGTCGCTGCGGAGGGAAAAGCCTTGGTCTGGCAAGCGGGTTTGCACCCAGGAGGCTTGCGGAAGAAATTCGGTAGGGCCGTGAATAAGGTTGAGTGCAACTTTCTGTGCGAGGGCAAAGGCCGCGCTCCAATCTGAGTTGCCCGTGTCTATTTCAAGTTGGGCAGCATTGGTCATTTCGATCCGCGCGTATTCGGCGTCCCAATCGCGGGCAACAGTGGCCCGCGCGAGGGTGAAGGAGGCGACCGGATCGGCAAGGGCAGCGGCGGCCCAGGTGAATTGGCGGGAAAGACCGGGGAGCAGTTCAACAGAAGCACTTAGGCTGGGGTATGGGCTGGAGATCGCTTCCGCGCCGCCGGTCATCATCAAGACAGGGGAAAGACCCTGTACTTGCCCTTCAAGAATATGTACAGATTCGCGTTGGACAGGGGACATGCGCTGGCCTTCCCCTGCAGGGACGAGGATCGCTGTCCACTCCAGGCGAACCGTGCGTGGGGTGACACCACTGTTGATGACGCGTATTCGCCCGGCGAGAACATTGGAGAAGGCGACCCAGTATTCCATGACGACATCTATGCCGTCGAACGGGGAGCAGGTGACGAGCGTGTAATTGGGGAAAAATCGGCGGAAGGCTGGGGGGGTATGAAATTGTTCGGGATCGGTGACGGCTTCGGTATTTTCGATGAAGCGAGGAAACAGGCGCATACTACGGGCACGGAGGCCGTAGGTCGTTTGAAGCGAGAGGGCGGGAGGTTCTCCAGTGCGGAGATGGAGTTCCCAAATTTGATCGTCGTAATAATTGAGGGGGCTGAGGCGCGCGTCTGCGGCCAGGATGAGGGAGGGGAGGGCGGAGCGTTGGAGGTTCCATTCGCGCATGAGGTATATTGTACAGGATTGCTGGGGTTAATAGGGTATAATTTTCGCGCTTTTCCCACAGACCCTTTTTCGGGCTAATCTCTACCCTAGTAGTTATTATGTGTTTTGCTTTTGGAATACTGGTGCGACTGGCATGAAGTTACGCGAGTTTCCGAAAAGCTGCGCCACACCTTGATCATTTATCTCGAGAGAGCCAACTTTTTCTGAGCGCTTGATATGACTCCCTTTCTTCAGCTAATTTTTCTTCTTTCGATCATTTTGTTGGCGGCAAAAACCGCCGGATTTTTGACCACCCTGATCAAACAACCCAGTGTGCTGGGTGAATTGTTGATCGGGTTAATCCTCGGGCCGTCGTTGATTGACCTTTTACATTTGCCCGTATTTGAGGATCATCTGCTTTCCGAAACCATTCACCACCTTGCAGAGATGGGCGTCTTGCTGTTGATGTTCGTCGCGGGGTTGGAGTTACATCTCTCGGAACTGGCGCGGAATACGAAGGTCTCGGCACTGGCGGGGGTGTTGGGAGTGGTATTTCCGGTGGGGATGGGGTACGCGGTGGGGTTGGCGTTTGATTTTCCGCCGAGCGCGGCGTTGTTTTTGGGGCTGACGTTGGGGGCAACGAGCGTGAGCATTTCGGCTCAAACTTTGATGGAAATGAAGGTGCTGCGGAGCCGGGTCGGGTTGGGGCTGTTAGGTGCGGCGGTATTTGACGATGTGCTGGTGATTTTATTTTTATCGGCGTTTTTGGCACTGGCAAAGGGCAGCGGCGGCGTGGGCGAGGTGGTGTGGATTTTCGTCCGCATGTTGCTGTTTTTGGGGGCTTCGATTGGGTTTGGCCTCTGGGCGTTGCCGAAGTTGACGCATAAGATTTCGCATCTGCCGATTAGCCAAAGCGTGTTAACGCTGGCCTTGGTGATTTTATTTTTGTATGGGATCGCGGCGGAGGTGTTGGGGGGAATGGCGGCGATTACGGGGTCGTTCCTGGCGGGGTTGATGTTTGCTCGCACGCCGGAGAAGGAGCGGTTGGAGCGTGGGGTGGGGGCACTTTCGTATGGCTTTTTTGTCCCGATCTTTTTTGTCAATATTGGGCTTTCGGTCAATGTGCGGGATTTAAATGCGGAGTTGTTATGGCTGTTTTTCGCAATCACATTGGTTGCCGTCGTAGGGAAGTGGTTGGGGGCCGGGCTGGGGGCACGCTGGGCTGGGTTTACCGCGCGGGAGGCGGTACAGTTGGGGGCAGGGATGATTTCACGAGGGGAAGTGGGCTTGATTTTGGCGTCCGTCGGAATGAGTGAGAATTTGATGGCAGGTGGGGAATTTCCGGCAATTGTCGGGATGGTGCTCATCAGCACGCTGGTCACCCCACCCCTTCTGCGGGGGGTTTTTGCCGAACCAAAGCCCCGCCCTATAACACACAAAGAATCTTCACAGGAGTGAACACGATGTTATTGATTTTATTTATCCTCCACGATGCAGAATTGCTTGAAGAATTGCTGGATGCTTGGGAAGAGGCTGGCGTTTCCGGCGCGACCATCTTACACAGTAGCGGTCTTGGGCGGGTGCGCCAGGGGAATAGCTGGCGGGATGACTTGCCGCTGATGCCCAGCCTGAAAAGCCTGTTTGACCATGAGGAGTATTTCAGCCGCACGCTATTTACGGTGGTTGAAGATGAGGCCATGGTAGACAAGGTGTTGGCCGCGACGGAGAAAACGATTGGCGATTTAAACCAGCCCGATACGGGGTTGATGGTGGTCATTCCGACAGCGAGGGTCTACGGGTTGCGGACAAATTAAGGAGATTTCGTTCACCCGCTGTACGGCAAGCATCAAATTGACGGTCGTTTCGCTCGTCCGGTTAACGGAAAGACAAGAATAACGGCCATTTGGCTTGTCCGGTTAACAAAAAGACCAAAATAATGCTCATTTGGCTTGTCCGGTTAACGGAAAGACAAGAATAATGATTGTTTGGCTTGTCCGGTTAACAAAAAGGCCAAAATAACGGTTGTTTCGCTCATCACGATATTGCATTCCCCATACGATTTGTACCGCTCTCACCGTAATTCGCCATTCAAAATTATGCTAGAATGAATTCCTAATCTGATATATCCAGGAGTTTCTTATGCCTGCCATCCAACGTGGACTTTATTTTGAAGAATTTTCCGTCGGCCAAACCATTGTCACCGCCGCCCGGACCATTACAGAAAGTGACATCGTCACCTTTGCCGGACTTTCCGGTGACTACAACCAGATTCACACGGACGCCGAATTTGTCAAATCCACCCCCTTCGGTCAACGGATCGCCCACGGCATCCTCACCCTATCCGTTATCTCCGGCCTCGCCGTGCAAACCGGCTTCATGGAAGGCACCATCATCGCCTTCCGTGAAATCAACGAATGGAAATTCTCCAAACCCGTCTTCATCGGCGACACCGTCCACGCCACCCTCGAAATCACCGAAACCAAACCCCTGCGCCGTCTTGGCGGAGGTGCCATCACCATCAAACTCAACGTCATCAACCAACACGAGGATGTGGTCATGAGTGGAACATGGACGGCCCTCATAGCGTCTAAACCAGCATAACCCCCCGTTGCGTTCTACGCTTTTCGTTTTACGTTCTACGTTTATCCCATGCCCGAAGAAGAGAAAACCCCCTCAGAAAATCCCCCACAAGAAGGCTCATCGCAAAATCCTTCCCGTTTTCGCCGTCTGCTCGATGAAAGCAAAAACTGGGAAGAGCAAGTCAAAAAAGATGAAGTCGAAATGACCGGTGGCTGGTTTGGCGAATTGGAACACCCCGAACCGGAAAATGCCCCCGACGTCCCCTACACCACGGCAACCCCCGTCCCCCCATCCAGCACGAAGCCCCCTGCCCCCTCCCCCTCAAATGCGGCACTGCATACGCTTTCCTTTGATGACTCCGGCGACGACGCCCCCCCCAACCCATCCGACGACCAACTTATCGTCCCCCCGCCCTCCCCAACCCAATCCACCGTTCCCCCCAACGAAGCCTACCGCGCCGTCCGCACCCCACCCCCTCCTCTAGGCACCACCCCCACACGTCTCCCTCCCGCCCTCGACGAACGGAATATGCCCCTCCCCAAACGCGTCGACCAAATTGACGTAGGTGCGACCCGTGTTTCTTCCAGCGCATATTCCTCGCAACGTCCCCCCTCCCAACCTCGTCCTGGCAGTGCACAACCCCCACCCGCCCAACCTCGCCCAGGACAACAAGGTACACAGCCCCCACAAGGCCCGCACGCCTATCCCATTTCCCGTCCACGCCAGAGCACGCAGCCCCGCCCGCCGATGCCCCCCACGCCGATTCTCGGCGTCACCCCCTCTACGCCCGCGCCACAACCTGCCCCCAATCGCCGTGAAAGCCTGGGATGTCTCATCCGCGCCTCGATTGCCGGGCTGTTTATCCTCACCGTCATCGCCCTCACTGCAGGCGCGTTCATGTTCTACCAGTATTACCAAATCGCGCGCACTCTCCCAGACGTTAACCAACTCAAAAATAACGCTTCCACCTTTGAAACCACGCGCATCCTCGACCGCAACGGCGGCCTGCTTTACGAAATTATTGACCCCAACGCCGGACGGCGCACTTACGTCACGCTCGACGAAGTTTCGCCCTATCTCATCGCCGCCACCGTCGCCACCGAAGATAAAAATTATTACAGCCACCCTGGGTTTGACCCCGTCGCCATCGTGCGCGCCTTCTGGCAAAACTGGCAAAGTAAAGAAACCGTCTCCGGCGCGTCCACTATCACCCAGCAAATCGCCCGCAACCTGCTCTTCGACCCCGAAGAACGCGGCCAACGCACCTATCTCCGCAAAGTACGCGAAGCCCTCCTCGCCGAAGAAATCACTCGCCGTTACACCAAAGACGAAGTGCTGGAACTCTACCTCAACGAAAACAACTACGGCAACCTTGCCTACGGCATCGAAGCCGCCGCGGAAACCTACTTCGGGGTCAAAGCTGACCAGTTAACCCTCGGGCAGGCCGCGTTTCTCGCCGGACTACCCCAGGCCCCCGCGGTATACGACATCTACACCAACCGCGATGTCACCATTCAGCGGTTAAACGATGTTCTCCTGCTGATGTTCCAAACCAGCGAAGAACAAAACTGCATCTTCGTGGGTGAAGGACGCGAGGTAGTTTGCGCCACCGCTGTGGACATCAGCACCGCACTGACCGAAATTTCCGAGCACCAGTTCAAATCCCCAGACATCACGATCACTTATCCCCATTGGGTCAACTACGTCCGCCAGGAATTGGAAGATATGTATGGGGCCGATAACCTCTACAAAGCCGGGTATACCGTATACACCACCCTGGACCCAACCTGGCAGGATCAGGCTCAGGCCATGGTAGCCGCGCAGGTCGCGGCTATGGCCGATAAAAACGCCCACAACGGCGCGCTGGTCGCCATCAACGCCAAAACCGGCGAAATTATGGCAATGGTTGGCTCTCCAGATTTTTATAACGATTCCATTGATGGGCAGGTGAACATGGCTATTGCCCCTCGCCAACCCGGTTCATCCATCAAACCCCTCACCTACGTCGCCGCGTTTGAAAAAGGCTGGACCCCTTCCACGTTGATTTGGGATGTGCCTTCGCAATTCCCCGCCTCCGGGCAAGCTTCCGACCCCAATCTTTACACCCCCGTCAACTACGATGGCCGGTTCCACGGCCCCGTCACCGTTCGTACCGCCCTCGCCAACTCGTACAACATCCCTGCTGTAAAAGCGCTCAATTTCATTGGCGTGTACGGGGATGGGGGGCTGGTCGCGATGGCCGAGCGTCTGGGGATCACCACCCTCACCCAACCCGATTACGGTCTCGCCCTCACATTAGGCGGTGGAGATGTCCCATTAATTGAAATGGTCGGCGCGTATCAAGTCCTTGCCAACGGTGGGCGGAAAGTGCCCATCATCTCCATTTCTAAGATTGAAGATCATAACGGAAACATCGTCTTCCAAAACACTACACCACCTGGAGAACAGGTTATCCGCCCGGAACACGCCTACCTGATCTCCAACATCCTGTCCGACAATGTTGCCCGCACCCCTATGTTTGGTACAAATTCCGTGCTAAACGTTCCCTTCCCCGCCGCCGCTAAAACCGGCACGACCAATGACTTCCGAGACAATTGGACTCTTGGTTACACCCCGGATGTCGTAGTGGGTGTATGGGTGGGCAACGCCGATTACACCCCGATGGTCAACACCAGTGGGTTAAGTGGCGCGGCCCCCATTTGGTCAGAATTTATAAAATTTGCCGCTTCGCAAGTGTCCGGGGGCCAAATCAGCTTTTTCCCCCAACCGGGCAGCATCGTGCAAAAGATCGTCTGTACGGTCTCCGGCGCGGAACCGTCCAGCAAATGCCCCAGTTCTTACAGCGAAATCTTCGCAGGCGACCAACTCCCCCCGAATTCGGATAATGATCTTTGGCTCGACGCCCTCATTGACACCTGGACAGGCCTGCGAGCCTCCAGCGCGTGCAATACCTACACGGACGAAAAACTCGTCATGAACATCACCGACCCGTGGGCGATCAAATGGATTCGCGAAACTGGCGAGGGGCAAGCCTGGGCCGAAAGCATGAATTTTGACAAGCCTTACTCGTTTGTCCCCGAACGCGATTGCAATGGCGATGATCCCCGCGCCATCATTGAGTTTTCCCAACCCTCCAACGGAGCCAAAATCACGGATGCAAATCTGGAGATTATCGCCCGCGTCGAAGCCTCCGGTGGATTTGACGGTTTCCGCGTGGAATACACTCGCGGGACAATCCCAAAAATGCAGAGTGGAACCTGATCGCTGACCGTGACACCCAATTCACCCAGTCCGGCACCGTCGCCACCTGGAATATCCCTCCGATTTCGAGCCAGGCCCCATCACTTTGCGGATTTATGTCAAACGGCAGGGGGTGGCTATGCGGAAAAAGTGTGCTCTTGAACGTTGACATCCCCACACCGACCCCAACGCCGACCAACACCCCGACAAATACCCTGCTCCCTTCGGAAACTCCGCTCCCAACGAGCACCCCCACCGCGACGCGCCCTCCCCACCGCACCACCGCCCCCACGGAAACCCTGACCCTGACCGCGTCGCCCACCTCCGACTTCCCCCACCGCGACCCCATCCCCACCCGTCCCAACCCCCACGGACACGGAAACGCCAACCCCTAATTTCCCTAATGCCCCATGAATATTTGTGGGGCATTTTTACAAACGAGGCTCAACTCGGTACAATATTTTTATTTCGTATTCCGTATTTCTTATTGCTTTTATTTGCAACCATACACAATCCGAAATACGCACCACGCAAGATTCCATGCTCCCCGAAAACCCCTTCCTCACCGCCCGAACCGCACGCACGCGTTGGTTTCTCAACGACCGCTTTGGCATGTTCATCCATTGGGGTCTCTACGCCATCCCGCGCGGGAATGGGTCCGCAGCGTTGAACGCATCACCAACGAAGCCTACCAACCCTACTTCGACGAATTCAACCCTACGCACTTCCACCCCGATCTTTGGGCAAAAACCGCCAAAACCGCAGGGATGAATTACGCCGTGATGACCGCTAAACACCATGACGGCTTTTGCCTGTTCGACAGTCAGTTGACAGACTACAAGGCCACCCACACCCGGTCAGGGCGCGACTTCGTTCGAGAATATCTGGAGGCCTTTCGAGCGGAGGGGCTAAAGGTGGGGTTGTACTACTCCCTGCTGGATTGGCATCACCCACACTATCCCGCGTTCGGCGACCGGCATCATCCCATGCGGGACAACGAAGTCTACCGCGACCAACCCCGGGATTTTTCACAATATCTGGATTACTGCCACGGACAGGTGACGGAACTGCTCTCGAACTACGGCAAAATTGACATCGTCTGGTTCGATTTTTCCTACGACTCTTTGACGGGCGAGGTGTGGCGGGCAACCGAACTGGTACAAAAGGTGCGGACTTTGCAACCCGACATCTTGATTGATAACCGTCTCGGAGCCAGCGGCGAGGGAACGCGGCATTTGGCACAAAAACCCACCTATTTATGCGGGTGATTTTGCCTGTCCTGAACAAATCATCCCACCTGAAGGGATTGTGGACGAAGATCAGCAGTCCGTCCGTGGGAGGCGTGCATGACGTTGAATAAGAATTGGGGGTACGCCGCCGCGGACAAGGATTACAAATCTCCGCGTCAGGTGATCCACGCGTTGGTGGAGTGCGTTAGCAAAAATGGGAACATGCTGCTGAACGTCGGGCCAAACGCGCGGGGCGAGATTCCGCGGGAGAGCGTGGAAATTCTGGAGAAGTTGGCGAATGGATGCGGCAAAATGGCGAAAGTATTTACGGGTGTGGCCGCGCGGAGCTGCCCAAACCGGAATGGGGCCGGTATACGCAAAAAGGGAAGAAACTGTACGCCCACATCTACGAGCGCGGCATCGGCCCGATCAACTTCCGCGGGCTGCGCGGCAAAATCAAACAAGCCCGCCTGCTCGCCGACGGTTCGGAAATCAAACTGGATACGTCTTGGATGACCAAAGACTACACGCAGGACGCATTCATCAACTTTCCTACCTCGCAACTGCCTGATGAACGGGATACCGTCGTTGAATTGGAGTTGTTTTAACCATTCCCAACTTTTTGCCCCCGGAGGTTCCCATGTCCCACCCCCTCGACAAAATTGACCACATCGTCGTCCTCATGCTTGAAAACCGCTCGTTTGACAACATGCTCGGTTTTCTGTACACGCCCGAAGAAGCCCCCGACTTCGATGGCGCGACGGGCCAGAACCTCTCCAACCCCATCCCTCCGAAGCCGACGGCGCGGAAAACAGCCCCATCCCGTATAGCGTCGGTGTCATTGACACCCATCCCAACCCCGACCCCGGCGAAGAATACCCTCACATCAACCGCCAACTCTTCAACCTCGCAGGCGATCCCACCCCCCCCCCAATCCCTCCCTGACCCGCCGATGACCGGGTTTGTGCGCGACTACATCGAAACCTTCAAACGGGAACGTGGCCGCCCTCCCACCTACAACGAATACGCCATCATCATGAATGGCTTTGCCCCCGAAACCGTCCCCGTGCTAAGTGCGCTCGCCAAAAATTATGCCGTCTGCGACCGCTGGTTCTGCTCCGTCCCCACCCAAACCCTGCCCAACCGCGCCTTTGTCGCCGCCGCCACCTCGGACGGTCATCTGCTCAACGAACCGTATCCCCGCTGGGTGTTTGACCGCTCCCCCACCATTTTTGACCGTCTCGAAACTGCTGGCCTTCCCTGGAAAATCTACCACGACCCGCTCGACATCCTCTCTCTGACCTGGCTCATGCAGCCTTCCCTTTGGCCCCACCGCCACAAGCACGTTGCCGACCTTGATCAGTTCTACCTGGATGTCAAAAACGACGCCCTCCCCCACTACGCCTTTCTCGAACCCCGCCTCCTCGTAGACCACAACGACCAGCATCCGCCCATCAGCGATGTCGTCGTCACCTCCAGCGTGCTCGCGGGCGAACAACTCATCCACGAGGTGTACAAGGCCATTCGCAACGGCCCCGCCTGGGAAAAGACTCTCCTCATCATCACCTACGACGAACACGGCGGCTGTTACGATCACGTTTCCCCGCCCGTTTACCCCGCCTGTCCCCAAGCCGTCCCCCCTGATGACAAACCCGGCGAGTTTGACTTTCTCTTCGACCGGCTCGGCCCGCGCGTCCCTGCCGTATTGATTTCCGCGTATACCAAACCGGGGATGATCCTGCACACGATCTATGATCACACCTCGATCATCAAAACCATCACCGCACGCTGGCACCTCCCCTCCCTAACCCGTCGGGAAGCCGCCGCCCACGATCTGGGCGACGCCCTCCCCCTCACCGAACCACGCAAAGACTTCCCGGAGATCACGCCCCGCCCCTACCAACCTACCGACGCCGATCAAGTCCCCAACGAACCGCTCAACCACCTTCAAAAAGCTGTCCTCGCCCTCTCCGCCGCCGTCCAGCAATTCGACCGCATCCGCGAAGATCAATCCGTCCTCCAAAAAATCACCGATTTAGAGCGTCTGGTGAAAGAAGAAACCGAAGTGACTCGTATCAAAACCACCGGCGAAGCTGTAAAATTCATGGCGGAAATTCTCATCCCGACAACGAACATGCCCAAACCATCTGGCAAAACCCAGCAAGGTTGTTTGGGTTGGTTGTTGGCAAAACTTGGCTTGTGCGCGTAAACTTATACACAAAAAGTTACCATGTCCAAGTTTGACCTCCCCCGACTAACTTCAAACCCACCCAACCACACCAAACCTATGGACTTCTTGTTCTTCGTGTCTTTTTCCTGCGGGAACTTCGTGCTTTAAAAAAAATAACTCATGAAATACGCCCGCATCGAGCGTGAACATCGCTACCTCCTCACCCAACTCCCCCCCGGCCTGACCCCGAACAGCCCACACACCCGCATCATAGACCGGTACATTCCCGGCACGCGTCTCCGCCTCCGCCGGATGGAAGACCCTGACGGAAACGTCACCGCCCTTAAACTCACGCAAAAATACAATCCGCCCACAGGCACCGGCCTGGAAACCATCATCACCAACATCTATTTGAACGAGGCCGAATTTCAGTTCCTTGCCTGTCTCGAAGGCCCCACCCTTCGTAAACGCCGGTATCCCTACCCTTACCAGGGTAAAACCTATTCTATTGACGTCTTTGAAGGCACGCTTCACGGCCTGATCCTGTGCGAACTCGAATTTGACGAACAGACCCCCGCGCATCTCGAAATTCCACCCTTTGCTGCACGTGAAGTAACCCATGATCCCACTTTTACCGGAGGACATCTCGTCACCCTAAAGGAAATCCCATGAAAAATCTATTCCGCCCCCTCTCCTTTGGCACTTTTAGCCTGTTTGTTTTACTCCTGATCGCTTTCAAATCCGAACCACTTCTCGCCCAAAGCGCGCCTTCGGGGGGAACCTATCACGTTTATTTGCCGATCATCCAACGCGTCGCGCCCCCTACTACCATTGACCCGAACAATTGGCTCGAATACGTCAATTATTTCCGCGGCATCGCAGGTGTCCCCGCTGTAACAGAAAATGCCACGCTGAATAACAACTGCTGGGAACACGCCCGCTACATGGCCGAAAACAATGACCTGACCCACGAACAGAACCCAAGTCTGCCTTACGCGTCCGATGCCGGGCAAATCTGCGCCCAAAACGGGAATGCGTGGCTAGGTAGTGCGTTTTTTCAGCCCTATTGGGAAGTTCACCACTCCATCGAAGGATGGATGAGTTCCGTTGGGCATCGGCTGTGGTTGCTCTACCCCACCACGCCCACCTTTGGATACGGATTTTACACTGCAAGCAACAACCGGGCCGGAGCCGCACTCGATGTTCTCTCCAACTTCAACTCTGGGGCCGATGACAGTTACTCTGGTTGGCCGATCCGCTACCCTGCCCCCAACCAAACGGACATCCCTGCTGAGGCGTACCCGATCACAATCAACTGGAAATATTTTGGTGCAACCCCCACGATCAGTTCTTCCAGCCTCATCACCTTTAGTGGAACCCCACTCGCCCACACCGCCGATACCAATCTCCCCGTTGGGCATAAAGGCATTCAGATTTACCCCTCGCAGACCCTTCCTGTCAGCACGACCATTCTCGTGAGCGTCAGTGGCACCTATGATGGCACGCCGTTCACCTACACCTGGCAATTTACCACAGCCAGCACTCTCACTGTCCCCACTGGCCCCGAAGGTATCCTGAATGAAGCCCCAACTGATCATTGACATTCTCGGCTGGATTGGCGCGGCCTGTCTGCTCCTGGCCTACTTTCTCGTCTCCCGCAAGAAACTGGCAGGCGACTCGCTCAACTACCAACTACTCAACCTCGCGGGCGGTGGTCTGTTGACGATTAACTCCCTTTACTACGGTGCGTTCCCATCCGTGGCGGTGAATGTTGTCTGGATTGGGATTGCCCTATTCACCTTAAACAATCGTCGCGGAAATAAAACCGTTTAGGAAATCCAATAAAAATTTTCTGCGACTCCTTTCTTCCTCAATAAAAAGAGAAACCTTATGCCCCCCCTCTACATTCGTACCCCTCTCTGGGAATCCCCCAGCCTCAGTCAAATTCTCGGCACCGAAGTTCTGCTCAAAATGGAAGCTTTTCAACCTGCTGGGTCATTCAAATCGCGCGGGATGGGCGCAGCGTGTGCGGACGCGTATGCACGCGGTATCCGGCGTGTGGTCTGCTCGTCGGGGGGGAACGCGGGGCTTGCGGTGGCAAACGCAGGGCGCAAACTTAGCATGGAAGTGACTATCGTTGTTCCGCAAACCACATCCGCGCGGGCAAGGGAATTGATCGAGCGGGAAAACGCGCAGGTGATCGTCTACGGTTCGGTGTGGGATGAAGCGCACGCGTTCGCCTCGCGATTGGCCAAAGAGACACACAGCGCGTACGTCCACCCGTTCGATGATCCGGTAGTTTGGCAGGGGCACAGTACGATTATTGATGAACTGGTCGAAGATGGGGTTAAGCCGGGGATGCTCGTTGTGTCAGTTGGTGGAGGTGGACTAATGTGCGGACTGGTAGAGGGGTTGCAACAGGTTGGTTGGGGGGATGTGCCCGTGCTGGCGGTGGAAACGGACGGAGCCGCGTCTTTCGCGGGTGCGGTACGCGCCGGCAAGTTGATCACGCTCGAAGCCATCCGTTCGATTGCGGTCACGCTCGGCGCAAAACGCGTCACCCCACGTGCGTTGGAACTATCCCGCCAGCACGAAATCATCCCCTGGCTGGTGACAGATCGCCAGGCGCTCAATGCCTGCCTGCGCTTCGCCGACGATCATCGCGTGCTGGTCGAACCCGCATGTGGGGCTGCCCTTGCGGCGGGATATGATCGGGCAGAACCGTTAGCAGAGTTTACCGTTTCATCGGCGCAGAGGGAGCCGGTGGTGTTTATTGTTTGTGGAGGTGCGGCAGTGAACCGGGAGATGTTGGAGAAATGGGAGCATGAAGTTTAGGAGAAATCAATATCATGGACAATACAATACCCAAATTTTGGGAGAGAGATTTCAATTACGATCATAATAAAAAATATAAACGTTTCGACATGATTTGGGGAATTTTGTGGCCTATTATCGCAATTCTGATTGACCCTGGATTGTTTCGCTCTGGTTTAGTTGGGCAGGGTGGATTACTTGGAGGAATACGATTATTTGTCTACCTGGGAATTGTAATGTCGGTGCTAACATTAGTAGTTTGGATGCTTTACTATCAGCACATGAAGAAATTTGAAGGGCTATTTGCAGGTATATTCTTTACGGCCTCGCTATTTACATTTGTTATTCAAATACTCATGTTGCCCTTTGTCCTTTTTGCGTTAATCAGTTCGATTTACTCTTATGGTATAGGTTTAATTTTTGCTCTCTTAGGCATCCTTCCTTTTCTAACAGGTTTGGTATATCTCCGAAATGGGATGGTAGCAACACATAGGGCAAGAGCACATCATATATCCATTTCTCATTTTTTAATTTTCACAGTTATAGGAAGTTTTATCATCCTTGCTCCATCTAGCTTGATTCAATGGCGTTTGAGTACATTTTGTAACAAAAACATCCAAGCAATTTTAGATAAAGAATCTCATTTCAATGAGCGTGTAGACGAGATATCGCTAGCCTCTCAAAGGCTAAATAATTTTGGCTATTTCTGTGCATCATCCCTTGACGATATCGTCTGGGCATATTCTGAAGAAGTTGACCCAACCCGCAAACAATTTCTAGCAGAAATCTATTTTGAAATTACTGAAGAAGATATTGAACACCAACTTACAATAGTCGAAGACTAATCTAAAGTAACCTCATCTGCGCTGACTCATAAGTCAACGGATCGAGCGCAAACCGCTCCAGCCAGTTCTCCCGCGTGATCTCCGCGCTTTCCGCCAACTGGCGCACGTGGCGGAATTTAAGAAACTGCCAACCCACCTGTCCCAAACGCGGGTCATGACGCAGTTTGTATAACAATAAATTTGCCCGGCCGCCAGGAATGACTAACAAAGCTAACGGCGCGGTCGAAGGCTTTCCTGTTAATGGCCCAATTCCTGCCGAAGTCTGCATCCCGAACCTGACCACTTCCCC
This sequence comes from Anaerolineales bacterium, assembly GCA_020634875.1. The sequence continues at coordinate 3,208 of JACKAX010000043.1, read as the reverse complement.
CGCGTGCGAACCCCACCCCACACCTTCCTCGCGCGGTTGCACGGTATACCCCAAACGCTTTCCCAACTCGATCAATATCTCCCGCACCTCAATCACATCCCGCTCCCGCCGTTCCGGGCGATCCGCCCCGCGCAAAACCCAGCCCCCATTCAGCCGCTCCCCATACGATTCCAGACACTCCTGCACCAACTCCGCCTCCGGCGTCAACACCCCCGGAAACGCAGCACACATCGCCGCGTCAAGCTCCGCCAAAGATTTACCCGGCTGTTCACCCAAAAACTTTACCACCGTCTGCTCCACGCGATCACTCAACGGCATCTCTGCCCCGTCCATATCCTCCAACCACCATTTTCCCACCTCCACCGCTGCACTGCCCCCTAACCGCACCATCCCACTCTCCTGCAAAAGCGCGTTCTCCAACCCATCCCGCACCTGCGCGTACGAGTCGCCTGGCTCCAAGCCCGGCGGGGTGAGCATCTCCGCACGGGCGAGGGCTGGGAGTACCGCAGTTTGCACACTCAAAAACGAAGCCGGTTCCCCCCGCGCCCGCAGATAAGCCTGTGCCGCTTTGTGAATCAACTTCGCCCGCCGCGCATCCATCCATTTTTTTGCCTCGCCATTGTCCCCTGCGGCCCACGTAATTTGTGCGAGATCATCCCCCTCACGGAGCGCCAACCCCGTCACCGTGAACAGTCCCATGTCCGCCGCGACCAGCGCCGCAGTGAGCAGCCCGGGTTCCGCTTCAGGGAGCAGGGCAAAGAGCGGGGTTTCAGGTGTCAGGCGGGGCGGCAGACGGCGGAGGGCGGCATGTAATGCTTCAGTGTGCCACGCCCAATCATACCGGCGGCGGCGCAACACACTGCGAAACGGCCCCATCGCCTCCGGCCCCCACAACCACCCCGCCCACAGCGCGGAGAGCGTCCAAAAGGCTTGATTGGGGCGCGGAATGGCGGTCACAACCGCGGCAAGATTTTCGGGCAAGGAGTCGGCAAGGTCTTTGAGACGGCCTTCAAACAGAGCAATCCCACCCCGCTCCGGTGGGGCTTGGGGCCAGCGCACGAGGGCGGTGGCCCGCGCGTCCACCCCTACCCAGACGTTAACAGCGTTTTCGAGCGCGCGCCAGACGTTGCGTTCGAGGTATTTGGGGGGAACGGTTAATTGTTTGGGGCGGGCGCGGGCGATGGGATGAGGCCAGAGGGTATTGGTCTGGTCAAAGGTGACGAGGAGGAGGGCGGCGAGGAGGTTCCGTTGGGAGGGGGTGATGGGCAGGCCGTCAAGTTTGTTGATGAGGGTGAAGAGGGCGTACACCGCGCGGGGCGGGTAGACGCGTAAAGCTCCTTCGACGTGTTCGCGGTCGGGGTCGTTAAGGGGGAGGACGCGTTCGAGGGCACGGGCACGGTGGGGGCCGGGTTGGGCGTAGCGAGCGGCCAGGGCCAGATCAGCGTCTGTCGCGGGGCGTTCGCCTTCATCGCCGCAATGGGGGCAGTGATAAATTCGGGCAAAGGGCACTTCCCCGTCTTTTTCCCATAAAAAGGCGTCGGCGGAGATTTCAGCGTTACACTGGGCACAGGTTGTAGTGTAGAGGCTAAGGAGGTGGGGTTCGAGGCGTTCACTGGTTTGCGTGGCTCCTTTGCGGGAGGAGGCGAGGATTTCAAGGGCGGCGAGGAGTTCGTCGTGGCGGGGTGGGGTGGCGGTGAGTACACCGGCGTGCATTTCGAGGAGGAAGCGCACGATGGGATTGTTGGCAGCGACGAGGACGCGGTACCCCGCGCGGGCCAGTTCCAGCGCGAGGGCGGGGGACGCACCGAAGGGGTCGAGAATCCACGCGCCGGGTGGGTAACGTTTTTGGAGCCAGGTTTGGCCTATTCCCGCAGGTATGGGGGGCAGAAATCGGGCGAGCGGGCCAGGGACGGGCGGTTGTCCGGGGAGGTAGGGTTGGGCGTCCATCCCTTTAGTATATGCGAAAATGGGGGAACTGCAAAATTTGGCGTGTCTGTCACGGAACGGTAACGCCGTTTGTTTATTCTGCTACATGCTCGGCATTCCGTGGAAACCATTTGGGGTGAAAATAAGTACATCAAAGACCTGACAGGTTTCCAGAAAATCGCCTTGTTCGCACGTAAAAGCGTGAAACCTGTCAGGTCTGGACGGATAAAGTAAATGAGGTCTGTGATGAAAAAATTTCTCGTGATTTTTCTTTTGGGATGGATGTTGGCGGGGTGTGGGATTGGGAAGGTTTCGTTTGCGGTGGAAACGCCCACGCCGACGAAACACACAGCAACGGAGGTCTCTCTTGCCCCGACCGAAACGCCCCTCCCTGAACCTACCGTCATTGCGCCCGCACCCACCCCGGACCCCCCGAAGTCAACAGCGACCGCGCCCCAAACATGTGTCGCGCCGCGAGCAGACGCGCTTTTTTCGGCAGGAACGATGATGGATTTTCCCCAGGCAGTTTTGAATTTTATGAATCAGGGTGGTACCGCGGAGACCCTGGCGGCGGGCCTGCAAACGTTAGGCTTTAGCAACCCGTTTGGGCCTGTCGCCGTCGCAGACTTCACCGGGGATGGCTATCTGGATTTGGCCGTCTCGCTGATGGACCCAGCGGCCTTGGATCAGCCCCCACTGCCTGGCGTTTTGGAAATTTTTGTGTGCCTGAATGGGGCTTATTTTTTGGCGTATGACCAACCCGCCGAGGCTGGCTACACCCTGGGGGAACATCTCTGGTTGTGGCAGGATTTGAACGCCGATGGCGCGGCAGAGTTGGTGATGAGCGATGCTCTGTGCGGAGCCAGCACTTGTTTCGACAACGTGAAAATCCTGGTATGGGATGGCAACACGTTCACCAACCGTTTGGCCGACCGGACAGACCGAACCGACGATTTGCCCAACCCCAAAGTTGAAGTTGCTGACCTGGACGGGGACCGGATTTTTGACTTGGTCGTTACCGCGGGCGGGATCAGTTCCGCTGCCGCCGGCCCGCCACGGGGAAAAATACGAACCTGGACCTACGATGCCGCACAAGGCGTGTGGGTCTTTGCGAAGGATACGCTTGCCCCCTCCAACTTTCGGATTCATCTCTTGCACGATGCGGACACGGCGGCGAACCAGGGCAACGACGCTCAAGCCCTGGAATGGTATGACCGGGTAATCAACGACAATTCCTTGCTGGATTTTGTAGACCCGGAAACCGAACAAGCGAACCTCGCCG
>JACKAX010000042.1 GCA_020634875.1 Anaerolineales bacterium | reverse complement strand
TCATTTTTCCGGCGGTGGTTTTCCCCGATGGGGATCAGATGCGGCTGGGGTTGGATAATCCCCGCGTGCTTGCGGTTATTATCGCGGGATTCGTTTCGTGGAAAACAAGAAATTTGTTGCTCACAATTGTGGTGGGGATGGTAGCTTTGTGGGTGTTGCAGGTGTTATTTTAGTTGGTTGGTTGAACAGTCTGTTGGTTTGTTGATTAATTACAGACCCGACCAACCAATAATTATTACTCATCACTTTATCCCTTTCCCTCAGGAGTTCCCTATGAAACGCTCCTCCTCCCGCTCTCACTGGAACGTCATCATTATCTTCTTCTTTTTCATGTTGCTCCATCAGGCGGACAAACTACTGATCGGGCCACTAACCCCGGACATTCGGGCGGATTTTGGGATTACGCGCACGCAGATGGGCGCGGTGACCAGCGCGGCGTTGATCGTCGGCAGTGTGTTGTACCCGTTGTGGGGGTATTGGTATGACCGATATGCGCGGGCAAAGTTGATTGCGCTGGCTTCGTTCATTTGGGGTGCGACAACGTGGATTAGCGCAATTGCGCCGACTTACGGGGTGTTTCTCGCCACCCGCGCCACCACAGGGATTGACGACTCCAGTTATCCGGGCCTGTATTCGCTCGTGTCCGATTATTTCGGGCCAAGTGTGCGGGGGAAGATTTACGGGGCATTGCAGGTGGCGCAACCGTTGGGGTATCTGGTGGGGCTGGTGCTGGCGTTGATCGTCGGGCCGATGATCGGGTGGCGGAAGATTTTTTATATCACCGGGTCGCTGGGGTTGGTGCTGGCGGTGTTGATCTATTTTGGGGTGAAAGAGATGCCGCGCGGGCAGGCGGAACCGGAGATGGCCGGGTTGGAAGAGATGGGGATGTACAAGTTCGACCGCTCGAAGGCGGCGGAATTGTTCAAAAAGCGAAGTTTGTGGCTGCTGTTCGCGCAGGGGTTTGTGGGCGTGTTCCCGTGGAATGTGATCACGTTTTGGTTTTTCGATTATCTGGCAACGGAGCGGGGTTACGAGCAAAGCGCAATTTTGACGACGATGGCTCCCGCGGTGTTGGTGCTGGCGGGCGGATATTTCGTCGGGGGATGGTTGGGCGATGCGCTGTTCAAACGCACCCCGCGCGGGCGGCTGTTTGTGGCGATGGGCGCGGTACTGCTCGGCGCGATCCTGATCTCGTTCACGATCAACGTCCCGATTGAAAATCGGACGCTGTTTTTCTTCCTGCTCTGTGCGACGGCGTTGTTCATCCCGTTTGCCTCCCCGAACATGATCTCCAGCGTGTACGACATCACCCTGCCGGAAGTCCGTTCGACGGCGCTCTCGGTGCAATATTTCATCGAAAATGCGGGGGCCGCGGCGGCTCCCTTGCTGGCAGGGTACATCGCCGACCAACCAGGGTCATCCTTGCAGGTGGCAATTTTGGGGATTTGTGTCACGGCGTGGCTGATTGGATCGGTATTCCTGGCGTTTGCGGCGTACCTGATCCCGAAGGATATTCAAGCCCTGCGTGGGCAGATGGCCGCGCGAGCAGAGACGGAGAAGGCGCGGCAGGTAACGGGTACGATGTAAATCGAATGTCCACAGGGGGTGTACAGCGCGGTACTGATCCCCAATGGCGCGATACCTATTCCGGTTCGCATGGGTACCGCGTCACTCGTCCCGCATATCGCGCCACCCAGAATGGGACCCGCGCCATACGGAATGAGTATCGCGCCACTCAGAATGAGACCCGCGCCATACGGAATGAGTATCGCGCCACTCAGAATGAGACCCGCGCCATACGGAATGGGTATCGCGCCACTCAGAATGAGACCCGCGCCATACGGAATGGGTATCGCGCCATTCAGAGCGTGTCTGAAAACTCAAACCCTAAAGGTTTTTTGTCCCGCCAGGCTACAAATTCAGGCTAAATATGTAGCTTTTCAGGCGTATTACCGTATCAGGAAAAACCTTTAGGGTTTGGTCCAGGAGTTTTCGGACGCTTTCTCAGAATGGGACCCGCGCCGCCCAGAATGAGACCCGCGCCATCCATCCTACACCCCGCGCCAGCCCCAAAATATTTCCGAATATATCCTGCAATGAAAATTCCCCAAAAACGCCCGTTGCCTCTCCATTAATTCTGTCTATAATTGAAACGCGTCCCAAATTTCAAATCCATCCTAGAGGAGCTTCCATGCAAGAAGAAAAACCCACCTCGCACCACGAAAGTGCCTGGCAAGCCGACTTGATGTCCCTTGTTTTTCTCGTCGTCTTTGTCCTGATCGTCTACAATATCGAAGCCTGGGTCAAACCCGTTTTCACCCCAACCACGCTAACCCTAACCGGGGTCGTACTCTCGATTATCCCCGCCGTATTGTGGTTGGGCTTTTTCTACCGGCGTGACCGGCTGGAACCCGAACCGAAGTCCATGGTCATCCAGGTTTTCTTTTTGGGCGGTCTGCTTGCCGCAGCTATCGGCATTCCCCTCGTCGAAAACATCTTTCAGGTATCAGAATGGATGTATGCCAACGTTTGGACACGGTTGCTTGGCGGCATACTGGTTGTCGGGTTTACCCAGGAATTTCTCAAATACGCCGCGGTGCGCTGGACGGTGTACAAAACCGACGAATTTGACGAACCGGTAGACGGCATCATTTACGCCACCGCCGCCGGGTTGGGGTACGCCGCCATGCTCAACATCCTCTTCGTCGTCCAATCGGGTGGCGTGGATTTAGGAGCAGGCGTCATCCGCATCACCATCATCTCGATGGCACACGCCAGTTTTGCTGGAGTGGTCGGGTACTTCCTCGGCATCGAAAAATTCCAGAACAAACCCGTTTGGTTCACCAGCTTAGGCGTGGTGATCGCCGCCGTTCTCAACGGTGTCTTCTTCACCCTGCGCGGGTCGGTTATCGCGAGCGGGATGGCCCAGGCGAATGTCTGGCTGGGGTTCGTTCTCGCCGCCATCCTCGCCGGAGCAACCACCTACTTTCTTTCCGGGGCAATCCAACGCCAGCTTTCTGCCGGAGGTGCCAAATGACCGCCATATTTGAACAAAATCGCCGTCAAGCTTCAACCTTCACTACTGTTATTACCGTTATCGCCCTGCTCCTCGGCTGGGGGTTAAAAACGTACGTGCAAGGGCAAACCCGCGCGGTCACGGTCCATGAGGTCCGCGCCCAAGTTCCGGCGGGGTGGATTGTTCAAGAAAATGATCCTGTCACGAACATTCCATCTGATGATCCCTTTCAGATGAAACACCCCGAACCGAGTCAAAATCTCAATCTGGTCTTCACCGCCTGGAATCCCCTCCATGCCGAACGGCATTACAGCGTCAGCCTCTATCCTGGTGGCGAAGGGACCGCCCTCCCCGACATCGCCTCTGTCCGCACGCTCAACCGAGGCACCTCCCTCCGTCTCTATCGCACCCTCGAAGGCACGCCCATCCTTGTCCACGGGCGAGATGGCTACAAAGTTACCTTCGCCTACGTGGACGCTGGCGCACCGGGGCAAGTCCCCACCGTCATTCAAGGTGTGGACTACTACTTTGCCGAGGGCGAGCAAACCGTTGTCATCACCCTGGAAGTGGATAACGGCGCGCCCACCGATTCGCTTCCCGAATTTCTCAACTTTGTTCAATCTGTCGAAATTGGAGACTAGGCCATGAAAACTTCATTCCCCCGCATCCGTACCTGGCTCCCTATCCTTATGCTGATTCTTGCCGCGTTGGCTTGTACCTTTGGACAACCCCCGGAAATCGTTCCCACCCCTGCCCCTCCAACGAGCACCACACCCCCCGAACCGACGAACACCCCCGAGGTCCCCGCCCCCACCGAAACCTCCCCAACCGAAGTCCCCCCCACCCCGACCACACCCGGCCAAAGTCTCTCCGGCCCCCAGCGGCAAAGACTGGCAAAAGCCACCGTCCTGATTTATGGCGCACAAGAATCGAACGGCAGTTTGGTCTACATCTACATCGGTTCCGGCACGATCATCTCCGCCGACGGGCTGATTCTGACCAACGCCCACGTCGCCAGTCCCGCCAGCCAGGGCGATTTTGATTATGAACCTGACGCCCTAATTGTGTCTCTGCTCCAAGACGAGAGCAAACCTCCGGTCGAATCCTACATCGCCGAATTAATGGCGGTAGATGGGTATCTTGACATTGCTGTGATTAAGATTGCCACCACGATGGATGGCTCTCCCGTCAATATGGCAGACCTGAATTTTGATTATGTCGAACTGGGGAACTCAGACGAGATGCACCTGGGCGACACGATCAACATCTTCGGGTATCCCGGCATTGGGGGGCAGACGATTACGTTCACGAAAGGGAGCGTGGCCGGGTTCACCTCGGAAGACCAGATCGGTGACCGGGCGTGGATCAAGACCGATGCCACCATCGCGGGCGGCAACTCCGGCGGGTTGGGGGCAAACGATCAGGGGCAGATCATCGGCATCCCCACGATTGCTTCCTCCGGCGCAAACGCGGATGTCACTGATTGCCGCGTCATTCAGGATACAAATGGTGACGGGCGTCTAACCGAAGCAGATACGTGTATCCCGATTGGCGGGTTCATTAACGCTCTGCGTCCGGTCAACCTCGCCCTACCACTCATCCGCGCCGCCCAGGCAGAAACTGCGTATGTCAGCCCGTTTGGCGGGGGAAACGGCGGCACGTCTGAACCTGGCACCCCTGGTACGGGTAGTGAACAATTCAACTTTGTCGGCTGGACGGAAGATTTTGGGGATGATAGCTGCCCACTCAATCCCGTGACCAGTTTCCCGACAGGAGTCACCCAGGTTTCGGCGATTTTTGGCTTTGACGGAATGACCGATGGGCAAAATATGTATATGTACTGGCTCATTGACGGGGATCAGGTGGTGGATCAGGCGTTTGCCTGGGATGGCGGCACGAGCGATGATTGTTATGCCTTCTACGTTCACAATGGGGGGGATGCCCTCCCAGATGGAAATTACACGGTCGAAATCTACACTGACGCTGGGATGATCGCCCAGCAATCGGTCAGCGTAGGCGGTACGGGGCAGGAACAACCGACCGACAATAGCGGGAATAGCGGGTTTGTCTTTGTAGATGGGTATGTGGTTGATGCGGATACAGGCAAAGGCATTGCAGGGGCGATTGTCATTGTGCTTTGGCCGGGCACGGATATAGATGCCTGGTTCGACAATGGGACTGATGCTGACATCTATGCTTACGCTGAAACGGATGAGAATGGCTACTTTGAGTTGCCCCTGCCATTCTTCCTTAATACAGAGTATCCGGGAATTGCAGGGCTGGATGGATACGAACCTTCAGAGGGCAATCTTACCTTCACCGAAGACGATCCGGAAACGGTGACTCTACGGATCGAATTGACAAGATAACCTTTCCCGTAAGAGGGGTGGGGGCACCCCCACCCCTCTCCTTATTTATCCTGACTTGTCACCAAAGCAAAATTGTTGTAAAGTTATGGTATGAAACTCCTAGACCTGCTCCAAAAACACCCATGGGAGGAGATTCAATCCGCCCTGGTTCGGCTGTATCCCGACCATGAAAGCGAGTTGGAAGGGTATCAGAAAGTTTATAAAAAACTCCAAACGTTAACTGCCACCCGGTCTGACCAGCTTTTACATCTCGAATTAGTCTACTCCAAACACACCGGCGAATATCAACTTGAAATCAAACATCTTTCGCCAACACCAGCCCCTACCGATACCGGGCCTCTCTTATCGCTAGAATTTACCCCCTGGGCCAAATGGTTGGGCATGGAACTCACCCCTAAAACCCTGGAAAAATTTTCCGAATATGACATTCTCGCCCACTGCTTGTATGAAATGACCTTTTTCGGCTTTACACAGGAGGCCATTCAAACAACGACAAAGGAACTTAATAGCCGTCTTCCGGGAAATTAGATCCTCTTAAACACCTTAAGATGCGGGCAAATTGCCCGCTTTTTTATCTCTCCATATGAAAACCACATATCGCCTTTTACTACCGTTCGTTATGCTTATTTTTCTCTTCCTCGGTATCGCTTGCAGTTCTAATGCTGCCGTTCTGGGCGATCCCCTTTTTCCCACTACCGGAAATGCTTTCGGTGGTGGAACAGGCAAACTAATCTTCAACTCGAACCGTACCACGAGCAACTATGCCCTGTACGAATTCGATCTACAAACGATGACGGCTATTCGCCTTTCCGAAGGGGAAAGTAGCCACATTTCTGGTCCGTTTTCCCCGGATGGCAACAAAATCGTGTACACCTTGTTTGGCGACATTGGCACCGATCTCTACACGATGAACGCGGACGGCACAAACGTCACCCAACTGACGCACGATGAGGAAGCGACCAATTCCTTCCCGGCATGGTCGCCGGATGGCACGCAGATCATGTTCACCGCTTACAAAAACGAGAACAACGATCTCTTCCTGATGAACGCGGACGGCTCAAACGTTACCCAAATCACCAACACACCCGGCGATGATTGGGCCGCGGTCTGGTCCCCGGATGGCAGTACTCTCATCTTCTTATCTGACCGTGACAACGCCCCTGGCATCTACGATCTCTATCTAATGAACCCCGATGGCACCAACGTCCGCCGTCTGACTTCCGACGGAACCAATCACTACTCCCCTGTTTGGTCACCGGACGGAACCCGTATCGCGTATCGTGGCAACGTTCAAGATGGCCCAGGCGACATCTTCGTCATCAACGCGGATGGCATGAACCAGACGAACCTGACCAATCACCCTGGTGAGGACTGGTCCCCCGCGTGGTCGCCCGACGGAACGATGATCGCCTTCCAATCAGATCGAGACGGAAACTGGGATATTTTCGTAATGACTTCTGAGGGCACCCGCCTCACCAATCTGACAAAAACCCATACCGATGATCAAATGCCGTTTTGGCAACCGTAAATTGCTTATAAAAAGAAGTTACCCGAAAAAAAGATGTGTGGGGAATGTACATTCCCCACACATCTTTTTTTCGGAAGACTCTCAACTTTAAAAGGAACCTCCATGAAAACCATTTCCTATCTCATCGCCACCGCCCTGGGCTTTTTTGGCCTGATTTTCCTCATTGGTAATCAAGGCCTCGTGGGTCGCTTTATCATCGGCGTCGTCCTGCTGGCTGCGGCAGGCTTCATGGTCTACCTCGCCCGCGTTCAACCCCAAGTCATCAAAAACGAAGTCACCGTCAAACAGCAAATTGACCTATCCGGGGACGTGCAACTCGAACAAATGACGTGCAACAACTGTGGTGCCGCCCTCAGCAAAAACTCCATCGAAGTCAAAACAGGGGCCATTTTCATTCACTGCGAACACTGTGGCACCTCTTACCAAATCGAAGAGGCTCCCAAATGGTAAAAAACCCGTTCAAATCAGCTAACCGACAAAACACACAAACCCTCAATCCCCTCCGTTCTACGTTCTACGCCCTCCGTTCTGCCTTCTCCGCCCCCCTCGAACCCCCGGCCCCCGGCCTGTACACCTACCACCTCACCCCCCTCGGCGGCCAAATTCGTCTGCACCTCCGCATAGAATCCGACGGCTCCGGCGTGCTCTTCCGCGACGTGACGGACGTCATCCACCTCAATCCGACCGCCGCAGAAATGGCAAAACTCGCCCTCGACGGCGTGCCCCTCCCCCAGGCTCAAGCGGGGTTACGCACCCGCTATCACGACCCCGGCTCGATCAACACCGAAACCGCCGCTCTCTACGCGCTCGTCGAAACCCTCCAAGCCCCCACCACCTGTGCCACCTGCGCCGTCCAAGACATCCAAACCACCAACCAACAATTCAACAAATCAGCAAACCAATCCCCCAATCACCCAGTCACCCAACCACTAAATTCCCCTCTCGCCTCCCAACGCCCCCTCTTCTCCACCCGCATCCACGCCCCCTACAAAGTAGACCTCGCCCTCACCTACGGCTGCAACAACGAATGCCCCCACTGCTACAACGAACCCGACCGCTATCACCTCCCCTCTATGCCCAAAGAAGACTGGTTCCAGGTCATTGACCAGCTTCACAAGATGGGCGTCCCCCACCTGATCCTCACTGGCGGCGAAGCCACCCTCCACCCCGAACTCCCCGAAATCATCCACTACGCCGACAGCCTGGGGCACATCGTCGGCTTGAACACCAACGGGCGCAAAATTGCCCACACCTCATACATGCAAACCCTCGCGGACGCAGGCCTCAACCACGTGCAAGTCACCCTCGGCTCGTGTCACCCTGCCGTCCACGATGCGATGATGGGCGCAAAATCCTTCGACCAAACCGTGCGCGGCATCCGCAACGCGCTGGATTCTTCCGTCCACGTCATCACCAACACCACCCTCATGCGTGCCAACATGGATCACGCTGAGGACATCATTTATTTCCTGTACGATCTCGGCATCCGCACCTTTGCCATGAACGGCATGATCTACTCCGGCGGTGGCTTTGAAAATGACATGGCCATCCCCGAAGATGAAATGCCTGCCCTCCTCATCCGCGTCCGCGACACTGCCGAAGAACTGGGGATGCGCTTCCTCTGGTACACCCCCACCGAATACTGCCGCATGTCCCCCGTCGAACTCGAAATCGGGGCGAAACGTTGCAACGCCGGGGAATACTCCATGTGTATCGAACCCAATGGCGATGTCCTGCCCTGCCAGTCCTACTACGTCGCCGCGGGCAACATGCTCCGCGACCCGTGGGAATCGATCTGGAACGGCGAGCTGTTCGTTTCGTTCCGTGATCGGGAATTGGATCCGCGCGGCTACGGCCTCCCCGAAAAATGTTGGGAATGCCCCGACCTTCCCCTGTGCGGCGGCGGATGCCGGATCGAGCGCGAAGCCCGCGAGGGGCACCGAATTTCCGAAGACAGTAGCGCGCTTGGGGGTGGATGTGCCGGGTGCAGTGGCTCGTGCGGGACGCGTTCCCACGCCAGCAAACCGATCTTTGCCCCCACCGCCGGCTTCATCCCTGTCAAAGGTCTCACCAACGACATTCGCCGCGGGCAGGGCCAAATGCCTACCTTCATTCCCCTCGCTGAAATTGGCGAATATCCCTCGTTATAAAAGATGGTACACAGAAGGCGCAGAAAACACAGATACCACAGAAATTTTTCAAAAAACATCTGTGTCCTTCTGTTTTCCTCTGTACCATCTGTGTACAAATAAAAGCCATGAATACAGACTTCCTCAAAAACCTCCTCTTCCCCCGTCTTCGTTCTGCGCCTGAACCGATTGCGCCTGGGCTGTACCATTTTCTACGTGAGAGCCAGGGACAATACACCCGCTTCCACCTGCGCGTGGAAATGGACGGGTCCGGCATGTTGCTCGCCAACGCGACCGCGGCCGCTCACCTGTCCCCCGCGGGCGTGGTGATTGTCAAGGGGCTGATGGAAAATGTCCCGGAGACCAGTCTCCAGCGCGAGGTGCGCGCCCGGTTCGCAGGCGCGTCCGCCGACCAAATCCAGAAAGATTTCACCAAAGTTGGCATTCTACTCAACGAACTGGCTTCTCCCGGTGATAATTACCCCATTCTCAACCTGGATGATGCCGCGGCTACCGCGGGAACCCAACTGATCGCGCCTCTGGAGGCCACCGTGCCCCTCGCGGAACCGAAATTCATCCTTCCGTTGTTGGGCCGGTTGTGGGAAATTGGCATTCCTCACGTCACCTTCCTCGTGCCCGATCATCCCAATCCCGATTTTCTCGTTCGCGCCGTGGAACGCGCCGAAGATTTGGGGATGATCTGCGGTGTGAGCGGGCGGGCCACCGACCTGGTGCGGGGCACCCTGCTCGAAGATTTGGTGATGGCTGGGCTGGATCATGTCACTGTGTTCTATGCCTCCGCCCATTCGGATATTCACGACCAACTATTCGGGGATGGCGATCATCTTGCCGCGCGGCAGGCATTTACCCGCACCCAACAACTCGAAGTCGCGGACGTGGCGCATATTCCCCTCATTCCAGCCACCCTTGCTGGCTTAAACGAAACGCTGGAAAGTCTCCAAGCCCTTCAAGTGCCGAACGCGGCCTTTTTCGCCCTCGCCGCCCCCACCGGAGAAACTTGCTCCGACGCCATCCCCGCCGAAGCGATGCGGCAGGTTGCAGCCCAAGTGGAAGAAGAGTCTGCCGAAGCCAACGTTCGCTATCTTTGGGAACCGCCCGTGCAGCGCAACCCGGCCAAAGCCCTGACCGATCAGCTGGCCGCTGGCCCGCGCACGTCCGGGGATTTGTCCATTCGCGTGGAACCGAACGGGGTGGTGATTCCCCCACGCGGGGCCAAACGCATGGCGGGGAATCTGCTCAAAGATGATTGGGACAGCATTTGGATGACCGACGCGTTTCAGGCTTACCGGACGCGCGTCAACGCCCCCACGCGGTGTGCCCATTGCCCCGGCCTGGCGATCTGCGCCGCCGATTGTCCCGCGGAAGCACAAGGGTGGAGTACGGATTAGTAACCCAAACTTCGGAAATCTATGAGAATTTCTTACAGGAAAGCCCGGTAATTTAGCGGTGAACCCGGATAGAAAGGTCTTCCACAAGACTTCCGAAGTTTCTAAATTTTGGAGAGAAAATGTCGAACAACATTCAACGCTTGGATCGTTTCAGTAAAAAGATTATCGTCATTTTAATGTTGCTGGTTTTGGGGATTTTCGCCACGCCAGCTTCCGCACAGTCCTATTCGTTTTCTGTGCCAGAACTGAATATGCAAGTATTCGTCCAGGCGGACGGGAATGTGCGGATTGTCTACGATATTACATTTGACAACAGTTCCTACGGACATACGATTGATATTGTGGATATTGGGATGCCCACCAAGGATTACGATATTGCCAATATGTCGGCTTCGGTGGATGGGGTCGCCGCAACGGGGATTTATCGTTCGGAATACGTCAATCCGGGGGTGGAAGTCCATTTGGGGTCGAAAATGATTGCGGCGGGGAGTTCTGGCAAACTCCATTTTGAGTTTACGATGCCAAGTTTGATTTATCAGGATGTTACGAAAAAAGATTACGCGTCCCTGCAAATTACCCCCACCTGGTTTGGCAGTGAATACATCAACGGGACGACGAATTTGAACATTGCCATCCACATGCTCGATGGCATTCAACCCGACGAAGTGCTTTACCAAAATAACAACATGCCGTTTACATCTAAGGCGCTTTACCAAAATCATGTGGTAGCGGTTTGGCAGTTTGACAATACCCGGTTGGATGGGCCGCACGAAGTTGGGATTTCATTCCCCACACGCGGGCTGAATAATTTCATCAAAATGAACATTCTCACCCTACCGGTGTTCTGGTTTAAAAATAACGAGAACGCCCGCGTGGTTGCCGGGATTTTTTCAATTATTCTGTTTAGTATCCTGTTTTTCCGTTTTACGAACGGCACCGGGTTTGCGCTGTGGGCTTTGGCTGGATGCGGGTTAATCTGGTCGTTTGTGCAAAGTCCAGGGTGGCATTTGTGCAGTTTCTTCCCGTTGATCGGTTTGATTATTGTCAATGAGACGGCTTTACGCACAAAGAAAAAGAAGTACATGCCCGCCATCGCACAAGTCGAGGGAGGCGGGATCAAACGCGGGCTGACCGCGGCCGAGGCCGCGGCGATCCTCGAAATGCCCTTGAACAAAGTCCTCAGTCTCGTTATCTTCGGCTTGCTGAAAAAAGGTATCTTGACCCAACTGAATGCCAACCCACTGGCGGTGGAAGTCGCCCCGGAATTTCGTGCGAAAAATCTCACGAGTATGGGCAAACGACAGGATTTCAGACGGAAAGCGGCACAAGACAAAGGCACGGTGCTGCACACCTACGAACACAAATTTCTCGACGCCATCGAAGCCCGCCCCGACCGGCCTGTCAGCAAAATTGATTTCACCGATGCAATGAAGGATTTCCTGACCCGCACCGCAGTCCGCGTCAAAGGCTTCGATCTGTCCGACACACAAGATTACTATCGGAAAATCGTAGACCGGGCATGGGGGGAAGCGCAAAAGATCGGCGAGATCGAGCAGAAAGATCAATTTTTAGACAAAAACATGGAGTGGGTGCTCATGCATGATGATTACCCAACTGTGTTCACCACCCCGCGCCATATCTATTACCCGATCTGGACACGCCCCATTTACACGGGCGGCGGAATGGGGGGGGCCGCGCCGAAAGTGGGCGGTAGCAAATCTTCTTCCAGCGGCCCGGGCTTGGGCGATGTCGCGGGCGGGTTTGCTGGTTGGGCGGAGAATACAATGGCAGGCCTGGCCGGGGCGATCTTGCCCGGAAAGATTTCCGCACCCGGAACACAAGGGGTGATCAACCTAAGCGGGTTGGACAAGGCAACGGGCGATTTCTTTGAAGCGCTGTCCAAGAGTAGTGGCTCTGGCGGGAGCGGGGGTGGCGGCGGAAGTTGTGCGTGCGCCTGTGCGGGGTGTGCGTGTGCGTGCGCCTGTGCCGGTGGGGGGCGGTAATCATTGGGGCCAGCGGATTTCCGTGGTGGGAACGACTGGCACCGGCAAAACCACCACAGCGCGTGAAATCTCGAAACGCTTGAATCTGCTACACATTGAGTTAGACGCGCTCTATTGGGCTGAAAACTGGACAGGTGTGCCAGATGAAGTGTTTGAGGCGCGTGTGCTTGAAGCCATCGCGGGGGATCAATGGGTGGTGGACGGCAATTACAGTCGGGTTCGTTCCCTCGTCTGGGCACGGGCGGAAACGGTGGTGTACCTGGATTTTTCGTTTGGACGGGTGTTTTGGCAACTTCTCCGCCGAACGCTGCGCCGTTCTTTCACAAAAGAAGAACTATGGCACGGCAACCGTGAGACTATCAAAAATTCGATGTTTAGTCAGGACTCGATTATGGTTTGGATGCTCACCACGTATCACCGGCGAAGAAGGCAATACACAGCACGGTTTCAGCAACCGGAATATGCCCATTTGCGGGTGGTACATTTGAAGACGCCCAAAGAAAGGGATGCGTGGCTGGCCTCTCTATCTTCTGAATCTTGACCCTATACGATCTCCCCTCCCCACAATTACTACACGAGCAAGCAGACTGGTTGTCCCCTGCTCGTTCGCGTTTGTTAAGGCAGGTGGAGATCGCTCATCGGAAGCGGATTTTGGATTTGGGGTGTGGGTATGGCGTGGTGACGGAAGAGTTGGAACGGCGAGGAGGAGGAAGGGTTTTTGGGCTTGATCGCCAATTTCAAGCATTGCAAAATGTTTTGGGCGGGGTTTGCGGGGAGTCTGTAGCGTTGCCATTTGTGGATGGGTCTTTCGATTTGGTGTTTTGCCAGCTCGCGTTGATGTGGATGCCGTTGGAACGGACGGCGGCGGAGATTGGGCGCGTGACGATGAAAGGGGGTGTGGTGGTGGCGATTGAACCAGATTATGGAGGAATGTTGGAATGGCCGGAGGGGGTGGGGTTGAAGGAGGTTTGGATGGCCGCGCTCACCCGCGCGGGAGCGGATCCGTTGGTGGGGCGGAAACTGCCGGGGGCGTTGTCTCGGGCGGGGTTTGAGGTTCGAGTTGAGACTACGTCCGGGATTCAGCCGCCCGCGGAAACCCGGTTTGAGATTCTGCGGGGGTTGCCGCTCACCGCGGAGGAGGCGCGAAGGGTGAACGAGGTGGAAAAACGTTCGGGCGTGCTTTTTTCAAAATGGGAATCTCTGGTGCATTTGCCGTTTGTATTGGTGGTAGGGACAAAATAAAGTGCCGGTTTTCAAGGTGAAAACCGGCACTTTTTATTTAACCGCCAAACTATCCCACCAACAAATTATCAATCGCCGCACTCAACTCTGACAGCGTGCTTACCCGCAAAACCGAGTCGCAAATTGGATGATATTGGAGCATGTCGCTATCCCCTGTGCCCCACTGGTAAGGATGTTCAGGATTGAGCCAGATAGTGCGGTTGGCGCGGCGAGCCATCTGGGTGAAGAGGTCGGTGCGGGGGTTGTTGTAGTTGTTGCGCCCATCGCCGACCATGATGAGGGTGGTGCGCCCATCGAGAGTATCCATAAAATCGTGGGCGAAGTTGTCAAGACTGTGACCGAGGTCGGTGCTGTAATAGCCGGGGGGCAGGCGGATGAGGACGTGGTTGACCGCGTCTTTGGATTCACGACCTTGAAAGTCGGGGGTGATGTATTCCATGTGGTCAATGAAAGCGAAGGCGTGGGTTTTGGTAATTTGATCCTGCATGGCATAGAGCAGGGACAGCATGAGTTCGGACATGTGCCGCATCGAGGTGCTGATGTCGCAGATGACAACGATTTTCGGCTTGAGGCGGCGGTCGCGGTGTTTGAGGTCGAAGGGGACGCCATTGTGTTTGAGGTTGGCGCGGATCGTGGCTTTGGCGTCGAGGGTGCCGGTTTTGGCACGGCGTTGGCGGAGGGCGACGCGGGTACGGATAACCGCGGCAAGGCGGGTAACTTCTTTGCGGAGTTGATCCATCTCGGAGTCAGAAAGTGAGTGGAAGGGGCGGTCGTACAGAGAGTCCACGCCTTTTTCAGGGTCGCGCTCGCTCATGTTTTCGGCGATCCGCTGGCCGACCTGGCGACGAATTTGTTCCCGCATGGCGTTCATGTTCTCTTGCATGATTTCGCCCATTTGCTGGAGGCGTTCAGGGTTCATGCCCATTTCTTGCAAAATGGACATCATGTCCTGCATGGCCTCTTGAATCTCTGGGAAGCGGAGAGCTTGTTCCATCCGGCGGCGCATCCATTCCATGTAGCGGGGATCGTCGGCGTGTTGGAGGCCGGTGAGGGCTTCGAGGCGTGCCATCTCTTCGGCGGTGAGTTCTTCGCCTTTGAGGAGTTTTTCGAGCAGTTGGCGAAGTTTGCGGTTGAACGCTTGTAGGGCCTCGGCGAGCATCTCGGCTTCTTCGGGGGTGAGGTCGTCGGGCAGGCTTTGCATGGGGGGCATCCCGCCGGTGTCGAAGAAGAGGGGGAAGAGTTCGTCAAAAACGGGCAGATCGTTAAAGTCTTTGATCAGCGTCGCGCGCAGGGACAACCGAAAATTCTCGCGCCGATGTGCCCCCAGATGATCCACTGCGTGGAACGCATCGGCAGACTCCGCCAAACTGACCCGCACCCCCTTATTCCGCAGCGCATTGACAAATTGAATAATTCGTTCTTCCATGCTACTCTCCGGGATTTGTACGCAGATTTACAAGATTTCGCAGATTTAATTTTTAGGGAAAATCTGCGGTATCTGTGAAATCTGCGTACCAGTTTCTAATTTCTTCCCAAATACTTCGTCAAATCATCATCCCCTCTGCGTTTCGGGGCGGGGGCGTTGAGTTGGCGTTTGGCCTTTTGGATGTCGGATTCGTGTTTGAGCAGGACGGTGATCGTATTTTCAAGCGTCTGTTCGTCGAGATTATTTGCGTTGAGGGCGACCAATGCTTTGGCCCAATCCAGCGTTTCGCTGATGCTGGGGGACTTGCGTAAATCCATCCCACGCAACATTTGCACGAGTTCGACGGCTTGCCGCGCGAGTTTTGGGTTCAGTTCGGAAACCTTCAAGCGGACAACGGCGAGTTCCTGATCCACGTTCGGGTAGCCGATGAACAGATACAAACAACGGCGTTTGAGGGCTTCGGAAAGTTCACGGGTGTTGTTGCTGGTCAACAGCACAAGCGGACGATGCACAGCCGCCAACGTCCCCAATTCCGGCACGCTAATCTGAAAATCGCTCAACACTTCGAGCAGGAACGCTTCAAACTCGGCGTCCGCTCGGTCAATTTCATCAATCAACAATACCGTCGGTTGCTCACTCAAAATCGCTTTGAGCAACGGACGCTGGAGTAAAAACCGCATCGAGAAAAACACATCTTCCTCGTTTGCGAGCCGGTCCGCCGCCTCGGACAGCGACACCGCGCCGCTCAACGTTTGTTGCAATTGGTCACGGAGCAGTTGGGTATACAACAATTGCTTCGCATATTCCCATTCATAGAGGGCTTTCGTCTCGTCCAGACCTTCGTAACATTGCAGGCGGATAAGTTCCCGCCCAGTCGCGCTCGCGATGGCCTTCGCGAGTTCGGTTTTTCCCACTCCCGCGGGGCCTTCGGTCAGGAGGGGTTTTCCCAATTGTTGAGACAGGTACATGATGGTGGCGATTTCATCACTGGCGATGTATTGCTGATCCCCCAGACAATTTTTGAGTTCTTCAGGCGAACGGAAGGTGGTGGTCATGGGACTCCTTTGGAGTGATAAAGTGATAAGTGATAAGTGATAAGTGAATCACTTCATCACTTATCATGCTGGATGCGTAAGATTACCTTCCTAAATTATATCCTCGCACGCAAGGGTTTTCGGAAAGTGCGTTATGAAGGGTTTATTAAGGAAATCGGGCACAAGTTTGGGACAAACCCTGGACGCAAAGTCGCAGAGTCGCAAAGTTTTCTTTTTCATTTCTTTGCGACTTCGCGGCTTTGCGTCGAAAACTCCCTTTACAAAACCATCTCCCCTATGGAAAATGTCTCCATGTACCCCAAAATCCAAGCCCTAGACCCCGACCTGATCCCCAAAATCCTGACCGAAGCCAAACAAATCCTCGCCGAACTCGGCTTTGAAATCCGTGGAAAACAACTCCGCGCCCGTCTACTCGAACACGGCCTGCAAACCGACCCCGCCGGACGGATTCTCTTCCCCCCAGACGTGGTAGACCGCGCGATTGCCTCCACGCCGCGATCCTTCACCCTCCACACCCGCGAGGGGACGCCGTACACCGACCTGGGCGGCGACCGCGTCCACTTCACCCCCGGTTCCAGCGGGTTGAGCATCCTCGATCACCGTACCGGCGACGCGCGCCTCGCCAACAGCACCGATTTCGTCGAATACATCCGCCTGTGTGACGGCCTCGAACACATCGCCTACCCCGCCACCGCCTTCTCCACCAACGCCGACATCGAAGCGAAAGTCTCCGACGCGTGGCGGCTGTACATGGTCCTCACCAACACCCGCAAGCCCGTTGTCTCTGGCGCATTCACTGAACACGGCGTCCCGCGCATGGTCGAGATGATGCAGCTCTTCCGCCACGACCGCACCGACCTGATCGCCCGCCCCATGTCCATCTTCACCATCACCGCCACAGGCAACTTCCGGTACAGCGAAGACTCCTGCCAAAACTTGCTCGACTGCGTGGAAGCGGGCATCCCCGTCGAAATCGTCCCGGTCACGATCATGGGCCTCATCGCCCCCGTCACCCTCTATCGCGCCACCGTCTTCCATGTCGCCGATGTCCTCGCCGGACTGGTAATGGCGCAAATCGTCAAACCCGGCGCACCCGTTCTGTTTGGCGGCGCGCCTGCGGCATTCCACATGAAACTGGCGACCTCCCCGATGATGGCGATTGAAGCGATGCAGCTGGATTTGATGTACCTCGCGGTTGCCAAATCGCTCGGCCTGCCCACCCAAACCTACATGGCCTTTAGCGAAAGCAAACTGCTTGACGCCCAAGCCGGAGCGGAAACGTTCGGCAGCGCGCTCCTCGCGGCGATGGCGGGCGCGAACTCCATCTCCGGGCCGGGGATGCTCGATTACCTGCTCCTGTTCAGCCTGCCCAAACTCGTGTTCGATAATGAAGTTTGCGGACAAGCCCTCCACTTCATTCGGGAGCAAAAACCGTCCGAAGACTTCCCCACCATTGACCTCGCCCGCGAACTCCTCGCGGGCGACCACCTGCTCACCGCCCCCCACACTATCCAAAACTGGCAAAACGAACTCTACCTCCCCGGCATGGTGTACGACCGCCTCAACCGCGACACCTGGTTCAAAGCCGGCGCGTGGACGCTCGAACGCCGCGCCATTGACGAAGTCGAAACCCGCCTTGCCGCGTACGACCCCCTGGAAACGGACCCGCGCGCGGTCGCGGAACTCCAACGGATCATTCAAAGTGGAATGACCGTGGAAGCGCCGTTGCCATTTATCCCAGAGGCAAAAACGCCGAAAAAGGTGGAGACAGCGCCCGGTCGAGTAAGAAAGCATAAAAGAGAAAATTGATTTAGGAATTCAAATCGCTTGATATACATCGTGGGGAAGGATAAAATTGAACTAAAAGGAGCTGGCCATGAAACAATTCTTATCAAAGCGATCATTTTCACCTTCCCACTACTCAAAACGAGGGTTATTAATTGTGCTCTCGGTTCTTTTATTTTGCCTTAGAACCACAGTTCATGCTCAAGAGACCACTCCTGAAACACCAGATGTCCCTTCTACTGTCACCGTGGTTGACGATTGGTTTTGGCTATACCCACTTCCACAAGGAACCAACTTAAATAGCATTGCCTGTCCATCAATAACGATTTGTAAGGCAGTAAGTGAAGTTGGTACTATCATTACCTTCGATGGAACAAATTGGAACAGTGATTTATCAGGGACATCAAACCAACTCTTTGGAATCACCTGCCCTTCTACGGATTACTGCAAAGCCGTTGGAGACAACGGGACAATATTAACCTGGAATGGAATTAGTTGGAGCGTAGATTCATCAGGTACGGCAAATCAACTTCGCAGTGTTAGCTGTCAATCTAACTCCTTTTGTAAAGCTGTGGGAGATAATGGAACAATACTGTCCTGGAATGGAGACGCTTGGAGTGAAGACTCATCTGGTACTTCGACCTTATTACTCGGAATTTCCTGTCCATCTAACACATTATGTAAAGCAGTAGGAATGAGCAGTCTCATTCTTTCCTGGGATGGAAGCACTTGGAGTGAAGACTCATCTGGGGCATGGACTCAATTAAATGGTATTGCATGTCCTTCCATCAGTTTATGTAAAGCTGTGGGAATGAACGGCACTATACTCTCTTGGGACGGAGATATATGGAGTTATAACTTCTCTCCCGTACTGCTTGATTTCTACGGAGTAGCCTGTGCTTCAATTACTAGATGTAAAGCAGTAGGGGATAATGGAGCGATCGTTTCGTTCCAAGGAAGTCCATCTTGGTCCCGAGATTCCTACGAAACAGGCTTCTATGCTTATAGTGTTTCCTGTCCAACGGCAACATTTTGTATTTTGGTTGGATGGAATGGCATTATCCGATCCAAGGTCGGGAGTGCTCCCTGGGAGACCGAATCAACGAGCTCAGTCTTCCTCGACCATCTTTCATGTCCATCTGCAAACTTATGCAAAGCAGTAGGGGCCTATGGGAGTATTCTTTCATGGAATGGGAATATCTGGAGTCAGGACACATCAGGAATAATGGATCAGCTTTTTGATATTTCCTGTCCGGCCGTAAACCTCTGCAAAGCCGTTGGAGGAGGAGTTACAATGGGAGAATTCATTGGTTTTATCCTTTCTTGGGATGGCAATGCCTGGAGTCTAGAACATTCAGAAACATCTTCCATCTTTTTAAGTATTTCCTGTCCTACGACCACGTTATGTAAGGTGACTGGCGGAGATGGATATATCTTATCGTGGAATGGATCTGTGTGGAGTCATGAGCCCTATTCAGCAATTGACAGTTTAAATTATCTTTCCTGTTATTCCACTACACTTTGTAAAGCCGTGGGAAGCAGTGGAGTTATTCTTTCCTGGGATGGTTCAAACTGGAGTGCAGAAAGCTCTGGGACATCGAATAATCTATATGGTGTTTACTGCCCATCGAATGTTTTATGCAAAGCGGTTGGATTTGACGGCATTATTCTTTCATGGGACGGAACGGCTTGGAGTACAGAAATATCAAACACCATCGCAAATCTTTTCAGTATTACTTGCCCTTCAACGACTAGATGCAAAGCCGTTGGAGATGAAGGCACAATCCTTTCTTGGGATGGGACAAGTTGGGTCGCTGACCATACCATTACAACGCGTCAACTCTTTGGTGTAACCTGTGTGCCAACAGCTCAGTGTTATGCAGTAGGAGCAGGCAGTTTTTTAGGCATGGTTCAACAAACCTTGACCGATGTGTCTGACGGTTTTTCGCTGGATATTTTCAATGACTCGGGATGCTTGACCACGCTAAGTGTCACCGAGTTTCCAACAAATCATCCAAATGCCACCCCACCGTTGCAAACCGGGCGTTATTGGACCATCAGTTCAGGCAGTTGTGCTACTGGATTCTCAGGTTCGCTAACTCTGCCTACTTCGTTCCCCCCAGATGGAAATGATAAAGTCTGCCGTTATGAAGGTAGTACCTGGGATTGTGTGGCAAATGGCTTTACAACCAACACGATTAGCCGCAGCGGGATTTCTCATTTTTCGGATTGGACTGTCGGGAATGATGCAGGCCCTACCGCCCTCACCCTCCAATCCTTCACCGCCCGACCAGGCACGCTGCCCCTGGCAGGATTGCTCGCCCTGATCGGGATCGGGTTGATTGGGCTGGTGTTCCGGCGGAAAAGTTAATCGGAATCCCGGTGACAGTCACTTGAGAAGTGACTGTCACCGGATCAAAAAGACGGCGTGTGCATGGCACGCGCCGTCTTTTTGATTAAAAATTGAACACCTTTTGAACTGTCCCTCACGCCTCAATTCTGACAAAATACAAACACAAACTCACAACTTTTCAACCTCCCAAAAACAGGTATGATTAATCCAGACATCCCCTTCCCCTAAACGAACGGCGTCCCTGCCCACATGCACCTGAAACCTAAAGGGTGTCTTTTAAGGAACGCCGTTCGTAAAGTTACGAGAACCCCGTGCCCTACCAAACTTTCCACTACACCTGGGAATGGTCCCTCCAGGCCTCCCCTGAAGACCTTTGGCCCCTCGTCGCCGACACCAACCGGTTCGATCGCGACTCTGGCATTCCACCTCTCAAAATTCTCAACAAAGACAAAGCCCCCGAAGCCAACCTCAAATTCCGCTTCACCAAATACGGCTTCCCGTTTGAATACGAACAAGAAGCCTTCGAGTGGACTTACCCACGCCGGTTCAGCTGCACCCGCAAATACAGCAAAGGCGTCATGTCCACCCTCCGCGTCGTGGTCGAACTAAAACCCCGCGCGGACGGCGGCACCCACCTCCTCTACCAGGTTTGGGTCACCCCCGCCAACTTCCTCGGCCTGCTCGGCATCCCCCTCCAAATCGGCCTGCTCTTCCGCTACACCTTTGGCAACGCCTTCCAAAAATACGACCACCTCGTCACCGCCGGGCAAACCACCCTCAGCACCTTCGGCAAACCCCGCCTCGCCCCCGGTGGCCGCGCCCGCCTCATGGCCTACCAAACCACCCTCCTCAACACCGGCACCGACCCTGCCCTCGTCACCCGCCTCATCGAAACCCTCGAAAACGCCGACGATCTCGTTGCCTCCCGCCTCCGCCCCTACGAACTCGCCGACTACTGGGGCGCAGACCGCAAAGCCGTCCTCGAACTCTTCCTCCGCGCCACCCGCGCCGGCCTCCTCAACTTCCGCTGGGACATCCTCTGCCCGCTCTGCCGCATGGCAAAAAGCACCTCCGACGCCCTCGAAGATTTACAAACCGAAGTCCACTGCGAAAGCTGCCACATAGACTTCCGCGCCAACTTTGAACGTTCTGTTGAACTCACCTTTCGTCCGAACGAGGCCGTCCGCGTCGCCCCTTCCTCCGAGTTTTGCATCGGTGGCCCGCAAAACACCCCCCATGTTATTTACCAAAAAATATTCGCTGCGGGAGAAAAAATGACCACCCAACTGACTCTCGAAGCCGGACGTTATCGTCTCCGCGCCGCCAACCTCTCTGGCGGGCAATTTCTATACGCAGAACCCAAGGGTGTACCAGCCCTCGATCTCCAACCCGACCCCGAAGGCTGGCCGGACGACGAACCCCTCATCTCCCTCGCCCCCACCCTCACCCTCGCCAATCCGCTTGACCACCCCCACCTCTACCTCCTCGAACGCATGGCCTGGTCCGATCAATCCGTCCTCGCCGCCGAAGTCATCGTCCTCCAACAATTCCGCGACCTCTTCTCCCGCGAAGCCCTCCGCCCCGGCGAACAGATTTCCGTGGGCAGTCTCGCCGTGGTCTTCACCGACCTGCGCGGCTCCACGCAGATGTACCGTCAAATCGGCGACGCGCCTGCGTTCGGACGAGTGATGGAACATTTCTCTATCCTCAAACAAGCGGTCGCCGAGCAAAACGGCTCGATTGTCAAAACGATTGGGGACGCGATCATGGCCGTGTTCCGCACCCCGACCGAGGCGTTACGCGCGATGATGAGCGCACAAATCGCGCTCGATAATACCTTCCAAGGCCAGCTCTCCCTCAAAACGGGCATCCACTTCGGCCCTGCCATCGCCGTCACTCTCAACGAACGGCTGGACTACTTCGGCACCACCGTCAACTTCGCCTCCCGTCTCGAAAAGTATTCCGAGGGCAAAGACATCATCCTCTCCGAGCAAGTGTACACCGACCCGGAAGTACAGGAATTTTTGGGAGAAAACAAAACCCTGTTCAAAACGGACATATTTGCAGCTCACCTCAAAGGATTTGACGATGAAATTCAACTCTGGCGGGTAAGCAGACGATAATGCCTCCAACCACACGAACGGCGTTCCCTGAAGCAGATGCTTTGAATATCCATCAGGCTTGCATAGGAACGCCGTTCGTTTTATGATGACCAAATGATGATATTTCTCAAAGAAATCTTCCTTCGCTGGTGGCATTTGCAAGTCTCCCAACTCTCTGCCGCCATCACCTACTACACCATCTTTTCCCTAACCCCCCTTTTGGTAATTGCCATCGCCATTGCCGGGTTCTTCTTTGGCCCCCGCGCCGCGCAAACAGAAATCCTAACCCAAGTGGAAAATGTTTTGGGAGAACGGGGCATCCAATTTTTTGAGCGCACCATCGCAAACTCCACTACCCAACAAACCAATGTGCTCACGCCCCTCATCGGTTTGCTGATGTTGAGCTACGGGGCTTCGGGCACGTTCAACGCCCTACGGAACGCCCTCAACAAAATCTTCGGGGAAAACGATGACGGAAAACACCCCCTCGTCGGGTATGTGCGCGGGCGCATTCTGGCTCTGGTTATGGTGCTGATCATCGGCGGGTTATTGCTGCTCTCGCTCCTCATCACCGCCCTGATGACTTACCTCGCCCGGTTTATCCAACCCACATTCGCTCTCTCCGCCCGCGTCCTCAATGAGGGCATTGCCTTTGTGGTGGTCACAGTAATGCTGGCCTTCGTCTACAAGTTTTTGCCAGACAACCGTCCCCCCTGGCGATATGTCTTTCAAGGCGCGTTGGTGGGGTCAGCGTTCTACAACCTGGGGAAATTTGGAATCGGCTACTACCTGAGTACAAGCAACATCGCTTCCATTTATGACACAGCGGGAACGGTAATGCTGCTGCTTCTCTGGATTTACTACTCCGTACAGATCATGTTGATTGGGGGAATCTTCGTAAAATTACGTTTTCAATAGGACTTACGCAGAACAAAACTTCGGAAGTCTTTAGAAGCCATTTCGGATAGGAAACCGTTGGTGCACTAGCATCGAAGACTAACATCAGGTACTTGGAGACTTCCGAAGTTAGGGTTTACCGTCCCAAAACTTTTGCCAACGCCGCCGGATCATTCACCATCACAGCATCCGCGCCCAACGCGTAATATAACCGTTCCATAAACGGGTATTCAAACACCTGAATCCAGACGATAACCTGCTGCCCGCGTTGGTGCGCCGCCCGGATCATCCAGGGGTAAAGCAGGGCCATTTCAGCCAGGGGACAAACATCGGTGGCGTTGTTATCCTTCAGGTTAAACACCCCCACACTGGAAAGGGCACAGGTGCGGGTGGAAGGGTTAGCGATGTTGATTTCATCAATCGCAGCGGGAACAAATGATTGGACAATCGTATGATCGAGGTAGTCCATCTCTTCGAGGAGTTGCACCATTTTGGTGGGCATCCCCGGATAGAGGTCGGGGGATTTGGCTTCGGGGAGGATATTCACGCCGCTGTCTTTCGCCAGTTGGATGACTTCTTCAAACGTGGGGATTTGCTCGCCGTTCCCCGCGTCGAGGGCACGGATCTGATCAAGGGTCATATCTTTAACCGCGCCGGTACCGTTGGTGGTACGGTCTACGGTTTCATCGTGGATGACGACGAGTGCCCCGTCCGAGGTCATTTGCACGTCAAATTCGAGGTAGTCCATGTGAAGGGCGATGGCGTTGCGGAAGGCGGCGAGGGTGTTTTCCGGGGTGGTAATGTTTCCGCCACGGTGGGCTACCGCGAGAGGTGGGGTAGGAAGCGGGCCGCGTAGGAGAAAGTATACGCCAAAGTAAAGAATCAACAAAAAGAGTGGAGAAGGCAAACATCCGCAGGTAAATTTCCGTGAAAAGCGGCGTTTCTTTTGGGTAGACATAGGACATCATCCTTACAAAGGGTACACAGAAGGCGCAGAAAACACAGTTTTTTTTTCTAATTTTCTTCTGTGTCCTTCTGTTTCTTCTGTGTTTTCTGTATACTATCGCTCCGGCAGGACGCCGAAGAGTTCTTGAATAATGGGGTCAATGGCGGGCCAGTTAGGGCCGAGGACTTGTGCACCGCCGGAGGTGGTGAAGGGGTTGACCATGTCGCGGGTGATAACGCGGTTGTCAATCCCGTTGGGGCCGGCGCGGAGCAGGGCAAAGCCGATCCGAGGGTAAAGCCAAAAAGGGAGGTCGGTTTGCAGGATAGCGGACAAAGAACCGATGAGGGCAGGAATCTTGCCCCATTGATTGGGGCGGAGGAGTTGCGTCCAAAGGGATTTGATGAAAATCTGGCCGCGTTCCATACGGAAGAAATCGTCCGAACCCGTGCGGTCGCGGACGAACGCGAGGGCTTCGGTCCCATTCATGTGGACCGTACCCGCGTCGTACCCGGACATGGGGCGGGGGATGATCACATCCACGCCCCCAACCGCGTCTACCACGGTGGTGATGCCTTCAAATTGGATGAGGGCGTAGTAGTTCATGTCCACGCCGAAGTTGGCACGGATGGTGTCTTTGATGTTTTGCGCGCCCGTGCCGGGTTCGTTGATTTCGGCGAGGAAGTAGGC
>JACKAX010000041.1 GCA_020634875.1 Anaerolineales bacterium | reverse complement strand
ATAAGACGTCAGCACAGGGGTCTGGCTACCCAAAACAAAGGGGAAACCCGCTGGCCGCACCCGCGCGGGCAAATCCTCATACTTCAATTCAGGCACAAGGAAATACCCAAGCGCATTAGAGAAAACATACTCACAGTGGATCACATCCACCACATCCGGGAGCGCCGATTCCGCTGCAGCTTGCTCCATCACCAGATCATCACTCGATAGCAAAGAAGAAGGAAGAAGGGGCGGCAACATCAATCCACCTCCACAAGTCGGTTGACCACTGCACTTGCAGGCAACACAATCACGCCCAAAGCGGGCGACTGTTCCAGGGGCGGATCACCCGATGGCGTCACAGCAGAAGACTTCACCCGCCGCCGGGCAAGATAATACTTGGCCATCTTCGCGGCGTGTTCCCACTGCTGTTCCAACGCGTGGCGCTTCCCATCCGCAGAAAAAGAATACTTTGTAGACAGCGCAGCCGCCTTCTCCATCCAAATCTCAGCCGCGGCCGCAAACAAATCATAGGACGGTTCCCAATCCGGGTTCTCCGTCCCACCTTCGAGCAAAGGCGTCTCGCCTAAGGCATCGGAGATCGGATAGCGTTCGATGTACTCCGCCAAAACTTCATCACTATAGGTAGCCTCGCTAGGCTCGGCCACCTGCCGCCGCACTCGTGCAATCATGCTTTCAGTTGCCGTCATTACACACCTCACTTTTTGGATCAATTCGCAGCTCCGCCGGTGGAACCAGGTGATCCAATGTTTGGATCACAGGCCCGGCGCTCGACCGGAGAAATACGATCCAAGAAGGGGCGGAGCAAGCCCCGCCCCTATAAGAAAACCTAATCAACAGGGAAGTAATGCACCAATCCGATCCCGGTCAGCCCGGTCACAGTGCCAGTCGCAACGGAAATGGTCAGATATTCATCCACATCCCACACGAAACACGTCGCCCCATTCGCGCCCTTGTTGGTAATGTTGTCAAGCGCCATAGCCTGAGTAGCATCAACCCCATCAAGCAAATTGTCAGATGATGTTTCACCATCCTCCGCAATCCCGGCATCAAGAGTGCAGGCCACCGCCGCAGGCGTTTCAAGATGCAGAATCACCCGATCAATAACCAGTTTGCGCCCTTCGGGGTTGGCGACAGACGCCACCCCCCCAGGCCCGGCCACAGCCGCAAGATCGAAACTCAGCGCCCCCCGTTGTTCTTCATTTATTTGAGTCATAAGATTTGACCTCCAAGAAATTTACAAAAAACTTTTACGCTTATTCTTCGGGCGCAGCGACGTACATCCCCCTACCCATCCTTTTTTGGGGAATTTTCTTCTCTGCCTGAGTAGATACCCGAAGTGCATGAAAATCCCCCATTTTAGGAAGAGAGGTGACGATGTCGGTCCTTCAAAACACCTCCCCGGAAGCCATCCTTCCGCATCTTCATGAAACTTTGCGAAACTGGCCTACTTCGGGGAACATCCATGATTATTTTTTAGAAGCGCGCTTGCTTGCCCAAAAGCGGATGCCCCCCACGGAAGAACTTAATCCCGAAGTTCTCCGCCTGAGCAATAATCAGGTGCTGCTGGCGGGCCTGGAAGATTTGGAAAAACAAGACGCCGTGGGCGGACGGGTTTTGCGCGAGCGGTTTCTCAACGACCAAACCATTCTCGAAGTAGCCTCCCAATTGAGCCTGACCGAAGATCAAGTTAATCAACGCCAGCGTAAAGCGCTCAATACCCTGGCGCACATTCTCTTTGCCCGTGAGAAAAAAATCCGTCAGGAATGGATCGAAACCCACGAAAACAGCCTGCCCCCCCAGAATTATCAGCAACTTTTTGGGCTGGAAAAAGCCCAAACGCAGTTAGCGGAAAAACTCCTTGACCCGCGCGGGTACGCCATCCTGAACCTGGTGGGCATCGGCGGCATCGGCAAAACCGCCCTCGCCCATGCGTTGACCCGGCACATCATCCCCGCTATCCATTTTGAACGGATCGTCTGGCTGCGGATTGAACCCCCCACGTTAAGCGGAAACCACCTCACCCCGGAATTCGCGTATGCTTCCTTCCTCACCCAACTCGCCCAGGGTTTAGGCCTTGCCGGACCGGGGTCTCAGGCGCTTGAACAACAGATTAAGAACGTGCTGCGCGCCGCTCCTTTTTTAATCGTCGTGGATAACCTGGAAGGGGAAGCAGAAGCCCGCCTGATTTGGCCCTATCTCCAGCAGTTGGCGGGTCTGAGCAAATTTCTCGTCACCAGCCGCGCCCTTCCGCCCAAAGAATTTGACCTTTATACCTTTTCGGTCATGGAATTGAGCCGAGAGGATGCCGAAAGGCTGATCCACTTCCAGGCTCAAACACTGGGAGTCACCGGTCTGGCTGAGACCGCCCTCGACGAGATTTATCAGACGCTTGGGGGCAACCCACTGGCCCTCAAACTGGTCGTGAGCCTGGCGCGCTATTTGCCCCTCAAAAAAATCCTCGGCGACTTTACCCAAAAAAGACCAGGGCGGGTAGAAGCGATGTACCACTATGTGTATCGCCAAACCTGGGCAGCCCTCCCCCCCGAAGCCAAAGCCATTCTCCAAGCGATGCCCCTGGCGTCCGAATCGGGCGCGTTGCCCGATCAGATTCAAGCGATGAGTGGGTTAGCAGAAAACGACTTTTGGGAAGCGTTACAAACCTTGATCTCCTATTCCTTAATCGAAGTGTTGGGCACCCCTCAAGTGCGCCGGTATGGCATTCATGGCCTGACGCGCAGTTTCATTCAAACGGACATTATTGGATGGATACCTTAGCTCCTCCTCAATTTGCGTCCCCCTTTGCCCAAACGGTGGCGGCGAACTTGGGCTATTGGCAACAGCGCAAAAATTACCCGTTGCCCCTTGCGCCTGCCGAGCGTCTGGCCGATTTGCGGAATCTCAGTTTCGCTCTCCGCTTTGGGATGGAATGCGAACCCACCCGGTCACAAAGTCTGGACCTGATGGGAACCTGGTTTGAAACCTTCGAGATCCACGGGCCATGGAAAGAGTGGATTCACCTGATGGAACGGGCGATCCAACTTTGCCAGGAAGAGGCCCCTGCTCAAGCCTGCAAACTCCTCAATCGTCTGGGCTTCCTCTATCGGCTTGACCGGCAGTTACCCACCGCCCTGGAAATTCATCACCGCACTTTACACCTGACAGAACAAATGGCGCTGGAATTTGAACAGGTATATGCCCATTTCTTTTTGAGCGACGATTACTACGCGGTGAAGAACTATGAACAAGCTATCCTTCAAGGCCAACTTGCTGTAGCAGGGTTTGAGAGATTAGGGGCGTTTGGCCCCGAATTGGCCGGCGCATACAACACCCTTGGGTTGGTGGCGATGGAGCAAGGGTTCTTTGAACAGGCCGAAACCCATTACACCCAGGCTTTGGCATTATTTAAGACGAACCAGAGGCGAGAAAAGCAACTTCATGTGATGAATAATTTGGCCGTAGTTTTGGCCAAGATGGGGCAATACGACACGGCTTTAAACTGGATTGAGAAGGCGCTGCACTTGCTGGCCGAGACTCCTAACCCTATTCTGGCTACCCATTTGCGGCTCATGCAGGGCACGATCTACTTCGAAACACGGGCCTTTGCCCAGGCAGAGGCTACCTTTTTAGCGATTGATACCCTTTTCCTTCAACAGACGGGACTGGTTTGGCATCTCGGCGCGGTGTCCACCGATTTGGGCAATGTCGCCCTGGAGACCGCCCGGTATCCTGAAGCAGAAGCCTATCTCTCTGAAGCAGTGCGACATTTTCGGCAAGTGGACGATGGCTTGAATCTTGCCAATTCCTTGGGCGACCTGGCGCGGGCTGTCGCTTCCCAGGGGAGAGGTCTGGAGGCTAAAGCGTTCTACGATGAGGCTCTTAACCTCCTCCAAAATTATACGCAAAATGAGTGGGCACGCAGATTATCCGCGAAGTTTTCTGCAGCCCGGCAAAGGCTGGATGAGTTAAAAAAATAGGATGGCTCCGCAAAGCCATCCTAACCAAAATTTCTACCCTCCGCAGATACTGGCAGGCGGAGGCGTGCAATCATCTAGGGAGCCACCTGAAGCTGGGCGCAACCCGGCGATCCCTATCACGAGCACAAGCACAAACGCAAATAATTTCTTAAACATGAGACACCTCCGAGAAATAAAGGAGGGCTCATTGGGGCACCTAGATCAACTTGATCTTCTCGAGACAACGGACCCAATTTTTTGAACGAACATGACATCCCTGATCAAGGGAATTCTTATCACCGGGGAACGCGTCAACCGAAACCACAGCATCAGGAAGCCAGGATGAGCATCAAAGCGCGCGAAAACCTGTGAAAGCACATACCTTTCATGTTCCAGAGTCTTGTTATTAGGTATCGTCTTGGAAGGAAAAGGGACTGTTCCCGAAAGTTTTCTTAGCCTGAGATGTTCAAATGCCGTAACTGCCTGATATGTTTCAGTATAGCAAAAGCCCTCAGGGATTCAAGGCCCCAGGGTAGGACAAAAACTAGGACACGGTTTCGCTACTTTTACCCTCTTTTTGGATAAGACTCATGGAGCAAGATTTTTCTTTTGGACACTGGCTCAAAAACGCGCGTCAACAGGCACGTTGGACCCAAACGGAACTGGCACGTCGGATGGGATATGAGGTTTCGCTGATTCGGAAGATCGAGGCCGGGCGGCGGCTTCCATCCGCCGAATTTCAGCAACGCTTAACCGAACTCCTTGGCATAGCTTTGCCTGATCCAGCGGTTTTAACCCAGGCCCACATCCTGCTCCCCCTGGATAATCTTCCAGCCCCAGCGCCCCTCTTTGCGGGTTCCTATCTTCCCCTGCGCGCCAATCCCCTTTTTACCGGACGCATTGACTTGTTGTTGCAACTCGCCTATGCCTTCAATTCGTACCCAACCCCGCAAAAAACGATTTGCCTCGGCCAAAAAGTCGCGGCAACGGGCTTGGGTGGAATTGGGAAAACCCAACTTGCCGTGGAATTTGCTCACCGATACGGGCGCTTTTTCCCTGGTGGTGTGTTTTGGCTCAACTTCGCCGACTCTAATGGGATTCCAGGAGAAGTTGCCCGGTGTGGGCGCGCGGCGCATCTCAACCTCAGCCAGGATTTTGACCAGCTCTCCCAGGAACAGCAAGTCGCCCTTGTCCAACGCGCCTGGCAAGAAAACATTCCCCGCCTGCTCATTTTTGACAACTGCGAAGAGGAAACTCTGGTTGAAAAATGGCGACCCACCACGGGTGGTTGTCATGTGCTAATTACCAGTCGGTGTCAAGATTGGGATTTATCCTTGGGGGTCATCCAATTGATGTTGGAGGTTTTGCCTCGGCTAGAAAGCGTACGCTTTTTACGGCACTTCCTTCCCACACTCTCAGACTCCGATGCGGACGCGCTCGCAGAGGCAATGGGAGATTTGCCCTTGGCACTGCATCTTGCGGGAAATTATCTTGCCCAAGGGGAGGAGACGCCACAATCCTATTTACAACATTTACAGAAACAAAGCCGCCTTCAACACCCCTCCCTCCAAACCGGGCGTCTTTCTCCCACCCAGCATGAGAACAATCTGGCGCATACTTTCGCCCTCAGTCTGTGTCGCCTGGACACCCTCGAGACCCAAGACCAACTCGCCCTGGCTTTGTTGCGACGTGCCGTTTGTTTTGCTCCGGGTCAGCCCATTCCCCTCAATCTATTAGCGGAGTCGTTGCCTGATCCCTTAAGCTTGGATGAAGCCCTTACGCGTTTACTCAAACTGGGGTTAGTTACGCTGGGTGAGAACCAAACGCTTCGCGTTCACCAACTGATTGCCGAATTTGTCCAGAACTGGCGTGGGGAAAGTGAAGCGCCGGAGGGTCAGGAGCAAGCCTTGAACGCAGTTGCTCAAACGCTCATCCACGAAACGGAAAAATGTAATGAGACGCGAAGTCTTTATCCTGCGCGGGACTGGCAGGTGCATTTGCGGTATGTGACGGAAAATTTTTTGAATCGAGCGGAGAAAGAAACTGTCTTACTTTGCCAAACGCTGGGATGGCATTTGTTCTGGTGCAGCGATTATCAGGAAGCCACTGGTTATCTAGAAAAAGCCTTGGCCATACAACATCTGAATCTGCTCCCTAACGAGCCCGATATAGCAATAACGCTAGATCATTTGGGACGTGCCTGGCAAAGTTTGAGCCAGTACGAAAAAGCACGCAGCTTTCTTGAGGAAGCCTTAATCCTGCGGCAAAAAGCATTTGGAATAAACCATATTCTTGTTGCAGAAAGTCATAATAGTCTTGGATTAATCTATCAAGTTCTTAACGATAACATCATGGCTCGCAAGAATTTTGAAGACGCAATCATTATTCGAAAGCATTTACTTGGCTCATCACACCCAGACACTGGGTTCAGTTATTTTTGTTTGGCCCTTCAGTGTATGAATGATGGTGATTATAGCGAGGCGTTAGATTGGGCAAACCAGGCTCTTGATATTTCTTTGGCGGTTTATGGGGAATATCAACCAGATACGGTTCGGATTATTAATGGAATAGGCGTCATATACCAAAGCATGGGGTCTCCTGGGGAAGCACGTCATTTTTTTGCTCAGGCGTTCGATATCCGCAAAAAATTATTAGGGGTAGAACACAACGATACGCTAACAACACTTGCTAATCTGAGCAATGTATTAAGGGATTTAGGCAATTATTCGGAAGCACGTAATCTGATAGAGGAAGGATTAGCGATTCGAATGAAGAAATTTGGGCTTGTCCACTTTTCAACGGCTCAAAGTTTGCATCAGTTGGGCTATTATTTTATGGAGACAGGCAATTATAAGAAAGCTCTCCCATTATTAGAACAGGTATTAAGTTTGTTTTCGTCGCTACTATCATCTTCTAATGTAGAAGTTGCTTATCCATTAATCAGCCTTGGAATTGTTCATCATCGTCTGGGCCACTTTAACCAGGCAGAAGATTTCTTTCAAAAAGCGTTACACCTCCGCCTAGTTAATCTCAAGGAAAATCACTTGCAAACTGCTCTTACCCTTACATACCTGGGAGACTTGTATACGGATTTGGAAAAATTCCCCGAGGCGATTGATTACCTAAATCGTGCCTACCAAAGCCTAAAGGAGGCAAAATTTCCAAGTCCCCGCTATTTATCTCATAACCTTCATGCCCAAGGACGTTTATTTGAAGTCACGGGAAATGTTCCTCAAGCGTGTCATTTCTATGCCGGTGCTTACAAATTACGCCACCAATATCTTGGCGATGAGCATCCAAATACAAAACAGAGTTTGGAGGCGTTGGAGAGGTTGAATTAGTATTTGGTGTGGTTTTCGTTACATCTAGGGTACCATGAACTTTACGCACCCCTTACAGGTAATTCTTCCATGACTACTCTAACCTCTCCGACCACCCCCCCAATCCTCGTGACAGGAGCCAGCACCGGCATTGGCCACCATCTCACATGCTATTTTGCAGAACGTGGGTATCCCGTCTACGCCACCGCCCGCAAGCCACAAGACCTGGAAGCCCTCGCCGAAATTGAAAATGTGACGCCCATCGCAATGGATGTCCGCAACCCTGACCAGATACAACACGCCCTTGAACAAATAACAGAACATGGGCAGGGGTTATATGGTCTTGTCAACAATGCGGGTATCGGCGAATTGGGGCTGCTCGCAACCTGGACAGATGAAGAGATGTTCAACATCTTCGATATCAATGTGCTTGGTCCGCACCGTATGACCAACGCGTTCGTGCGCTTGCTCATCGAAGCCCAGGGGCGCATCGTCAATATTGGCTCGCAGGGAGGCATGATTACGAGCAAGTATTATGGTCCCTATACGATGACCAAACACGCGCTGGAAGCCTATACTCAGGCGCTCCACCTGGAATTGGAACCTTACGGCGTCTGGGTAAGCATTGTCCAACCCGGGGGCATTGTCACCAACGCAGGGCAAAATTCTTCGGCGGGCACGGTGGCGAAATTCCAGCGCGCGACGCCTCCCTTCCAAGCCGAAGCCGACCAAATCCTGGCCTCTTTCAACCAACCCTCTACGCCACAACCTGACGAACCTGAATCCGCGACCAATCGTAAACCTTCTTCGCCTGAAATTGTTTCCATGGCGGTTTATGACGCCCTTTTCTCCCCCAGACCCAAAATCCGCTACCTGGTCGGCACCCACTGGGAAGGCAACCGCGTCATCCATGCCTTACTGGACAAGCTGCTGGATGAAAACGATAACCCAATGCACAATTACTCGCGTGACCAACTGATTGCATTACTAGATGAACATTTGGCACAGAGAAATACTGCCTGATTCGCGTTTTTTTTCATTCTCTTCTACATATACTGTCCCAATAAATCTAACACTACCCAAGAATTTGCCATTAGTTCTAGGCTCTTAACTGGTTTCAAGGAGCTACAAGCACGGCAAGGAGTGAGTGAAGCAAAGCTTTGCCACGCCGCCGAACATTATGAATGAATTCAAAGAAACCAAGATACCAGGGCAATTTCTCTTGCGAGATGCCCCGATGCGGGCGTAACCAGGAACGTAAAAGCGACCAGAAACCTTCCATCGTGTTGACATGCACTTCATGAAAACCATCGCCATCTTCATCGCGGGCGTATTCACTGGCAGAATGGTTCACGGTTTTGTGGGCGTAGCCCCATGCGGGCAAGCGGTCATAAATATTGTACTCATCGGTGTAGATCAAACTGCCTGGGGCCACCCGCTGCGTGATCACAGGCTTGATCGTCTTCTGCTGGACATTGGGTAACATCATGATGGCAACATCACCATTTCTTTGCAATAAACCTAAGATCGGGGGCTTATCGCCGGCAAGCGTTCCACGCCCACGCTTGCCTTTTAAACGCCGTCACCGAGGCTTTCGCCCTGCTTTGCTCACTTTGATCGGGTGCCCTTTATGTCCCGCGACCACATACACTCCATCGCCTTCGATCTCGCCGGTCAACTTAGTGGCTTTTTTTTTGACACCACCCCTTCCCGTAACTGGGTGGTCATCGCTTGCACCACACTCTCGGCTAAATCCAGTTCTGCCGCAATTTGCCGATTGGAAAGGTTCAGCCCCATCAAATACAAACACAACACCCAGGTTTTCAGCGGTTGATGATGGCCTTCAAAGATCGTCTCACTCAAATCATCGAATTGTTTGCCACAATGGACACATTTGTAGCGCTGCCGATGGGCTTGGGTGTTATGCAATCCGCGTTTTGCGATCTTGCTATTTCCACACTTGGGACATTTGATTCCATCTGGCCAGCGCAAATCACGGATGACTTCAAAACATTTTGCGTCGTCTATGAGGTGTTGAATGTCAATCATCCCTGCATCTTACCAGTTTTGAGTAACTTTTCTTTCACCTCCTTGAAATTGGTGAAAAGCCTAGTTCTAAATCACGCGCATAAAAGGATAGCCCTTGGTGAGATCATTAGATTTAACACATGCTGGTAAATAAGGGCCGAAATGGTCTGTTCATTACCCCTGAGTCATAAAAACACGAAACCGCTTTATAATCCCTGGTATAATACTTGAAAGTATGCTAACAAGGAGTCCGCATGAAATTTCCCTTCAATGGCCGTAATCAAGAATTGGCTTTATTGAATGCCCTTTGGGAAGCCCCTGGAGCCCAATTTCTCGTCTTGTATGGGCGGCGACGCGTAGGGAAGACCGCATTATTAGCCCACTGGCTTGAGCAGATGGGGTATCGCACCTTTTATTGGGTGGCGACCCCCTCCTCGCCTTTTGCCCAACTTCGCGCCTTTTCGCAGGCCGTCTATAATTTTGCCAATCCTGAAGCCCCTGCCCCCGATGAATTCACTTACGCCTCTTGGGAACAGGCCTGGCAGCAAGTTGCTCATCTCGCCCGCGTGGAACGGCTGGCCGTGTTTGTAGATGAGTTTACCTATCTGCTGGAAGTGAGTCCAGAGTTGGCCGGAATTCTGCAAAATGTGTGGGATCAGGTGTTGAGCAAGACGAATATCCTGTTATGTATTTCCGGTTCGCACTTAGGGATGATGAAGCGCGAGTTTCTGGCCTATCAGGCCCCGCTCTATGGGCGGGCAACCGCACAAATGCATCTCCAACCCTTGCCCTTTGGACAAACAGGGGTATTTTTCCCCAATTACACCGCCATCGACCGGGTTGCTTTATATGCGATGTTTGGTGGCATTCCCGCCTACTGGGAAAGGATCGACCCCAACAAATCGATTTCCCAAAATATTAAAATTCAGCTCCTTTCCCCCAACAATTTAATGCAAGCCGAACCCGGCTTACTTCTGCATGATTTTGTCTCCGATTTGCACAACTATGTGGCGCTTTTGACGGCTATGGCGCGTGGGGCACGGACGCCGAAAGAATTGGCCACCGCAACCGGGCTCCCTGGAGGGCACATTCCAAAATATGTTAGCGTTTTGGCAGAGGCGGGGTTTGTAGAACGGCGGGTTTCCGTGATGAAAAATCCGACGGTCAGCCGCGCGGGGCGCTATCACATTACCGACCCATATTTACGTTTTTACTATCGGTTTTTGGAGGCACGTCAATATCAGTTTTCCCTAAAAATTCAGGAACAAGCGCTTGCGGAGATCACCCGGCATCTGCTGGATTATATTGGCACCCATACCTGGGAAGAACTCAGTCGCGAATGGACTTTGCGTGCGGGGGCGTTGGGCCTCCTGCCGTTTTTACCAGATCAGGTGGGGAGTGCATGGGAGCGGGATTTTCAAATCGATGTTGTCGGGATCAACCGCATGGAAAAAACCTTGCTTTTGGGGGAATGTAAATGGACGCTCGACGCGGTAGAGCGGAAGGTTATGGTCCAACTGGTCGAACAAAAAGCTGCGAAAGTTATTCCTGCGGAGGGAAGGTGGCGGGTTTATTTCCTCGGTTTTTCCCGGAGTGGGTGGACCAACGGGGCGCAGACGTATCAGCAAGAAATCAACCAGCACCCTGCGGAAGGGAAAAATTGGATTTCGGTGGGGATGCGGTTGGTATCCTTGGACGAGTTAGATCGCGATTTGAAGGATTGGTCCGAATAATAAGGCAGAGCAGAGTCGCCTTTCCTGGTTAGATTTTTTGGTGCAACGGTGGTGCAACCGCCATAGAATTTACAGAAAATATAGACGATTTTCATCCACATGACCGCCATATATGGCGGTCATGTGGATGATTTATTCCCATATATATGGGATAGACAAATTCCTGAACGACTTCGGATCAGTAGGTTGTGGGTTCAACTCCTGCCTGGGGCACCTGTATATAGGGGTAAACACTAATAACCCATCACATCCAATAGATGTGGTGGGTTGTGATTTTAAGCCACCATAGCAATTCAGTAGTAGTTTTAAAAACATGGGAGTAAAAAGTTCGATTTTATTTCACATTTTGTGATTATAAAGCGAATACGATGCAAATAGATGGAAAGAATGGACAGAATAGCTATTCTCCAATTGGAAAATAGCGTTACCTCCTGATTACACCTTCATATCTTAAAGGGCGTCATTGGCCGAAGATGCAGCGAAATCTAGAGCACAAGGCTATAAATTTGAAAAATAAGGCATGACCTCCTGACATTTCAACAGATGCTCAACTGGTCGAATTCTTGAATATCGTAGACGAGATATACATCAGAATAGTTGTTAATATATTGGGCTATGTGATATCCTGCACAATACATTCTTGTCAAATATCTTGGCGGTAGCATCCACCGACATTTATTCCAAAGTCGAACGGCAGTTAACTTTATTGGTCGAAATGCCAGGATTCATAAATAGATCGGGGCTGATCGCTTTTCCTGAACCCTGTCTTTGATATTCAATAAGAACCACGTTATATGATAGTGAGGTGAGATTATCACAAACCGAGGTCGTCGGGTGAGCGAGTGGGCGGCAAGCTTACGGCATGAACGAAATTGAACTCACCTGCCCACCCAGATAACAAGTTTAGCATGTGTCAACCCAGATTGTGTGCTATATGGACAACCTGGAGCCTAAAATCTCACGCTCCGGAAAGAAATATGGCAAGACGGCCTGCATTCGCTTCCTGCGCTGCACTGTTTGCCGGGAAAAATTTAGTGAACGCAAGCACACGGCTTTATGGAATTGCAAGATTCCTGAAGAAAAAACGGCCTCTGTCTGCGAACAGCTCAGTGAAGGGACCAGTTTCAAAGGTACTACCCGTTTGGTCCTGGTTGATCCGAGTACCATACAGCGGCTGAACAAACGCCGCAGGCAGCACGGGCAGCAGTATCATGACCAAAACGTGCAGGTTTTACCGATCCAGAACCTGCAAGGCGATGAACGGCATGGGTTTGCCGGGTGTAAGGCCCAGCCAGCTTGGGAAGGCGAACTGATGGACCTATACAGCAAGTTTGTGGTCTTGCATCTTCAGAGACCGCGTGATGAAGCCCTGATTTGCTGCTCGTTGGCCGATGGGGCCGCCCGGCTGACCGACATCAAGGGGCCTTGTTCACCGATGGCGATGTCAGCTATGCAACCCTGTTCCCAGAAATCTTATGCCTACCAACCGCCGCGACAGGGGCCGGTAGGGCGTCTCCCCAAACCCTGCTACCGCATTCTACGCACGACTGCCCATGTGCAAGTGATCAAACATCGGCAAGGAACCCGGCTCAAAGAAGTCGAAATCAGCTACACCCATAGCAGTCGGACGCTCATTCAGCAGGCCTTGGCCGAGCTAGGCTATCAGGTCTCCAACACCTCCGCCGTCGAGCGCCGCAATGGAACCGCACGTTTGATGAGTAAAGCCCAAGTCCGCAAAGCCCTGGCCTTTGCCAAGCGGGAAGACGAAAAGCTACACTTGGGCTGGTGGGGCGTGACTGTTTACAATTGGTGTCGGCCTCATCGTACCCTACACTGTTTGCGCTTACCCCAGGATAAAAAAAGTACCTTGAGCGCACGCCAGCCATGGTGTTTGGATTAGCGTATGCAATTTTGACCCAAGCCGAGATTCTCCTTATGCCTGTTTATCCACAGACCGGCTAGAGATAATCTCACCTAACTATCGATTTTTGAGGGAAAGATGGTGATGTAAACCCCATCCCCCTCAAAATTTCGGGGTTTTGTCCAGATATTCCGGTAGAACCGTTTTTCTATAATATTTACGGCCAAGTTGAATAGATCGTGTTTTAATTTGCTAAGAAGGCTGATTATGCGCTCTGAAACAGTCATCACAAGCACAGGTAAACATTGGTTGGATGAAGGCGGCGTGTTA
The DNA here is from genome assembly GCA_020634875.1 of Anaerolineales bacterium. The sequence goes on along the minus strand of JACKAX010000041.1, from coordinate 11,866 downwards.
CATGCCATCTATTTCCCCGCGCCTGAACATACTCTCGCAGATGCACGAGCTTCATCTGTAGCTCTAATGCAGGTTGCTCAGGGCAAAAGAAGACCTGTGTTGGTGGACATCCGCGAAGTAAAAAGCGTTGCACTAGAAGCGCGTAAGTACTATGCTAGCGAAGAAAACACACAAATTGTGTCTGCGCTGGTGCTACTTATTGAATCACCTATCAGTCGCATGATCGGTAATTTTTTCATGAAGCTTAGTAATCTGCCTTTTCCTGTATCTCTGTTCACGGATGAGGAAGAAGCTTTAGCGTGGCTACGAGCCTTTCTGAAAGATGAAGTTGAAGCCTGATACCATTGGTACAAATAAGGCCAAACTCTGGGCGGACGAAAAGGGCATTTTTCATGTCTTATGGAATCTAGGAGTTGAAATCACTATCGAAGATGCGAGAGATACAACCAAGGCTTTACTAAAAATTTCTCAGGGGAGACGAAACCCGCTTTGGGTTGATATTCGCGGAATTAAAAACATCTCACAGGAAGTACGAATTTACGATGCTATTGACGAAGTCACTACCATGGTATCCTAGATCTCTCTACTGGTTGACTCACCTATCAGCCCCATGATTGGCAATTTTTATCTGAGAATCAACAAACCTTCAGTCTTTGTATTCATGTTCACGGATGAAGAAAAGGTTTGGGTATGGTTGAGGGCCCTTTTGAATGACTAAAATGAAGACTGAAATCATTTCGACGACCAAGGCAAAACTTTGGCTGGACAAAGACAGCATAATTCATCTTACGTGGAATCCTGGCGCTGAAATTACTATCGAAGATACCAGGGAAGCAAAAGCCGCTATCTTACAAATCTCTCAGGGTTTTAGCGCTCCGCTAATTAATGATATCCGTGAAGTCAAAAGTATCTCACAAGAAGCGCGCACTTTTGTTTCAATTGAGGGGAATTCCAGTCTAGTATCTTCGGCTGCCTTGCTTGTTGGCTCACTCATCAGCCGTGTGATCGGCAATTTTTTCCTGGGCATCAACAAGCCTCCAACACCCGTATCCCTGTTTACGGATGAGGAAAAAGCCCGAATGTGGCTGCTAACTTTTATGGAAGACAACAAAGGGCACTGATGTGATTAACACGCGGACATCCAGTATCTGGATAGATGACAACAATACCGTACACATTAGTATTCACCCTAATAGTGCGATCTCATTGGAAGATGCACAAAAAACGACAGAGACTGTCGCCATGATGGTAGACGGATACGAAGCGTCCCTCTTGTTGTTGGTCAATACGCGGGGGACAAAAAGCATGTCCAGAGAGGCACGCGCACACCTGGCAAGTGTACAAACGGATTTGATTTTGGCTAGAGCCATTGTCATTGATTCACCAATCGGTCAGATCATTGCCAATTTTTTCCTGAATATTAATCATCCGGTCATCCCCACACAAATGTTCACGAATGAGGATGCAGCGTTGGCATGGCTGCGAACTTTTTTCGAGAAGGAACGTGGGGCCTGAAACGGTTAACACGCGGACAGCCAGACTTTGGCTGGATAACGATGGTATTCTGCATGTACTATCTCTCTGGAAGAAGCGTAGGAGATGAGTGAAGCTGCTAGCGCGCTGGCGGGCGACCGTAAAAGACCCCTCCTTGCCGCGATGAGGGGGACAAAAAACGTAACTATCGAAGCGCGCGCCCATTTAGCAGCTCCTCAAACCAGCCTAAATATTATCGCGATAGCCGTCCTCGTTGATTCGCCGATCAGCCGGATAATTGTCCATTTCTTCCTGAATGTCAACCGTCCAACCATACCTATAAGAGAGTTTCCACCCGAAGAAGAAGCTTTGACATGGTTAAAGGGATTTTTAAAATGAAAATGAGTAATTTATTGAAGCGCCTAACCGAACCACATCCTTCCATTAAGGGCGAAGGGCAGCGCCGGGATGCAAAGACGTTTTCGGGGCTGATCCTCATCCTCTTTTTAGTAACTTTGCCAGGCTTGTTTATTGCGATTAATTTTAATATCCAAAATATTACGCTATATATTGGCACAATGTTGCTCGTGTCTTATGTCGGTATCTATTGGTTTAGCCGTACTGCGTATGCAAAAATAGCAAAGTTGTTCCTGCTAGGGATTATGTGGATAAGCATATATTTTGATTTTATTTACGATCCTGTTTCATTCTTAGCTCCAGTCTGGTTTACTGCAATCTTATTGATTAGCGCGGCGTTTTATTCACTGCAAACGACTGGCTTTTTTCTGTTTATCTCGATTCTAGGAATCCTAAGTTTGCCTCTAGTTAACCCGATGTTTCCTCTAACGGTGATTGCCAACAGTCTTCCTCCTCTTATCGTTCTCGGACTATTGAACCTTGGTGTCGCGTATCTGGGCGATCAAAATAGGAAGCAGATTCAGGAAAAGACAACCGAATTAGAAAACCTGCTTCAGGAAAGCGAAAATGAGGCAGCCTATCGGGAAAAACGCGCTAATGCTTTGATGAATTTGCTGATTGCTACCGCGAGTTTGGAATTTAGCAACGAGACACCTATCAGTGAGAGGAACGATGCATATGACGCCCTATTTCTCGGAGTATATATGTTGGGAGAAGAGATTCAAACGCGCATAGCCCAACTTAATTCTGCCAAGGCAGAAGCTGAGCAGGCTAACCAGGCTAAGACCGAATTTCTCTCGCGCATGAGCCATGAACTGCGGACGCCCCTGAATGCGATCCTGGGCTTTGGGCAGTTGCTTGAACTCAGCCAGAAAGACCCCCTGACCGACCGGCAACGTGACCGCGTCCATCAAATCGTCAAAGGCGGGCACCACCTGCTGAACCTGATCAACGAAATCCTGGACCTCTCCCGCATCGAAGCCAACCGTCTGCAAATCTCGCCGGAACCGGTGCGGATACGGGAGGCCCTGCGCGAAGCCTGTGAACTGGCCATCCCGTTAGCAGACCCGCGCCAGATAACGCTAGCAATCACCGACGATCCGGCGGAGGATGTGTACGTGTTAGCTGACCAGCAGCGTCTGAAACAAGTCCTTTTGAACCTGTTAAGCAACGCCGTCAAGTACAACAAACCGGGGGGGCATGTGTCTCTCACCCATGAGGAACGCCCCAACATGCGGCTATGCCTGAAGGTGAAAGACACAGGGCCGGGCATTTCGGCAGAAATGCAGGCGAAGCTGTTCACGCCGTTTGAGCGGCTGGGGGCGGAGGGGGGGGGAGTGGATGGCACAGGGTTGGGGTTGGCACTATCCAAACGCTTGGTAGAGTTGATGGGGGGGCAGATTGGGGTGGAGAGCACACCAGGACAGGGGAGTACCTTTTGGGTCGAGCTACCGATGACGGACAACCCGGTGAAAGCGTTGCGCGGCAAAAGAGAGACGGGGGAGTTGCGTGGGCTAGCAGAGATGACCTTCAAGATTCTGTACATAGAGGATAACCTGGCGAACTATGAGTTGGTACGGCAGGTGCTGGATGAGTATCCTCAGGTGGTGGTGTTGGGCGAAACGCGGGCGGAGGCAGGGCTGGCGGTGGCGCGGGAGCAGCACCCGGACCTGATCTTGCTAGATTTGCACCTGCCGGGGATGAAGGGGTTGGAGGCCTTGCAGTGGCTGAAGGAGGGAGAGGAGACGGGGCACATTCCGGTGGTGGTGTTGAGTGCGGATGCCACCCCTGGACGTGTGAGGGAGTTGTTGAAGATGGGGGCAGAAGCGTACATGACCAAACCACTCAATGTCAAAGAGTTCATCCAGTTTATCAACGGGATGATTAGTCAGAACGAAAATAGAAAATAAAATGGATATCTCTACACTCGTTCAAATGATAGATTTTGAACATTTCCTCGATAAATTCCCTTCTGGGATTATCGTCACCAATCTGGATGGCGAAATCTTACTGGTCAACCAGCCAGCAGATCAGATGTTTGGCTACCAAAGGGAAGAATTGGTCGGAAAACCTGTCGAAATTCTCATCCCCAAGCGCTTTACTACGCATCCACAACACAGGGAAAAATTCACGGCCAACCCACATTCTCGTCCAATGGGAAAGGGGTTGGTGTTGTATGGTTTGCGGCAGGATGGCAGCGAGTTTCTTGTTGACATTAGTCTAAGCGTGGTTGACTCCAAAAGGGGCAAGCTGGTCTTTGTACTGGTTTACGATCTAACTGAGCGGGAAAAATTGCAAGAAACGCTTTATGAAAGTGAAGAACGTTTCCGCAAGGCCTTTGATTACGCGCCTGTCGGTATGGCGTTGGTCTCGCCAGAAGGGCGCTGGCTAAAAGTTAACCACTCATTTTGCGAACTTGTTGGATATTCGGAAGAGGCATTATTAACCCTCGATTTCCAATCCATCACACATCCCGATGATTTGGAGACTGCTCTTGAACACCTTCATAAGATATTATCTGGGGAGATAACTACATTCCAACTTGAAAAACGTTATCTGCACAAGAATGGAAGTGATGTTTGGGTTCAGCTAAGTGTCTCCTGGGTGAGTGATGCTCAGGGAAGGCCCCTCCATTTCATTAAACACATTCAGGATATTACCAAACGCAAACAGGCAGAGGAAGCATTGCGGAAAAACGAGCAACGTTTTCGCTCCTTGATCGAAAATCTGGTTACCGGGGTTTTGGTACACCACAAGACGAAACCGCTCTTTGTTAACCCGGCTTATGCGCGTATGTTTGGGTATCAATCGCCAGATGAAATCTTAGTTATGGATTCCGTTGTGCCTATGATCGCGCCTTACGAACAAGCGCGTTTGTTGGGTTATCACGCGGCCCGTGTCAAAGGAGAGGAGGCTCCTAGCCTATATGATTTTGATGCCGTCCGTAAGGATGCGTCAATTGTTACCTTTCAGCAACAAGTGACCACAATCCCGTGGGAAGGCCAGACAGCTGTATTGGCAACCTTGACAGATGTAACGGAACGCAGACTGGTGGAATTGGAAAAGGAAAAACTTATCCATGATATGGGCGAGCGCATCAAAGAATTAGGGATGATTTCAACAGTTTCTACCGTAATTCGCGAAAATAAACCACTCGAGGAAGTTTTACAGTTGGTCGCCAGTTCTATCCCACCAGCCTGGCATTACCCGGAAATAACGAGGGGAAAAGTGCTTTACAAAGAACAGAGATATGTTTCAGCGCCATTTGAAGAATCCAGGTGGTGCCAAAAAACTGAGATCATGGTGCATAGGGAACGGGTCGGTTTCATCGAAGTGTATTACCTTGAGGAGAGACCCGAAATTGATGAGGGGCCTTTTATGAAAGAAGAGCGCACCTTGATCAATAATATCGGGATTATGATCGGCTCTTACATCACACGCATCCAGGCAGAACACGCCCTCCTCAACTTGAACAAAGAGTTGGAACAGCGTGTTCAGCAACGTACCAACGAACTCCAAAAAAGTGAACAACGCTACAGGTTACTTGCCGATAATGCCACAGACTTGATCTGGACAATGGATATGGTCGGTAATTTTACATATGTCAGTCCAGCAATAACATTTTTGAGCGGCTTTACAGTCGAAGAATTCACCCGGTTGCAGCTTTCTGAGGTTTGGACGCCAGCCTCATTTGAAATCGCCATGACGATTTATAACGAAATCCTTATCGCCGTTTCCGCGAAGAAACCATTTGTCTTGTCGAGCAATTTGGAACTTGAACAACTCCGTAAAGATGGCTCAGCTTTCTGGGTAGATGTCGTGCCCAGCATTCTGTACGATACGAAAAGAAACGCGATTGGCATCATGGCTGTAAGCCGGGATATCACCGAACGTAAGCAGATGGAATTAGCCTTGCGGGAAAGCGAAACTCGCTATCGCTCTGTCGTTGAAGATCAGACTGAATATATCTCCCGTTGGAAACCGGATGGGACGCTGACTTTTGTAAACAAGCGTTATGCCGAGTTATTCGGGAAACACCCGGAAGAGTTGAACAACGCCAATTTATCTCAGTTGATGCAAAAGGATAATGTGGAGGAACTCAAACGGAATATTCAAACCCTAACCCCAGAACACCCAACCATCACACAAGAGTTCTCAGGCAAAACCCCAGCTTTCTTAGGCAGGTGGTTTCAAGGGACGGACCGCGGCATCTTTGATGAAGAGGGAAATTTGCTTGAGGTCCAGTCCATTGCCAGAGATGTCACTGAACGCAAACTATACGAGCAAGAACTGTTGCTGAAAAATGCCATCGTGGAGGCGGTCGCCAATGCCGTGGTACTTACCGATGCGAACGGAACCATTCTCTGGGTAAATCCCGCGTTTACAACCTTGACCGGCTATTCGTTGAAGGAAGCGGTGGGTCAAAATCCCAGAATCCTTAAGTCGGGCTATCACGATAAAGCCTACTACACCGCGTTATGGGATGCGATCAAAGCCGGGCGGGTTTGGTTCGGCGAGTTCGTCAACAAACGCAAAGATGGCACCCTTTATCACGAGGAGATGACCATCACCCCTGTAAAAAACGGTGCGGAAGAAATCATTCAGTTCATTGCGGTCAAACAGGATGTTACGGCTCGAAAAGTCGCAGAAGAGGCATTAATGGTGCAAACCGCGGCGCTGCAACATGCCCATTCACTTACCATTACTTTAGACAAGGTGGCGGCCAAGGTACAAACAACGCTGATTCCTGAGCATTTTTACAAAATGCTTGAAGATGAGTTGAGCAAGATTGGCATCAAATTTTTTGTCGGCCTTATCGCTTCGAATCACCAGGGGTTGGTTGTCCAGCATGTCGCCCTCGGTTCGATGGCGAAGACCGAGATTGAAAAACTGTCAGGCGTGAGCACACAGGGATATTACATTCCTCGCAAAAAATTTCCTCCTTACGAAACCGTTATTGAGCAGGGACGCTCCCAATTTGTCAAGGATATTTCGAAATTGTTTGAGGCAGTTCTGCCTGATTTTCCTGTTACCATCGCAAATAGCATTGCCCGTTTGACAGGAATTTCAAGTGAAATCTCAATCCTAAACATTCCGCTCTCGTCCGCTGGAAAAAACATCGGGGTTATTGGCTTATGGGGCAAAGACTTGCACGAAGATGATATTCCGACTTTCTCGGTCTTTGCCACGCAGGTGGCGAATGCCATTCGCATCTCGGAGTTGTTTAAGCAAGCCCAAGCCGCCAGCCAGGCCAAGACGGAGTTCCTCTCGCGCATGAGCCATGAACTACGCACACCCCTGAACTCCATCCTGGGCTTTGCACAATTGCTGGAGTTCAGCCAAAAAGACCCACTGACAAATACCCAGCGCGAACGTGTGGCGTACATTGTGCAAGGCGGAAAATACCTGCTTGATTTGGTTAATGAAGTGCTGGATATCTCACGTATTGAGACAGACCGTATGCAGCTCTCGACTGAACCTATACGAATTTGGGCCTCTATACATGAAGCCTGTGAATTGACAAAACCTTTGGCTGCGCAGCGTGATCTTCATGTTGAGACCCAAGACAAGCCGGATAGTGATGTGTATATCTTAGCGGATCAGCAACGCCTGAAACAGGTTCTGTTGAACCTCCTGAGCAACGCGGTCAAATATAACCGGCAGGGCGGGCATGTGAGCATTTACAGCCAAAGACAAGGTGATGACTTTTTACGTATTATGGTGAGCGATACCGGGCCAGGCATTCCGTCTGAAATGCAAGACAAGTTATTCATCCCCTTTGAACGCTTGTGGGCTGACGGGGGGGAAGTGGACGGTACGGGCTTAGGGCTAGCCCTCTCTAAACAGTTGGTGGAACTAATGGGCGGGAAGATCGGCGTGGAAAGCGTCGGGGGGAAAGGTAGCACCTTCTGGGTCGAATTCCCCATCACGGGTGATCCGATGCGGCATCTGACCAAAGAGAACGCTTCCGGATCATTATCCAAATCCGCAAAGAACAATTTCAAGATCCTGTATATCGAAGATAACCTGGTCAACATTGAGTTGATACGTGAGGTGTTGAGTGAGTATCCGCACGTGGAACTGCTGAGCGAAACAAGGGCTGAGTCTGGCATCGCCTTAGCCAGTCGGGTGCGTCCAGACCTGATCCTGCTGGATTTGCACCTGCCGGACATAAAGGGCAAAGAAGCTTTACTTCGCTTAAAAAGTGATGAAATCACCAGGGCTATCCCGATTGTGATCCTCAGCGCGGATGCCACCCCCGGTAGCATCAGTGAGTTGATGAAGGTGGGCGCAGAAACATATTTGACAAAGCCGCCCAATGTCAAAGAATTCATCCAGCTCGTCAATGGTATGATAGAAAATAAAGGAAAAGATAGGATCAAGGGAATTTCGAACCCATCCTTCAATTCTCGTGCAGAATTGATTGACCCTGAGTGAGAAAATAGAAATTTGTAACATAAACCTGAACCGTTATGCGCAGTGGTTATTGGAGGTCCAAATGAGAGGCTTGTCTTTACTTGAATCCCGTATCCTGATTGTGGATGATCAGGAAAGGAATGTAATGCTTTTACGTGCCATTCTCGATGACAATGGGTATAAAAACTTGTACACGATAACCGACTCGCGCAAGGTGATTTCGATGGTACGTGACGTCCAGCCCGATTTGATCCTGCTCGACCTGATGATGCCGTATCTTGATGGTTATACGATAATGGAACAATTGCACACACTCCTGCCTGCTGACCAGTTCCTGCCGATCCTCGTACTGACAGCAGACATCCGGCCAGAGGCGAAACAGCGTGCGCTCTCGATGGGGGCCAAAGATTTTCTAACTAAACCATTTGACCAGATTGAGGTGCTTTTGCGTATCCGGAATCTGCTAGAGACGCGCCACCTCTACACGCAGTTGCAAAACCAGAACCAAGAACTGGAACGTGCCATGCAAACCAAGAATGAATTCCTGGCCAACATGAGTCACGAACTGCGTACCCCGCTTAATGGTATTCTAGGTTTGTCTGAACTCCTACTTACCAACGTGCGTGGTCCCCTCAATGAAAAACAACAGGTTTATGTCAATAATATTGACGCCAGCGGACGGCACCTGCTCAGCCTGATTAACGACATTCTTGACCTTTCCAAGATCGAAGCTGGTAAACTCGAAGTCCACAAAGAGTGCATTTCGATCTCCGAAGTTTGCCAGACGAGTTTATCTTTTATCAAGCAGTCTGCAATCAAAAAGGCTATTGTCATCGAGTATGTGGCTGATCCATTAGTAACCTCCATTGATGCGGATATGCGCCGTTTAAAGCAAATCCTGGTCAACCTGTTAGGCAACGCGGTCAAATTCACCCCACCCCATGGCAAGATCATACTGAATGTGAAAGCGGACCCGGAACAGTACATGGTTGATTTTTCAATAACCGATAATGGAATCGGAATTTCTGCAGAAGATCTTTCACGCCTGTTTACGCCCTTTACCCAGGTTGACAGCAGCCTGACTCGTCAATACGAGGGCACCGGTTTGGGTTTGACTCTGGTTAAGAACTTGGTCGAACTACAAGGTGGAAGTGTTCGCGTACAGAGTGAACCAGGCAAGGGCAGCACATTCATCGTTTCCCTTCCTAGGAAAATGGATAATGCAATGGGAAAAAAGGCACTGCTGGAATCTGAAAAGTCAGATACGCCCACTATCCAACCGGAAGTACAAAAGTCTTCTAGCACTATCTTGCTGGCAGAAGATAATGAGGTTAACGCAATGATGGTGGGTGATTACCTGGAACTTCGGGGTTATACGGTCATCTACGCGACCAATGGAAGGGAAGCCATCCAAAAAGCGCATGAATACCTGCCAAATCTTATTTTATTGGATATACATATGCCGATAATGGATGGGTTGGAAGCTATTCGTCGTTTGCGAGGTGAACCCCAGTTTGTCAATACGCCCATCATTGCGTTGACCGCCTTGGCCATGACTGGTGACAGGGAAAGGTGCTTGGAGGCGGGTGCTACAGAATACGTTAGCAAGCCAGTAAATTTGAAACAATTGGCAGGCTTGATAACAACGCTAGCCAACTAAAACAATCTGAAAATATGTTTGCTGAATCTAAAGAGGTTTATTTCGATCAGGTATTGATTTTAAGAGAAAGTTTTGGTAATATATAGACGTTGACCGCCAGGGTGCCCCCCTCACCCTGGCGGTCAACGTTTAAGTCGCCTGTGTCGTTCCGGGGGAGAAATGTTTGGGGCTTCGTTAATCCAACCGGAACCAGTCCCGATGCCTCACCAACAAAATTTTGCTTCCCCCTCCATACTCTCTCAACAAATCCTCGGCAACTGCTCCCCAATCTGCATCGAAATCACGCGCGTTCCCCCGATCCCCGTCCGCGCGGTGAGCATGCCCGGATGTTGGGACACCACCTGCCCGATGATCGCTGCCTGCTGACCGAGCGGGTGCGCGCGCATCGCCGCCAATACTGCTTCTGCGTATCCAAAGGGGAGAATCGCAAGCAGTTTTCCCTCGTTTGCCACAAACAAAGGATCCATCCCTAACAGTTCACACGCCGAGCGCACGGGTTGGTTGACCGGAATTTTCATTTCATCGAGCATAATCCCCGCGTTCGAGGCGCGGGCGATCTCGTTCAAGGTGGACGCCACCCCGCCCCGGGTCGGGTCGCGGAGTACGTGAAGGTCGGGGCAGACTGCAAGCATCTCGGCTACCAACCCGTTTAGGGACGCGGTGTCGCTTACGATGGGGGCGTCAAATTCCAGTCCTTCGCGCACGCTCATGATTGCCATCCCGTGATCGCCAATCGTTCCGCTTACGATGACGACATCGCCAGGGGTGGCACGGTGTGGGCCGATATTTATCCCGTTCGGGATGACGCCGACCCCGCTCGTGTTGATGAAAATGCCGTCGCCGTGGCCTTTATCCACCACTTTTGTATCTCCGGTGATGAGTTGCACGCCCGCGGTTTTCGCCGCCACAGCCATGCTGTCCACGATGCGTCCGAGCATTTCGAGCGGAAGGCCTTCTTCGAGAATGAACCCCACGCTCAAATATAACGGGCGCGCCCCGGTCATGCTCAAATCGTTCACCGTGCCGTTGACCGCCAGCTCGCCGATGTTCCCACCCGGAAAAAACAGCGGGCGCACCACGAACGAGTCGGTGGACAGCGCCAACCGCGCCCCGTTGACGCTGAACACCGCCGCGTCACCAAGATTTTCCAAAGCTTCATTGCGGAAAGCAGGCAAAAATAAATGCTCCACCAATTCCGCCGAAAGTTTCCCCCCGCCGCCGTGTCCTAAAATAATGTTCGGCTGATCCCGCAAAGGGAGCGGGCAGGTCCAGCCTTCAAAGTCGAGATTATTTTTCATTTGCTCACATCGTTTGTACACAGAAAACACAGAGAAAACAGATGGACACAGATATTCTTAAAAAACTTCTGTGAAAATCTGTGCCTTCTGCGCTTTCTGTGTACCATCCTTCATGAATTGGTTATCGCGATAAACCGTCCATACTGGTAATACGCCGCACACGCGCCCTCACTCGACACCATCGTCGCGCCGAGGGGCTTGCGAGGCGTACACTCTTTGCCAAAGGCGGGGCACTCGTTGGGCTTGATCATCCCTTGCAATACTTCTCCGCTGTGGCAGAGCGGCGATTCCTGCGTGCGGATGTCACCCACATCGAACCGGATGGCCGCGTCGAAATCGCGGTACGCCTTGTTCAGTTCCCATCCGCTTTGGGGGATCATTCCGATGCCGCGCCACTTCCGGTCGCTGACTGTGAAAACGTCCGCGAGCAGTTTTTGGGCGGGTTGGTTGCCTTCCCGCGTCACCGCGCGGGCGTAGGCGTTTTCCACTTCGTACCGCCCTTCTTCCAACTGTTTTACCGCGCGGCGAATGCCTTCTAACACATCCAGCGGCTCGAAGCCTGTCACCAAGATGGGGGTGCGATACTGCCCGGCAATTGGCA
>JACKAX010000040.1 GCA_020634875.1 Anaerolineales bacterium | reverse complement strand
TGATATTCAGCAATTGCGGCCTGCAATTGTTCAACTGTCGCATCATTCGGGACAATGATCTCGGTAGGGGCAGGGGCGGCTTCTGCGGAAGTAACATCCTTATTGAACAAAGCATTTGCACCTAGCGCAATCATCGCGACAGCAACGATAGCAGTCATGGAAAAAGCTACGATCAGTGCGGGCAAGTGTTTTTTGCGGTTGTTTGTATTGTTAGTTGTAGACATGGTTTTTTTCTCCAAAAAATTTGTTTTTTCGTTGTATGGGCAAAGTATAGAAGTTCAAGATGACAACAAGATGACATTTTAAAAACCCACATTGCGTATTCCGCAATTTTCCAAAGCGTAGTAATACGCAATACGAGGTACGGAATACGCTGCGTCATCTAATATTCATCTTTCCAGGGTAGAATGACCTCATGCGTATCCTTTTAATCGAAGACAACCGCCGCTTACACACTTCCCTCCGCGAAAGCCTCGAAGAAGATGGTTATGCTGTCGACTCTGCCTACGATGGCGAAGAAGGGGAAGCGTTTGCCCTCGCCGCTCCCTACGACTTAATCATCCTCGACATCATGCTCCCCAAGAAAAACGGCTACCAGGTTTGCAAGGAAATCCGTAACCAGCATGTTCGCACGCCGGTCCTCATGCTCACCGCGCGCGATACCGTAGATGATCGAGTAGAGGGCCTGGATAGCGGGGCCGATGACTACCTGATCAAACCTTTTGCGATGAAAGAACTCCGTGCCCGCCTGCGTGCCCTGCTCCGCCGTGAACAACCAGAAAAAACTACCCTCCTCCGCGTTGCCGACCTGACGCTTGACCCTGTCAACCACCGCATTGAACGGAGCGGTTCCCCCCTCGATTTCACCGCCCGCGAATTCGCCATGCTCGAATACCTGATGCGAAACGCCAACCGCCTCGTCACCCGCGAGATGATCGAAGCCCATGTCTGGAACTTCGACTTCGTCTCCGGTTCCAACGTCATTGACGTATATATCCGCCGCCTGCGCCGCAAAATGGACGACCCGTTTGAAGTCAAGCTTCTCGAAACCGTGCGCGGTGCCGGGTACCGGTTAACTAGTGGGGAATAAACCTGATGCACCTCCTGCATAGCTTCCGCTTCCGCCTAACCTTATGGTTCGTCGCAATTCTGGCCATCATCCTGGCCGGGTTCAGCTTATTCATCTACGTGCGCCAGATACAAGTGCTCCGCGCCGAAACCACCAACCGTCTCACCGCTCAATCCACCCAACTGGTTACCTTCCTTCGCAATCCCACCCACCGCCCCCCAGAAGATGAACGAACCGAAGAATCCTCTAGTATAGCGAACAACTTCTTCATTGCCGATCATCAACTCTTTGCCCTCCTCGGCCCAAATGGCGAAATTTTACAAACCAGCGAAGACTTCCCAACTTCCCTCCTCTCTACCCTTACCGCCTCGTCATCCCCAACGCCTGCAACCCCTATCGAATACACCCTTCATGAAGAGGGTGTCACCCACGAAAACTCTCTTTACCTTTTCCTCATCACCCCCCTTGAATTTGACCGTGATACCCATGTCCAACTCATTCTGGGCAGTCCGATGGACCCCAATCACCAACTTCCGCGCCTGGCCGCCACGCTTGCTGCTTTCTTTGGTCTCACTTTGCTGGTTGCCTTTGGGGGCGGCTATTGGCTGGCTGATCAAGCTATGCGCCCCGTCCAAACCATTACCCGCACGGCTCGCGACCTGGGCGAACACGATTTAAACCGCCGCCTCAACCTCACCCGAACCGACGAACTAGGCGAACTCGCAGCCACCTTTGATGGCATGCTTGCCCGCCTTCAAGCTGCTTTCGAGCGCCAGCGCCAGTTCACCGCCGATGCCAGTCACGAACTCCGCACCCCCCTTACCATTATTGAACTTGAAACCAACCGCGCCCTCGAACGCCCCCGAACCCAAAAGGAATACCAAAAAACCCTCACCACCATCCAGGCCGAAAACGAATGGATGAGCCGCCTCGTCGAAGAACTCCTCACCCTTGCCCGCATGGACTCTGGCCGGGCCAAACTAACCCCCGAAACCCTGGATTTGAGCGAACTCGCCGTAGATGTGGTCGAACGCCTCTCCGCCCTCGCCGAGAAAAATCACGTCCAACTCGCTATCGGCACATTGGAAGAAAGCATGGTGAAAACCGACCGGGCTTACATCACCCAAATGCTTACAAATCTAATCGAAAATGGGATCAAATACGCGAACGGCCCCGCGGCTCGCGTGGTGGTTGAGACGGGCACGGCAACCCGCGCGGATCAGCCCCACGCGTGGGTCCGCGTCACCGACAACGGCCCGGGCATCCCCGCCGAACATCTTCCCCATTTGTTCAATCGCTTTTATCGTATTGATGAGGCCCGCACCCGCGAAGATGATGACGCCGAGGCCCCATCTGGTAGCGGATTGGGGTTAGCGATTGTCCAGTCCATCGCCCAGGCATTCGGCGGCACGGTGGAGGTGCAGAGCGAGGTCGGCAACGGAACGGTATTTACAGTATGGTTTCCGATCACCTAAATGAAAATTTTGTCATATTCACATATTCGGGATTGACACGCTCCTCAAATTTTGAGATACTTTGAACCGTTGGTACTTACCAACCTAAAAACCGCCATTCCATTACAAAAGGAGGTGGTGTCCGTGGACAGTAATAGTCACAAACCCAGCACTGCGGCACTCCTCCTTCATGGAAGTTAGTGTCGCAGTGCGGTAGCGAGCCGTCCGAAAGGGCGGCTCGTTGCTTTTAAAGCCAACTATGCTATGATTCAGAAGAATCCGATCCATCCTTTTTTGCCCCAATAGAGTAATGAAGTGATAAGTGATGAAGTGACCAAAATCTTTATCACTTCATCATACAATCCACCTCCCAATGCCTCCCTCCTCTCCTCCCCACATCCTTATCCTCGGTGCCGGTTTCGGCGGTCTTAACGCAGCCCGTGCCCTGCGCGACGCCCCTGTTCAAATTACCCTCGTTGATCGGAAAAACTACCATCTTTTTCAACCTTTACTCTATCAAGTTGCTACCTCAGGGCTGTCTCCGGGCGAGATCGCCTTCCCTGCCCGTGCCATCTTTCGCAAACAAAAAAATCTGACCTTTCGTATGGCTGAAGTCCAACACATTGACCTCACCCAAAAACGATTAGACACCTCCACCGGCCCGCTCACCTTCGACTACCTGATCCTCGCCGCAGGAAGCGAAACCAGCTATTTTGGGATGAAGTCGGTCGAAGAAAATGGCTTGGGGCTGAAAGATATTGACGAGGCGGTCAGTATTCGGAATCGTGTGCTCCGAATGTTTGAGTTAGCCGCGCAGGAGGCAGATCCCGAAAAACGCCGTGCCCTGCTTACTTTCGTTGTAGTGGGTGGAGGGCCAACGGGAGTGGAAAGTGCAGGAGCGCTTTCCGAACTGATCCGCCTCGTCCTCATCAAAGATTACCCGCAACTGAGTTTGAAGGATGTACGGATTCTTTTGTTGGAAGCCGCAGATCGGTTGTTGGGCGGTTTCCCTGCCCCTTTACAAGAATATGCTGCGGAAACGTTGTGGCGCAAACACGTAGAAGTGCGGTTCGGGGCGACGGTCAGTGGGTTCGATGGAGAACGGATCATGTTAAAAAGTGCGGAGGTAATCCCTTCCCAGACATTGATCTGGGCCGCGGGGGTGCGTGCCGCGCGGATTGCCGATGCCCTGGGTGTGGCACAACCCCGTCAAGGGCGGGTGGCCGTGCAACAGACGCTTAACCTGCCCGAAAATCCCTCTATATTCGTCATCGGCGATGCCGCTTATCTTGAACATGATGGCCAACCTCTTCCAATGATGGCCCCCGTCGCTATCCAACAAGGGCAAACCGCGGCGCGGAATATCCTGCACTTGAGGCAAGGGGAACCGCTCGAAACATTTGTCTTCAAAGACCCTGGTTCATTGGCAACCATTGGACGCAATGCAGCGGTGGCACGGCTGGGCGCGTTTAAGTTCACCGGTTTCCTGGCGTGGTTTCTCTGGCTAGGGGTGCATTTGCTTTGGCTGGTCGGATTCCGTAATAAGCTCGTTGTGTTGATTAACTGGGCGTGGGATTATTTCTTCTTCGACCGGGGCATCCGACTGATTACCGCCCAACAACGCTGGCCGTGGACCCCAGGCAAGGGGAATAACTAGCCGCTTTTTCCGATAAATACATTCTAGATTGGGACTAATTCGCTAAAGTGCATTTACCTATCTAAATGATGACCTTATGGTAGACTTGCAAAGATCGGGTTTATCTTGTTCAAAGGTTTTTTTTAGGTAATTCATTGGTAAGTAATTTTCCAGGTTTGGATATGCGGCACCAAAGAATATCCTTTTCAAACCATTTATGCAGGCCACCTCTGGCAGGCAAACAAATGTCCCGTGGAAAGTCAAGGAATTTGTTTGAACAAAAGGAGGCATTATGCCCATTTTTTTTATCAGAAAATTATTTCCTCTCGCTACTATTGTCTTGCTTGCTGTCATCCCTTTGTCTGTGGTGCGCGCAAATTATGTGGGCGAGTTACAAAATGAAGTCATCCTTCAAGATTCGTTTCTAACCCCTACCCCCACTAGTTCCCCTACCACAACCCCTGTTCCACCAACCTTTACTTCAGCAGCCCCCGCGGGTTTGCTCACCCCCGCGCTGCTAGATAATTTTAATCGAGCCGATGGACAAATTGGCCCGAATTGGTCCGGTGACACCGTTGATTCAGCAACTATTTTTAACAATCAATTAGTTGTTGGAGAAAGCAAAGATATTTTTTGGAATGTAAATTCTTTTAGTATTAACCAGGAAGCTTACATTACCCTGACGGATATTGATGCAAATGCAAGCGAAATCGGATTGATCCTTAAAGGGCAGAGTAATTCTGGGTTTGGCTTTGGTGTAATTCAAGTTTTACTTTATCCCACGGGAAATTACATTCAAGTATGGACCTATCATGCCTCTCAGTATTGGGTACAACATGGTGGAAATATTAGTGTTGCCTCAGATCCATTTGTCAACGGTGATCAACTACGTGCCCAAGCCTTGAGCAATGGTGACGTAACCATTTATAAGAATAATACAACTTTAGGAACGATTAATGTCTCCACCTGGCCTTTCTTTGGGAATGGAGGGTACATCGGATTGTTCAATATAGATGTAGGCACCACGGTATTAGACAATTTCGGTGGGGGGTCCATGGCAGGTGCCCCCACGCTCACGCCAACGCCAATCCCATGTACCGATCCTCTAACGTGCAGTGTTGTTTCGGCGATCCCAGCTTATTGGCGTTGTAACATTCCAGAATGCATAACTGGTGATTGGCTAGGGACGGTTATTGCCTGGCCTTCTTGGGCGGCTGTGGAAAGTAATGGACGCACAGGTAATAATTCAAAAACGGTTTATTCTTATTATGGCGATCAAACGCTCTATGCGTATATGGGTTCCTGGGCACAAGGATGCCAAATCACCGCCCAATCCGGCACAGTCTTGATCATTGAATGGCAATACGGAACAGACACATGGGAGGAGTTTTACATCAATCCGGGACAAACGCATACTGTAAATCTCGTCTCTCCACAAAACGGTGTACTCATTGAAGGCCCGGATGGCATCTTGGACCCCTTCAGTGTTTCGCTTACAAATTGCAACCCTCCCACGCCCGTTCCCACTGCAACGTTCACCCCCTCTCCCACACCCACACCTCTCCCCACCTCCATCATCACCATGGGGGAAACAAATATTCTGCCCGGTGGTCCTTCAAGCAATCTTGGTGATGTAATCTCCGCCCAACAGGCTACCCTTTCAGCCCGTGCCAGTTTGCAAAGTATCAGCCTTTATGTGAACAATCCCGCCGGTCAGTTACGGCTAGGTCTTTATGGAGACAGCGGAGGGTATCCCGGCAATCTCATCATTCAATCTCCCAGTATGTTATCGGCAACCGGCTGGAACACGTATAACTTCCCCAGCCCGCATATCACTTTAGATGCTGGAAATTATTGGTTAGCTTTCCTGCCCGAAGATGATGCTTTGACCCTGCCTATCGAGAACACTGGAATAAACCATTATTACAATCACCCCTTTGGGAATATGATAAGCCCCTTCCCTAATCTTGAAGCCAGCGGAACATTTCATTATTCGGTTTTCGCAACGCTGATCATCAATGACCCCACCATTATTGAAATAAAATCCTTGGATGCTAATCCACAAAATTTCCTTGTCACCCCCTTGCGAACGGTGGTGATCCTTCTAATAAGCGCTTCCATTCTTGTTTGGATGGCAAAACCCTCAAAACGCCACACCCACAAATAACACCTCACCATGAACGATACTTCCGAACCCCTCCCTTCTTCCGAACTTGAACCACGCCCTCACCCTTGTGATGTCTGCGGGAAGAAAATCTTCTATTATCAAGTTCATGGTATTAACCCTGAGGAAGCAGATAATAATCTCCTTCAATGCGAGGAATGTAACGCAGTTTTACGGTACATCTCAGCTTCATTTGGCTTGTACGAAAAATAGTAATATTCCCTCAACTTAGCCTCAAAAACGCAGGCGATATGCCTGCGTTTTTGATTCATCTGGGAACAATTTTTTTGAGAGGGGCGTCTCTACCAGGCACTTGAAATCCTACTAACAAAATAACCAAGCCCCCTTTCAAGTTTGTAACACCTCGTTTCAACCCTGGAACTAATCCTCCAAAGTGATGCAACACCCGGATTTTATAATGACCAGTAATCATACAGGAAATCATCCTGAAAAGGAGAACAACATCATGAACCCTCTCAAAAAACTATCCCTTGCCCTGGTTGCCTTCGCCATGCTGCTAAGTATGGTCGCGGCCAACATCACCTCCGCCGCGGCGGCTCCAGCATCTGGAACAACCATCCCCAACTGCACTCAATGGCATGTTGTCCAAAGCGGCGACTATCTCTCAAAAATTGCCCTTCAATATAACACCACAGTCAGCAAACTGATCGAAATTAACGAACTCGACAACCCCAATCTGATTTATGTCGGGCAAAATCTGTGTGTGTCTGTAACCGCGCCAGGAAGCGGCACGCCCGCCCCCACCCTTCCAAACACAGCATCTGGCATCCGTGTCTTTGCGACGAGCGTCAAAGAAGACCTTTCTGTCACCTTGCAAGGGAAGAGCTTAGCCGGGAGCTCGAGTTACTCGATCTACCTCAGCAATTACAAGGTCAGTCAGGGTACAAGTTATCTTCTCGCCACGGTAACCACCGCCAGTGATGGCTCCTTCACCGGAACCTACACCCTACCGAACAAATTACGTGATGTAAGTAAGATCAAAATCGTGGTCAAAAATAGCGTAGGCGACACCGCTTCCAACTGGTTTTACAACCTGACCTCCAATGGCAACCCTGGCGGGATTGGTAGCCCCACGCTAACCCTCACCGTCATCTCCGTCAAAGAAGGCAAAACCGTCAAAATCCAGGCCAGCAACCTGCTTCCTGATGTAACCTACGAAGTCATGATGGGCAAAACCGGAACCGAAGGCATAGACGGCATCCTCGTTGGAACCATCAACAATGCCAAAGGTGGCACCACGACAGTCACCTTCGACATCCCTGCCGACCTTGCAGGACGGTCAAAGATTGATTTACGGGTAGCGAATAATCCTTATGACCTTACTGCATTTGTGACCTTCCAAAACGACTAACCCTCTCCCGTCTAAAAAACTGTCCACCAAATAGCCTCCTGTCCCAAAGCGGATCAGGAGGCTATTTTTTTCATACCTCCCCATTTTTCCAGTTCCAGCCTAGCCATTTGGAGGAGGCGTGCGTGTGAGGGGGAGAATATACTGAACATAACTTAAGTGAACATGGGGACTTCTGGGAATCCCTGAGCCTTCTAGATTCCCACAAGTTTCCACAACCCCTTCATTTCAAAAAAACACCTTTACAGGAGACATTTATGTCAAACGAAATCAATCCCCTCCTCTCCCTCTCAAACGCAATGGCCGACGCCGTTGAAAGTGCCGGAGAGGCCACTGTCACCGTTCTCGCACGCCGCCGGATGCCCGCGAGCGGGGTGGCGTACGCCCCAAATCTCATCTTAACCGCCGATCACGTGGTCGAAATGGATGATGACATCAAAATCGGTCTACCAAACGGAGAAGAACGCCCGGCCACCCTCGCCGGACGTGATCCAGGTTCCGACCTGGCGATCCTGCGTCTCACCGCCCCCATGCCCTCGATAGCCTCCCCCATCACAGGGGATGCCCGCGTCGGGCAACTGGCACTAGCGTTGGGCCGCCCAGGCTCTTCGGGTATTCAAGCCAGTTTGGGTATCGTCAGCGCCATTGGAAGCGCAGTCCGAGTTGTCCGCGAAGCTGGCCCAGAAGCCGAGGGGCATGGACGTCATAGCGGACCAGGACAAGGGCGTCACCCCTTTGGACGTCACCACCACCGGGGCAAAACCGCCCAGGTTGCCGAACAGTTCATTCGCACAGATGCGATTCCCTATCCCGGTTTTTCGGGTGGTCCGTTGATTGACGCGGCGGGGAACGTGATCGGGATCAATACCTCTGGCTTGTTGCGGGGCATGTCCATTGCCATACCCGCATCTCGCGCGTGGCAAATAGCCGCGGCTTTGGATCAGCACGGAAGTGTTAAACGCGGGTATCTTGGCATTCGCAGTCAACCCGTCCCCCTCAACGCCGAAATGCAGGCCGCTCTAGGCCGCGAACAAGCTTCTGGGTTACTCCTTGTCTGGATTGAAGAAGGCAGTCCCGCAGCGCAAGGAGGCCTGTTTGTCGGGGATATTCTTGTTAGCCTGGCAGGCGATCCAGTCACCGACCCCGATGAATTACAACTTTCTCTATCCGGCGAAATCGTCGGACAGCCTACCTCCGTCGAAGTCCTCCGTGGTGGACAACCTGCAGTGATAACGGTAACGGTTGGGACGAGGGAGTGAGGTCTGATGAAGGGATAAGTGGTGAGTAAGATTCCTAATCACGCATAACCAAGAATTTTCCATGTATTCAGCCATCTTCAACAATTTGTTTTCTGAGCTTGTCGCCCGCGTGCGGAAAAGTCTCGTGATGGTACAAAACGGACAGCAGGGAGCCGGGGCTGGCGTAGTGTGGGGTGAAGGATTGATTTTAACGAACAATCACGTAGCTATCCACAATCACCCTGAAGTAATCCTCCCTCAGGGAAGTGCCATTTCCGCGCGGGTTGTAGCCCGTGACCCGGAAATTGATCTGGCTTTGCTCTCTGCGAACCTAAACGGGACACCTGCGCTGGCATTTGCCGACTCCCGGCGTTTGCGGATGGGAGAATGGGTGGTCGCAGTGGGGCATCCGTTGGGCCAGCGGGATGTGGTAACGATGGGGGTGGTGAGTAGCGTGGACACCGTACAAACGAACGGAGCACGGCATACCATTCCAGTTATCCGCTCGGACGTGGTTCTGCTTCCGGGCAATTCAGGGGGGCCGTTAGTGAACGCGGCGGGGGAGGTGATTGGGATCAATACCTTGGTCGTCGGAGGCGATCAAGGGTATGCGATCCCCGCACATTTGGCAGACGCGTTTATCAACAGGCAGCGTGAGGGGAGAGGGGGAGAGGCAATATCGAATGTATTGTAAACAGACATGTGGGATGAGGAATAAGTGAAGTACACTTATCCCTCATCCCTACATCACTTTTTTTATTCTCTCAATTTCTCATGATTAGACTTGTTCTTACTATTCCCGGAGTCGCGTTGCGGGCGGGGTTACGCGCATTGTTGGAGGCAAATCCTGCTTTGGAGGTGATTTACGCGGGAGCACGGGCAGAACGGTTGGAGGAGGCAGATGTTTGGGTGGTGACAGATGGGTTAGCCCCAGAGGAGATTCACCGTGAGCTTTTGGGCGGTCAGGGGGAGTTGGGGTTGTTGGTGTTAGGGGATCGGTTGGAGGGGCAGACTTATCAACATTTGCCCGTGCGGGCATGGGGAGTCTTACCCGTGGATGCGACAATGGAGGAGTTAACAGCAGCGATCCAGGCTGTGCAAGCAGGGTTGGTGGTGTTATACCCGGATTGGGTCGCGTTGCCTCGCGGGGGGCAGGGTGTTACCAGGGTGGCGACACAAGCCAGGGAGGGAGAAAAGTTGGTGGAGGCGTTGACTGACCGAGAGACAGAGGTTTTGCAACTATTGACGATGGGGTTATCAAATAAACAGATTGCGGCGCGGTTGCATATCAGTGAACATACAGTGAAGTTTCATGTGTCCTCGGTTTATGGGAAGTTGGGGGCTACGAACCGAGCGGAAGCGGTTCGGGTAGGGGCTCAGTTGGGGTTGGTGGTGTTTTAGCCCGCTTCAGCGGCACAAAACCTCCGCTCAGGGTATTATCTGTTACATTTAGATGGTAGGGTAAAATACCGGGCATGAATGCCCTTTTTCCAAGTTTTTATGCGTTATTTGAACAAGTTGTTGATTACGCCGGGTTGTTTCCTCCGGCTAGTTTGCCGTTGGAGGTGGCGATACGGAATTTTATTCGCTACCAAGCCTGGCCGGAGCAGTGGATGTTGGCGCGGTTTATCGTACCTGTGGCAAAGTTGGGGGAATTGGGGGCTTTAATGGAGGCAGGATTAAGTTGGGAGGGAACACTCAAGTTTTCGGTTTTGGGTGGGGGAAATGTGGAGGGGTTCCGTGCAGGGGTAGTAGAAGAAATAAAGGCAGTAGAGGCGTTTCGGGCGCGGTGGGGGACGCGTGTACAGGTAGAGGCGTTTGAAGCACGATGTCCAGAGGGAAAAACCCTGTTCGCCGTGGAACCATGGTTGCGCGAGGCAGGGTTACGACCTTTTTTTGAAGTACCGTTCGGGCCAGGGTGGGAAGCGCGGGTGGAGGGGGTGATCCGTGCGCTGGCAGAGGTGAATGGGGACGCGGGGTTCAAACTTCGGACGGGGGGGGTAACAGCAGAGGCGTTTCCATCGGTGGAGCAAGTGGCGTGGGCGTTGTGCCAGTGTCAGGAGGCAAGGGTACCGATTAAGTGTACGGCAGGGTTGCATCATCCGGTACGGTGCTTTCGAGAAGAGGTAGGGACGAAGATGCACGGGTTTTTGAATGTGTGGATGGCGGGGATATTAGCGTGGACACGGGGGCTGGATCAAGCGGAGGTGGCGCAAATTCTGGCGGAAGAGGACCCCGCGGAATTCGTTTTTTCGGTGCGGGAGGCAGGTTGGCGCGGGAGGAGGGCGACCAAGTCTGAGGTGGAAAGCGCGCGGCAAGCTTTCATGGTTTCCTTTGGCAGTTGTAGTTTTGAAGAGCCGAAAGAAGATTTGGAGGCGTTAGGGTACGGCTTAGGCAAATCTGGTTTAATCAAACCCTAATCCCGTTTTCCGAACCTGAGTAGTTGGGGAAAAGGTATCCATGTTATAGTTTTTTTGCTTGGATAGATTCATATTCCATTTTGCGTATTCCAAACTAAATTCGGGATATGCGAGGATAGGCTCACGCATTGCGTGGGACGATTTTTTCAAGAGGTTGTCTATGTTGGTTCGCTTTCGTTTTCTCTGGTTGGGATTAGTTCTGGTGGGTGTGTTTCTTGTCGGGTGTACAGGGATTAATGGAGAAGCCCCCACCCCAACGGAGCCTGCCCCGGAGGTTCTGGCAGCGGCGCTGTTCGCGCAGGGGGATGAGGCCTTTGCGGCAGGGAATTATGCGGTTGCGCTCGACCAATTTTCACAAGCGTTGTTGTTTGATACGGAGAATGCGGATATTTATTATCGCCGGGGGATGACGCATTATGAGATGGGGGATGTACCCAACGCACTGGCGGATTTGACCGTGGCATTGGATATTAATCCCGAACATTCAGGGGTGCTCAATGATCGAGGGTTAATTTATGCGAAATTGGGGGATTTGGACCAGGCTTTGACGGATTTTTCTAAAGCGATTGAGAGCGAACCAACGCTGGCGGCGGCATACCAAAATCGGGCAGAGGTGTATTTGCAAATGGCACAGCTTGAAAGTGCCTTGGCCGATTTAGACAAAGCTGTGGAGCTTGCGCCAGAAAGGGCCGAAAATTATAAAAATCGAGGGGATGTGTATTTTCAACTGGATAATTTGGAGGCAGCAATCGCGGACTATTCTGAGGCAATTGCTTTGCAACCAGAGTATGTGCTTGCATTCAGTAATCGCGGGGACGCGTATGCACGGGTTGGAAATTTTACGGCGGCGTTGGCGGATTTCGATCAGGTGATAGCGTTAGCGCCAGATAATACGGCGACGATGTACAAGCGGGCAGATATGTATAGTCAGTTAGGAAACTATGTTCAGGCAGTGGAGAATTATTCAATGGTGGTGAACACGGAAGCACCAAGTGCCAAATTGTTCACAGATCGGGGTTTGGCTTACCGACGTTTGGGGGATACGGATAGTGCGTTGGCTGATTATACGCGGGCGATTGAGTTGGACCCTACTTATGCAATTGCGTTTATTAATCGAGCGGCGATTTATCAGGGGCAGGGGGAGGTAGATAAGGCTTTAGCCGATTACACTCAAGCTATTCAAAATGCCCCCGATTTTGCGCCCGCGTATGTTGAACGAGCTAAATTGTATCGGCAGACCGACAATATATCGGCCGCGTTGGCCGATTTGCAGGCTTTAGTTGAAATAGATCCTGAAAACGCGGAAGCCTATAATGAGATGGGGCTGATTTATGCCGATCAAGGGAATTTTGAACAGGCGTTGGCCGTCTATTCGCGGGCGATTACGCTCCAGCCAGATTATGCAAATCCGTATTACAACCGGGGATTGATTTACCACGCTTTGCGCGATTTTCAAAATGCCTTACAAGATTACAACAAAGCCATCCAATTGGCGTTTAACAGTTCGGATTTATATAATAGCCGGGGTCTGCTCCGGTCAGATACGGGACAGTACGAGGCTGCTTTGCCCGACTTTGAGCAGGCTTTGGCCCTGGATCCGGAAAATGCAATTGCATATAACAATCGCGGCTGGGCATACTACAAACTTGGGCAATATGCCGATGCGGTAGAGAATTTTTCAAAAGCATTAGAAATAGAGCCATTGTATGTGCAGGCTTATTCCAACCGAGCGGTTGCCTATAATGATCTGGGGGACTATAAAAAAGCGGCAGATGATTTAACGGTGGCGTTAGGATTAGATCCGGGAAATGTGATCTCTTACTATATTCGAGGGATTGCGTATGCTGGGTTTGGTGAGTTTGAAAAGGCGATTGAGGATTTTTCCACCATGATTAATTTTCAGCCCGATTTTGTGCCAGTGTATTATTATCGTGGGATCGTGTATGAGCAAATCGGCGAGACGGAGTTGGCCATTGCAGATTATGAGCATTTTTTGACTTTGGATATTGACCTGTATTCACGGTTAGAGGCAGAAGATCGGCTGATTGCGTTGGGGGTGGATATTGAGGCTTTTTACCAATCTCAAGAGAATCCTCAGGTAACCCCTGAACCAACCGTAACACCGTAAACACATTTTTGTGATTTCCAAATAATTGGGTGGGGCCGGGTACTGAAGTGCTTGGTCCCACCTTTTTTTGAGAATTTTGAATTAGGTCTCTGGACATTTGCGAGGAGGTTTCCAGATTTTGGGCTTATCTCAGCAAAGTTTGAAGAGCCGTTGAGTTTTCATACGACCATTGCAAATCTTTTTCAGATGTTGTAGAGTATGGGGAATATGTAATTTTGGAGAAGAAAATGCCTGTTCAAATCGAAGATGTTGTGCGATA
Source organism: Anaerolineales bacterium (assembly GCA_020634875.1). The sequence continues at coordinate 13,370 of JACKAX010000040.1, read as the reverse complement.
CGCAGTACCTAATCCAGTGGTATTTGAAGCGGCAACCTTTGCTTATCACGCCTTGACGCATACCCTGGCAAACCGAACCGATATTTTGGGTGATTATGTCAAGGTCTTAATGGATGAGTTAGCAGAACAAATGGTGATCCAGTGGCTAAAAGAACACGGGAAACGGGTAGAGCCGGTGGTGGATAAGGGAGCAATTCAGCCAGATTTACGACACGAAATATGGGTCACAGATATACGCGGGGTCAAAGTACGGGCGGCAGTCCACACATTTCTGTCCACCAATAAGGCTGAATTAGTGGAAATTCTGGCGCATCATTCGCTCTCAGTAGACACCAATCAAATGTGCGGGATCAATATTTCTGTCGTATATTGGTACCAATTGCGCGAAAAGCCCCGCACAAAACTGCCATCGTTACAAAACACAGCGATCATTGGGTGGGCATCAGATAAAAATTTTCGTGAGAAGCTACAACCCGGCATAACCTCCCGCTTCGCGGCGATTCCGTTCACAGAATTGCGGTCAATGGATTCGCTCCTTCAATTTCTAGTGTAAGCTATGGCGTTGATCAGCCTGCACGACAAAGCGAAAATCGAAGCCTTTCTCAGGCTAAATGTCGCATTACATTTGTATGAACTGGGGGATTTGGATCCATTTTTCTGGCCCTTAACCCAATGGTATGGTTGGCAAGAGGCAGGGGAACTAAAAGCTTTGGCTCTTTTATATGTAGCCTTTTCCCCGCCGGTATTACTAGCCCTGGCCCCTCCCGAACACATCCCAACTTTGCGCGGGTTAGTGACCCAATTAAACCCCCTGCTCCCGCGACAGGTTTACACACACCTTACGCTGGGAATAGAAGATTTATTTCACGTGGACTTTCAGTTGGAATCCTACGGCATTCACCAAAAAATGAGTCTGATAGACCCCACGCGATTGGAAGCTTTTCTTACCCCCGAAGTGGTTCGCCTTACCCCCGCAGATCACCCCGCTCTCGCGACCCTGTATTCAGCTAGTTACCCCGACAACGCCTACGACCCGCGCATGTTGGAAACTGGCCAGTTTTTTGGTCTATGGTATGAAGGAAAATTAGTTAGTGTGGCAGGCATCCATGTCTATTCTCCGGCATATCGAGTCGCCACCATTGGCAATGTCGCTACCCATCCTGCCTACCGGAACCGCGGCCTGGGTCAGACAGTCATCGCCACCCTCACCCATTCTTTACTGGCAAAGGTAGACGATATTGGTTTGAACGTCAAAGTGGATAATCTCGCGGCGATACACACCTACAAAAAGTTGGGGTTTGAAACTGTTGCCCCTTATCATGAAATCATGCTCCGCGCCAAGGTCTATAAGGGAATATAAAAAACAACCTGGTACACCCCAAATTTAAAAACAGTGCCTAGTAACCATTTTTCTAATTGCCCCGCAGGGGAAAACGGATAGTACTCTAGAGGGAGGCAACCCACTCCCTGACATGGTACGATAACCTCGGTTGGAAGTTTCTTCAGGATAACGTCATGGCAAATATCTTAATTGTTGAAGATGAACAAGACCTACTTCAGGTAATGAGTTTAAAACTCATGCGCGAGGGGCATTCTGTTTTCACGGCTGAATATGGTCAAGAAGCCTTACTAAAAGTCGAAGAATATTTACCCGACCTGGTGATCCTTGATATTATGCTCCCTGAAATGAGTGGGTGGGAAATTTGCACCGCTATTCGACAAATCTCCGCAATTCCAATTATTATGGTTACCGCCTTGTCAGCCGATCAAGATGTCGTCCGGGGGTTAGATTTAGGCGCGGATGAATACGTCACAAAACCTTTTCAATTACAAACCCTGGTTGCTCGCGTCAACGCGATTTTGCGGCGAATGGAGTGGGATCGGGCCAGCGCTGAAAAAGAGGTACAAAACCTCAAACGCTCGATCACGGGCATGATCAGCCATGAATTACGTACCCCTCTCGCCGCGATTATGAGCACCCTTGACCTCGCTCTGCAAGAGGCTTTTAAGGACAACCAAGAAGCTCAACGCGATTTTATTCATGATGCCCGGCTTAACGTAGTTATGATGCGGCAACTGGTGGATGATTTGCTGACCATGGTACGGATCGATCAAGGACTGGATATCCTGCGCCGCCCCACCTCAATCCACGCAGAAATCAAACGCATGTTTGAAGTTTACGCAGAAATGATGGATGAGCACCATGTTTCAGCCCACTTTACCTGTGCGGAAGAACTAACTGCAAACGTCGATCAACTTCTCTTCCGGCAAGCTTTACAGCACCTCTTTACAAATGCAATTAAGTTCGGTTTGGAAGGTGGACAGGTTTGGGTCGTTGCAGAACCCCTGCCAGAAGGTGGTGTGGAAGTGGATGTACACGATCAGGGTCAGGGAATTGCCGAACAATTCCACGAAAAGATATTTGACCGTTTTTACCAGATTGACATGACCGATCACCGCCACCATGAAGGCCTGGGAGTAGGCCTGTTCATTACCCGTGAAATCGCCCGTGCCCATGGTGGCGATGTGACCCTAATCAGTACCCCAGAGCATGGTAGTATTTTTTCACTCTCGTTAACGGGGGAGACGGAAGAAAAGCCTTAACTATAAATACAAAAGCGGACGGGAGAGTACCCGTCCGCTTTTGTATTTAATCTCAAAACGATTTTTAAGTAAACTTCTGCACTGAGCGGTTCGCACTAATTTTTCAAGGGGTAGATGCCTGCCAATGGTTGAACACCGATTCATCCATCCGCTCCAATTCCTTATCCAGCCTCAAGCCTTTAAAGATTTCGCGCGCATCATGCCAATACTGTTGTGCGACATCTTTATGTCCTTTGTTTAATTCGTATAACGCCCACTCCCGCAAGGTAAATGCTCGTTCACGTTTAATCTCCAGTTCAGTAAAGATATCCAGGCTATTTTTAAAACATTCATGGGGCTGATAATGGTGCAGTTCACCCGTATACCGGCTTCGAATTAGCTTACCCGTATCCCCCCCAAGCAAACGCCCAGTATAACGTCGTTCGCCTAGCGTCACCGGATGCGCGGCTTGGGCGGAGATCATCCCCAATGCCCGCCACGCCTGGCCAACGAATTCGCTCTGTTCGCGTTCCTGGCCCAAGGCAAGCGCCTTTTCCGCCGCGGCAAGTGCATCATTGACGTTGCCTTGTTTGGCGGTGGCGATCGAGAGATGATAATATGTCTCACCAAGCCCTCCCCATCCAGTTGCTTCCAACGCCTCGATCACTTTCCGCAAATCCTGTTCAGCGGAGCTATACTCCCCGATACCCACCTTCGCCGCGCCCAAATTGCTCAAAAACGTGATTTCCCCATCACGATCTCCGATTTCGCGGGCAATACTTAACGCATCCTGATAGTAACGAATAGATTTTTGATAATCACCACGCTGGCGAGCACTGTCTCCCAGGTTATTTAACATATAACCAACCTGATTACGGTTATCCATGTATTTATAAAGGTCCAAGGCCTTTTGGAAGTAGGTGATCGCTTTGGCGTAATTACCCAATGCATCGTTAATCACCCCCATCAGATTCAAGCTTTGGGCTACTTCCATTCTTGCATCCAGCGAAGTACTCAAATCCAGCACTTGCTCGGCCACTTGGGTAGCTTCATCCAAATGACCGATTTTATATTCCATCCACCCTAAGACAACCAAAGCTTTCGCGTTCTCATTCGCATCCTCTGACGCCTCTGCCGTCTCCACCGCGCGGCGAGCTATATCCAGCGCAGCGGAATAATCGCCCAGATCATCTTGTACCTGAGAAAGACCGCATAACGCCCTCGCCTGGGCGTTGAGATTTTCAATCCCTTGTGCCGCCTCAAACATCGTGTTGTACGCCCGGCTGGCCTCGGAATAGCGCGCCTGAATTACCAGAACCGATCCTAAACCCTCGTAAAGGTCAATGTAACTTTCCGGAGGGGTTTTGCTTTCCGGAAGAAGGTTTTCCGCTTGCCGGAACCAGTGAAGGGCATTTTGATATGCGTAAATTTTCTGGGCGTAATGTGCCGCTTCCAGGCAATACATCACGGCTTTTAAGGTTTCCTGCGCTTGAATGAAATGATTGGCAAGTTGGTTCGCCACCGGAGGCAGATTGTTCGTATATCGGGTTTCTAAGACTTCGCCGATATGTCGGTGTAAAACTTTTCGCCGGTGGGTGGATAGTTCCTCATAAATCACCTGCTGAACATCCGCATGGGTGAACGCCAACATTGCGCCTCCCTCCACTTCTCGCAAAATATTTCGCTCTAATGCCTCATCCAACGCATCAAACATTCCCTCTTCAGTGACATCACTGACCGCTAGTAAATCGTTCATCGAAAATTGTTGCCCTAAGACAGATGCTCTACGAATCAGTTCCTGTGTATTCTCCCGCAAGCGCGCCAACCGGCTCATCACCGTATCACGCACACTTTTCGGCAGTTTTACGTCTCCAATCGGACGAAACACCCACTTTCCCTCACGGAATAACACCACATTCTCTTCGACTAAACCTTTGATAACCTCTTTCACATAAAACGGATTACCACCGGTACGATTAAAGATAGCATCAACCCATTCCATGGGGATTTCAGTATTCCAGGTCGTTTCCAATAATTGAAGCACACCCTCTTTCGTCAGACGCCTGATGGACATCTTTTGGTAATTGGGATACCGGCTCAACTCCTGATCCAGTTTGAACAAGGGATGATTTTGATTTACATCAATATCACGATACAGCCCCACGATCAAAATGGGCGTAGAAGAAATATTTCGGAACAAATAAAACAACACCCGCATACTAGCCGGATCGATCCATTGCAAATTGTCAATCACTAACAACCAGGGCTGGGTGTTCGACGCGCGTTTGATCAATTCCGATATACTCCGCATCAACCGGGAACGTTCTTGTTCGGGTTCAAGAGGCGGCAATTCAGGCAGGTTTGGGATAAATTGGCGAATCTGCGGAATAAGCGTAACTAGAATATTGGCATCATCATCTAAATGCTCCAACCCATCTAGCGAAGCTCGCCGGATAAGATATTCTCGTAAAATATCTATAAAAGGTTGGTAAGGCGAACCCAGTTCCATTTCCCCACACTGTCCGATTAACATCACTGCCCCTTCAGCTTGCACGCCGAGTTGTTCTACCAGGAACGACTTCCCTACCCCTGCCTCCCCGCCAACAAGTACCATTTGCCCGCGCCCTATTTGTGCAAGGTCCCACAATCGGAGCAATTGCTCCAATTCCGGTTCACGTTCCACGATCAACTGACGCCGGGAACTCCCCACCGCCATCCGATTTAAGGCATCTCCACCCGGCAATACTGCCGGGCGCATACTCCGGGAGATAACTTGTGCTTCGGGCGTGACTTCCAGCCCTAACAAAATTTGCCGTACCTGAGAAGCCGTTTCATAACGCTGATCAGGTTCCTTATTTAACAGTTTAAGGATGAGATGCTCCAACGAACGGGAGATGTTTGGATTGATTTGCCGGGGAGTAATGGGTTTTTGATAGAGGTGCTTTTCCAACACATATCGAATTTCACCCAGAAAGGGCTTGCGCCCAGTGAAGAGTTCGTACAAAATCAGCCCAAAGGCATATAGGTCCGTGCGAATATCTACCCCACGTCCCTCGATTTGTTCGGGGGCCAGGTAATAGGCATCACCTAGCAAAAACGGGAGTTCGGTCAGGCGTTGACCATCTTCTGCCCACCATAGACCAAAGTCAATCAACTTCACCTCATCGGAAACCATCACATTTTCGGGCTTTAAGTTACCGTTGACCGCGCCTTTATTGTGTGCATATTCCAATGCATATAAAATATCCACGGCGATGTCCATCGGGTTGTAGCCACTGCCTTTGTTCATCAAGTCCCGCAGCGATTGCCCCTCGATATATTCCATCACCAGGTACGCCAACCCTTGATCTTCCGCCCAATCGAAAATCGTCACCACATTCGGAGCCTGTAAACGCGCCATTTGCCGCGCCTTCGTCAACAACCGCTTGACTGCGCTTTGCCCCAAGGTGGGCGACAATACTTTGATGGCCACCGGACGATCCAACCGGGTATCCGTTGCTTTGAATACCGTACTCAGATCACTTTCACCCAACAGCGTTTCGATCTGATACCGTTCGGAAAGCAACTGTCCACGCAACCGGAGCGTGTCCCCTGCTTCTAAGGCTGATTGGGCTACACGCACAGACGGATAAATGGCAAACAAATCCAAAAAATTCGCCAGTTCGATCACTTTATAATTGCTCGGAGATAGCCCGGTGAGCGCCATTGGGCGTCCCTCCCAGTGGCGGCGCAAGTCGATCAATGCGCGTAGGCCAGAGATGTTCAATTGCGTGACCCCGCTCAAATCCACTACCAACCGCGGCAAACGCGCCCCGCCCCCCCATGCAGATGCCTCGCGCCCCGCCTCTTGCAATACCTCAGCAACATGATTCTGATCGAATTCATCTGAAATTTGCAATACTACCGACTCGTTATTCGTTCCCCACTTGAGCGCAAACACTTTAACCGGTTCTAGTTCAAACGTTAGCCCCTCTTCACCAATTAATACCTCACACGAGTTCGTGCCGCGTAGGGTTTGTTGGTAAGTGAGCGTTTGTTCTAAAATGTCCACCAATTCCTGATCGGTCGTAACGGGATCGTGGTGAAACAATATCAGCCGCTTCGCCCGTGCTTTGCGCGCCATATCCACCCCGATCAGGGCAGAACTATGGCCCCAATCCTCATACTTCACCAACGCATCCCGTAGAGAAAACTGGGCATCAAAAAACAGTACGTCTGCCCCAGAGAAAAATTGGATGTAAGGTCGTGTACTGGCTTCATCTATTTTCTTGTATTCAGCATCACTGGCATACACTACCACCGCGTCGTTGAACTCAAACCGGTAAGCATAAGCATCCCCTGGGTGTGGTAGCTTCATATTTTTAATTGTCACTTCCCCCACCTGATAGACCTCTTCTTCGCCAATATGCTCAAACAACAAATCAGCTTTCATCGCCTCATAAGTTACTGGAAAAGTCGGCGGCATCATCTGATTTTTTAGAATCTGTTCGATTTCATGAACCCCAATCAAATGAATCTTATTTCCTGGCACATACAAAGGAGTAAAAAACGGTAGGCCTTGAATGTGATCCCAATGTAAATGACTAAACAAAAGATAGACTTCCCCGCGCCCACGCCCGCACGGCCCTTTCATCAGTTCCCTTCCAAGAGCGCGAATCCCTGACCCCGCATCAATGATAAACGTTTTCCCCTCTGCTTCAACTTCGACGCAAGAGGTATTTCCACCTGCCGTTCCAGTTAAGATCGGGTGGAAACTATCTATATAATCGCGTATGGCCTGAGGATCGCCCAAATCTATACCCCGCGCCCCTTGTAACACTGCCATCAACTTTTCGCGAATAGCTTGTGGCGTAATCGGTGAAGGGATGGACCCACGCGCCCCCCAAATCTTCACCTTCATAACAACCTCCAGTCAAGCAGAAATCGTGCCATAAATAAATCCTTTTCGTAAACCTTGCTCACAATTCTACATGATTTTATATCATGCGATCTGCATTCCTTCATTGCCAAAATGGTACAATGTGTCCACATAAAGCACATCTCGCTTCCCCTTTTTGTGCCATCAACGAAGTTTTTAAGTAGTTATCGAAATGATCTTTAAAAACCTTTCCCGAAAAAATGAGGTGTGGTGGGGGTAGCCCCCCTACCACACCTCATTTTTTCGGAGGTCTTTTTTAAACTACTTTTGATGAACTACTTAATCATACAAGTGGGGTAGACTTTCTAAAAACATTCCTTCCCTCTACCAGCTTGTCCATGCATCCTTGCCCATCCGTATCCCCATGTCCGACGAATCTACCTACCAACACCTTCTCCACCTGCGCCAACAAATCAATTACCACAACTACCGGTACAACGTCCTTGATGATCCCATCATCAGCGATTACGAATACGACCAATTACTCGTTGAACTCCGCGCCCTCGAAACCGCCCACCCGGAATGGATCACATCCGATTCCCCCACCCAACGGGTCGGTGGAACCCCAGTCGAGAAATTTGAAAAAGTCCGCCACCCTGCTCCTATTCTTAGTCTCGCCAACGCCTTCAGTTTTGACGATATCCGTGCCTGGTTAGAGCGCATCGCCCGCCTCGACGAACGCGTCCTCACCACCACTTTCACCGTCGAACCCAAACTTGACGGTCTCTCCGTCGTCCTACACTACCGCGACGGTCTCTTCATCCAAGGGGCCACCCGCGGCGACGGCGAAATCGGCGAAGACATCACTGCCAACCTCCGCACCATCAAATCCCTCCCCCTCAAAATCCCCGTCAATCCATCCCCCTCTCCCGGCGGGAGAGGGGCTGGGGGTGAGAGCGACGCTCCCACCATCGTCGTCCGCGGCGAAGCCCTCATCTTCCGCAAAGACTTTGACGAAATGAACCGCCGCCTGGCCGAAGCCGGCGAAAAAACCTACCAAAACCCCCGTAACACCGCCGCGGGCACCCTCCGCCAACTTGATCCCGCCCTCACCGCCTCCCGTCCGCTGACCCTTCTCATTTACCAAATCGTCTCCGGCGAAGGCGAGTTGCCCCAAACACAACTTGGCACCCTCGAAAACCTCCACACCCTCGGCTTCCCCGTCCCACCCTCCTACCACTGCCAGACTCTCGAAGAAGTTTTCCCCATTTTGGAAGAATGGACGGACAAACGCAACTCCCTCGAATACGAAATTGACGGCATGGTCATCAAAATCAACGACCACGCCCTTTTCCGAGATTTAGGCTTTGTCGGGAAAGACCCACGCGGGGCCATTGCCTACAAATTCCCCGCCCAGGAAGTCACCACCACCCTGCTCGACATCGGCGTCAACGTGGGCCGGACGGGCGTGCTGACCCCCTACGCCATCCTCGACCCGGTCGAAATCGGCGGCGTGATCGTGAAACAAGCCACCCTCCACAACTTTGACTACATCGCCGAAAAAGATATCCGCGTGGGCGACCGCGTCCGCCTGAAACGCGCGGGGGAAGTGATCCCCTACGTGATCGGCCCCGTGCTCGCGGCTCGCCCCCCATCTGAAGAATTGCCGGTGTTCATTCCCCCGACCCAATGCCCGGTCTGTGGTCAACCCGTCGAAAATCCATCCGGCGAAGTCGCGTGGTACTGTGTCAACGCCGCCTGCCCCGAACAACTCGTGCGAAACATCGAGCATTACGTTTCTCGCGGGGCGATGGACATTGTCGGGCTAGGCATTAAGATCGTCGAGCAATTAATCGCTGAAAAGTTGGTCGCGGATGTTGCTGATTTGTATTTACTTTCCCGCGACGCGTTATTAGGGCTGGAAGGGTTCGCAGAGAAAAAGGCTGACAACTTATTGGCCGCCATCGAAGCCTCCAAAGCCCAACCGTTGGGACGATTGATCAACGCGCTGGGCATCCGCGGCGTGGGCGCGGTCATGGCAAACGACCTGACCCGCTTCTACCCCAATCTCGACGCCCTCGCCGCGGCCACGCTGGACGATTTACAGCAAATCGAAGGGGTTGGACCCAACACCGCCCAGGCGTTGGTGGACTGGTTCGCCCGCCCGCGCAACCAGGAATTGATCGCCAAGCTGAAAGGGGCCGGGGTGTGGCCTGTCACGGAAACCCGTGTGGTTGGCGCACAACCCCTCGCGGGGCTGACTTTCGTCATCACAGGCACGCTCCCCACGATGAGCCGCGAAGAAGCTACCGCCCTAATCGAAGGCCACGGCGGTAAAGTGACCGGGTCGGTGAGCAAAAAGACGAGTTATCTGTTAGCGGGGGAGAATGCCGGGTCAAAGTTGACCAAAGCCCAGGAATTAAATGTTCCTGTTTTAGATGAAGGCCAGTTACGGGGGATGTTAGCTGTGTAGCGCAATTTTATAAATTGCGTTCGGCAGGATGTAATCCTGTGATACATGATGAACCTTAAGCAAAAGAGCGGCACGCCCGCTCTTTTTTATACGCCCACATCACTCACATACCGTGCAAATGCCTCAGGCCGTAAGAACAGGTGAACAAACAACGCCCCTAAAAAGCCCCCAATGTGAGCGAAATAATTCACACTCATTTCGCCTTTTCCATTCATGGCCATATAAGCTGGTATAAATTGCACGCCGATAAAAAACAATACCACCCAAATCGCCCGAATTTTCGGCCACATGGGCACAATCCAAATCAAAAAAAACGTCCGGATCCGTCCCTCGGGGAACAACACCAAATATGCGCCCATCACTCCAAAAATAGCCCCGCTTGCCCCAATTCCTGGCACATTGGGATCGACGAACGATCTCACCAGCGTGCTCAAAATGTCCGCACCTACACCACAAAGCAAGTAATAAAGCAAAAACCGGAGCGGCCCACACGCATCTTCTACCCGCCGCCCAAAGGCCCATAATGGGAGCATGTTAAAAAACAAATGGCTGAATCCCCCGTGCAAAAACATGTGGGTGATCGTTGCCAACGCCGCTGGCCCACTACCCGCCAGTACAATGGCAGGAGTGGAACCATATTTATAAAAAAAGAGTGGATCAACCTGAATCCAGAACAATTCAAGAAAAAATACAGCCGCATTTACAGCGATAAGCCCCACTGTTACGAATGGAAAACCGCCGTAGCGATTAGGCTCGGTGTCGTTGAAAGGAATAAACATTAGGGGATGAGAAACGTGTTGGTCGCGACAAGCGACAGGCGTTCAAACGAAAGTTGAAAGAGATAAGTAAACGATACAAAGATCAATAACCAACCCGCGAGCGAAACCGTAAACCGCGCAAGAGGGGAACCACTTGCCCCTGGTTCATCGAATAACTTGACCCAAAGGGGATGACGGGAACGAACATTCGCCAATGCCAACAAAAACCCGCCCCCAAACGTTAATACCACACCTAACCATAGCAATGGCGTGAATACAAAGGGATTCATGTGATTGTGAACCAGCATAAGCAAAAAAAAGAGCACAGGTGGGCCAAATGTGAGCCGTGCAATCGAATAATTGGGACGGATATGCACCACCCCAGATGTTTTGCGTTTTTCCAACCGTTCAATGGCTTCATAAATCCGGTCGAACTTGGGGCCATAATTGATGGTCAGGGTTGCACGGTGGAGTACCTCAATTGCCTCATCAAACTTCCCTTCTTCCTCGTACAGTGCGGCGAGATCGAGTGGATTGTCCCGAAAATGCCTCAGATTTTTTAACCGTTGTTGCGCTTCAATATTTTCAGGGTTGATACGAAGTGCATTTGTGAGAGCAGTGATTTGTTTGGTTTCATCCTCCGTTGCCTCACTAACCAGGAGCCAAAGACGTTCGTTGCGCTTGTCCGTTTTGGTCAGGGGGAGGAGGATTTTGCGGGCTTCTTCACGCTGACCGAGAGAGAGTAAATGTTGGGCCTCATCTAGTGGATCGGCAAAATGGGGCGAAGTAGGTATCAACGAAACAACAGCAGGTTTGGAAGAGCGAGCGAGGGAGGCAGACCGGGAAGAAATCGGAACGGGCGGGGGTGCAGGGACTGGGGCCGAGGATCGCGTGGGGGAGTGGACAGTTTTTCGGGGAGAAAGGACAGTCCGGGAGGTGACAGGAGGAAGGGCAGGCGGTGGTTCGGGAGGCGATGCAGATGCCCGCGTGGGAGGTGGAGGCAGCAAGGGAATGGTGCGCTGTTCGAGCAGGTATTGGTATTTCGCGCGCAGTTGGGGGTGATTGGGATTCGCCGCCAGCACTTGTTCGCAGGCATAAATCCGGTCTTCCAGGTCATCCAGTAGATCGACCAACCATGCCCAGGCAGTAAGATTTTTGGGATCGGCCTCTATGAGATCGAGGAAAAATTTTCGCGCGCGGACACGTTCCCCATTCCGGGCGAGTTGGATGGCTTGTTGGAGAAATTCATCGTGATCCATACGAGGCGTAGTTTCAGAAAAAAGATGGTGGAGGAAGGCACCTTCCTCCACCATCTTTTTGGGAAGAATCTTTTTTAGTGCCTTTAATGCCTTATGAGCGGCAGAAGATATTTTACTCCGCCTGCCAGCAAGTTGACCTCAACAGTTTGGACAAATTCTCCGCCGGTCGCAGTAACGCTAAAACTATACCATACACCGGGGAGCAGTTCCCCTGCCGGATGTGGATCGGTGAGGGTCAGCGTCACTTCGGCAGGGAGGGTAACGGTGGTCGCAGACCAGGAAGGGTTCAGTTCGGAGGGCACATTGCTAGAGATCGTCACTGTATTCGGATAACTGCCGGTGAGGGTAATGGGAACCATCACCGTCCCGCCCGGTTCGACAGTCAGATTCGCGAGAGTGGGTTCGACAATGAGTGAAGGGAGTGCATCGGCGGCAACACCGGTTCGCTGGTAGTTGCCCCGTCCTGTCCCCCAGAGAATCCGCGCGTTGGCACTGCCGGGCAAATCGTAAGCGACCGCACCGGAGTGCGTGGTTCCAACAACAATTTCGTAGTCAGGGTCGGCATCAATATTGGCGAAAGTGGGGGCAGCGAGACCACCATTCCAAGTAGAACTCCCTAGCGAAGGGGTGGGGAGATTGATCGCGTACAAGGGATTGCCCAGATAATCGAGAATGTGAAGTTGCCCCACCTGCCCACTGGCTTTTTCCGGCCAGGAAGTGAAGATGACTTCGGCGTGCCCATCGTTGTCAATATCCACGACGATGGGTTCGCTGGCGAAGCGGATGCCGGAACCGGGCACATCGTAGGGCCAGTTACCGTGTTCGGTTTTGTCCAGCCACCAGACGTGGATACGACCATCGTAGGAGGGGACAAGGATTTCCATTTTGCCGTCGTTGTCTAGATCGGCAACAACGGTGTTGGCGACGGAGTTTTCGATGAGGTTGTAATCTTCTGATAGCGGGCCGCTACCGGGTTCGGGAGTGGGGATCGTCACCCAGTTGAAACCGTCCGCAGCCCAACGGGTGCGGTCGAGGTTGAAAATCCAGGGAAGGTAGTACATATCCCCTTCCGGGTCGCCGATCGCGCAGTTGTACACATCGCCGGGAACGATGATCTCGCGGGTGCCGTCGCCGTTTACATCCGCGAGGGCGGGAGCAACATTGGCGAAGTTGGGACGGTGCTCGATGCCACACTCCGCATACCCGCGTAAGTCCGCCACCTGATCGACATGCACGCCGACTTCGGCCCAGGTGACAATACCGTTGTCATTGTGATCGCTGTTCACATAGAGGGTCCCATTGGCCAGAAGTTGATTGCCGTTGCGATCCAGGGCGGTGATGTAGTGGGTGTCAGTGGGGGCGATGATTTCGGCGTATCCATCATTGTTCAGGTCGCCAACAGTAATGTTTTCGTTGTACATGCCCCAGCCGTAGCCATC
>JACKAX010000004.1 GCA_020634875.1 Anaerolineales bacterium | reverse complement strand
ACGCGGCGTGAATTTCCGGGTTTTGGATAACGTGATAATCATCAAGAATCACAACCAGCTCACCCGATAGATTTAACCATTCCCCTAACATGCCCAATAGAACCTGCATCTCGGCCCCTGAATCACCGTTTTCCGGCAAGATATGCACACTTTCAAGGTCCACCCCTCCTTCCTCCAAACTGGCCACCAAATATTCCCAAAATCGCTTAGGGGCATTATCTGCCTCATCAAGCGAGAGCCAAACAAAAGCTGCCGCTCCGCTCCTGCGTTTAGCTCGTACCCAGGCACTAACCAATACCGTTTTCCCTGCCCCTGCTGGAGCTGAGACGAGTGTTAAACGGCGTGTTAACGCCTCGTCTAGTTCTTCCAACAATTGCGGGCGCGCTACAAATCCGGCAGGGGCGGGTGGTGGAAAAAATTTGGTTGTCAGAAGTAGGGCCATAAGGTGATTATACCCACAACCCCTCGGTTCTATTTAGGCTCGTTTTTTAAGTGCCGGTTCGAGGCACTTCAGTGAGTGTCAAGGCTTGATTAACCTTCATTCGTTTTTTACTACGGATTGAGTTCCTGCCACAGTGCGCGGACCTGATGAGCAGCCAGCTTTGGCCGCCGGTCGCGGGTGAAAATCCCTTTGTAATTGAAGGCTCCCACACGGGTAATCCCTTGGGAGGTTTTAAAGTCGCACAGATTCCAGATGTGTTCTCCTACCATATAAGGTTTTTCGCGCAAGAGGCGGATGTACCTTACCAGCAATTCAGCTTGATATTCCTCGCTGAACATCTCAGGGGGTTGGGCGTGATGACCGGGGAGCGCATCCGCCCCAAATTCGGTCAGCAGGATCGGTTTGCCAAACTTCCCATGGAGAGCATCCAGTTCTGCCGAAAGCAGGGCTAAGCCTGCGTCCAAATCTCCCCCCTGAGCATACCAGCCCCAATATCGATTCAGGCAAACCAGATCACAAAAGCCGAAGGCTTCCTCCTGTTCACCGAGAAAACTAACTAATGTGACTGGGCGTGTGGCATCCAGGCGTTTAGCTTCTTGATACAAGCCTTCAAAAAATGGACGCGCGTGTGGCGGCGCGGAATGCGGTTCGTTCGCCAGACTCCAGGCGATCACGCTGGGGTGATTTTTGTCACGGGCAATCATTTCCCGGAGGGCTTGGTGACAAAGCTGGTGGCGTTTTTCCAGCCCATCTTCACGGAAATACAAACCAACCGCGGGGGTCTCGTCAATAACCAGAAAGCCGAGTTGATAGGCCAGGTCAAGCATGGGTTCTGAATAAGGATAATGCGAGGTGCGGAAAGAATTAGCGCCCATCCAGGCCATTAAACTGTAATCTTTGATGATTAAAGCCGGAAGATAACCGCGCCCAACAACTGGAAAATCTTCGTGCCGCCCAAATCCTCTCAGGTAGATGGGGTCTCCGTTGAGGAAGAATTGATTTCCTTCCATGCAAATGGTCCGAAGGCCAGTTTTGATGGTGTAGGCATCCATAACAGTATCATTTTGAATCAACTCAATCCGCAGGTCATATAAGTTAGGGGTGGCAGGTGACCACAAGGCTGCTTGAGATACATTTAGTTCGATTTGGGTTTTATCGCCCAAATGCAATGCCTCCCCGGTCAGGTGTTGACCGTGCCCGGATAAATCAAAACGCACCTTGTCATAAGTTCCCCCTGCCCCCACAACCGACACTTTCACCAGTCCATCTTGTCCGTAGATTTCCGTCTGGACGGTTATGTCTTTTATGTGATCAAAAGGGGTTGCATAGAGGAAGACAGGACGCTGAATCCCACAGTATGGAAAAAAGTCAAACTGGGCTTGGGGATAATTTCCTGCATGGCTGGGAAAAAAGTCTACCGGAGTGCCTACAACATTGCCGGGGGGAACCCGGTCAAAAGCCAAGCTTCCGTCTACACGCAAGACGAGAGCGTTTTTGGATGATTTAATCAGTTCTGTAAGCTCGAATTCGAAGGGTAAATGTCCGCCTTCATGGGTCCCCAGGCATTGCCCGTTCAACCAAACCGTTGCCAGGTAGTTCACCGAGCCAAAGCGTAACATGATACGTTTCCCGTGCCAGCCCCACGGCATATCAAAGGTGATTTGATACCAGGCTGGGCCGAGGTAGTCACGGCCTTCTTCGAACTGATCATTCCAACTGGCTGGCACGGAAATAGGCCGGCCTTCCGAAAACCCGGCCTGCCAGCCTTCTTGCTGACCAGCATCTTGTGGATCTAGGCGGAACATCCAAAACTCGGGGAGGGGCATAACTTGCCGGTATGCATTCGTTTGTGGGTAGAGCATCATCACACCTTCTATAACACACTTAGAGAACAAAATCCATTCTCTCTTTTTTGCGGGAAAATTTCGAGATTCCATCCCGTTAATCCCGCCAGAACCAAAAAATCTTATGGTTTCTCGATCAAAGGTAAAAATTTCTGGCCTTGATAGACAACAACGATCGTTTGGGCAACCAAAGTTTGATCCGTTATAAATGTGGCTATATTCGTCACCGCACCCGGCGTCAACCCTGCCTGCGTTAGAATTTCGAGAGTTACCCATTTGCCATCATCAACCTCTACCGTCCAGGTAATGGTTTGTCCATTTATTTCAACTGTCCCTGGGCCGGTCGCGTCCAAGACTATCAATGCATCGGGAACCGTATCAGTAACCGTCAAGGTTGTCGGAGCGCCTACATGATAATACTTCAGGGTGAATGTAGTTTGCCCACCTGGCACAACCTGACCTGGAGAAGCTGTTTTAACGGCGGCCACCTCGGAGGGAATCCCCTGAATTGCCGCGGCCAGGGCGGCGCGAGTCGCAGTAAGGTCAGAAGGAATATGGCTAAAAAGGGTGCGCGATTGGACGAGTTCGGTGACGAAAGCATCCGACGGGTTATCAACTCCCACCTGGGGTTTGCCCCCTGCCAGAAGCCACAGATATTCGTAATCTTCCATCCCATCTCGCAGGTTCATCCACCGGATGGAGGGAATAAGTTGGTTTCCGTTTTCGCCACAGGTAGTTAACACAGAACCGTCTTGATGCGGCGGATAGAAGAAAAAGCCATCGCCATTATCCTGCCCGGTAACGTTTGGGGTAGTCCAGGGGTTGCTGCTCCAGTCGGTAGTGGAATAGTGGAGGAGGCCATCCACCCGTTCGTTCCAGGCTAACCACGGGGTCAGACGCGCTTCGACGCCCGGATGGGACATCAAGATCGGGTTCGGAAGAGGCGGGTCATCCCCGTACAGGTAGTACCACCACACGTCTTCGCCGTAATTTACCTGCCGAGCATGGCTCTTTTCGGATTCGTAGTTGCTAATAGTGGGCATCCAAATGTCTATTTTTGCGCCTGGATAATTGTAAATGGCTGGCTCAACTTGCTCGCTTACCATTTGGCGGAGGTGCGGTGCGGCGGCTTCGGTCAGGGCAGAAAGCTGGCCTACAATCGTGTAATCAGAGTCGGTTTGAGGTTCGTTGACAATATGATAGTAGGCACTGGTGTAATCATCTGATACCAGATAGGCATCCAGGGCGCTCAAATATTGTGTCCACTTGGCCTGATATTGTGCATCCCCTAATACCCCATTGCGCGAAACGCCGCAAAACGAGTACGGCAAACTATCGGGAGGCCAGTTGCTCGTGGGGCCAAAAGCCAGGAATTCACCAAAACCATATCCGTTATTAAAACCTTGTTCTCCATGAATATATTTGCCACCCAGAGTGGCAAAGTCCCAATCTCCCCAGGCATCGGGTTGCAGGGTTCCATTGCAATCATATTCGATCCCGCCAGAGTAGTTCAATCCGGCAGGCCAGGCGACCCCTTTCGGTGTCAGGCGAGCATCGGCAAATTGTTGTTTCAGACTATCCACCACATCCCAATAGCACGCCTGAACACTTCCGCCCACCGTACCGCGATACATCTCGACCACACTCGACCAACCAAACCCCCACTCGGAGGCGAGATGGGTCTCTCGGGGAAGCGCAAAATCCCATACCTTTAGGGTGACGGGAATACTCGCACCACCTACTGCGATGGTGCCGGAATAATCGCCCGCGGGCGCGTCCCATGGAACCTGCACGGTAAACCAGAGCGGTTGGTTTTGTCCGGCGGGGAATGTGAGGGAGGCACCGTTATTCACCGGCCAGAGCGGGTCAGGCCATGCCCCAAAACGGTCATAGGTATCCCCAGCCGTCGTGATGGGCACGTAGCCTACCTGGTAAAGGGCAGGGGCGGGGATAGGGGCGGGGCCAGTAAACGCAGAGGCTGTAACGGCAACATTAACCTGGGTTGGGGTGCGTACAACCAATTGGAAGGATTCAAATTCACCTCTCGCGGCGGCTACCGTGACAGGGGCGGTGTGTACGGGGGCGAGCATGTCTGGGGTAATCTTTTCCACGGTGGGGGCAGCCCACACATTCCACCCACTCGGAAGGGTTGCTCCCGCCGCGAGGTGGTAATAGCCCCCGCTTTCTGCCGCGCCCACTACTCCGGCGACGGGCGTTCCGCTCAAGGCAGCCACCATCTCCGGGAGAGGATGCCCCTCGTGGGTCAGGGTATCAAAGTAAACATAATATTGCGTCCCGCCCGGAACCGTCTGCCATTGCAGGGTGCCGTTATTCTGATCCACCAGACGGAGATTGTCGAACCAAAGGGTGAGTTGATCGCCGTCATCCCATAAGCCACTGTTTCCATTGACAGTATCGTTATCCCGGGTGTGAAACTCCATGCGGGTGATGTTGGAGAGATTTAATCCATCGGCAGACCAACAGGAATCGAGGGGATTGAGGGAGACACTCGCTGTGTTCCATTGGTTGAGTGCCAAGGGTGGACCTCCCTGCGTGACGGAATTTCCACCGCAAGCGTTATAGAGTTTGTACCAGTATAAGTCCGGAGCCTGATCTACCGCGCTGGCATTCACCTCCGGCCAGACATCATAGAGAAAGGTTTCGTAGGGACTCCAATTTGTTAGGGGGTCTCCGCTGGCAATGTGGAATTCAACGCCGGGGTAGCCATACCCACCGGGGAGATTGTCTACAATCGCTTTGAGGGAACCAGTGCCCTGAGTGTGGCGGGTGGAGTCAGGCAGGGCTGTACCATCGTTGACCGTCCAGTAAACGCCCGTCGCGCTCCAGCCGATTTGGGGGTTGTCAGCATCCTCGAGAAGGGTGCTGTAAGTTTCTACATATGCGAGTGGCTCGCCCGGAACGCCAGAGTTATATGGGATGATCCGAATGGAGCGTAAATCGAGCAGGGCATGGTTCAAACCCAAGGCGTCGAGGTGCGCGCCAAAATCGAGGGAGACCGTCGCAAGACCCTGCCCTGAAACAGTGACCGGGAGGCGATAAGGGTAGGCATCATCCCACCAGGCATCCGTGGGCAAGGCAGGTGTCGGCAAAGGTATGGTGGAAGAGCGCGCCAGGGTGGGCAGACATAGAGTTGCAACCCAGACAAACGTTAGCGCAAGGCGAAAAGAACGGGACATGAGAACCTCCTTAGTTTCAAGTGACAATGCTAAAGAGATTCTACAAGGTCCGGTCAGTGGGCACAATCTCTCATTTTTGGCTATTCACTTTGCGAGACCGAAATGACCACCTTTCCCCGCGCGTGTTCTTTTTCGAAATACCAGAAGGCCTCGGCGATTTTGCACATGGGGTAACAGGCATCTATCACAGGGGCAATCTTTCCAGTTTCAAGGAGTTCTTTCAAAAAGAACAAATCTTTTTGGCTTTGTGCCAGTGAAACAATAGATGTTTTCTGACCAAGCGATGAATTGTGCCGTTTCTGAAATGCTACTTCGAGAAGCTGACGCATCGCCCCTCCAGCAACGACATAATGTCCCTCAGGCACTAGGGCACGCTGATAATCTGAGATGGGGTGATAGCCGTTTACTGCCATAATCAGGTCATATCGCTGGCCTTTTCGGGTGAAATCTTCTTGAGTGTAATCAATGACTTGATTCGCCCCCAGGGAGCGCGCCATCTTAAGATTCCTTGTGCTACAGACCGCGGTGACCTCTGCCCCAAATGCCCTGGCAATCTGTACGGCAAATGTTCCCACGCCACCGGAAGCGCCATAGATCAAAACCTTTTGTCCGGGCTGGAGGTTTCCTTTATCGCGTAACCCCTGCAAGGCAGTCATCGCCGCTTCGGGAACCGCCGCAGCCTGTTCAAAGGTCAGGTTGGCAGGTTTCAGCGCCAGGAAATTTTCCTTAGCGCAGACATACTCTGCAAAAGTGCCACGACCGGTCGCGCCAGGCAGGTACCCGAAGACTTCATCGCCTGGTTTAAACTGTCTAACGTTTCTGCCCACTGCTTCGACCTGCCCAGCAAAATCGGCTCCGAGTATTTCATTTTTGGGACGGAAAAGACCTCCAGGCGCCAATCGCATAAAAAACGGATTTGCCCGCAGCATTCGTAAGTCACGCGAATTGAGAGAGGCTGCATGAATTTGGATCAGCACCTCGTCCTCTTGCGGAACTGGTTTCACCACCTCGCGGAGTTGAAGAATATCGGGCGAACCGTATTTAGGACAAATAATTGCTTTCATTTTCAAACCTTTCCTCTTTGTTTATTGAAAAAATTGCCAATAACCAAGCCAAGCGCAATAAATCTTGGTGCGTTCATGCCTGTGTCAAGCAAGAGATAGTCAGATGTATGAGCCGGATTTCCAAGTGCTGACAAACCTTCGATCAAAATCATGATAAAAAAGCTCAGGAACAACGCCTTGAAGATGGGCTTTTTACCGGGAATCCTGTCAGAGAAACGTATCAGGAAAAAGCTGACGCACAAAGCGATCAACATGCCGCCGACGAATGCTTCGACAAGAGCCACTGGCAGTGAAGAGATCGAGAAGGCGGCTTTATACGCCGCGGCGATGGGGGAGACTGCAATTAAAAAATCCATTATCCAAAAAGCCACGCCTCCCATTGCCGCCAACATAAGCAGTTTCTTTGAGGACTCTCGAGAAGCCTGCGTCTTGCTTGGACCAGTGATCTGGACCTCCATATCTGCTTCCTTATTTCAACCCGGGTAGTTTCGTTGCCACTACAGATGGATTGCTTCCCCTGTATTGCCTTTTCCACGCATAGCCTATCGCGATTCCAAGGGCTGTGATCCGGATCACGTTAAAGGCTGTGCCAAGTATGAAATACCGCAAGACATGATTTGTCGCATAGAAACTTGAAGGGCCTCCAAGTAGGATCGTAACAATGACCAGCGCAATCGAACTTAGGATGACTGATTTAAGGATTGGGTCCTTTACCGGGATTTTGTCAAAAAAGCGCAGTAAAGGATAACTGACCCACAATCCAATGATCAAACCGCCGATCAAGGATTCAAGCAGCATTGGATAATAAGAGATAGACATGGCAGCTCTGTATTCAGCAGCGATGGATGTTCGGGAAATCGCGAAGTTTGCCAGCCAGAAAGCCAGGCCACCTACCAGGGACAGCCCAAAAGCTTTTTTCCAGATTCCTTTTACGTTACTCATTTTTTCTCCTTTCTTTATTCAGGATTCACGGATAGCTGAGGTTTCACGGCCTTGAAGGAAAGCCATAAAGCCAGGGAAATTTCTGCAATAAAACTGATCACCAAACAGGGATAAGCGATGATCCCAAGATCGGGAAAGATGAAGCGTTGGCAAACATACACGAATTGACAAATGCCATCTGCGATCAACAGAATACCGAGGAGTTTTGGAAGAAAGCCCGATTTTAAAACCAGATATCCGAGTGGAAAGAGCCAAACCCCATAAGGCACCTGGGCCATAAAGACTCCGTTTTTGTATAAACTGACAAAAGACACAGCCAGCGCTTGCAATTGATCTGGTTGGAATGCTTTGATGGTTTCTGTACCGTTCAAGATCACCAGGCTGGCAAATAGGCAAAGTGAACTAAATAACCAGACAACAAAGCCAGCGACATTGAATAACAGGAACAATAAGGCTAAATCTTTATTCACCGGTTTTAGCAGAACGTACAAAGCCCAGGCTGCCAAAAGGAATAAAGCGACGGAGAACAGATTGATCACAAAACCGATGCGGAATTGGAGCGCATGGGTCATGATTTGATTGACGGTGATCGGCGCTTCCACGAACACAAATTTTCCGAATAGATTGGCGATGAATGAGGTGATCACGTAAAGCAAATAAAATAGACCAGCGGTTCTGGCAATTTTATTGACTGAATTCATTTTATATCTCCTTGTTTGATTGAAATTGATCCGTTTCTTGAACGGAATTCCAACATGATTTAAGATTTGACCTAACAAATTTTCATAATTTCATCAATTCAGGTTATTTACCTTCAACAATTTCCATCATCAGATAATCCAGTACCATTTCCCGAAACCACTCACACAAATGCGGAGTCCGACAAGTGGCTAGCGAACAGTAAAGCCGTTATCCGCTAGTATTGAAGCGAGGGCGCCATTCCCCTGAGACTGAAGACAACATCAGCCAAGGTTCGATAATGATATTAATCAGTACATGGGCAAATATACATGGACCCAAATTACGTTTGCCCAAAAGATATACGCTAGCAAGTAAAACCCCTAGGACAGATGTCGAGAGAATTGCCGGAAATGTAAACTTGAATTCACCCTTGAAAAGAATCCATACAGTGTGGGCTAATCCAAAAACAATTCCGGAGATGATGACCTGGAGAATGGGAGCTACACCTCTCGACATGAGAAGATCCATGCACCAACGCCGGAAAAAGAAACTCTTCGACAATGCCACCGACCAGAGCTGAGAGAATCCCCAGCAGTTTGAACAGTGAGATTTCCTTCTGTTTAGCTAAAACCAAAGGGATGACTCTCATGGTATAGAATATATAGGTGATCGCTACAACCGTGGCGAGTATCCAAGCCAATAGAGGGGCAGTAGATTCTCTAGAAAAACCGAGATGTTGAAAAAACGGGATTGGATGTCCAAAAAGGTTCATCGCTAATGGGCTAAACATAAATAATGAGGTCATGCCCAAAATTAATGCGGTCTTCGCTCGATCATTCATTTTTTATCTCCTTTGATTTGAACAGGGACCAGCCCGACAGGCCAATGCCCACAAGGTATAAAACGCTCTGAAGGACATTCACCTGCCAGCGTCCATGCCCAATATAGGAAGAAGCGAGAAATGCCATTACTTCGATAAAACCGATCACGAAAACCAGCATCCAGAAAGCCGATTTTTCACCAGCGACCAGATTTTTGCGGATGAGTGGCCAGGTCAGCACCGAGATCATCAACGAGCAGGAGTTGTACAGGATCGTGAAACAGTTGAGCGCGGCGATGACCTTGGCGCCAAGCCCCGCAATTTCAGCTTCCGAAAAAGAAGCCACCTGCAAAATTGGCGAGTCTTTCTTGAGCACGATGACATAGCACAATATGGTAAAGGCGAGCACAAAGTTGATGACGCACCATACTGACAGAACCAGCAAACCTCTTTTTAACATTTTTCTCCTTGTGATGGGTAGTCAGACTTAACTCAGGCAGGTTTCTGCTCTTTTGCGCCCATGATCAAGAGCCACAAAGTAAGCCCAAATTCCGCAATGAATCCAAGCGGATAGCTTACATAGGTGATGGCCGTGAAGCCTGGGAAGAGGAAAGACTGAAAGAAGGTTGACATCCAGGTAAAACAATGAACCATCAGCACGATGCCCAAAATTTTGGGGAGGAAGCCTGACTTGTAGACTAAATAGCCAAGCGGAAAGAGCCAGGCGCCAGAGAATAGCCACGCGACCGTAAACGCTTTTTCGCGTAAATCGAGAAAGAACATTGCCAGAGATTGCAATTGACCCACCTGGAAACCATTCAAGTAATCAGGACCATTCATCAACAACTGGCTGGCAACCAGAAAAAGATCGCTAGCACATTGGATAACGACACTGCCCAGGTTTAATAACAAGAACAGGAGAGCAAGGTCATTATTAACCGGTTTAAGTAAAATGTAGAGCGCCCAGGCGGCTAAAAAGAAAAGCGCAGCAGCGAGTAGATCGCCCACAACAGTGACAGTGAATAACCCTTCATGAGCCATGATATTACTGACTGTTGCGGCAGCATCCCCAGGCACAATAAAGGTATCGCGCCACACATCGCTAATGATATGGGTTACCATGTAAATCAGATACAGGAACCCTGCCATTCTTGCTTTCTTATTGATTGAATTCATTTTTATCTCCTTGTTGTGATTAATTTTGATGAGTTTCCTTCGCTGAGCGGGGAGGGTTTTAGAGATGACCTTCAGCCCTCCCTAAAACCCTATAGGAAATCTATGCCGCGCTCAAAAGCTGGTTCGTCGTTGTTTCACGCATCCCGGAGCGCCTTCATCTTTTATTCTTCCTGAGAAACCATTGCAAACTGAAAAAATATCAGTTGCCAGTAGAAGATTCAATAGCTGGTTTCCACTTCCAGGTAAACCAGATGGTAAGTAATATGCACGCAACTTCCACTGTTTCAAACAACACATAATACAAACCGTGCCCGCCTATAACGATATATACAATCATGTATGCACCAATGATGATGCTTAACCAGCGATTTACTTTGTAGCTCAAAACCCAGGACAACATAACCGGGGAAATTGAAATTATCATTAATATTGCGCCAGCCAGCAAACCACCCGCGGGCAATGGAGCTCCCGCCATTACTTTGCGGATCGGAGAAGTGGGATCCAGTAAAGACACAATATCCGCATAAACCATTAGCAGTACTACAAATATCCATAACAAAGAAAGTTTTACTTTTGGATCTATTCCGGTGGTTGATTTGATCGTATTCATTTTTTATCTCCTTGTCGTGATTGATTTTGGCGTAAACAAGACCCTCACGCCTATTTAGGATTTGACATTTGACTGATTCGCCTGGCCGGGTTCGACAAGACCGACCGAGACCAATGGCATGCCCAAGTCGCGCACTTTTTTGAGCAAGCCATGCAACGCGGCCTGGTCAACCACCGGGCCGGTTAGAAGCGTAGTGCCATCTTCTTCCAGCGTGATGGTCAGGCCCTCGAACCAATGAATCCATTGACGATCCAGATGTCCCCTGATCCTGATCTGGTAGATCATGGGTTGAGATGAAACAGGTTGGGAAGTGAGTTTGTTTGACATCGGTTTGCGCCATTCGTTCGATACGCAATCAATATACCCGCGCCAAAACGCCACCGTTAGACACTTTGGTGTGATTGGAAGTGTTGTTTTAAATTGTTGAAAAGTGTGGGATGTTTAGATCAAGCCCAACTCACGGGCACGGGCGATCGCTTCGGTGCGACGCTGTACTTGCAATTTGTCAAATATCCTACGATTGTGCCCCTTGACGGTATCTAGCGCGAGGAAGAGCCGCTTTCCGATTTCTTGATTCGGGAGACCCTGGGCGATGAGTTGCAGCACTTCCAATTCGCGTTGGCTCAACGGTTCGATCAGGGGCGTGAGGCGGGGTTGCTCCGGTTTGACTTTGTTTTCCCCCTGCTCCGCTTCGAACGCTGACAGCAGTTTGTCTGTGCAATCTGGCGTAATCTTACGGGCGGAGGCCTCACGGAGTAATTGCATCATGCTCTTGCCTTCGTCAAGGAACATGCGAACGTACCCCTCCGGCTCGGCCAGCGTAAGCGCACGTTGTAAAGGCAGAAGAGCATCGGATGGATCGTCTTGCGTGTGACAGGCACGCGCCTGCAATATCAGAATTTCGATCGCGCTTCCCATTCTCCCGCCTTCTTCGGCATCCTTCAGCAAGCGCTCAAGCAACTTCATTATCCCGGCAAGGGAAACATCCTCACGATTATGTTGATGACAGGCGAGGAGCACTCTGGCCAGGGTGATGTGATCGAATTCGTGCAGGTAGCTTAGTTCGTTTTCGACGGATAACCCATGCTCGCGTGCCCAGTTCAGCGCTTCACCCAACCGTCCCTGCGCCAGCCACACCCGTACCTTTCGCGTCGCGACCGGGCGCACATTCGGGGAGAAGTTGCCATCGTATACGCGCTCAGCCTCTTCGAGCAGTTGAAGCGCGCCGTCCAAATCGCCCTGGGCTTGTCGTATGCGAGCCATCGCCGCTCGCCAACGATATGAGTTTTGCGGCAACCCGGCAAGCTCTCCCAGTGACTGGCTAGTGAGCAGGCATTGCGTAGCAGTTTTCAGATCGTTATGCTCAAAGTGAAGATTACTCATACCTACGTACATATCAGCTGCGCCTTGCATGACTCGCGTGCCTGTCCTCCTTGCTGACAACAAACCATGCTCATAGGTGTCCATTGCCTCTTTGAGACGACCTTGCGTAATTTGTATATCTGCCAAAGTGATGGCACAACCGATAGCAGGAGAAATGTACCCGCCTAGTTGCAAATTCTCCAACCCTTTGGCGGTCATCCGTCGGGCAGTGTCGAGATCCCCGTTCGTCCACGCAACAAGTCCAAATTGGGCGGATGCGCCGCCGAGCATTAGAAAATCCTTGTCGGGTGCGAAATCAAGCGCTTGTTGGGCATATTTCACGGTTTCAGCCATATCCCCCCGGCCTAGGGCCTGCCCGCCACGGGTCAGGGCAATCATACCTGGCAGGCGGCGAAATTCATTCTGGTCTACGACAACCATCCTTCGACTTAGCTCAGGACGAGTTCCATCAAGTGGAGCTTCTGATCGCTCTTCCCCATTGAGCCACCGTTCGGCGTCTTGCAAACGGGATTCCACGCTCTCGTTTTCGCCACAAGACATTGAGGAGAATGCGTAATCAAAACAAAGCAAGGGACGGACGCGAACCACCTCGTCAGGTAGCCCCTTTAGCCAGCCCAGCAAAGTGGAAAACTGTCGCTCGCGATTCATGGTTGGATAAGCCAGCTCGATCAGGTCCGCGGCGCGCATAAATTCTTTAGCCATCAGCGCATGACGGATGGCATCCGCTCGCAAACCGTTCTGTTCAAACCAAGCGCTCGCCCGCGAATACAGGGTGGTTACAATGTCAGACTGTGTCTCCAGTAAACGCGTCTGCAGAACATCGGCGAACAGGCGATGATAGCGATACCACTGGCGTTTGTCATCCAGTGGAATGAGGAACAGGTTGCTGCGCTCTAAAATATCCAGCGTCTCTTTGCCATCTTGCCCCTCCGTGACCGCGTTACACAGTGGCGTACAAAATCGGTCGAGAATGGAAGTTTGCAACAGGAAGTTGCGGACATGTTCAGGCTGGCGTTGAAGCACTTCTTCAACCAGATAGTCGAGCACAAAACGATGACTGCCTGTGAAAGCCTGAATAAAACTGGCACTATCATCACGCCCCTGCATGGACAGCGCCGCCAATTGCAGACCAGCGATCCAGCCTTCAGTGCGGGTCTCCAGCGCGGCAATATCTGCATCAGAGAGATTGAGTTCCATCATTCGGTTGAGGAATTCGGCGGCCTCGACGGGGGTGAAGCGCAAATCGGCGGCACGCATTTCGGTCAGTTGCCCGCGCACACGCAGTCGCGCCAACGGCAGGGACGGATCCTCGCGGGTTACGAGGACCAGATGCATCTGCGGAGGTTGATGTTCGAGAAGGAAGTTCAGGATTTGATCGATAGTTCGAGCATCCAACGCATGATAATCGTCCAGAATGAAAAGAAAGTTTTTGGGGAAAACGGCAATTTCATTCAGCAAGGCCGTTAAAATCACCTCAATGGCGGGCGGCTGATGGGATTGGAGTGTCCCCAATAGACCCTCGCCAATACCCATCTGGAGGGTTTGTAACGCCGCGATCAAATAAATGAGAAAACGTACTGGATCACTATCCCCTTCGTCCAACGAGAGCCAGGCGACCGGCATTCCACAATCGGCAAGCCATTCACTGACCAGGGTCGTTTTGCCAAAGCCCGCGGAAGCAGAGATGAGTATCAATTTACCCCCTCGTGAAACTCCTTCGTTAAGCCGCCCTGTCAACCGCGAACGCGAGACAATGCCAGGCCGAAGCGGGGGAATGTACAATTTTGTGGCCAGGATTGGCATAGACATACAACAAGTATACGGCACATCTCGCAAAATTCAATCACCAGCAACCCCCTGGCAAGAAAATAAGGGAGAAAGAACAAGGCACTAACAGATGTGACGAGACCCTTATCATCAAATCAGCACCACTCAATAGAGCATGGGGATAAACAGTGCCATTGAAATGCCCAAGAAAATCATCAACTGCCCGAGGTAGCCCGGATGTCGGATGATCATGTATAAACCGGTTTAGATGAGGGTCCGGTGTTTTACTTTTGCGACCTCACAAGCGAAGAACTGTTTCAATGTGAGGATGGCGTTGACTCTGAGCATCACGCTCAGCGCGCCATACAACAGCCCCCCGATCACGTTGTCGTGTGGCCTTACCCTTACCGCGTTGTTTCAAATTCATGCTTCCTTCAAAAAGTCCGTACCAATACGTGACTACGATAATGACGATGATTTTAGGATTCATGTCTTCATCTCCCCGCTCCTGTCAAGTCTGACATTATTTCCATGCTTCATGTAATAACCCCACCCCCATGAGGACAACCCCGAAATTCTTGATAACCATACTGATAATGAAAGTAGTCAGCAATGCGGCAGAAATGTGATTCATAAAGTATATTTTGGCGGGCATCCCGATCATCATCGCCACAAGAACGATCAAGCCACCAGTGATGCCATAGGGATTTCGAAGGCTGAAGAAAAGGAGGGTCAAAGCCGTTGAGAAACCAAAACCGCCAATCAGCCCCCCCAACAGAGCACCCATCCCTTTCAAAAAACCAGCTTGAGTGAGCACCATGTAATCCGTAATGGTTGGATGCATCTGAAGGCTGTGGGCAAAATGGGTAGTGACGTAGCTCCAGAAACCTCTTTCCAAGAGATAGAGAATGCCCACAATGACGGCCAGCCGTGCGATGGGATGATGCGCTTTCAGCCAAATTCCGTAGAGGCCTGTGGTCAACATGGCAATCGAGAGGATCAACAGGGGTTCTCCGAAGGAACCAGCAATCGTATAAGGGGTGGCGTAAATCGTGGCCGGATTCAATGAGATATTTCTGGTTTGCAGGGAAGCAATAAACCAATCACCAAGCCCGTGCATGTCCGAGACCAGAGTCGCGGCGGTCGCCAGGAAAAAGGCTCCAAGAGCACCAATGAAAAGCAGTTTGTTTTCCATGATTTCCTCGAAAAGGCGTTTATTGTTCAACTTCAAGCCAGGCCACGACGATTTGCGCGCCGTTGTAATCTGGGACATTACTCACCAACGTACCATAGAGATGGACGATCTTGCCGGTATCGCGTAGAGCCTCAAGTTGAGCCTTCACCGTTGGGTCCAGAGTATCGAGGCCAAAGGCCAGGATTTGCCCCAAGTCTTGCCGCTCGAAGTAGTCGTCGAATTGTGCGCCAGGGGGTGTGCTTTTGATGACGCCCCACCAGTCCACCACGGCTTCGGTCGCTTCTGGGGGCATGGAACTTCCGGGTTCATCGCTACCTATGCCGCCTGCCTCATTTTCGGGGGTCTCAGATGGAGTTGAGCTAACTTGTGTGGCGGGACCACATTCGCCGCGATAATAAGCCCACTCGTTACAGGTACTGCCATCTGGAAAAATACAACGTCCGCTTTGACTGCCATCGGCGGCGGTGACAATTTCGAGCGTGTTGCCATTCTGCTCGCAGTAGACTGAGGCGGGGTTGGGCAACCCGGCTGGGGTCTGAGGCGACGCACAGGATGTCAATGTTATCAAAATGATTGTGAATGTAATGATCCTTTTCATTTCTTCCTACCTTTTTTAATGGAAATTTACTTTTCTTTAGTTTCGCGTGTCTTTACCCAGATCAGGACAATCCCGAAAATCGTCGCAAAGCGGAAACTGGTTTCCCAATCCACAACGCTCTGTCCATGTCCGATGAGGTTCCAGAGGAAGGTCACCAACGCGGCGGTGATAAAGACTACGGTGAATATGGCTTTAAATTCAATTAGCAGTGTTTTGATGTTCATTTTCTCTCCTTATTTTGATGGGGAATTCCCATCGTGATGGCAACGTTGCCTTTTTTATGGCCTTGCTCAACATAGCGATGCGCCTCGCCAATCTGATCGAATGGGTAGATCCGGTCAATGATCGGTTTGATGACACCGGCTTCGATCAGTTCTTTGAGCTTCAGCATATATTCGACTTTCTCGCCACCATTTGAATCGGCATGGACGTTGATGTAGACGCCACCCGGCTTGAGCGCCTTTTTGCTCTGTGCGGGGGAAAGCTTTCCAACGGCATCGAAGATCACATCGTAGGTTGGGCCGCTTTGGGTGAAATCTTGACGGGTGTAATCAATGACCTGACGCGCCCCGAGCGATTTGACCAATTCAAAATTCGCGCCGCTACATACCCCGGTCACATCTGCCTCGAAGTGGCGTGCAAGTTGGACGGCAAAGGTACCTACCGCGCCGGACGCACCATAGATCAGGATTTTCTGCCCGGGTTGGATTTTTCCCTTTTTGAGGCAATGCCAGGCGGTCTGTCCCCCGCCGGGGATGGCCGCGGCTTCCTCATAAGAGAGGTTAACCGGCTTGAGGGCGATCACGCCCCTCTCGGGCAGGCATTTGTATTCGGCATAACCGCCGAAGTTGACATCGTAGGTAGAGGCAAACACTGAGTCTCCGGGTTTGAAGTGGGTCACCTTCCGCCCGATGGCCTCGATCTTCCCGGCCAGTTCCATGCCGAGGATATGACGTCTGGGCTTGTTCCAGCCGAGGATCAGGCGCGCTATGAATTTTTGCCAGCTAGAAAGGTTCGGCAGTTTGAAGCTCCGCATGATCGTGTCGCCGATGGTGACGGTGGTGGCGTGAACTTTGACCAATACTTCATGGTCGCGCGGTGTTGGTTGGGGAACATCTACCAGATGCAAAACTTCCGGGGGGCCGTATTGGGTGTAAGCGCTGGCTTTCATCTCAAACCTCCAAAGCGAGTTGCCTGACAGGTTCAACAGCGGTAGCGGATTGATTGAAGCCGCGACCGATAAGCCAGAGGCCTAGGAAGACTTCGTTCAAAAGCATTGGCAGTCCAGTAATCATGCCGAGCGCCTCGCCCAATTCAGGGTTGAACCAGCCGATCATGGTGTTGGACAGAACCAGTGCCGCCGCGAGTAATCCCCAAATGGAGATGAACTCGGGAATCAGCCGGGTGTGGAGAAACATGGCATACAAGAGTAAAGCGCTCAGGCTGAAAATGAGATTGAGCATTTGAAACGCCCAGAAACGTTCGGCAAGCAGTAATGCTCCCAGCCCCTGCACTGCGCCTATCTGGTTTGTGTCTCCAGTAAGAGTCAACAGCACGAGCGGACTGACATCTGCCATAATCTGGGTGATGAATTCGACCAATCTGAAACCGACGTATGCCAGCGCCAGGCTTTCGAAACGCACCCTGAGAATCGGAAACAGGAGCACGGCGATCCCCACATAAGCCAGCCCATTAGCAAAACTGAGAAGTACGCCCATAACCACCTGTGCCCTGTTTGCGGAGATCAAACTGAGATAGTCAGGAGTTCTGAGAATCGCTTCCACCATCACGATGGTTCCAAGGATGAAAGTAAGATTCGAGAACAAGTACGCAGACCCAATAACCTTCGCCGTCTTTCGGTATGTTTTCATTGGAGCCTCCAGAATCTGACTACGCTGTCGTGCGCGGGTGGGTACGCAGAAGCACAAGCCCCAGCCCGACGAACCAGACGATCTGTCCCAGGCCAAAGACGCCGGTAAAATCGGTCAATGCAGGGAGGACTGTGAGAATGCCCACCGCACCGACCAACAGGCCAAGGATATTCAACCCCTTGGGAAGCCCTCCTCCCCGCAACGCCGCCAGGCTGACTAACAGCGTCCAAGTTCCACCAAGGATCTCGCCATTGGCGTTGCCTAGTCCGTTTGTGATGGACTCAATCGCCTGAAATGTTAAGGCAGCCTGGGCTGGGTCTTTGGCATAAAGCGCGACAATCGTATCTAGTCCCGCATTCGCTGCCATACCGCTGGCAATGAGCGAACCAGCCCAGATCATCCCGATCGTGGTGGCTACCTGCATGAGCGCAGGCGCGCCAGACTTCATCCGGTCGTACAACGCCAGCGACACAACAATCAGGGCAAAACCAAAGAAGACGTACATGAGCAGATTAGTTGAGAAGATGACCGTCTGTTTTTCGACATTCAGCGCTAATTTTTGGGCTGGGTCCGTGATATTGAGATAATCCAGTACGGCGAGAAAGATGATGATGCCAATCAGATGGGCGATTGCCATGTACAGGGCGGCGATACCGCCCGATTTTTGTAGGGTTTTCATGAGATTCTCCTTATGTTTGATCAGGCTTCCACGTTGCGCCAGGCCCACGCGAACCCAATGATGAACAACAGGCACAGCGTCTCGACACCAGCAATGAAAATGTAGTGGGGATACGACGCCATACCGCCCCAGATATAGGCGATAGTGACGAGGCTCGCAACAATATTGACCCAGCGATTGATTCCATATTTCAAAACACGGGACAGAACGATCATGGCAATGCCGAGTTGCCCCATGACCGCGCCAACCAACATCAATTGGGGGATAGATGCGCCTGCGCTGACCGCTGTCAGGGCTACTTCATCTGCCGCGCCGGGGATAAAGAGGGAAAGGATATCCGCTTTCAGCATGTTGATCATGACCACGATCCACAGGGTTGAGAGCAGGACTTTCGTGTCAATCTTTTTTGAAGGGGGGGTGCTTGGATTCATTTTTTCTCCTTTTTTGAATTAATGTGAATGATTTGTTGTGGATGAGATTGCGTTTTAAGGGCCAAAATTTTGAGGTAACCCACACAGACTCCCATCATCAGGCGGCCGATAACGCAATGCTTGGCAATAACATGGTCAAAATAAAACCTACTAACAAGATGATATGGAGACGTTTGCTCTTTGGGTGATCTACCCAGTACGTGAGAATGACGGACAAAACCAAGGTCTGTGAAAACACCTCCGGCCAACCTGTTAGATGATCCCATAAGGGTATATTGAAAAAAATCATGCCCTCAATTCCTCCCCAACTCGCCGAAAAAGGCGTAAGAATCCCGATCACGACCAGCATACACCACATGATCAGCCAGCCTTTTCGATTAGGGTGTTCTGTACCATCGCTGAATAAAACGTCTCGTAACAGGTAAAACACAATCGCCAATAATGCAGCCCTAATTGGCTGAAATAGAGGGCTGGCTATGAGGATCGGATCCGTAATTTTTCGAATGATCGGGGCAACATCTGGCCGGATCATGCGAGTTGCGTATCCGAGGAGAATAGAAGCGACAACGCCGGTAATAAAATAAGTGACCGTATGAGAAATAATCGTCCGATACAGAATTGACAGGAAAGAAGGTTGTGGGTTATTCAGCTCGATCTTTCTTTCAGGGATAGTGCTTAGATTCATTTTTTCTCCTTTTTCAGAATGACTGGATTGGACTTGAACAACAGAGACAAGAGTCATACCCAGGTCGCGCACTTTTTTGAGAAGGCCATGCAGAGCAGCCTGATCCGCCACAGGGCCAGAAAGAAGCGTGTTGCCATCTTCTTCCAGCGTGATCGTCAGGCCTTCAAACCAGTCCATCCATTGCGGGGACAGATGCCCGGTAACCCGGATTTCGTAAGAAGCGATGTTTGTTTGCATGGGTTTCATAAACGTCAATATACCGGCAAGGAGGTACTGCCGGGTAGCAACTTAAGTATGGGGTTGAGTATTGTTTGGGAGAATTAGATGAGACCCAACGCGCGGGCGCGGGCAACCGCTTCGGTGCGGTTTTGCACTTGCAGTTTATCAAAGATACGGAGGTTATGTCCCTTGACTGTGCTGAGCGCCAGGTATAGCTGGCGGCTAATGTCTGAGTTGGATCGCCCCTGAGCAATAAGACGCAGAACCTCGAGTTCACGCTCGGTGAGCGGCTCGATCATTTTGCCATCCTGCGATGGGGATGAGGGTTGGAGATTCGCGTTTTTTGGCATTCTAGTTTCCCCCAATTGCGGGAAACTATTCAAAATACGCGCGACATACCCAAGGAATGGATGTGCGCGGGATGCGTTTTGCCGAAAAAACGCTGAAAGCAATTGCATCATCGGTTCACCTTCGTCCACAAAAACGCGGAGATACCCCTCAGCCTCCGTCAGTGTCAGGATTCGTTCCAAGGTGGCAAATGCCTGAAGGTGGTCGCCTTGCGCCTGATCAATTAGCGCTCGTGTTATCAAAATTTCGATCACGCTCCCCTTCCGCTTTTGCGCTTCTGCCATGACTAACAAGCGGTCGAGCATTTCATGAACTCCAGAAAAAGAACCTTCGGCCAGGCATACTCGCGCCAACGTGAGGTGTTCGTATTCGCCAAGGTAATCTAGTTTGTCAGTGGTGGAAAGGCTCCGTTCCCGCACCCAGGTTTGCGCTTTGTCCAACCGACCTTGTCTGAGATATACCCGTGCTTTGTGAGCGGCGATCGGTTGCAGGATGGGAATCGGGTTTTTTACGTAGCCTCTCTGCGCATTATCCAAACATTGGAGCGCAAAATCCCATTCTCCTTCCGATTCTTTGAGGCGAGCCTGTGCTAAATTCCAGCGGTGTGGCCAGTCTATCAGGGTTGTATGTTGCCCCAAGTCAGTAGCTGTTTGCAAAGACTGCAAGAGTACGGAGTGATTTCCTCTCTCGTGGGCAAGCATCGCTAACCCTAAGTGATGATGGGCTGTAACCACTTCCGCTTCGATGCCAAATGCTTTAGCTTTTTGTATGGTTTGTTCGAGGGCCTTTTCGGCATCACCCAAGTGACCCATTGTCAAATGCATATCCGCGACAACAAACCCGCTGGCAATCGCATACATTTGATTGCCTAATTTTTGCATGTCATCTATCCAGGTGAGCATGGCCTGCAGAGAGGCCTCTAAGTTACCAGCGCCCCAATGGGTAAACCCCAGGGTGATGGCCGCCTGAGCGCGCGTTAATAGATCGTTCTCTGGGGCAAGTTGAACAGCTAACTCAGCATATCGCACTGTTTCTGCGAGATCACCCTCGATTTGAGCATTCCCGGCGCGGATCAGAGCAATGGTTCCGGGAATAGAGGTGAATTCATTTAGATTCGTCATCCCTGCTATAGTTATAGTGTGCTCAGCGATCTGTAGATATGTTTCACTTGGCTCCAACTCTCCGACATCCGAATATGCCCACCCAATCTGGACACATAACCAGGGTCGCGAACTAACCACCGTATGAGGCAATTTTTTCACCCAGCCAAGCCATGCCAGAGGCCGGAAACTGTGCTCCATCTCCCGCCAGGCTGCTTCGGTCAGGTGCGCTGCGCGCTCAAAATCGGTGGCCGTGAGAGCGTGGTGGAAAGCTGCCGACAGGTCACCGTTTTCCTCATACCAACGACTGGCGCGCTGGTGTAATTCAGGGAGTTCGGCAGGTTTTCCCAGGCGTTGGCGAAGTAAATCGCCAAAAAGGTGGTGAAAGCGGTACCAGTGACGCTCGTTATCGAGTGGGACAACAAACAGGTTGGTTTGGTCGAGATATTTTAGAATTTCCTGCCCAACTGCCGAAGAGGAGCCTAAGACGGCATCGCATAGCGGACCACACAGACGATCAAGGATAGATGTCTTTAGTAAGAAGGTCTGCACCTCGCTGGTCTGGCGTTCAAGTACTTCCTCCATCAGATAATCCAACACAAATCTGTGACTTCCCGTGAAGGTTTGAACGAAGCTTGCGACATCGGGAGACCCTGGCATGGTGCTGCCCTGCAATGCAAGAGCGGCCATTTGCAAGCCGGCAATCCAACCCTCAGTTCGCGCCTCCAACGTGGAAACTTCTTTCTCCGAGAGATTCAGGTTCATCATGCGGTTAAGAAATTCGGCAGCTTCGGCAGGGGTAAACCGTAAGTCAGCGGCGCGCAACTCGGTCAATTGGCCGCGAGCTCGTAACCGGGCCAGGGGAAGATGGGGGTCCTCACGCGTGGTAATGACCAAATGCATTTGCGGCGGCTGGTGTTCGAGGATAAAGACCAATGCCTGGTCAATTTCCCTGGCTTCTATGGCGTGATAATCATCGAACACCAAAACAAAAGGGGTGGAAAGGGTCGTTATTTCGTTAAGTAGAGAGGTTATTAACCCATCGAGAGGCGGTGGTTGTGGCACCTGGATGGCATCCATAATCCTCGCACCTAAGTCCCCGCTGAGGGTTTGTAATGTTGCTACAAGATAAGTCAGAAAGCGTAACGGATCGTTATCCCCTTTATCCAATGATAACCAGGCTACGGGCCTCTCACAGCGCGCGAGCCACTCGCTCACCACTGTAGTTTTACCAAATCCTGCGGAAGCTGAAATGAGCGTTAACTTCACCCCTACGGCCATTCCTTCACTAATCCGCTCACTCAAGCGTAGGCGGGATACCATTTTGGGCCGGGGCGGCGGAATGTACAGTTTCGTAGCCAAAATTGGTGCAGGCATAGATCAAGTATACTGCCATCCCTAAAAATCAAAAAGCGGTAACCTGAGAGCAATCATTATTCTCCCCTTTCGGGTCACCACAATTATTCATCCTGCGAATTTTACCGTCTTCGTGTCACCAACCCAATCCACTCACTACCAGGGGTTAAGGGCTGCCCAGTTAAGTCGCTCCACAAACTTTCCACGACAAAATCGTTGGCTTCCACTTCAGCCCGGATGGATTGCGGATCATAGTCCTGAAACCAGTTCCGATACACAGATAGCTTCCCATCTTCTTCAAGAACCGAATATTGATCCAGCCAGATTGATTGATCGGGAAAATCAAACCCTTCTTCCAACACAAGATGAGGGTGAGGTTTCCAGAAACCACTTTGGACAACATACCAGTTATTTTTGTTGCCGCTTTTCTTCCGATGTTCGCGGGTGGACACATCAAAAACAAAATAGCCGCCAGGTTTGAGCGCGCGGTGAACATTTTTTAGTAACGCAGCACGTTGTTCCGGGCCAAGCGGGCAATAGTCACCGTAAATCAGCAGGACAACGTTGTACAGATTTTCGTCTTGGAGTTCCAGATAGTTTTCATAACGATAAACGATATCCAGCCCATTTTCCTGAGCGAATTCGGTCGCGTAGGCAATCGAGCGGCGGGAATAGTCTACCCCGGTTACACGCATCCCCGCCTGGCTCAACCGGGACGCGTACAACCCTGGACCACAACCCAAATCAAGCACGGTATCGCCAGAATTCAGCTTTAAGGTGGAGATCAGCCAGGTAACAGTGCCGTCAATCACCGCAGGAGATCGACTGGCCGCCTCCACATCAGGATTCAAATGAACTTTCAACATTTGGGAGGAGATGTGCGGGTCATCCCAAAAGAGTGGTTCACCAGGGGTGAAGGGATAGGGTTTTTTCTGGAGATCAGTAAGTTGGGATAACAATTGTTGGTTGGTTAATAATTGGAAAGACATTCGGCCTCCGTTCTACGCCTGCGTAGTTCCGGTTCATCTATAAAAATTTTCGAATAAGGCACAGTCAATTCAGCATATCTCCTGGTTGGCTTAAAAAAGTTCAAAACTCCCGTCCGGTAACGGGCGAACTTGCTCCAAAGAAATCTTTACATTTTCCGAGTCCAGTTCCAGCCGATGGTCAACTAAATCGGAGAGAATTGCATTAAACATAACGGTTCTCTCCACATAATTTTCCACCGTCATCTGTCCCTGAATAGAGATTTTCCCGTTCGGGATTTGGATCACCACAAACTCGGGATGGATCAATCGCCCGTCCCCCAGGGCTACAATACTTCTTGGGCTGAACGATCGGGAAACCCTGGCCTGGCGTGGAAGGCGAAGAATCACCGGATGGCTCGTCAGCAGGTTCTCCATTTTCTGATTCGCCTCTGCAAGGATTCGATCCACATTCTGTTTCTCCACTGCTTCCCGGGTGGCAATGCCTAGCTTTGCCCAATCCGTTTGTTCCGGTGGCGCGGTTTCGATCAAGAACTCGGAAATGGACTGCCCAAGCACCACGGCGTTTTTCCACTCCTCCACAGAACTGATTTGATCGAGCAATTGGCAAATCGCCGGACCGACAAAGTATTGGCGTGAATATCCAAAGTACCCGGCAGGCAGTTCAGGAGAAATCCCGAAAAGAATCTGCCGGGCCTTCTGTTCGACAAACATAGCTGTTCCCTCATTGCGTTCCAGGTTTTTTTCAAATGCTAACAACCCTTTTCGTTGAGCCAGGATTTCATGCCGTTTCCCGATCACTGCGGAGAGCAATTTCGCTTTTTCCAATGGGGAAAGTAAGGAGTCGTTCAAAATATCGGTTTCTGCAGAACAAAGGGCACGGTAAGTTGGATTAAGTTCAGGGTAAAAGGCTAATACTTCGAAAAAATCGAAATCCTTAGCGAATTGAAACTTCGTCCCTTGATAAACATGAAAACCCTCATGATATACCAGAGGAATTAACGATTGTTCGTCTGTACACATCCACAGCGGGATGGTAGCGGTAAGCACGCCGTTGATTTCCACCGCGGTGGCGGCGGTCAACTGCGCGGGGCGTTCCGAGGGTGGATTGGGATGGTGGATAAAATCGAAATCATGGTCATCGTAAATCACAAACGGAGATCTAACCGGCGAGTAATCCAACCAGGTTGAAATCGGATGTTTCAGGGCGCTTTTGACCATCTCAACAGCGTTTTCTAAATTCATTACTTGCTCCTCGATGGGCTAAGAATTTTTGCGTCTCTTTATCAATAAAGTTTTTGCTTGTTCGCCTCATTATAACTTCAACAAGAACTACCCAGAAACCTTCAAAATAACCAGATACACGTATAATTTTTAAAAACTCATACATCAAGGATTTATTCGCTGTCGGGGCGCGGTTTAGGAAACTTCATGGAGCATATTTCAGATACCATCACAAGTTCTAGTGCATGGTGCAAAATCTCGGGATCAATTCATCTTCTGATATCTCCTTCCCACCTCGAATACTCGCCATTCCACCTTCTCGCACGTATCCACAACCGCGCTGGTGTTGACCCAATCCGGGTCAACGCCAGCGACCATAAGCATTAACTTCAAGATAGAATACTTGTCTATAAGTTTTGGTCAAGGACTTTTTCATCATGCGCCACCCAGATCGTTACTTCACCCCTAGCCGACTCACCGCGACCCGAGAACTTTATGCCACCATCCAGGATTTGCCACTCATCTGCCCACACGGACACGTTGATCCGCGTCTGTTTGCCGACCCCAATTACCAATTTAGTAACCCTACAGAACTCCTGCTGATCCCCGACCACTACATTCTTCGCATGTTGTATTCACAGGGGATAACGCTAGAAAATCTTGGCCTCGTACCCCGCGGACAGGCCCCCTATTTGGGTGAAGTACGGGAGACCCATCTGCGCGCGGCCTGGCAAATCTTCGCCGATCATTTCTATCTCTTTCGTGGTACGCCTACTGGTCTTTGGCTCACGGATGAATTCGAGAACGTTTTTGGCGTCACAGAAAAGTTGAATAGCGCGAACGCCCAAGCCATCTACGACCAAATTGCCGCAAAGCTATGCACACCTGATTTTCAACCACGCTACTTGTTCAAGCAATTCAACATCGAAGTTCTCTGCACCACGGATGCCGCGACCAGTAAATTAGCATATCACCAACAAATTCATGAATCCGGCTGGAAGGGTCAAATTCGCCCAACCTTTCGCCCCGACACGGTAATCCACCTCACCGCCCCCGGTTGGCGGGAAAATATCCACATGCTCGAACAGGTAACCAATTCCCAAATCACAAGTTACCCCGCCTTCCTCGCCGCCCTCGAAAATCGCCGCGCCTTTTTCAAATCCCAAGGGGCAACAGCCACCGATCTTGCGACCCAGACTGCCCTCACCCTGGAACTCACACCCCGCGAGGCGGAAACGATCTTCCAACACGCCCTCCGCGGACAAGCCACCCCAGAAGAAACGGATCGTTTCACAGCCCATTTGGTGATCGAGATGGCGCGGATGTCCGCGGAGGATGGACTGGTGATGCAATTGCACATCGGCTCATATCGCAATCACAACTCTACTCTTTTCCAAACTTTTGGGCCAGACATAGGGGCAGACATCCCCATCACCAGCGAATTCACTCGCAATCTCAAGCCGCTTCTTGACCGCTTTGGTGCCGCCCCGCGGCTAACGTTAATTCTCTTCACCCTGGACGAAACGAACTACGCACGAGAACTTGCCCCCCTCGCCGGGCATTATCCGGCCCTTAAACTTGGTCCGCCCTGGTGGTTCCACGACTCGCTCAATGGAATGCGCCGTTACTTCGAACAGATAATGGAAACCACCGGCCTATACAACACGGTGGGTTTCAACGATGACACACGCGCCTTCCCTTCCATCCCCGCCCGGCACGATCTCTGGCGGCGAATAGCTTGTGACTGGGTGGCCGGATTAATGGTGCGGCATATCATTGACGAAAACGACGCTCACGAAATGGTGCGAGCGTTGGCTTATGATTTAGCAAAAGTCGCATATAAACTATAGAGCAACACATGAATTTAGAAACTTTGACCCACTGGTACGATTTCTCAGGAAAAACAGCCGTCATCACTGGTGGAGCAGGTGTGTTAGGGGGGGAGATGGCCTGTGCGCTGATGGGATGCCATGCAAACGTCGTTTTGCTGGA
This sequence comes from Anaerolineales bacterium, assembly GCA_020634875.1. Next base: position 143,916 of record JACKAX010000004.1, on the reverse strand, counting down.
TCATGATCAGAATCTCGCAGAGAAAGTGATTGAACGGTTTCCCCAAAATGCAGGCGGGCGTGCAATCCGCGTCTTTGGAGATGTACTCAATAAGGATACGCTCCTGGCCGCGCGGGAATCTGTCATCGCAGAGTTTGGCAACGTGGACATCCTCATCAACGCTGCCGGGGGGAATCATCCCACCGCGACCACCAAACCGGACCTATCATTTTTTGACTTACCACCTGAAGCGTTGCGCCAGGTAAGCGATCTCAATCTCTTGGGCACGATTTTGCCTTCGCAGGTGTTCGGCTCAGACATGGCAATCCGCGGGGAGGGAGTGACCTTGAATGTCTCCTCTATGAACGCCTTTCGCCCCCTCACACGCATCCCAGCGTACTCCGCAGCCAAAGCCGCCGTCAGCAATTTCACCCAATGGTTGGCCGTGTACATGGCACAGGAATATTCGCCGCGCATTCGGGTGAATGCCCTCGCCCCGGGCTTTTTCCTGACCGAGCAAAACCGTTTTCTCCTGACCGATAAGGACACCAGGGCTTTGACCGCTCGCGGCCAGACTATCCTGGCACATACCCCCATGAACCGTTTTGGTACGCCCGAAGATTTACTCGGCGTAACGCTCTGGCTCCTGTCACCCGCCGCCGCCTTTGTGACAGGCATCGTCGTTCCCATTGATGGGGGCTTTTCCGCCTTCAGTGGGGTATAAGGAGAAAACCTATGTTACTGACCCAAAAAATCGCCCCGCCCGGACAACTCCTATCTGAAAATGAGATTCGCACCACACTTGGAGTGCTGGAATCCCTGTTCACCCACGCCCGGGTCTTGGTTTTAATCCCCGATCACACCCGTTCTCTGCCGTTGCCCTTACTCTTCCGAACCCTAGTAGACCTTCTGCGTGACACCCGCCAACTCGATTTTATGGTTGCCTTAGGCACACATCCCCCATTGAATGATGACAGTCTTTGCAAACTCGTGGGGATTACCGCAGACGAACGACGCACAAAGTGCGCGAAAATCGGGCTGTTGAACCACGCATGGGATGATCCCCGCACACTCGTTTCGCTGGGAGTCCTTGAACAGGATCAAATAAAAGCCCTCGCGGGTGATCACTGGCACGTTTCTCTACCCACCCAGGTGGATATTCGCCTGAACAAGGCTGCGCTTGAATACGATCACATTCTCATCCTCGGGCCTACATTTCCTCATGAAGTAGTTGGTTTTTCAGGAGGAGCAAAATACCTGTTCCCCGGTATCTCTGGGGCAGAGATGATCAACGCCACACACTGGCTCGGAGCCTTGGCTGGAGTAGTGGGCACGATTGGCATTAAAGAAACCCCCGTACGTGCAATGATCCACGCCGCTGCCGAACACTTACCTACCCCCGTGACCTTGATTGCCCTGACTGTCGAAGAGCATGCTTTAAGCGGGATTTTCATTGGTGATCATCTTACTGCTTGGGGTGCGGCGGCGGAATTATCCGCACAGCGCCATATCCAGTGGTGTGATAAGCCTTACCAACGCGTGCTCTCCTGCGCTCCGCCGATGTATGACGAACTCTGGACGGCGGCTAAGGCTATGTACAAACTCGAACCCGCGGTTGCGCTGGATGGCGAAGTGGTGATTTACGCCCCACATCTCGACACGGTCAGTTATGTACACGGAAAGTACATCTACGAAATTGGTTATCACACGCTTGAGTATTTTCTCTCCGATTGGGCACGGTTCAAACACATTCCCCTCGGCGTGCTAGCCCATTCTACGCATCTGCGCGGATCTGGAAAAATGGTGAGTGGGAAAGAAAAGCCGAATGTGCGCGTGGCCCTAGCCAGCAAAATTCCCCCCGAAGATTGTGCGCGGCTCAACTTGGGGTATCTCGATCCGGCCAGCATCCAGGTAGGCGAATGGCAAAACCGCGAGGCGGAGGGGATACTCTATGTGCCTAAAGCAGGAGAGATGCTCTACCGGATCAAGCCTGCCGCGGACAGGAGCAAAAATTGATGAACCCTGTCGTTCCGTCTCCTCTGGCGCTCGTGGTGATGGGCGTTTCCGGGTGTGGTAAAACTTCGGTCGGGGTAGCATTGTCCCAAAGGTTAGGCTGGCCGTTCTTTGATGGGGACGACTTCCACCCTCCGGCGAATATCGCAAAAATGGCCGCGGGGCTGCCCCTCAACGATAACGACCGTACCCCCTGGTTGGCGAATCTGCACGATCTAATTGCCCGCCATCAAACAGAAGGACACCCCATGGTTTTAGCCTGTTCCGCTCTCAAGGAAATATACCGCCAGCAACTTGCAATGGGTAATCCTGGCACGATCTTTGTGTATTTGAAAGGGGACTTCAATCTGATTTTCGCGCGGATGCAGGCACGCCAGGGACATTATATGAAACCGGAGATGTTACGCAGTCAGTTTGAAACCCTTGAAGCACCCTCCAATGCACTCACCCTGGACATTCACCAATCTCTGGAAGAAATGGTCACAGAGATTTTGAGGCAATTGGACAAATACGAGTAGAATCTGTTCCTGCGAGTTTTTTTTAGGGCTATACTTTTGTAGCTTCGATCAAATTTACAGAAACCCTTTCCCACCCAAAACGTCAGTACCTAAGTTTTTCACATGCTTATCCAACCACAAAACAAACTTCTTTTTATCGGCGATTCGATTACGGACTGTGACCGTGCTCACCCTGTTGGGGAAGGCATCGGCCTGGGCAACGGTTACGTCAGCCTGATCAACGCGTGGCTAACAGCCACTTATCCCCAAGCCCATCTTCGCCTCCTAAATGTCGGCACGAGCGGGAATACTGTCCGCGATTTAAAAAACCGTTGGGAGACTGATGTACTCAAACTCAAACCGGATTGGCTAACGGTGATGATCGGCATTAACGATGTTTGGCGGCAGTTCGACACCCCCCTCCAAACGGAGGCACATGTCGCCCTTGCAGAATACACAACCACGCTCGATGCCCTCCTCCAAAAAACCCGTCCCACACTAAAGGGGTTGGTATTGATGACGCCGTACTTTATCGAACCCTCGCGTAATGATCCAATGCGGGCGATGATGGATAAATATGGTAAAGCAGTGCGCGAGTTAGCCCGCAAACATAAAGCGATTTTTGTAGACACACAAGCTGCTTTTGATGCCATTCTGCAAAGCACCCACCCGATGAGTCTCGCCTGGGATCGGGTACATCCAAATTTAACGGGACATGCCATCCTTGCACGCGCCTTTTTAAAGGCAGTGGAATACAAGGGATAATTGCCAATTACCCGAACCCGGATTCGCAACCGGGAATTATGGAAAGAAATCATCTATTCTGATTTTGAATTCGATAGCTATGGATGGAGAGGTACATCTAACATTATCCACTGGTATACTGCTTGTGATTTTCAGTCATTAGAGAAGGTACAACGTGAAATAATGCTTTTTGGGGCATGGGCACCCCCAAAACCTGCCCGCGGGGGCCGGGCGAACAACCGCCCACTTCCAGCTGGAACTCACCCGGTTCCAGCGTCAGTTTCCCTCCATCGTCAAAGAAGGACATCTGCTCCGGGGTTATCACAAATTTCAGGCAGCGGCTTTCGCCCGGTTTCAGAGTTATTCTTTCAAAGCCCACAAGTTTGGAAAGGGGAACCATCGTCGAGGCTTCCAAATCGCTTAAGTAAACCTGTGCGACTTCGTCAGCCTTATACGGCCCAATATTTTTGACGGAAAAGCTGATATTCAGGTTTTCTCCTTCATTAACCTGCGGGGTTTCCAGGGATAAATCGGCATAATCAAACCGGCTGTAACTCAATCCAAAACCAAAGGGATAAAGAGGGTCTTCGGTCATGTAGCGGTAGGTGCGCCCGTTCATACTGTAATCGTCGAAAGGGGGCAATTGGGTCAGGGATTTGGGAAAGGTGATCGGCAGTTTGCCCCCCGGCGAAACATCCCCAAAGAGTACATCCGCCACAGCTTTTCCCCCCTCCATGCCTGGATACCAGACAAAGAGGATCGCTTCCACCAAGTCATCGACCTCCCCTAACGCAATCGGGCTACCGCCCGTCACCACCAACACAATTTTCGCTGCATGCTGGGCAAGCGTTTTGATATACGCCACCTGGCTGGACGGCAAGGTAATCTCTGCGCGGTCTCCGTTAACATGGGTAAGCAGGGCCTCGCCTTCTTCACCTTCTAGCATGGGCGAGTTGCCAACACAACAAATCGTGATTGCAGAGTTTTGCGCCATGCCGGGCGCCCAGGTCTGGCTGATTTCGTTCAGGTGTTTGAATAGCGCACCCGGATGATATTCCATGCCCATTCCTTCGGGCAAACGTCCAGCAATCCCCTCCAATAGAGTACTCATTTCGTTGTTAAAGCCGTAATAATTCCCTAAAAGCACTTCCAGGCTGGTTGCGCTTGGGCCGGTGAGGAAGATATTTTCGGTTTCGGGCTTGACGGGCAAAATGTGATCTTTGTTTTTCAACAAGACGACGGATTCGGTTGCCGTACGGTAAGCGAGTTTACGATGTTCAGGACAGGCTACCACGTCCATAGAAATTTTTGCGAAGGGAACCTCCTCCTGCAGGTCGAACATCCCCAACTTGAACCGCGTACCCAGCGTGTGTTCCAGCGCGTGGTCCACGTCGGCTTCGGTGATCAGGCCGCGTGCAATGGCCGTGGGGATCGCATCAAAAACCTGATCACACCCCAGATCACACCCTTTTTGGAGGGCCAGGGCCGCCGATTCAGCCGCATCCGCGGTGATTTTGTGGTTGCGGTGAAAATCGCTAAGCGCACCGCAGTCCGAAACCACATGCCCCTGAAAATTCCATTCCCCGCGCAGGATTTTTACGAGTAAAAGTTCGCTGGCACAACAAGGCTCGTCCAACGTGCGATTGTAAGCGCCCATGATCGCTTCCACTTTTGCCTCAACGACCAGTTTTTTGAACGCGGGCAGGTAGGTATCGTATAGTTCGCGGGGTGTGCAGAGGGCGTTAAAGTGGTGGCGCTCCCTTTCCGGACCAGAATGAACCGCGAAGTGTTTGGCACATGCAGCCGCTTTTAAATATTTAGGATGATCCCCCTGTAACCCCTGCACAAAAGCCGATGCCATTTCCCCTGTTAGCCAGGGGTCTTCCCCCCAGGTTTCCTGCCCGCGCCCCCAACGTGGATCACGAAACAGGTTAACATTCGGCGACCAAAACGTCAGCCCCTGATACTGTTGGGTGTAACCATTGCGCCGAAGGGTCTCGTGGTATTTGGCGCGCGCCTCATCCCCGATAGCTGCGCCAACGAGTTTAATCAACGGTTGGTTCCAAGTCGCAGCCATGCCGATGGCTTGCGGAAACACCGTTGCACGTCCGTTGCGTGCCACACCGTGCAGGGCTTCGCTCCAATAATTGTAGGCGGGGATGCCCAGGCGCGGCACGCCTTTCGCTGGGTGGCTCATCAAGCCTGTCTTCTCTTCTAGGGTCAGGTGGGAGATCAGGTCTTTGATACGGTTTTCTCGGGGTTGGGTCGGGTCGAGGTACATAGGGGGTGGGTTCATGAGGCATTTGGCTCCAAAGGCAATGTCTGATTTCTGGGCTCCTAATTTTTAATGGGTTTTACTAGAGAGGAACTATCCTATTTTCGCAGAATGCGAAGCATGTTCTCTTTCTGAGTATAACATTACCTCTTTATCTCGCCTCCAGGCAATCGGGTGTATTCCACCAGGATTTTTAAAAGCCTCATAACCTCTCAAAGCCCCAATTAACCTGTTTTTTGGGGGCTTTCCCTCTGGAATTTGATCTACAAACCGGCCTACATAACCCTCGAATTTAAAATAAACCCGATATCATGTGCACAACTAATCACCGTAAAAAATCGTAACCTTGTTTTACGGTGCTGGTAAAACGAAACCTCATAGATTCCGCCTAAATTATTTACTTTGAAAGGATCAAAACAATGCCGCCCAAACCATCCACGCAAAAACGTTCCCAACCCACTTCTCTGGGATGCAGCCTCGTCTTTAACTTATTATGGATTGCCATCGGCGTTTTAATTGAAGGGGGCAGCCTGATTGTTTATCGGAATAACCTTGCGGTATATGAACGCCTTTCACGCGAAGGCGTTTCTACAACCGCCACTATCTTAAAATTGGAGCTTGAACGTCGTGGAAGCCAAAAAACCCACCGTATAACTACTCATAAGGTATATTACCAATTTACTGGAAACGTGAACGGTTCTCCTGTTAAATTTGAAGACGTGGATACTATCTCACAGGCCCTGTATTTGAGTCTCCAAACAGGGCAAAAAATCGAAATCCTATATGCGGCCTCCGACCCTACCCTATCTGTGGTCAAGGAGGATTTTGCACCTCCCTCCTTGGTTTTTACCATGTTTGTTACGGTCGTCGCCGGCCTATTCGCCGTTATGGGTTTGGTTTCAATGGCCAAAGCCATTGACCACTAACCCAAAAATCCCTGATTTTCTCTTGACGCTCACCCAGGCCGGGCATAAAATAACCGAATTCTGTTCGGTTATTTTTGTTCAGGAATGCCCATGAAACGCACAAAGAAAATCATGCTCTGTTTGCTGTTTGCCCTCCTTGTTCTTGTTTTTGCCGCCTTGAGTCTCGGCTATTTTGGTGTGATTCGCCCAGCGCTTCCCAAAACGGATGGCGAACTTAGACTCGACGGACTAACAGCCCCCACTACCATTTATCGCGATGCGAGTGGCATTCCCCACATCCTCGCGGAAAACCCGCATGATCTCTTCTTCGCGCAGGGATTCGTCACCGCGCAGGATCGGCTTTGGGCGATGGAATCTGCCCGGCGCGCTGCACACGGCACGTTAAGCGAGGTTATCGGCGACCGCGGGTTGAAAAATGACACCATGATGCGGATCATCGGCATGACCGAATCCGCGGAAGCCGACTGGAAAACGCTCGACGCCGAAACCCAGGCCGCCCTCACCGCCTACGCCGACGGTGTCAACGCCTTCCTGACACAAGCCAACGGCAAACTCCCGCTCGAATTCAAAATTCTTGGTATCACGCCCGGACCCTGGACACCCATTGACTCCCTCGTATTTGGTAAATTGGTCGCCTGGGGTCTGAGCAACAATTACCTGGATGAACTCATCATCAGCCAATTGACCCAAACACTGACCTGGGAAGAAACCCTCTCGATCTTGCCCGATTACCCTGGTCCCGACGTTATCCCCGATGCCAACGCGTCCCTCCTTCCGGAAACCATCGCCGCGCTCCGTGCCACCACCCAGGCATGGACCGCCACCAACCCGCTTGCCCGCCCCGATCAGGGCAGCAACGCCTGGGTGGTCGGCGGCAGTCACACCGCGTCGGGGATGCCCTTGCTCGCAGGCGATCCACATCAAAGCCTGTCCATGCCCACCCTTTGGTATGAAGTTGGCCTGCACACCACGGACAACCAATACGACGTGGTGGGTGCGTCCCTGCCCGGCTTGCCCGGCATCGAAATTGGGCACAACGCCAGGATCGCCTGGGCCGTCACCAACGCCCGGCCCGACGTGGAAGACTTGTTTATCGAGACCCTCAACGAAGACGGCACGCAATATGAATTTGACGGCGCGTGGAAAGACCTCTCCTTCCGGGAAGAGATTATCCAGGTGAAGGATGCCGCCCCGGTCACAATCAACGTGCGGCTAACCCACCACGGCCCGCTCATCACCGACGCAACCCCGGACAGCCCCCAAACTCTCGCCCTGCGTTGGACGGGGTCGGATCAGGGCCGCCCTCTTGCCCAGGCCATTCTCGCCCTCAACCGCGCGGCCAATTGGGACGAGTTCCGCGCTGCGCTCGCTTTTTGGCAGTTGCCGGGGATGAATTTTGTGTATGCGGACACGGAAGGGAACATCGGGTATCAGATGTCGGGGGCGGTGCCCATTCGAGCGGAGAATGATGTCTATGGTCTACTGCCTGTTGCGGGGGCAGATGCAAAGCACGAATGGGTGGGGTTCGTTCCGTTCGAGGAACTTCCATCCGCGTTGAATGCGAAGGATGATTTCTTCGCTTCCGCAAACAATCGCCCCGCGGGGTTGGATTATCCCCATTTTCTTTCGCATTATTTCCAGCCGCCGTACCGCGTGGCCCTCATTAGCGAAACGATCCGCAATTCACAAAACGTTATCTCTGAGGATTTTGCAAACCTGCAAGCGAACTGGCACAGCGATATCAATCTACAAGTCGCACAAACGCTTGTCGCTGAGGCAACCCCGCAAACCCAAGAAGAAAGAAATGCCGTCGCTTTGTTGAAAAACTGGGACGGGAACATGACCCCCGACAGTGCCGCCGCCTCCCTCAGCGAGGTAGCAATGCACCATTTATTACGGCTTACATTGGGCAATAAACTGGATGCCGAAGCGATAGATGCTTATCTTAATCTGGCAGGGTACCCCTATATGTTCCTGCAAAAATTGCTGGATGACCCGGCTAATCCCTGGTGGAACGGGCGTCGCGCAGAGGGATTGTCTGCGGCCCTCTCCGCGGCGGTGAACGAGTTGGGAGCAGATTCCACCCTGTGGGCGTGGGGCAATCTGCACCAACACACCTTCGCACATCCGTTGGGTAGTATTGGCGTTTTGAAACCTATTTTTAACCGCGGCCCGTTTCCAACCGGTGGGAACTGGAATACGGTGGATAGCGGGGCATACACGCCCGACAAACCCTATGCGATGACACTTGGTCCGGCGTATCGGCTCATCGCTGACCCTGGCGATTGGGATGCCTCGCTCTCGATCATCCCCAGTGGACAATCCGGCCAGCCTTTTAGCCCGCATTATGCCGACCAGATCGAAGCGTGGTTAGCCGTGGAATATCATACGCTGCCGTTCAGCCTGGAAGCGATCCAGACCCAAGCGGAAAATAAACTGGTTTTAAATCCTTAAGCCTAATGGAAGTTATCTATGCAGGATGAATTGAACGACGAGTTTTCTTTGGGCAAAGATCTTCCCGAAAATTGCCAACCGAAGCCTTTTGACAGTTTTGATTATGAACTTGTGGAATGTGTTTTCGGCGTTTCTAAGTGTAAACACTCCCTCCGCTTTGGGTATGGCTATTTGTGCCGTCACCCGCGCCGGATTGATGTGATCCAGTACTTTCAAAAATTAAAATTGTCCAACGCAAATCCAACCGGATATTAACCCCTAACAAAATCGCAAGCAAAACCCCATGCCCAAGCCCGATGTCAGCGACCAACGCATCAACATGATTCTCGCCGCCGCACGCGAGTTGTTCGCGCATCATTCGCTCAAAGAGGTAAAAATGCAGGACATCGCTCGTCAAGCTGGGTTAAGTGTGGGCGGAGTATATTGGTATTTCAAGAGCAAGGATGAGATCATTCGCGCTCTCCTAACCCAGAATGCAGAAACCAACATTTCGGCATTGAAAGCGCTCAGTGAAATGAATATCCCCGCCCGTCAACGCCTGCAACTGTTTTTGGATGGGGTTCTGAATGCTGCCGAGGGTTTGCGGGAACTCTATTTAACAGGTGCAAAATATCAGGCAATGTCCAGTCCAGATATTGAAACCCGTGCGGAAATGGAACACATCGAATCGGGCTATCGCAATGGGCTAGAAAATATTATTGCCCAAGGTGTCGCCGGAGGGGAATTCATTTCGATAAATCCCAAAGATGTTGCCAATGCTTTCATCGGTGCGTATGAAGGGCTAATGCTATTGTGGGTGATGTCCCCAGAAAAGATGCACTTAAAAGAAGCGATGCAAGCCACCGCAGCACTGCTCCTGACCGGATTGACCTGCCCATTAACGGAAAATTCTCCGGGTAATGGAGAAACCTTGAGATGAAATTTTGGGTCTCATTCACGCCGAAGCGCAAAAGGAGTGACAGCCTGCCAACCCCGCTCTACCGCGAGCAAGTCGCGCAGATGCTCCACACGCTCCTGACGAACGCAGACATCGCGCTCCCTATCTTTTGGTTGGGCACCCCATTGGCGGCCTATATATCCGAGAATTTACCGCCCGCTAGCCACATGTCCCAAGCCCCAAGTGAAGAAAACATGAAGCAGATGATTAAAATCGGTATGGCGATGGCAAGGAAATTAAGCGAAGCGTATCGTTAAAAAAATCCAGGCAATTTCCTGGTAAATTGAAACAGATACGTTCTGCCGGAATTAACATAATAGAAACCCGAAAATTTGAAGGGATGGGGTTTGCCAACTGTTACGAACGCCCGATTTTCTCCACGATCACCCACGCGTTGAACTTCCCGCTTTCCACACGCACGCGGGCGTCGGGATAAGGGAACAGGGCGGCGATCTGTGGGGGAGCGAGGAAATGGCTCCGCATTAACGCAACTTTTTCTAAAAGCGCCAGCAATTTGACCACGAAATAGCGCAAATCCGGTTCTTCGATGACGAGACGTCCGCCCGGTTTGAGCGTGCGCCAGAGTTCAGCGGCGGTAGCACGCTGGTCGCAGACGTGATGGAGGGCGTCTACCATGATGATACGGGCAAAGGTTCCGTCGGGAAACGGGAGCTTTTCGGAGTGGGAACACACGGTGCGGATGCCGTCTTTCTGCCGGGCTTCTCCCAACATTTTGGTAGACAAATCCGCGATGATGACGGGGTTTGCTTTCCCACGCATAAACTGGGCGATGCGGCCCGTTCCGCCGCCCGCATCTAGCAGCGCGCCCGAGGTGGGCAAATCTGCGAGTGCCCACATTTCTTCCGGGGCTTTGGGGGGAATGAATTTTTCGTAAAAGGGGGCGAGGAGGCCAAAATGATCGAACAATGGATAATTCTCCTTTGGTAAAAATAGATGAACATTTTTTAGATGCAAGTTTTGCTCAAAGGTGATGCCATTCCTTGTAATGAAAGGGGGGTTTCAGAACCACCATGGATTTGTCATTTCGAGGAGGCTTTGCGACGAGAAATCCCTGCGAAGAGGAGTGTTGGAGACTCGTATCAGGGATTCCTCCCTCTGGTCGGAATGACAGAGGGGTGAGTCGGAATGAAATCACTCCCGCACGGCCTGAATGCGCTGGGCGACCAACACGCCTTCGGACCAGAGGGGGTCGAGGTGCATAGTGCCGGTGATGAGGAGGGGGGCGCGGGAGTTCAAATCTTTTTGCGCGCGGCGATGCAGATCGGGGGAAATAATGACGGGGAGCATTCCGGTCATGTCTTCGAGTTCCAACACGTAGCGGATTTCGCCGTCGGTGAAGAAGCGTTGGAGGGTTTGGCGGATGCCGAGTAGTCGGATGGTGTCAGGAGGGTCGGGGTCTTCCAGTGTTTCCAAAGCATCTTCGATGGAGGTAGAGGCGAGGGCGGTGAGGCGTTCGGGGGGGAGGAGTTGGAGGAGATGGGCGTCCACGCTCGCGCCGAGGATTTCTTGTTGGGCGTGGATGCGGTCGGCAAGGGGCCATTCGTCCGTGGGCAGGGCGTCCGGTTCGAGGGCGAAGAGAAACGGTTGGGCGTGGTGCCATGTACCGGATTGGATGCGCGACAGCAGCGCGGGAATCGTGCCGAGGCCAGATAATCCACCAACGCGAATCAGATTTTCGACTTCTTTCGGGCGCGGATCGACGCGGGTGAGGAAATCTTCGAGAGTGGGAAACGGACGGTTTTGTAGGATGCGGGCCTGGGTGCGGCGGGTGAGGTCGCGCACCTGGTTTAGGCCCATGTATAAAACCGGTTCACCTTTTGGGTAGGCAACTTTGAATTCCGGGCCAGCGTGGTTGATGTGGGGAGGACGAACGACCAGTCCCATCCTTCGGGCTTCATTTAAATAGACACGTTGGGAATAAAACCCACCCCAATTTGCCAGCACCGCGGCCATAAACTCCGCGGGATAGTGCGCTTTGCACCACGCCGATTGCCACGCAACTTGGGCATAACTGGCAGCGTGCGCTTTCGGAAATCCGTACCCGGCAAAAGCCGCCATGAGTTCCCAAATCTGCTCGCCTGTTTCGCGGGGGACACGGCTCTTTTCCAGCGCGCCCCGGATGAAGTTTTCTTTGAGGGTTTTCATTTTTTCGCCCGGATCGAAGTGGGACATGGCGCGGCGGAGCAAATCGGCGTCGGCGAGGGAAAGTCCGGCGAGGCCGCTGGCGATGCGAAGGACTTGTTCCTGGTAGAGGATGACGCCGTAGGTGTCGGCGAGGAGAGGGGCGAGGGCGGGGTGGAGGTATTGGATTTTTTCCTGGCCGAGGTGACGGCGGATGAAGGCGTCTTTCAGGCCGCCGGTCATCGGGCCGGGACGATAGAGTGCGAGGGCGATGAGCAAATCTTGGGGGGAACGGGCACGGACTTCGCGGAGGGTGGTTCGCATCCCGGGGCTTTCAATTTGGAAACAGCCAATCGTGCGGGTGGCTTCTACAAGCTCAGCGGTTTCGGGGTCGTTTTGGGGGATGGCGTCAAGGACGGCGAGGGGGGTGCGGTATTCGCGCCGGTTCCAACTATAAATCTGTTCGGCGACATCCCCCAGGACACTCAGGCCGCGTGTGCCGAGTAAATCTATTTTCACCAGACCCATTTGTTGGATGGCGTCGAGGTCAAATTGGGTGACGACCAGCCCTTTGCTGGCGAGGTGCAGCGGGACGAGATCAGTGAGCGGGCCGGGGGCAATGACCACGCCGCCGGGGTGGACGGACAGGTGGCGGGGGAATTCTTGCAGGGCGGTGGCGTCGCGGAAGAGGGCGGCGTGTTGAGGAAAGCGGGCGAGGAGGTCGGCGTAGGGAATTTCTTCGTCCTGGCCGCGGGGGTTCCAACCGCGATAGGGTACGTCGTCGGTCAGGGTTTTGATGTCCTTCGAGGAGAGACCGTATGCTTTGGCGACTTCCCGCAAGGCCGAACGCCCGCGAAACCGGTTGATGGTGGCAACCATGGCGACGCGGTCATCGCCGTACTGCTCGTAGACGTGGCGGAGAACTTTTTCGCGGCGGGTGGAGCAGAGGTCGGTGTCAATATCGGGCGGGGAGGTGCGGGCGGGGTTGAGGAAACGTTCAAAGTAGAGGTTGTGCAGGAGCGGGTCGGGGGTGGTGATGCCAAGGCAGTGGGCGACCAGCGACGAGGACGCGGAGCCACGCGAGGCGGTGGGGACGCCTTCCCGCCGGGCATAGTCGAGAATTTCCGACATAATGAGGAAGAGTGGGGCGTATCCGCGGTTCCCGATGATGGTGAGTTCGTGATCGAGACGGGTTTGGAGGTCGGGGGGCGGGGTGGGGTAAATTTTTTGGGCACCGCGCTCGGCCCGGTCACGGAGGACTTGCAGGGCGGTTTTTCCAGGGGGCAGGGGGAGTTCGGGATAGTGGGGGATGCCGAGGGGGAGGTCCACCTGACAGCGGGCGGCGATTTCGAGGGTGTTAGCGACCGCGTCGGGGTAAACGGCGAACCGCGCGGCCATGTCATCTGCGCTGGTGAAGCTGGCGGTTTCGGGGGCGGAAGATGAAGGGGACAGCGAGGCGACGGGGACATTTTTCCGCATCGCGGTGAGCAAATGTTGGAGCGGGGCCTGTTCCGGCGAGAGAAAATGGACGTTGTGGGTGGCGACGAGGGGAATTTGGTGCGGACGGGCGAGTTGGGCGAGGGCTTCGATTAAAAAGCGGTCTGCGGGACGGTGATTTTGCAGTTCGATATAAAGTTGGTTGGGGGCGGCGTATATTTCGGCGAGTTGAGCGAGGAAGTGTTGGGCTTGTTGGGGTTGGTTGCGATGGAGGAGTTCGGCGAGGAGACCGCGGGGGCCGCCAGTCAAACAAATCAAGCCGGCGGGGTCTTGGGCGAGGCGTTCGAGGGGGAGACCGCGTTCGGGGTCACGATGCGGCGCGGTTTGCAAACTGCTGCTCAACCGGCACAAACTGCGCCATCCGTCGAGGTTTTCGGCGAGCAAAATGAGGTTGCCGTTTCCCCATTTGTGCGTGACGGTCAGTTCCAGGCCGAGGATGGGTTGGACGCCGAGGTCTTTGCAGGCGGTGTAAAAGGGGATGGCTCCGGTTAGCCCGTGATGGTCGGTGAGGGCGAGGGCGGGCATCCCGTGGCGGGCGGCGGCTTCGGCGAGGGCACGGGGGGAGGGGACACCATCGAGGAAGGAGTAGTAGGAGTGGGTGTGAAGGTGGACGAACATCGGGGGGAATTATAAAGCGAGAGTGTCCCGCCGATGGGAATTGGTTGATCCACGAAGTATACGAAGGAGGGATTGTACGCAGATTTACAGGATTTCGCAGATTTTATTTGCGAAAAGGAGATGTTCAGATTTTATCTTGGGGCTTTTTTGCGTCGGAAAATACCGCGTCTTGTAATTGCTCCTTCGTCACCTGTGCATGATCCATATTGACCCCGCTCATCTCGGTCTTTTTGAAAACCGCGCCCTTTCCAGCAGTCAGGTGACAGGTACTTGACAAGTGCCACCGTAATTTTTTATTCTGGGAATGCCAAATATTCCCATTGGGACTAAAATAGAAAAGTATGGTGGGCAATCTTTTCAAGGCCCCCCATTTCATGTTTTGCAAGATGCCACAGGGGATGAATTGGCGTTCATCCCCTGACAAACCCGTTGAAACAGGTTACACAGGCGAGTTTATGGAGAAAATATCATGATGACATCTCATCCTTCCCACTCGGTATTATCTACTCTTTCCGCAACGGCACATTGGACGGCGAGCATCCGGGCGCGGGAAAGCGCACGCCCCGATGCGTTGTTCTATGATCCTTTTGCAGCGGCGTTGGGCGGAGACAAAGGAGCAACCTGGCTCGCAGAACGAACAGACGACAAAGTAATTGCCATTGTTTTGCGAACCCGTTTTTTTGACGATTTTTTGGCCTGCCTTGCGCGAGAAACGTCCGTGAGACAGATAGTGATGCTTGCGGCAGGGTTAGACACCCGCGCGTTCCGGTTGCACTGGCCGGAGGGAATGCGGTATTTTGAAGTGGATCAGCCCGAAGTCATCGCATATAAAGAAGCGATTTTGGGGTCGTTGGAGGCACACCCCACCTGTGCGCGGCAAGTGATCGCGCAAGATTTGACCGGCCCCTGGCAAACTGCACTCACGGACGCGGGTTTTGTGCCAGGGGAACCTTCGGTTTGGCTGTTGGAGGGATTTTTGTTTTATCTTCCCAATGAATACAACCGGGCCATACTCGAAACGGTTTCACAACTGGCCTGTCCGGGAAGCTGGCTGGGATTTGACATCATCAACGGGGAAATGCTTACCCACCCACTCACGAAGGCGTGGGTAGCGATGCAGGCAGCGTCCGGTGCTCCGTGGGTGGGCACGCTGGACAATCCGAGAGATTATCTCGCCCAATTGGGATGGGAAGTGAACTTAACGCAGGCCGGACAGCCGGACGCGAATTTTGGCCGCTGGACCTTGCCCGTTTTACCCACTGAAATGCCAGGGGTACCACATAACTGGTTTGTGACGGGGAAAAAGCGGTAAGCCCCTCAGCGCAAGCGTTTCTGAGAACGGAGTGCGCCATGATCAAGCAAATTTTTTTCTTTTTGCTCAAGGTGTTCGGTTTTTCAGTACTTTACGGAGTTGGGGTGCTGCTGTTTGGGTTTTACCAGGGTTGGGAGACTTCACGCCAGTTCAGTGATGGTTTTTTCTGGGCGGCGATTATGCTGTTAGGCGTCGGATATGTCACGTTGATGGGGCGGATGTACCAGCCGACATTTCATGGCTCGGATGACAATGAATTTGTTGGGCAGATTGACCGAGAGGAGCGTTTCAAGCGTTGGATGGAGGATTATTTCCACAACCATCAAGCGGTGATTTTTGTGGGGGCGTGCGGGGCCTTGGTGATGGGGATGAGTGTGTTGGTGAGTATGGTGGAGGGGTGGTTTTGGTAGGAGAGACTAAAAAACCTTGGCTCATCTGTAAAAAGTTGGCAAATCCGGTGACAGTCACTTTCCGAAGTGACTGTCACCGGCACAGAGCCTACACATGAGCAAAATTACTCAATCTCATCTTACTTGTTTAACAACTCCCATGAAAATTAATTGAGGCGCCGAAGATTCGGATGATAAAATAAATATTCAAGATTGTTTCTTAAGCAAATTTTTCGATTTCATAGATAATATAATCAACAACATTGAATATTTTTAAAGAAGAAAAATGGAAATTATTAAGATCAACCTTTTCCAGATAGGCTTAGCCTTTTCCTCAGACGGGAAAGAACTAAGAGCATTATCTACATCAAGAGACTATATCCCTTTACTTCCTATCATCGCAAAGCAAGTTATTACATCGAGGAATCAAGATGATACAGCTCTATGGTCATCCTTACTGCCATTAAGTACTTCTGTGATTGAGAACCGGTTAGAACAGTTTTTCGCGAGTTTTCCCTATCCAGATGCTATCAATTATCTTTCTAAAATTTTAAAAACCAAATATAAAAAACTCCGTAGCATTTCCAGAGAGGTATCGGAGGAATATAAGGTGTCCGAAGCTAAAAATGTTCGGGATAGACATGATGATTCTTTTGTTAGAATTGTGAGATATGTTGTTAAGAGACGAAAAATTCAAGAAACTGTAGAATATTACAACCCAATGGCAGAAGGTGCATATCAGTCCCTTACAAAGATCGCAGAAGAATTTCCCCAAAAAACAAATAAAATTGAAAAAATCCTTAGGAATCACCCATTTATTTCTAGGGAGCCTTTCACACTTGCGTACGAGGAAGACATACATACAGAATATCTTGACCCTGAACTTGAGGAATGGGAACGTTGGGAAGATGCTTGGGATTAAGCAATAAGTATCCGCCAATTATTTAGGGAATTAGTAACCATGTTTGGAATAGGGTTTGAGGATGTGCTTCTCGCCATCAGTTATATCCACGTCGTTTAAGGTCTTCATCCACCTTTGTCTGGACGGCATCTAGATGAGCAATGATGTGCACCTGTTCATTGTGCAAAAGCGTTGAAAAAACGCGAGTTTCATTTTGCTCGTTTATCAAATATACCTGTTTTGTATCCCGCCAAAAAAGATGTAAGTATCTCTCGTACTTCTCGCCGTTCATGCTTATCCATCATCGTTACGAGCTTAGCCACAAGATATATAGGTAGGGATATGGATAAAGCAACTAATGAACCCGACCACCCTTTGGCGATAATCACGTTATTTCCGTTTATTATGTATATAGAACCAGGTTGGATAAGCAGAAACAATCCCCATAAAACACCCGCAACGCCCCAAATCAATATTGAGCCTATCAGATTCATTCGCAATTGCCGATATGCGCCTTCTCTCAAGCCGTTTGCTGCGGCGCGTGGCATGGCTTCTGTTACTAAGGACCGACAAACATAATAGCAATACTCATTCCATTCTGAGGGCGCACTTGATCTATCTGTTTTCTTATTCGCACCCCCTTTTGGAGAAAGGATGGTTTCGTTAAAGGCTTCCAAAACTTCTGCCTTTAATTTTTCGTCGTGAATTTGGATACTGCCTTTATTTTGTTTTCTTCTCAAAGACTTAGGGCGTTCACGGAAAAAAGTATCCGTAACCGTAGCAATCAAGACACCCGTAATGTAACTAAGAAAAAGAAAAGCCGCCCAGCCTCCGAGTCCAATTACGCCTGGAGACGGAAGAAAGTTTTTCAGTGGCGTAATGAGCAAGATCGCATAAATCCCGCTGAGACTTAAAACACCTGGGAACAAATAAGCAAGAAAGTCAGCTATTGAAAAAACATTAAATATTTCCATTTAAACTCCAAATTAAACATCACAACTCTCCCTTAAACGTCCGATCCAAAATACTCGGCATCAACGCATCCAATTTACCCAGCCCTCCTCAAATTCTCCTCCAACAACCTCCCCAAAATCTCCTCATCGCTCAAATGATGCGGCCAACCATACGCCGACAAAACGGCGCGGTCTAATTCATTGTGAATATGATCGAGCGTTTCGATTTCATCCAATCCAATAATTCCATTGACCATGCCGTACCACGCGTTGACATCCCGATGTTTTCCTTTGACCTTTTCGCGATAATCCGTCAACGCGTTATAAAGATTAGTCAGCGTGCGTTTCTTGAGCATGGATTCGCTAATCGTTACACCGATTTCATTTTCAGGGGGGAAAAGCCAGGCATTGCGAAACGCATCGAGTTGGCGGGCGGCTTCGGCGATGGCAAAGACGCGGGGATCCTGGGATTCGGATGGTTCCTTGCCCGGTGGCCAAGGGAAAGGGAAGGTTTCAAAAGTGGATGATGGAATATATCGAGGATCTGTACTTACACCCAAAGATGTGCCTTTTCGTATCGACCAAATCTCATGCAAAGATGATTGTAAAACTCCAAAGAAATAATCGTCATCCCTTGCAATAGCAACTGCCGTATTTGCAGGCATTGCCTCAGTTGAGGCCCAAATAAAGAGCCGGTGTTTTGCTGTTAAACAAGTCAAAATTTGCCTGGGTAAATTTTGAACAGCAGTACGATATTCACCTCCACTGCGTCCCATTCTCCACCAATTCTCCCTACGTTGTCTATCCCTATTATTTTTGCGTAATGGTTTTAGATTTTCCTCTACATATTGAAATGGTGCCTCATATACTTTTGCTTCTTCAAGAGTTCGCGATTCAAAATCAATAATCCAATAAAAACGATTATTTCGGACTATGTCACTCCCATTGATGTAAGGTTTTACAACTTCAGAATTTTCTTTTCCCGAATCATTTTTTAAGGCTAAAAATTTTCTTGCTAAAGTATCAGGAATATCCAAAGGACCATCTTTTTGTGGACCAACAAAACTAAACCCTAAATTTTCTGGAAGTGTTTTTGCTTGAGTAATATCAGCACTTGCTGAAAGATCGGCATTAATAATCTTGACGTGTTTGCCATCAAGAATTCTGTTGGTTTCTTTCCCATTATCAAAAGCAATCATAGATACTCTAACTGCAGCTCCGTCTTGAATCCAGGCACGATCAGACCAAGCCATGAAAATCTCCCCTACTTCCTTTATTCGTTCAAGAACTTTCCTGTTACTGGGAGTACGAATTGAGTTCGTTGCTAATAAACCTACCCTTTTCACTTTATTGCTTGTTAGATGAAGTCTCGCATACTCAAACCAGTAAACAACTAAATCTGTAAAGCCAGACATTCGCTCACTGTAAACTTTTCTCAAATTCTCAACATAACTTGCTTCAAACTCGGTTAAGAATTTTTTCGATCCCAAAAACGGCGGATTCCCAATCACTACATCCACTTCCGGCCATTCAGGTTCTACGGGCTTTCCTTCCGCATCATACGCCAGGATGGCATCCTTGTTTTCGATGTTTTTGAGCGGGCGCAAAACCGGGTCAGGAAATTCGGCAAACCCGTTTTCCAAGCGCCACTGTAAATACCCAATCCAGACGGTAATTTGAGCGAGTTCGTGGGCGTAGGGGTTGATTTCGATGCCGTACAATTGATGCGGGCTGACGGTCAGGGGAATTTCAGGCAAATGATTGCGCCCGGCAAAAACAATCACTTCTTTTTGCAAATCGAGCAGTTGACGCAGGGCAACGTACAAAAAATTGCCGCTCCCGCACGCTGGATCGAGGATGCGGACGTTGGCGAGTTTGGTGGCGAAATCATTTAATGCCTCGTAGGGGCGACGCAATGCGTCGCCCCTACCTAAATGGTTTAATTCCATTGAAACCTTTGCCCGCACGCCTTGCCATTCCTCCCGCAACGGCTGCATCAACACCGGCTCGACAATCAGCATAATATCGTCCTTGCTGGTGTAATGTGCGCCTAATTGTGCCCGTTTGCTCTCATCAATGACCCGTTCAAAGAGTGTCCCGAAAATCGAAGGTTCCAGGCTGGCCCAATTTTGCAGGCACGCCTCCGCCAAATCGTGGAGAATTCCGCCAGGAAGGTCGGGAACATAATCGTCATCAAATAACCCGCCGTTGAAATACCGGATGGCATAAAACCCAAACATTTGCCCGTCGCGCATCGCCGAAAACAACCCGCGCAATGCGGTGCGGAAATTTGCCGGATTGCCTTTGTGCGCTTCCACCAGTTTGGTAAAAACCATCTCCGGCAAGAGTTTCATATCTTCGGCAAACAAGGCAAACAACAACCGGATCAGAAAATGCGCCAAGCGTTCGGGGTCTTCCTGACGCCCCTCGGCTTTTGCCCAATCTTGCAAGGTGCGCGCCACGCGGATAAACGCATCGGCACTTGCCCGTGTCACCGCTTCCTGCGTTTCCTCGGGGCGGAAACTTTCCGGGTCATGAAAAGCGCGGCGGAGCAGTTCCACCCCTTGCCCGGACAGGATCGCCTCAAAATCGATTGTGTAAACCTTTTTGACGGTGTTTGTGAAGTTCGTATGGATCAGAATTTGCTTCGTGTCCGAAGTAATCAACAACGGCGGATTGCCAAGCGATTCCCGGTAAAGCAAAAGTTGTTGGTAGGCTTTGTCCAGGTCGGCATGTGCGCCTTTGTATTCCCAAATGAATTTGCTCTTATACCAGACATCCGCCCGGCCCCCACCGCCGCCCGCTTTCTGCACCGACGCCTCAAACGTGAAAAATTCCCCCGTCGGGTCGGCATCGGTGGGCGTTTTGTGCCCAATCAACGCGCAGACATCGTTGAAATGCGATTGCGCCATCGCAATCTCATTGAGTAAGATTTGGCTCCATTTTTGAACAAATTGGTGAGGGGTCATTGTCCATCCTTTGGCAGTCGAGATACCGAACTTTTATTCGGTTGATTTCATCGCTTCTTGGAAAAGGGAGAAACGCATTTTCCCGGTTATTTTAGCATGGGAAACTGTGAACGGCGTTCCTTCAAACAATCTCATCAGGAACGGCGTTGCTCCGCCTGAATTTCATCCTACCCATCCCCCAATCATGTCACACGTCCTACACAACATTCCTCCCACAGCAACGCCGTTCCTGGGATCACGCGTCCAAAGCAAGGAACGATGCTGCTCCACCAAATATGCTCCGATTCTTACACCCGCCATACCAAATATCGCTGAGGCTTTTATAATCAACAAGCAATCCTACTCCTGAAAGCTTGCGTCCCGTACTAAGGAACGGCGTTGCTCCACCTGAGGTTCATCCTAACCATCCCCCATCATG
The DNA here is from genome assembly GCA_020634875.1 of Anaerolineales bacterium. The sequence goes on along the minus strand of JACKAX010000004.1, from coordinate 122,892 downwards.
CCACGCGTCCCACACAACATGCTTCCTAAAGCAACGCCGTTCCCGATTAACAAGAAACACCATGTACAAAGAACCTCCTTTTCATCCCGGCCTCTACTACCACATTTACAACCGCGGCAATAATGGCGAAACGCTTTTTCGCCAGGAGCGCAATTACCGGTATTTTTTGGAACTCTATATTCACTATATCTTTCCGATTGCAGAAACCTTTGCATATTGCCTTTTGCCCAATCATTTTCATTTTCTGATCCGCATCCGGGATTTAGAAACCCTCCTGCTTCTCCAAGGATTTAAGGAACGACAATCTTCTGATGAACGCCGTTCCTTAAATGCAAAGTTAGGACAGCAATTTGCCACCCTCTTTGGCACTTATACCAAAACCATCAACAACCGCTTCAACCGCACAGGCAGCCTCTTTGAAAAGCCCGTTCACCGAAAACTCGTGGACTCGGATGCGTATTTCACGGCTCTGGTCGCTTATATTCACCGCAATCCGCAAAATCACGGCCTGATTGATGATTACAAACTTTGGCCCCACTCATCTTATCAGGCATTGCTTTCCGAAAAACCCTCTCGTGTGGAACGGACTGCGGTTTTGAACTGGTTTGATGGCACAGATAGTTTTCATGAAATCCATCAACGAGAAATGGATGAAAAAGTCCTCACACCATTTCTGTTTGATGAGTAAGTCCAACAAGGAACGGCGTTGCTCTACCAGAAACCCACATCTCCCCAATCCCAAGATGCCACACTTCCCACTCATTTCATTTCTCACAGCAACGCCGTTCATGCAATCACGCGCCACAACTTAAGGAACGGCGTTGCTCCACCAGAACCACACATCTGCCAAATCCCAAGACACCACGTTTCCCGCTCATTTCATCTCTCCTAGCAACGCCGTTCCTGCAATCACGCGTCTCAACTTAAGGAACGGCGTTGCTCCACCTGAATCTCATCTTCCCCATCCCCCTTCCCGCCACGCGTCTTACACAACATTCCTCTCCTAGCAACGCCGTTCCTGGTATCACGCGTCCAAAACAAAAACGGTGCTGCTCCATTAAAAATGCTTCGCTTCTTGCCCCCGCCATACCAAATATCTCTGGGGCTTTTATAATCAACAAGCAATACTACACCTGCAATCACCCGTCCCGTACAAAGGAACGGCGTTGCTCCACCTGAATCTCATCTTCCCCATCCCCTCAACATATCACGCGTCCCACCCAACATTCCTCCCCTAGCAACGCCGTTCCTAATATCGTACTCTACCCTACAGGGCCTCCCCCATTTGGATGATTGCATCCTTCTCATAATCCCATAAAATAATCCTTACGGAACAGGGAGCGCCGCTGTACTCGGTCTATGCGACCGAGTACGGCGGGGCACAACCTCCTCGTGAGATTGTGCGGGCGCACCCTTACTCAAGGGGGGTGATGAAGCGGAAAGTAACACAAAACAAAAACCAAACCCCACAATCGTATAACTGGTCATCATGACCCTGGTGCAAGCCAGTCCGTTGTCCGGCTCTTCAGGCTGAATTTCAAACGAGCTTCGGAAGGGTGATGTATGTTGTTTGGCATAAAAAAATGTGCCGCCTAATGCTCTTTCTCTCTCCGAAAAGTTTTGCATCGCCCGCTCAGGGTGGGGACAAGCCCCGAAACGAAATCTCTGCACAAAATTGGGTGAAGCACGTCCGTTTGAACTCAGACAGAGCCGCAGAAAGCTAATCTCTCTTACCCCGAATCAATAAACTGGTGCTGAACCAGCGTAATTGTTCCTTTAAATTTAAATTGAACCGTAGTATGGGAATTTCTCTGTTTTTAAATTTAAAAAGTGCCGCAAAATGATGATTTGTGCCTTTTTAAACTTAAATGAACCTGTAGAATAGTTGTTCCTGCCCTTTTAAATTTAAATCGAGCCATCGCATGGATTTTTGTGTCCTTTTAAATATAAAAGAAGCCGCAGAATGATGACACGTGAACTTTTATCTTTAAACCGGATTGCAGAATGCAAATCTGCTTCGTTTATTATTCAGGAAAACAAAAAATATCATATTTATGCCGATCTGGAAACAAAACAAAAGCCCTTGACCGTCACCTGACAGGTGACGGTCAAGGGAAGACCCCAAATTCGGGAAATCCTTTCCAGAAAAAGCAAAGGGTAAAAAAACATGGCTACCATTCAATTAAACCGTCAAAGCGCCTTCAAACTTCGCTGGCCGACCAACGATGAAGACATTATTGCAAATGCTGAAACCTGGATTGCGTACGAAAGTTCCCGCAGTCTCGCCGATCAGCTCAAAGACCCCTGGTTGACGTTGATCCAAACACAACTCGACGCCGCAAAAACCGCGCGCAACCTCGCCCACGCCGGGGAAGCTGCCCGGACCGAAGCACGAGATGCCTATCGCATTGCTGTGGACACTGTGCGATCTCTGCTCCAGCGGGCACTTGCCTTCCTCAAATTTAAACACGCCGATCACCTACCCCTCCTCGAACATTGGGGCTGGAACGTCCGCCAGTCGAAACGCGGGGGCTACACCGTTAAAATGCCTGCCAAAGATCTGGACGTCATCCACCTGCTCGAATTCTATGTTGCCTATGAAGCTACCCGCGGCACGGAACAAATTTCCGACCCGCCGCTAACCACCCTCCAGAATTTACTGGTGGACATTCAGGATTTGGCGCAAAATCTAGGTTCCAGCAAAGCCCAACGGACAACCAACATTTTTATACGGGGAAGTGCAGCCTACAAACTGCAAGACCTGTTGCAAGGTGCGGCGTTTGCTATCAGCCTGCTTCAATATGATGGGGAAGTGCATCCCGATTTGGCAAATTGGGGGTACACCCTCGTGGGGGCCACCCCGACGAATGGGAGCGAGCCGCCTGTAGAAGAATCTGCCGGGTAACGGCATCCTGTACACCTTTAGACGAACAAAACGTCCGGGCATGATTTTATCTGTGCCCGGACGTTTTTCTTTATCCTTTCGCGGAAACCACGCCAGGAAAAGCGGAGATGCGCGTAACTGGCGTTTGGAGCGGTTATTCTCTGAGCAATTTTTCAATCATGACAATCAAATTTGCATACCGGATGGGTTTACTCATATAATCGGTGGCTCCGGCGGCAAAACACTTTTCACGATCCCCCGGCATCGCATAAGCGGTCAGCGCAATGATGGGGGTCGCGGCAAACTGGGGGTCCGTGCGCAGGTGGCGGATTGCCTCCAAACCATCCATTTGTGGCATTTGAACATCCATCAAAATCAGGTCGGGAACATTCTCCGCCGCTTTCACCAAAGCTTCTAGACCATCATACGCATAAATGAGACTGTAGCCTTTGTCATTCAAGTATTCGCCAATCGCCATACTGTTTATGCGATTATCCTCGACCAGAAGAAGTGTCGCCATATTTTTTACTTGCTTGTCCTCCTGGACAGGGCGTTCAGGTAAAACCTGGGGGGAGGATGGGGTAGGGGGCGGCACACGCCACGGCAGGGAAATGATAAATCTGCTGCCCGTGCCGAGGGTGCTTTCCAGCGAAATACTTCCCCGATGGAGGTCCACCAAATGTTTGACCAGTGCTAAACCCAAACCTGTGCCCTCGTAGTTACGGGTCAGGCCGGTATCCAATTGGGTAAACGGCGTAAAGAGCCTTTTTTGGTCTTCGGGCGAAATGCCAATCCCTGTATCGGTGATATAAAATTCGATTTGGTGGTCTATCCGGTTGAGCTTTACTTCCAGGGTTACCTTGCCCGGGCCAGGGGTAAATTTGACCGCATTCCCCAATAAGTTGGCGAGCATTTGTTTTATCCTACGCCCATCTGCGAGGAAAAGAATCTCCTGTTCCGGGGGATGAAACTCCATGCTGACCCCTTTTTGCATTGCTGGTTGTTCGATGAAGGCCAGGCTGGTCTGGCAGATTTCCGTCAGGCTGACAGGCTCAACGTTTAAATCCATCTTACCGGATTTAATCTTCTCAAGGTCAAGAATATCATTGATTAAGCTCAAAAGATAATGCCCGCTGGTTTCGATATTATGGATATATTCGCGCTGGCGGTCATTTAGGGGGCCGCGATACTCCTCCAGCAAAATTTCGGCCATCCCGAGAATGCCATTTAGCGGCGTACGCAGTTCGTGGCTCATATTGGCCAGGAAGGTGTCCTTTGCCCGCATCGCGTTTTGGAGTTCCAGATTTGCCTTTTCAAGTTCTTCCGTGCGGTTCGCCACGCGCTGTTCCAGTTCCGCGTTAAGGGTTTGTAATTTTTCTTCGGCCCGTTTGCGTTCGGTGATGTCCCGTGTAATGCTAAGAATATGGGGAACATTTCCGAGCATGATGATCGCTGCAGACATCAAGCCGTATCGGATTTCTCCATTCTTCATCCGGAAATGGGCTTCCAGGTTATTGACAAACCCATCTTTGCTCAAGCCCCTGACCAAATTGAGCCGATCTTCTAGCCTTGCCCAGATTTGGATATCGAGAGAACTTCTCCCGATCACTTCAGCCTCGGTGTACCCTGTGGTTTTTGTAAACCCTTGATTGATCGCTACATAAAGCCCATCTTCAATCCGGTTGATATTAATGGAGTCCGGGCTGGTGATAAAGGCTTTGCGAAATTTATCCTCACTTTCTCGGAGCGCAATTTCTGTCTGCTTTCGCTCGGTGATATCCTGGTTCGTTCCCAACATCAGGAAAGGTTTTCCATCCGCATCCCATTCCGTCACAGCCCCCACGCCATGAATCACCCGTACCGAGCCATTGGCGTGAAAAATACGATATTCGATATCAACCGGGGTGCCCTCGGAAATTGCTTGACCGATAGCCGCCTTAACCTTTGCCAGATCATCTGGATAAACGGTCAAGAGAAGCCTCTCGGGGGTTAAGGGTGGGGCATCCTGGTTCATCCCGTGCATGGCATAGATTTCTTCTGACCAGCGCGTTTCCCCTGTGGTCAGATTCCATTCCCAGTTTCCGATATGGGAAAGCCGTTGCGCTTCGCGCAAGCGATGCTCGCTCATTCGCAGGGAATCTTCCATTTTTTTGCGTTCGGTGACATCCGTTATTACGACCACGGTCTTCCAATCTGGGAAATCTACGGGGACAGCCGAAACACTCAACCAAATGATTGTTCCATCTTCTATGACGAACCCGGTTTCAACATCGTAAACGACACGCTTGTTCTTTTGCGCCTGCACATGGGCAAAATGTTCCGAGAACATCGGCGAACCATCTGGCCTCAAATATTTTCGCAAACGGTAATGTTCGTTTTTAAATTCTTCGCCAGAAATGTGCAAAATATTTTGCAGGGCCGGGTTACTAAAAACAATTTGCATTTCTGCATTCAGAATACACACCCCCACAGGAAGAATCTCAAGTAGTTTTTTGAGCTTGAGTTCACGTTCTTGTAAGGCGAGTTCTGCCTGTTGCCGCTCCACTTCGGTCTGCAGTTTGTCCAGAGCGAAGGAAATATTCACGCCCATTTCTTCCAGCAGTACATGTTCTTCATCGGATGAAAATGAGCCTTTTTCATTAGAAACCAGCGTTAAGGTTCCAATGCTTTTGTTTTTCAAACAGAAGGGGATAATCGCGACTGCCATCCAGCCTTCCATTTGTGATAGATAGGAAAATTCGTCGGTCCGATAATCCACCTGATCTTTCTCGAAGGTTACAACGCGTTTGGATTTTAGCGCAATGACCGCCTGCGAGCTTTTGTGATGTTCCTCATAAAAATAGTTCGTAGGGAGCAATCTCTGGCTAAGATCTACGCCACTGGCAAAAGAAGGGCGAAGCTCACCGGAAGTCTCGTCCAACAATCCAATCCAGACCAGGGGCATTTCTCCGAACTTTATGGCCGCATCACAAATCATCTGGTAGAGGTCTGCCACGTTGGGGACCTGCATGATCGTGTCGTTCACCTGACTCAAGGTGGCATAGAGGCGTTTCATCAGGATATTCTGTCGCTCATCCTCTTTGCGTTTCGTAATATTGACATAGGAAGAAAGAACATATTTTTCTCCATCCTGAAAAACCGGGGCAGCATAAGTAATGGCCCAACCGAATCCCCCGGATTTTGTTTTATAGGCAAATTCAAAGTTGTCTATTTTCCCCATGATGGCAAGTTCATCCGCTAATCTTTGGTGTTCATGGGGGTCTACCCAATAATCCATGGATGTGGACACTTTGCCTACTATTTCACTTTTGGCGTATCCGAAGAGATGTTCACACGCTGGATTAACATCCACAATCAAACGGTCTGCGGCTCTAACCAACGCATACGCGACCGGGCTTAAATTGAACAACGTTTGAAACAGGGCTTGCGAATCCTTTAATTTCGTTTGCAAAGAGAATGGTGTGGGAAGCCCAACATTCTTATCCGCGAGCAAGGATTCCAACTCCCCAATCCGTTTCGTAGATTGTTCCAATTCCACAAGAAGTTCAGATTTTGTTTTCTTTTTCGTCATAATTTCACCATTTCTGTGAGGACATCCTATTCTGTTATCCCCGCGTCTATTTTACATATTTTTCGCTTTTTCATGATGCCAAAACAAGCAGTTTGTGGATTTTCCAAAAGCCTTCCACCGGATCCGCCCCGGCAAAGTTCATCGAATCAAGCGAAATGGCTCTCCAAAAGTTCAGAAAACATATCATTGCAAGTCACCTTGTAAGAAGCCATCTCCGTTAGGGTCGGGGAGGTTGCTTATTCGGTGCTGCCTCCTCGCACAGACAAAATAGACCCCGCATAAGTTCCAAACCCGTGTTATTCATTGAACCAATCTCAAAACAGGGGTAAGATTACGCAGGTGGGAAACAAACCAACTAACCAACAAACCAAAGGAGTCCATCCAATGAAAACCTTGTTGATGCGCGCCCTGGATTTTGCCACGCGCAAGGGCGCACAATACGCCGATATTCGCATCGTCGAAAATCAAACTGAAAACATCGCCACCAAAAACGGCATCGTCCAAAACCTGGCGTTCACCGAAACCCTCGGCTTTGGCGTCCGGGTGCTGGCGGGCGGGGCCTGGGGCTTTGCGTCCAGCCGGGATTTATCCCCGGAAGAAGTGGACCGCGTCACCGCGCAGGCGTTGGCAATTGCCCAGGCCTCGGCAACCGTTCCGGGCCAGACCGTCGAACTCGGGCCGCCCGTTCGCAGTCGGGGCGTGTACGAAACCCCGGTGGAGATTGACCCATTCACGATTTCCCTCGAAGAAAAGCTGGGCGTGCTCATGGCCGCCGATGCCGAGATGGCAAAAGTCGAAGGCATCCGCATCCGGCAGGGAAACCTGGTCTTTATCCGCGAACACAAATGGTTTGCCAACTCCGACGGTGCACTGACCGAGCAAACGATTGTCGAAACCGGCGGCGGGATTGTCGCCACTGCGGTCGGGCACGGGGAAGTCCAACGCCGTTCGTACCCCACGTCCAGCGGTCGCCAGCAAGTGACCGCGGGTTGGGAAACCGTGCTCAGTTGGGATTTACCCAGCCATGCCCTACAAATTGCCGAACAAGCTGTCGCCCTGCTCACCGCCGACCAATGCCCGCAAGAAATCCGCACCGACATCATTTTGAGTGGCGATCAGGTTGCCTTGCAAGTCCACGAATCTTGTGGGCATCCGATTGAACTTGACCGGGTGTTCGGCACGGAAGCGGCGTATGCGGGCACGTCTTTCCTGACCACCGAAAAGCTCAACAACTTCATGTACGGCTCCGAAATCGTCAACCTGACCGCCGAAAGCATCCGCCCGTTGGGGTTGGGCACATTTGGCTGGGATGATGAAGGCGTTCCGGCCCAGTCCACCCCGATTGTCAAAAATGGGCTGTTCGTCGGGTATTTGATGTCTCGCGAAGACGCGTCCAAACTCGGCATGGTGTCCAACGGCTGTATGCGGGCGTCCGGCTGGAACCGTATCCCCCTGGTGCGGATGACCAACGTCAGCCTGGAACCCGGCACCTGGACACTGGACGATATGATCGCCAGCACGGACAACGGCATCATGATGGAGACAAATTATTCCTGGTCCATTGACGACAAACGCTACAACTTCCAGTTTGGGACAGAAATCGGCTGGGAAATCAAAAATGGCAAGCTCGGACGGATGTTGAAGAACTGCACGTACACCGGCATCACCCCCGAATTCTGGAACGCTTGCGATGCGATTGGCAACGCCGATCATTGGGTGATGTGGGGCACGCCGAACTGCGGCAAAGGCCAACCCGGTCAGGTCATGCACACCGGCCACGGGGCTTCCCCCGCCCGTTTCCGCAACGTCCGCGTTGGGGTATTGAAGTAAACGCCGAGAGGATTACCGACACGAATGATCACGAATTTGTTCGAATTTTTAAAAATGTTTGCTGGTCAAGCATAATTCAAGAGGAAAATTCGGTTCACCACTTTCCCCATAAAAAATTTTCGTGTTCATTCGTGAAAATTCGTGTCAAAAAGAGAAAAAATCATGCTCACACAACCAGAAGCCCAAAATCTTACCGCCGCCATCCTCCAACGCTGTGGCTCCCAGCCCGCCGAAGTGATGGTGACGAACACCGATTCATCCCTGACCCGGTTTGCCAACAACTACATCCACCAAAACGTCAACGAACGCAACACCCAAATCACCCTACGCGTCTTTGAGGGAAAACGCATCGGCGCAGCGTCCACGAACCGCACCGACCCCGCGGGGTTAGACGCCCTCGTTCAGCGTGCCCAGGCGAACGCGAAAATCGCCCCCGAAGACCCGGACTTCCCCGGCCTCGCGGGACCCGCCACCTATCAGCCCACCCGCGCCTTCGACGAACTCACCGCCGAATACTCCCCGCTCGAACGTGCCGAACGCGTGGGCGTAGTCTGCCGTTTGTCCAACGAAAAAGGGCTAAACGCGTCCGGGGCATTGTCCACCGCGACCAACGAGCTGGCCCTGTCCAATTCCGAAGGCATGTTTGCCTACACCGCCCGCACCGAAGCTAATTTTCAAATTACCGTCATGGGCGAAGATTCCGCGGGCCGTGCGGAAGGCTCTAACTGGCAAGCAAACGAAATTCCGGTCGAAGCGCTGGGCCGCGAAGCCATCGGAAAAGCCGAACGCGGACGCAACCCCCGCAAGATTGACCCTGGCTTGTACGCGGTCGTTTTCGACCCCTACGTGGTAGATGACATCATCGGCGGGCTGGATTTCTATGGGATGGGTGCGCAAGCTGTGCAGGAAGGCCGTTCATGGATGAATTCCCGCATGGGCAAACAAGCCTTCAGCCCCTCGGTCAGCATTTGGGACGATGCCCTCGACCCGCGCGGGTTTCCGATCCCGTTCGACTTTGAAGGCACTCCCAAACAGCGTGTGGACATCGTCAAAAACGGATGGGTACTTGGCCCGGTCTACGACCGCTACACCGCCAAAAAAGAAGGCAAAACTTCCACCGGACACGCCCTCCCGTCTGCCATGCGCTTCTTTGCCGGGCCGGTGGCCGGAAACCTCTTCATTGCCCCCGGCGAAACTTCCACCGCCGACATGATCCGCCAAACCGAGCGCGGCCTGTACATCACGCAGTTTCACTACACTCGTCTCGTCACCCCGCCCGATTGTGTGGTGACAGGGATGACGCGCAACGGCGTCTTTATGATCGAAAACGGCGAAATCGCCTACCCGGTCAAAAACCTGCGCTGGACTCAATCCTATGCCAACGCCCTTGCCAACGTTGAAATCGTCGGCAGTGAAGAGCGGTTGATGTTCAGTGAATTTGGGGGTTTCGCGACGCGTGTCCCCGCGTTGAAACTGAGCGAGTGGAATTTTACGGGCAGTACGGTTTAAACAAAAAAAGTGACGGTCACTTCGGAAGTGACCGTCACTTTTTTTAATACGTTTTGCTATTTCATCTCCGCCAACATCCGCTGACAGAGCCGCACGCCCGTCATCGCATCCGTCACCCAGGCATCCGCGCCGATATATTCACAAACCTGCTCGTTCAACTGATTGCCCCCCAAAATAATCGGAATAGCGGCAATTTCGGGGTCATCGCTCGTCCGCAGTAACCGCACTGTCTCCCGCATACTGTCAAAAGAACTCGTAATCAGCCCAGACAGCCCCACAATGTCCGGCTTGAATTCTTTTGCTTTGTTCAAAAACTCCTGCGCGGGCACATCCACGCCCAAATCATAAACCGTGAACCCGTAGCTGGTGAGCAGCAAACTCAAATTGTTTTTGCCAATATCATGAATATCACCCTCCACCGTGCCGAGCAAAATCGTCCCGGTTTCGTTCCCGGTGAATTTGATTTCGATGATCGGAGCCAGCAGTTCCATCACCTCACGGAAAATCTCCCCCGCCATAATTAACCCGGCCAGATAATACTCCCGCCGCTCGTACCGCACCCCGACTTGTCGCAACCCCTCCTGGCAATCTTCGACGATGGTCAGCGGGTCGCCGCCTTCCGCCAAACGTGCCTGGACCAGTGCCAGCGCGTCTTCTTCATTTAGTTCCGTCACCTTGCGAATCAATTCAAGCCGAAATTCAGGGAGATTGGGTAAATTCATCGCGTCCATCAATTAATCCTGTAACCCCACCCGCGCAGTGAAATGCAACCGATCACTGGGAATAATAAACCAACCCCAACTGAGTGGGCGGTTATCAAAATCAAAAAAGACGTGTTCGAGATAAAACGCGGCTGAGGGAAGGGTACGCTTCAACAATTCGGCTTCTTCTCCGTTCATCAGCGCGGCTTCAATGTTGAGTTGCCCACATTTGAGCAGGGAATTGTCCCCGCTTGTAAATAATCCTTGCAGCGAAGTGACATCCATTTCCGCTTCGACAATCGGACGTGTCGGGTCATACACCAGATACCCCCGGTGATAAAAAATCGGTTCCCCATTCCGGCTAAACAACCGGCGCAGATAAATCGTATGCGCCCCCACAGGAATATCCAGTTTTCGAGCAGTACGCTCATCGGCAGACACCACCCGCACATCCAGCAAACGAATATCCTCTTCCGTCCCCTGGCTGAACAACTTTTGCAAATCCTGTAAGTCAAAAATTGCTGTCCCCAACTCCAATTCCTTGACAAACGTCCCCTTCCCTTGCGCCGTACTCACTACACCCTGATCGGCGAGCAAATTAATCGAACGTCGCACTGTCATCGGGCTGATGCCATACTTTTGCACCAACTGCGCTTCCGACGGCAACTGATCCCCTGGTCGGAAAACACCCTCCGCAATCTGGCGGCGCAAGATATTTGCCAACTGCAAATAAGCCGGTTCGTACGCGTCGCGGTTGATTTGATGAGCAGAATTTTCAGTGACCTGACTAGTCATGGCGTTTATCAGGCGTAATAAAGTGATAAGTAATGAGTAACAAGTAAAATACTCATTATTTGTTACCTATTATTTGTTCCATTCGCAACTTTCTTGACAACTTCCATAGGGAAGTGTAAACTATTTACAGGATACTTCCCTATATAACTATACAAGTATTCCTTTTAGATGTCAATGGAACTCAATCCATGGTAATGGAACTCAATGCCAAGCGCACAAAACTTTTAGCCTGCGCCACTGTCATCGAAGAGATGCAGGGGCTATTGCCGCCCGAAATGAATTATGAAGTTCTCGATTTCGGGCTGCATTTGCGTCCGGGCGGGTTGCGCGACACCTTGCAAGAAGCCATTGACTCCGCCTGTGCCACCGGAGAGTTTGACACTATCCTGCTCGGATATGGGCTTTGCTCGATGGCGTTGGTGGGTCTCAAAGCGAACAACTGCACCCTCGTCACCCCCCGTGTGGATGATTGTATCGCCATCTTCCTCGGTTCCAAAAAAGCATACACTGAACAAAACAAACAAGCTCCCGGCACCTACTACCTCACCAAAGGCTGGATCGAAGTTGCCGATACCCCCCTCACCGACTACGAAAAACTCATTCCGAAATACGGCGAAGAACGCGCCTCCCGTATCATGAAAACAATGCTCAAACACTACACCCGCATTGTTTACATTGACACCGGTCACACAAACAAAGAACCCTACATCGAATACGCCCGCAAAACCGCCGAAAAATTCGATCTGCGCTACGAAGAAATCCCCGGTTCTAACACGCTCATCGAAAAAATGCTCTTTGGCCCCTGGGATGACGAAATTCTCGTCATCACCCCCGGCAACACCGTCACTTACCTGGATTTTAAAGGCGAAAGCCCCCAAACGCCCTCCCAAACCTGATGTCTTCTGCCCCCTCCCACGAAGTCCAATTCCAACCTGTCGGCAAACGTGTTAATGTGCCTGCCGAAACCACTTTGTTGGATGCGGCGCGTCTGGCGGGCATTGACATCACCGCGGCGTGTGGTGGCGAAGGCAACTGCGGCCAATGTCAGGTTGTCCCCCTCACTGGCGAAACCACCCCCCTCAACTCCGACGAAGAATTCCTCATTTCAGAAAAAGACCGCGCCCAAGGCTACCGGCTCGCCTGTTGTACCAAAATTCTCAGCGACGTCAAAGTCCACCTCCCCAAAGACTCCCTCATCACCGGCCAACGCCTCCAGGTGGAAAGCAACCTCCGCGACTATCCCCCCGACCCCTTCTTCCAAACCTACCCCGTTGAAATCCCCATCCCCACGCTGGATGACCTCCGTTCGGACGCGACCCGGCTCGTAGATGCCCTGGCGGAACAACATCACTTGACCGCGACGGTGGAGCACCTCTCCGTCATTCGGACCCTTCCCACCACCCTCCGCGCCACGGGCTGGAAAGCCACCACCTTTGCGCAGGGCACCGAAATCCTCGCGGTGCGCCCCCCCGGTCAATCGCCCCTCGGCTTCTCCGTGGACCTAGGAACCACAAAAATCGCTGCCTTCCTTGTTGATCTCGAAACGGGCGCAACCCTCGCCACCGGCAGTTCCCCGAACCCCCAAATCAGCTACGGCGAAGATGTCATTTCCCGCCTCAACTACGCCTACCGCAACCCCGACGGAGGCCCCCTCCTCGCCCAAAAAGTTCATCAAGCCCTCGACGAACTCCTCGGTGACATGCTTGAACAGGTTGACGCTGAACGCGCCCAGGTTGTAGATGCCTGCATCGTCGGCAACACGGCGATGACCCACCTGCTTCTGCAACTCCCCATTCGACAACTTGCCAAAGCCCCATACGTTGCCGCCACCAGTGATGCGCTGGACGTGCCCGCGACCGAACTCGGCCTCGGCATGGCCCCCGGCGCACGTGTCCATATCCCCGCGACGATTGGCGGCTTTGTCGGCGGGGATCACGTCGCGATGGTGCTCGCTAGCGATCTTGATCTGAGTGACAAAATTACCTTAGGCCTCGACATTGGCACCAACACCGAAATCAGCCTTCGCATCCCAGGTCAACCCCATCTGACCACCCTTTCGTGTGCGTCCGGCCCTGCATTTGAGGGGGCACACATCCGCGACGGGATGCGCGCCGCGTCCGGGGCGATTGAAAAAGTACGCATCAGCGAAAAAGGCTTGGAACTGACCACGATCAACGACGAACCCGCGGTCGGGCTGTGCGGCTCCGGCATCCTCGACACGATTGCGGAACTGTGCCGCGCGGGGTTACTGGAACCGAACGGGAAACTCAACCGCGAACGTCCCCCGGTCCGCGTTGGCGATCAGGGGACGGAATTTTTGCTCGTCCCTGGCAACCGGAGCGGGAGCGGGCGTGACATCGTGATGACCCAAAAAGACATCAACGAAATCCAACTCGCCAAAGGGGCGATCCACGCGGGGTTAAACGTCCTGTTGGAGGCAACCGGTTTGCCGCGCGAGGCGGTGCAGGAGGTGATTGTCGCGGGGGCGTTTGGATCATTTTTGAATATTGAAAACGCCATTCGCATCGGTCTATTCCCGGATTTTCCCAACGCCCAATACCGGCAGGTGGGCAACGCCGCAGCGCTGGGTGCGAAGTGGATGTTGATTTCGCGCGAGGCCCGTGCCCGCGCGGTGGACATTGCCCGCAACGCAAACTATCTCGAACTGACGACGTATCCGAAATTCAACCGGCAGTTTGCGCGAGCGATGATGTTTCCTGAGAAATAAGTAGCGCAATTTGCCAAATTGCGTTTGGAGCACTGAATGAAAATTATTGGAGAAAAAATCAACGGAACCCGAAAGCGCGTGGCGCGTGCAATTGCGGAGCGCGACGCGGCTTACATTGCTGACCTGGCAACCAAACAAGCCGAAGCGGGGGCAACCTGGCTGGACATCAACGCCGGAACCCACCCCGCACAAGAACCCGACGACCTGACCTGGCTCATCGAAATCGTCCAAGGCGTCACCGAAACCCCGCTCAGTCTGGATAGTGCCAATCCCAAGGCGCTTAACGCGGTGCTTCCCGCGGTCAAAAAGACGCCGATGATCAACTCGATCAGCGGCGAACCCGAACGGTTGGAAGGCATTTTGCCCATCGTCGCCGCCCACGGATGCCCGGTTATTGCCCTGGCGATGGACGATAAAAAAATCCCGGCGACCGGCGAAAAACGGTTGGAGATCATCCACAAAGTGATGGAGGCAACCCGCGCGGCGGGTGTCCCCGACAGCAACGTGTACATTGACCCGCTCGCGATGACATTGTCTACCAATACGCAAAGTGGCATGATCGCCTTCGATACGATGCGCGCCGTTCGCCAGGAATATCCTGAAGCGCATTTGACGATTGGGTTGAGCAATATCTCCTACGGGTTGCCCGCCCGCGCAATCATCAACCGGACATTTCTCAGCCTCGCTATTCAAGCCGGACTGGACAGCGCGATTTTAGACCCTCTCGACCGCGAAATTCAAGCCACTATCCTTACTACCGAAATGATCCTCGCTCGCGACAAGTATTGTATGAACTTCATCCGCGCTTCTCGTAAAGGCATTTTTGATGCCCCAGAAAGTAAATAAACCCACTAATCAATAAACCGATCAATTGATCAACTAATTCCCAATCCAAGGAGTACTACTATGACTCAACAACTAATTGATGCCATCATCGAAATGCGGGAAGAAGATGTCGTCCAGATCACGAACGATTTACTGGACGGCGGTTCTTCTCCGGCAGACATCCTGAACGCCTGTAAGGATGCCATGGAGGTGATCGGCAAACGTTTTGAAGAAGGTGAAGCCTTCATTCCCGAACTCATGCTGGCGGGCGAAATGATGGCCGCCGTTTCGGACATTCTCAAACCCCGCATGGCAGGCGAAGCAGCCGCCGAAAAAATCGGCAAAATCGTCATCGGCACCGTCGAAGGTGACATCCACGATATTGCGAAGGACATCGTCGCCTTCATGCTCGATCTGAACGGGTTTGAAGTCACCGACCTGGGCGTGGATGTGGCTCCCGCGAAATTCGTCGAAACGGTCAAACAAACCGGGGCGAAGATCGTTGGCCTGAGCGGCTTCCTGACCCTGGCCTTCGACCCGATGAAAGACACCGTAAAAGCACTCAAAGATGCCGGGTTCGGTGATGTCAAAGTCATGATCGGCGGCGGACAAATTGACGAGAATATTCGCCAATACACCGGCGCGGACGCCTACGGTAAAGATGCGATGGCCGCTGTTGCCCTCGCCAAAGAATGGGCCGCCCAATAAAGAGGAGAATACCATGTTTGTCAGACCTGATAATTGGAACAAAATGACCCCCATGGAACGCCGTGCGGCGCGCCTGGATTCCTGGCAAAACGTCCCTGTGCCCTTTGCCAGTCCCGAAGCGGAAGCGAACTACAAAGAACGCATTTCCCGCCTTCGCAAAATTTATGATATGGAACCCCATGATCGCCCCGTGGCCGATGCGTTTATGGGGGCGAACGAATATGTTGGTCGCCGCAAGGGGCTAACAGGCACCGATTTCGTTTACAACCATGAGAAAATGTTTGGCCCCTATGTAGATTTCCATCGCGAATTTCAACCGGATGTCGCTGTGGGGATGCTCCCGTACCCTGGCAAATCCTGGGATATTTTGGGCTTCAAGAACTATGTGTGGGGTGGGCAAAAACTTCCCGAAAATCTTGTCATCCAGGCCGTGGAAGGCGAATACATGCGAGCCAACGAATACAAAGATTTCGCTGCTGACCCGACCGATTTCTGGCTCAAAAAATATTTACCTCGTTCGTACGGTGAGCTTGGCCCCCTGGCGATGCTCCCCGACTTCACCCGTATCTCCGAAAGCGTGGACACCATTGACCTGCTCCTGCCATTTGCCATGCCCCCCTTCCGGGAAATGCTCCAAAAAATGATGGATGCGGCAGATGAATTGATGAAAGTGTTAGGCGCGGTTGGGCAAACGATGGGCACGATTGCCGGGGATGGCTTCCCCAGCATGGGTCTGAACATCGTCAAAACCCCGTTCGACTACCTAGGCGACACCCTCCGCGGCACGCGTGGTATCCTGACCGATATGTACCGCCGCCCGAACGACCTGCTCGCTGCCTGCGAAGCTTACGTGCCCGTGCTAATCAAAGCCATCGTCGGGGCCAGCGACCGCTCAAACGCCCCCGCCGCGCTGTACGTGCTCCACAAAGGTGCGGACGCATTCATGTCCCAGACCCAGTTCGAGAAATTCTACTGGCCAACCTGGAAACAGGTCATGATGGGTTTGTACGAAGAAGGCATTGTTTGCTATCTGTTCATCGAAGGCTCTTACAACAACCGCATGGAAAATCTGGCCGAAATGCCCGAAAAATCCCTGGTTTGCCACTTCGATAAGTCCGACATGCGAAAGGCGAAAGAAATTCTGAGTGACAAATTCATCATCGCCGGGAACGTTCCTGCTTCCCTGATGTCCGCCGGAAGCACTGACGAAGTGCGTGCCTACTGTGACGATCTGGTGGATTTGTACGCCGACGCCCCAGCTTACATCCTGGCACACGGGTGCTACTTCGAAAACACCACTGACGACAAGATGCGTGCGTTCTTTGACTCGGTCAAGAAGTAACCCGCCACTCTGAAACTTTTACGGAGGCGTTGCAGGGCATTGCAACGCCTCTTTTTTTGAATACTGAAATGACAGAAAAAGCCTCCTCCCCCCATACGTCTGCTGTGCAACCTTATGCTTGGGTTATCTTGATCGTGATCTACCTCGCCAGTGTAGTTGCCCCGTTCAACCAATTCAAAGTCCCCCCCATTATGCCGGTGCTGATGGACACCTTTCACATTACCTTGACCCAAGCCGGGTCACTGATGTCTATCTTGGCGTTGGTCGGGCTGATCCTGGCTTTGCCTACAGGGATTATCTTACAAAAATTAGGATCGAAGGTTAGCGGGTTAATTGCCCTCGCCTGCGTTGGCATGGGAGCAGTTCTGGGCGCGCTCTCCAGCAGCTATGGGATGCTTATGTTTAGTAGAGTTTTGGAAGGTGTAGGGATGGGTTTGATTGGTGTGATCGCGCCTGCGACCATTGCAGTATGGTTCCCGCCAGAACGACAAGGCACTCCGATGGGAATTTGGGCAACATGGGTGCCGGTGGGGAGTGTGTTGATGTACAACCTCGCGCCTGCGCTGACCGGATCGTCGGGGTGGCAAAGCGTCTGGTGGGTTGGGGCTGGGTTTGCCCTGGTGATGATGTTTGCCCATGGGGCGTTAATTCGCCAACCGCCGAACGCAGAGGCAACCCCAAAGGATGAAAAACTTGAATTGGGTAAAGCGCTGGCCAACCGGGATATTTGGCTATTGGCCATCGCGTTCGCCTGCATGAACATTGCAATGCTCTCGGTCAACACTTTTTACCCAACATATTTAAACGAAAAACTGGGCTATTCACTCAGCGAGGCAGGGTTGGTTTCTAGCATTGGAACATTTGTCATTTTGTTTTCCGCCCCGCTTGCTGGGTGGTTTTCGGATCGGATTGGCTCGCGGCGGCTGGTGTTTTCTCTGCCATTTTTAGCTATTGCAGCGTTGCTGCTCTTCCCCTTCCGCGTGATAGGCGTGTGGATTTGGATTTTGATGGGGTTGATCGGTTTTTTGACTGGGGCAGTACCCACTGCAACTTTCGCCGCCGCGCCGGAAGTGATGCGAAAACCCCAATGGGCGGGTCTTGGGCTGGCGGTCATTTTGCTGGGGCAAAACCTGGGGCAGTTGGTCGGGCCGATCATTTTCGGGCAGGCCGTCAACACCTGGGGGTGGGCAGGCGCGGGGTACGCGATGATCCCCGTGAGTTTAATCGGGTTTGCCGCCGCGTGGATGGTGAGAGTAAGATAATTCTTCTTCCGCAAGAAAACTCCATATTGACAGAAATATTCCTGTTTAGTATTATTACTATGTAGATATAATACCAAACAGGAATTATTATGCCTCTCGCTCATGCCATTCTTGCCTTTCTCGATTTTCAGCCGATGTCCGGTTACGATCTAAAAAAATATTTTGATGTGTCCGTAGCCCATTTTTGGTCAGCGACACAAAGTCATATTTACAAAGCGTTGGAAGGGCTGGAAAAAGAAGGCTGGGCAAAGGTGCAAGTTATCCCGCAGGAAAGCCGCCCCAACCGCAAGGAATACCATATCACCGACGCGGGTCGTGCCGAACTTCGTCGTTGGTTAATAACCCCTCTCCCCTTAGACGCTGTTCGAGACGCGAGCCTGATCCAGGTTTTCTTTTCTCATTTTTCGACAAACGAGGAGATCGCCACCTTGTTTGAAGCACGAATGCAGGAAATCCGTATGCGATTGGACAGCTTACGCACAGGCGCACAGGCGGCCATTGACGAAAATGCCATGCAAATCAAGGTCGAACGCGCCCACCAACTCTGGCAACTCACTCTTGATTTTGGAATTGAATTTTACGAATTCCAACTGGCCTGGTACGAGAAAGCCTTGTCCACCATCAACACTCTGCCGCCCCTGCCTCCACCTCAAATCCCCTAAATACACCCTTTACGTCATTCGATTTGCTCGCCTGAATTACAGCGGGTGTATTCAACGCACCTATCATCCAAAGATTAAGGATACTTCTATGAACCTCACCAACAAACTCATGCTCATCACTGGGGCTTCCAGCGGAATTGGCGCGGCCACCGCACGTCTCGCGGCTCGCGCGGGGGCACGCGTCATTCTCGTCGCTCGCTCGCAGGATAAACTCGAACAACTTGCTGCTGAAATTCGCCAGGCAGGCGGTCAAGCGTTCACTCATTGCGCTGATTTGACCCATGCGGACGCAGTCAGTGCACTGGAAAAACGGGTTTCAATAGAATGGGGCACACCCGACATATTGTTCAACAATGCGGGTGCAGGGCGTTGGCTGTACGTAGATGAAACCAGTACAAATGAGGCTGAAAACATGATCGCCGCCCCATATCTTTCCGCGTTTTATGTCACTCGGGCGTTTCTCCCTGCAATGATGAAACGAAACAGCGGCCTGATTATCAACATGAGCTCGATCGCCGGTTACATGTCCTGGCCCGGTGCAACCGCGTACACCGCCGCCCGCTGGGCAATGCGCGGTTTCCACGCGGGCCTGCGCGCCGACCTGCACCGGACAAAAATCCGCACCATGCTGACTGCATTTGCTGAAGTTAAAAGCGAATTCTGGCAAAACAACCCTGGCAGTCAAGAACGGCTTCCCGGCGCGCAAAAGATGATCCCCTCTCTAACCTCTGAACAAGCTGCCCAAGCGATTCTCACTGGCATCCGCTGGAACGCTCCGGTCGTCTTCGCGCCTTTTATGTTGTGGGTGGTCCTCACACTCAATTATCTATTCCCACAAATTACTGAATGGCTGGTTTTTAATACCGGACATAAAAGAAGCACATTCACCGCATAAATAAGGAACAAAACATGAGCCAAGTTATCGTCATCGGGGCGGGGATTGCAGGGTTGACGGCTGCGTATACGTTGCAACAACAAGGTGTCTCAGTGGAAGTTATTGAAGCCGCGTCGCGTGTAGGTGGGCGGATGACAACCGATATACTTGAGGGCTATATCATTGACCGAGGTGCACAATTTCTTTCTTCAGAGTACTCTCTCCTCTCTAATATCATCACAACGTTAGGCTTGCAAAATGATTTCATCAAAACCTCTCCGTGGGCTGCGATCCGACGGGGAGGTAAGATTCACCGCTTTCGATATGCCGATGTTCTCTCGCCTCTGAAAAGCAATCTTTTAAATGGGCGAGAATGGTTCAAACTGGGGCTGGCAAGCGCTAAGTACGCGCCTGCCCTAACACGTCTGCCCATCAATAATTATTCCGCTTGGGCAGATTTTGACACGGAGAATGCTGCGGACTGGTATAACGCACAATACGGGGTCTGGATGACCGAATATCTGATCGAACCAATGCTGGAAGGCTTCTACTTCCAATCGCCGGAGGAGACCTCCCGCGCATTACCGATGGCGGTCAGTGGTTTTCTCGCGCGCGGGGCACACACGATGACTCTCCGGGGAGGGATCGAATCGTTAGCGACAGGGTTGGGGGCAAGGCTGAGGGTCAGTTTGAATGAACGGGTGGAGAACATTTTGGTCGAGAAGGATCACGTTTGCATACGAACCACAAAACGGGAGTTTGAAGCCCCGTTCGTCATTTGCGCTACTCCCGCACACATCACAAAAGAAATCGGTGCAGGGAAACTCGCCCTGCTTGACACACCTTATGCCTCCACCTTGAATCTGGCCCTGGGGATATCAAAAAAATGGACGCTGCCTGAGGCCATGCGAGAGGTTTATGGTCTGCTCCTGCCACGTCAGGAACGCCAACATATTGCAGCCATCGCAGTGGAAACAGCCAAAAGTACAGACCGAGCGGTAGATGGTCATTTGCTAAATGTGATGCTCGATGGGAAGTCGGGGGCAGAAATGCTTGCATGGGATGAGCAAAGCATCCTAGAAACGCTCTTGCCTGAGTTGGAAGATGTGTTACCCCACATTTCGCTCTATATCGTTTTTAAAAAATTGTATCGCTGGCACTCCGCCGAACCTAAATCGCCTGTTGGGCGAAGCCAAAACATCCGTGCGTATCGAAATAATATCTCCCCCAACACCAGAATTTTGCTGGCAGGGGATTATATGGGGATGCCATTTACGGAAGGTGCGGCGGAGACAGGTAAATGGGCAGCAGAGCAAATTTTGAAAAAAGGGATAGCCATTTGAAGTCAGGAAATAGTTAAATCGTCCGCCAAAATCCATGTGGGGAAAGATGGCGGAGTTTTCAAGCTGATCGATACTACCAATTGGCTCTGTATGCATTTCAGTGGGGAAACTTTTTCCTCAACAAATTCCTAATTGACAAGCCCCTTTCATCCAAGTACAATGAGTTTATTCAAGACTTAAATTAAGTCTAAAAATAACCCCCTTATTTCATGAACTCACCCAAACGCACCGTTGATCTTCGTCGCCTTAATCGGCAGACCCTGCTCAAGCAGGTGTATTTCGCGGGGCCAATTAGTCGCATCGAACTCAGCCAACGCACCGGGCTTAGCACCGCGACGATTACCAACCTGGCTACTGAACTGCTTGATGAGGCAATCGTACAGGAAAGTGGTTCACAAGAATCTGAAGGAGGGCGTCCGGCAACACTGCTCAGGCTAAACCCAGAATATGGGTATATGGTCGGCGTTGACCTGGGGGAAACACACATTCAACTTGAACTCTTTGATCTTGCCTTTAAGAACATCCATACCACACGATATCTCCTCTCCCCAGAACAAAACACCCCCGAAAATTTCGTTTCATTTATTGTTTCGGGCATCGAGCAGTTGATCGCTCAATCCGGGATCCTACCGGAGAAACTGCTAGGGGTAGGGATCGGGGTACCAGGGGTTGTCGAACGAAATTCGTCTGTATGTGTCTTAGCCCCTTTGTGGAATTGGAAGCCAATCCCCCTCTTGGATATGTTGGAAGCTCGCATCCCGTTCCCTATCTTCCTTGACAATGGTGCCAAAGCGATGACACTCGCAGAATCCTGGTTTGGCGCGGGGAAGAACAAACAGGACCTTGCCGTTATTCTAATCGGAACGGGGATTGGGGCGGGTATTATCACTGAGGGCAAACTTTACCGGGGTATCACGAATGCCGCAGGTGAATGGGGGCACACTAAGATCACGCTCGACGGCCGTCCGTGTCGGTGCGGAAGTCATGGCTGTGTGGAAGCCTATGCAGGAGCGGAAGGCGTCATACAAACTGCCTACGAACTCTCTCCTGACAGCACATTTCTTCAGTTCGACAATCAACTCGCCTTTATCAACGCACTCGTCACTGCCGCGGAACAAGACGATCCGGTTGCACTTGAAACCATTCGTATTACTGCCCAATATCTAGGATTGGGGATTGCCAACCTAATCAACCTCTTCAACCCAGAAATGATCCTGCTTGGAGGGTGGGTAGGCACCCAAATTGGCAAGCCGATGCTAACGGTCCTGACGCAATATATTGAGACTTACGCCCTCCCTCCAGCCTTTCGTTCACTGAAAATTGACGTTTGCCAGCTGGGTGAAGATGCCGTGTGTATCGGCGCAGCATGCCTCGTGCTCGATGAAGTTCTCTTTCTTAATTACGAACCCAAAACATCCTAGCATGTTTCTTGAGGCCATATTGAAACGCTCTTCGTCACCTCTTTATCTTGAACACGGTACGGTTTATCTAAATGGTCAACCGCATCTCTTCATCACCGCCGATTATCCGTATTACCGCGACCCCGCCGAAGTGTGGGAAGATCGCCTCGCGAAACTGAAATCGCTCGGCCTGGAAGTGATCTCCGCCTACATCCCCTGGCGACACCACCAACTCACGCCCGACATGGAACCGGACTTCACCGGGCAAACCCAACCCAACCGGAACGTCATCCGCTTTTTTGAGCTGTGCCAGAGCCTTAACCTCGCCGTCATCGCCAAACCTGGCCCATTCATCCACGGCGAAACGAACTTCGGCGGCCTGCCCGATTGGACCTGTTCGCTGAACAACCCTGCCATCGAACCGCTCCTCGACGCGCAGGGGCAGCACGTGCTTTGGGGAGGGGCACGCCTCGCGGCCAGCGGCGAACGCCCCGAACCCTGGCCCCTGCCCGCCCCCTTCGGCCCCGAATTTTTACGTCTCACGCGTGAGTGGCTCACCCGCGTCGGCGAACAGGTCATCCAACCCTTCCAAAGCCCTAACGGCCCGATCATTGCCATTCAAGTTGGCAACGAAGGCATCTACTCCAACGGACAGCACGCTCCCTGGGCCTACGATTACAGTCCGTCCGGCCTCGCGCTGTACCAAAACTACCTCGCCGACCAGTACCAGACCGTCGCCCGCTACAACGCCCTGCACGACACGCAATTCGCCAATTGGCAATCCATCCTCGCCCCCACCAGTTGGCAACCGCTTAAAAACCCCTGTGATCTGCGCCAGTACATGGATTGGGGTGCGTTTCAAGCCGAATATATGCACCAGATTTTTGAAACCTGGCGCAACCCCGTCAACGTTAGCCTCCCTGTCATCGTCAACCAAAACCCACCCCTCGCGGACGCCTTTGGCCTCGACGCATGGCTCACCCGCGTGGAACCGGAACGCTGGACGGGCGTGCATTATGGCTTCACCAACTGGGTCGGCGATGTCGCCGCGAACCCCTCCGCCTTCGACCGCTATCTGCTGACCGCCAAACGTTACCCCGGTATTAATATGGAAGAGAACTGGGGGTTTGCCGAGTTATACGACCCCGCCTACGTTGACGCCGCCACCAGCTTTTACCAGACCCTCGCCATCCTCAACGCGGGCGCGACCGGATTCAACATCTACACCGGCGTTGGCACGGGACACCTCGACCTCAACCTCGAAGTCCTCCCCAAAGCTCCCTACCCCGACGCATCCCCCATCACCCATTACGGCGAAGTGACCCCCAAAGCCAAAACCGCGCGGTGGCTGATCGCCTTCATGCACCGCAACGGACGTGAATTCCTAACCAGCATTCCCGCCCAACCCGTCGCGTGGGGCGTGTACCTGCCCCATGCCCGCGTCGCCGCCTGGGTTCCGCCCACCGAAACGAATCCAGGCCTGCCTGCCCTCGGCAAACACCTGCAAACTTTCCAAAGCCAGATGCGCACCGCCCACCTCGATTACGGCATCCTCAACCTGGAAACTGCCTCGCTTGATGATTGTCTCAAATTCCCTTATCTCGTCGTGTCAGGCGGGATGCACATGGCACGGGCGACACAGGAGAAACTGGTCGCGTATGTGGAACGTGAGGGGAAACTGATGATTGTCGGGGCTCTGCCGGAATTGGATGAAACTTGCCACCCTTGCCCAGTGTTGGCCTCCATCCGCGAACAGTTGCTCGTCACGGACACGGTAAACGTTGCCGCGTGGTTCCCTACTGTCGCACGCCCGACCCTCCTCGAAGGGCAGGCGAATGTCTGGGTTCGCTCCCACTCCCAAAAAGATGTCCACTTCATCACGGTGCTGATCCCCGCGCAAGGCCAGCCCCACGTCCGGGCAGATGTAAACCTTGGGGGCAAGGTCTATCATCTCGCGCTGGATGCGGCGTCCACGGGTGGGGCCATTTTACGGATCGAAAACGGCACCGCGACCGCAGGCATTATCAAAGGCCACAATGGTTATCTCAAAGTATCCGTCCCCCCCTCATGCACCTTCAACGGACAAACCTTCGCCAGCGAAAAACCCGGAGATTTGTTTTGGATGGATGGGCAAGTGAGCCACTTATCCCCAGTGAAATAAAGAAGTGGCAAGTGATGAAGTGATAAGTGAATCACTTATCACTTCATCACTTGTCACTGTTCAGGAGTATCCCTTGACCCTCAAACCCCTTCGGACTGTCGCCTTCGTGTTTCTCCTCGCCCTGACAGCCTGTTCAACCTCAAACCCGACCCGCACTATGACCGAAGCCCCGCTCCCCACATCCACCGAACCCGCCCCCATTTCCACCGGGCCTGCCGTTGAAGTCTGGCTCACGCTCGGCGACCAGTCCAAAAAGCTGAGCCACGAAGCTGATGTGACGTTCCAACCCGGTGCGGGCAGCGAAAACGCGATTCGGATTGACTCTTCCATCCTTTATCAGCAAATGGAAGGGTTCGGCGCAGCAATGACCGACTCGTCCGCGTGGCTGTTGATGAAAGTTCTGCCCGATGCCAAACGCCAGGAAGTGATGAATAACCTGTTCACCCGCGCGGGCGATGGCATTGGCATCAGTTATGTCCGCATCCCGATGGGTGCGTCGGATTTTGCTCACCGCGATTACTCTTACGATGACCGTCCCAAAGGCGAAACCGACCCCAAACTGGCACACTTTTCGGTCAATTACGACGAGGCGTACATCATCCCCTCTCTGCAACAAGCCCTCAGCCTGAACCCGGAACTCCGCTTTATGGGTTCACCCTGGAGCGCGCCCGCTTGGATGAAAGTGAACGAACAATTTCATGGGACCGAACTTCTGCCGGAGTTTTATCAGGCTTTTGCCGATTACCACATCCGGTTTGTGCAAGCCTACGCCGAACATGGCCTCCCGATTGACGCCCTCACCCCACAAAACGAACCGATGTATGCCACCAGCAACTACCCGACGATGTCCATGTCCGCGGCGGCGCAACAGACCTTTGTCCGGGATTATCTTGGCCCCGCGCTCAAACAAGCTGGACTGACTACACGCATTTTAATCCTGGATCACAACTGGGATTTGTGGGAATACCCGATGGAAATTTTGTCTGACTCTGCCGCGGCCGCGTTTGTGGATGGGGTTGCGTTCCACTGCTACGGTGGCGATGTAAAAAACCAGTCAATCGTTCACGACGCCTTCCCCGAAAAAGGCATCTGGTTTACCGAATGTTCCGGCGGTGAGTGGGCGACTGATTTCGGTGGCAACATGAGTTGGAACATGCACAACCTGGTGCTGGGCAACTTCCGCAACTGGGGCAAAGGCGTCATCCTGTGGAATCTCGCACTGGACGAAAACTTCGGCCCGCAAAACGGCGGGTGTGGTGATTGCCGCGGGGTAGTGAAGATCAATCAAAGCACCGGCCAAGTCACCTACAACGAAGAATATTATATTCTCGGGCATGTCAGCAAATTTGTCGATCCAGGCGCGTACCGCACGGAATCCACCTACGATCCCGCCACCCAACCCGATAACATTGCCTTCCTCAACCCAGACGGGTCACTCGTCCTGATCGTGCAGGCGGACCGCGCAGGCACCTTCGACGTGGAATGGAACGGCCAACATTTTTCCTACACCGCCCCGGCGAATGCCACCCTCACCTTCAAATGGCACGCAGGCGTCTCGCTTGCCCCCACTGCCACCCCCGCCGCGGCCATGACCCCCACCCCCCTCCCTACCCCTGTTATCCTCGACGACCCCGGTCAACCTCCCGCGTCCGATCTCCTGCTCGATTTCGAGAGGCTAGACGGAACTTTTTCAAGTTACAACGCCGACGCGCTCTCTGGAAATCTCGCCCACAGCGGCGCGGCATCCTTGCTCAACGCCAGTGTCAGCGGCGAGTGGCACACCATAGGCGCGACTTTCTCACCCATGCCGCTCGATTTGACCGCGTATCAAAAACTTTGCTTTTGGGTTTATGACACCACCGATAGCGGTTCAGGCGCGGCAGACAACACCGTTGCTATCAAATTGACCGATGGGCTGGGCAACGACGAAGAACACTGGACCGATCACGTGGGGGTGGGAATAAACCCCAAAACGATCCAAAACGAATGGGTACAAATGTGTTTCAACCTGTCCGCTTTCACAGAGGTGGACTTATCCCGGCTTCTCCAGCTCGAATTCACAACCTACTGGGCCGGAGAAACTTATTTTGATGAGGTGACGGTGGAAAAATGATCCAATTCAACTAACGATTTACTTTTCTTATAACATCTATCATAACTACTCAGACCCTAAATGTTTTCTCGATAAATTTAAAGATGTATTTCCAAACAAGAACCGTTTTTACCAAGCCTGCAAACAAAACCTTTAGGGTCTGACCTGAGTAGCATCGAACAAAACCATTTTCAAAATAGGAGTATATATGTTCAAAACCAAATCCCAATCTCATTTATGGTGGGCCTTGCTTGTCATCCTGACCCTGATGGTCGCCTTGACAGCGTGCAAATCGGCCACCCCCGAACCGACCGAGGCCCCCGCGACCGCAGTGGTCGAACCCACCTCCGCTCCCACCGAAGCCCCCACAGCTGTCCCCACCGAAGTTCCCGCCCCCACGGAAGTCCCCGTCACCGAACCACTGACCACCACCGTCCTCATTGACTTCGAGACCGACGGCACCGGCTATGACGGCTACCAGGCTACCGCCAGCATGGGCGATGTCGCCTACGCGGGCGCTGGCTCCCTAAAAAGCGAAAGCACCGAAGGCGAATGGCACGGCGTTGGCGCGACTTTCCCCAACGGGCCGGTAGACTTGAGCGGTTACAATCAGTTGTGCTTCATGGTGTACGACACCACAACCAACAACAACGGCAAAGCCGCTAACACCGTCGGCGTCAAACTGCTGGATGCCAGCGGCGCAGGCACCGAACGCTACACGGACAACGAAGGCGTCGGTGCGAACGTCAAAACCAAGCTCAACGAATGGACCCCCATGTGTCTGAACCTGATCACCTTCACGGGCATTGATATGACCCAGATCGAAAAAATCGAGTTCACCATGTACTGGGCCGGAACCTACTACTTTGATGAAGTAACCGCCCTCCCCGTCGGCGCGGAATTCTTCACCGCAACGGAACCCACCGGCGAAGTTGTCACCACCCTCGCCCAGGGTTTTGAAGCCGAAGACACCTATTACTCCGACTATCAAGCTGATGTCAGCCTGGAAACCACCATCGTCCACAGTGGCGCATCCTCTCTCAAAGCCGCCAGTTCCGAAGGCGAATGGCACGCGTTCGGCGGTCTGCTTGACCCCAGCCCCTTCGACGCCAGCAGCTACAACAAAGTCTGCTTCTGGATTTACGACACCACCGAAGGTGACACTGGCAACTCCGACAACACCGTTGGCGTGAAACTGTTCGATGCCAGTGGCGCAAACGAAGAAGTCTGGACCGATAATGAACTCGCGGGCGGCAATCCCAAAACTGCCAAAAACACCTGGGTTCAGATGTGCCTCAACCTGGATGCCTACCAATCCGTGGATACCAGCCAACTCGAAAAAGTTCAGTTCGCCATGTATTGGGCTGGTGATTACTATGTAGACGACATCGAATTCGTCAGCACCGGTTCGGCGGGTGTGCCCGTCCTCGTTCAGGGTTTTGAAGCCGAAGAAACCTATTACTCGGACTATCAAGCCGATGTCAGCCTGGATACTGAAATCTTCCACAGTGGTGTATCTTCTCTGAAAGCCGCCAGTTCCGAAGGCGAATGGCACGCGTTTGGCGCGTATCCCGATCCCCGCCCGTTTGATGGTAGTGGCTACGACAAAATGTGCTTCTGGATTTACGACACCACCGAAGGCGACACCGGAAACTCCGACAATACCGTCGGCGTGAAACTGTTCGATGCCAGTGGCGCGAACGAAGAAGTCTGGACCGACCACGAACTGGCGGGCGAAAACCCCAAAACCGCCAAAAACACCTGGGTGCAAATGTGCCTCAACCTGGATGCCTACCAATCCGTGGACACCAGCCAGATTGACAAAATCCAGTTTGCCCTCTACTGGGCTGGCGATTACTACGTGGACGATATCGAATTCGTTGGCACCGCGTCCCCCTCAACCGAAGCAGAAACCCCTGTCATGGCCCCCAACGTCTTTGTCCCCGCGCAGGACTTTGAAGCCGATGGCACTTCCTACGAAGTCTATCAAGTGACCCTGAGCCTCGACACCGACACTGTTCACAGTGGTGCGTCCTCCCTCAAGAGCGAAAGCACGGAAGGCGAATGGCATACCACCGGCGTCAACTTCGACGGCGCGCCCGTAGATGCCAGTGGTTATCAACAGCTTTGTTTTTGGTGGAATGACACCACTGACCACAACGACGGCAAAGCCGACAACACCATTGCCCTCAAACTCTTTGATGCCACCGGCGCAAACCAGGAATTCTGGAGCGACAATGCCGCCATCGGCACCAACGGCAAATCCGTCCAGAACGAATGGGTGCAGTTCTGCTTTGGCCTAGACGCCTACACCGATATTGACCTGACCCAACTCGAAAAAGCTGAAGTCGCCCTCTACTGGTTCGGGACTTACTACTTCGATGGCTTTGAATTCGCCAGCTACGATCCTAACGCTGCCGCCGCCCCCAAAACTGGCGATGTCGCCCAGGATTTTGAAGCTGACGGCACTTTCTACGAAGTCTATCAAGTGACCCTAAGCATGGACAAAGAAATCGTCAAATCTGGCGCGTCCTCCCTCAAAAGCGAAAGCACCGAGGGTGAATGGCATACCACCGGTATCAACTTCGACGGCGCGCCTGTGGACGCCAGTGGCTACACTGCAATTTGCTTTTGGTGGTACGACACCACCGACCACAACAGTGGCAATGCTGACAACACCATCGCCCTCAAACTTTTCGATGCCACCGGCGCAAACCAGGAATACTGGAGCGACAATGCTGCCATCGGCTCCAATGGCAAATCCGTGCAGAACGAATGGGTACAGTCCTGCTTCAACCTCGAAGCCTACACCGACATTGACCTGACTCAGCTTGAGAAAGCAGAAGTTGCCCTCTACTGGTTCGGAACCTACTACTTCGACCTGGTTGAGTTTATTCCGTAAACGTTTTTCGGGCAGGCTTTCATGTGAGAGCCTGCCCGAATGGAATATGGTGCATCTCTCGTTGCAGGTTGCGGGTTGAATGTTCAACCTTCAACCTGCTTTAGGAGTAAAACATGATCAATCGCCCTCCGAAACTGACTCGTCGCGACTTCCTTCGCTTACTTGCCATTGGCGGTGGTGGCCTGGCCCTCGCCGCGTGCGGGAATAATTCATCCACCCCCACCAACGCGGTCACTGCCGCCACCCCTGAACCTGGCGCAACCGTGAACCCTAACATCCAACCTTTCATGGATGTCACCCTGCAAACTTCCGGCTGGCCCGTAGATATGCCCTTTGCCGACGCCCAACCCGGCACATTCCAACTCGGCCACAACAAAGCCCTGCAAGACTGGCTTAACCTGAACCCCGGCGTCAAGATGGAATTGATTGAATTCAATCCCTGGGATGGTGCAGGTTTGCGGACAGCTGTCGCGGGCGGCACGGCTCCGTTTTGCTATCCCATCGGCGTCCTCGGGAGTTGGAATGTCCCTGGCATCCAGGCCTCGTTTGCCGAAGGATTGTTCGCCGACATCACTGAAGCGTTTAATAAGAACAAAGTCCTGGACTTGCTCGATCCGCAAATCGCCGCCGGAGCCAAAGCGCGCTGGCAGACCAATGATGGCCGGATTTTCGGCATTCCTTATGAAGTCGTCTCTAGTGAAGGATATTTCTACAACCGCGCTCACCTTGCCGAAATCGGGATGGACAGCCTCCCGATGAACTGGACCTGGCAAGACATGCGCGAAATTGCGTTGAAGTTGACCAAAGGCGACCGCAAAGGTCTCGCGATGGCCGCCTACGCCCTCGACTGGATTCTGCCCTCCTACGGGATTGACTTCGACGGCCTGCTCTCGCGATATCCTGTCCCCGGGCGGAGTTTCAACTGGCGTTGGGATTTCACCACCTACGCCGACGACATAGCCGAGGGAGTCAACTTGTGGCGCGGTATGTACTTTGAAGACAAATCCGTCTTCTCCGACCCGAACTACTGGGACTTCTCCCAAAACGGGCAACTGGCCTCCGCATTTTACGAAGAAAAAGCCTCCATGACCCCCGGCATCCACTTGTTCTTCTCTGACATGGCGCAGAAGATGAACAAAACCATCCCCGAAACCGACGCGTTTATGAGTTTCGTGCGCCAGCCGCTCGGTCCGTTGGGGTACAGCTACCAACTTCCGTTTGCGGTCAGCGCATGGGCGTTCAAACCCGATCTGAGCGCGGACGAACTCGACAAAGCCGTGTCCTTGTTCGCTTATCTGTTGTTGGGCGATGGCTTTGTGACCACTACCCAGGAAATCTATGCCGCGAACAAAGACGCCAGCGAGATCGTTCGAGCCATCCGGTGGCCGTTTGCGAACAAATATTCCGAAACCATCCCTGGTGTGGAAGGCTCACTCAGTGATGCGACGGGCAAAACCTTCGCCGAAGCGATCAAAACCATCTTCGCCCAGCCCAAACTCCCCGAAGTCGGCGAATACGTCCCCGCCGAAGTCAACCGCGGCCCCGGCGATACCCCCTGGTACGACAAAATCTCCCGATGGGGTTTCTCGCAAGACCCGTTCGATGTCAGTGCCGACGCCGCCGAGTTAGAAAACATCCTTAACCAGCAAGCGAAAACTTTCCCCTCTGGCGTGGAAGAAAAAGCCTTCGCCGAAGGCATCCACAACTACTATGCAGATGTGACCACCTTCCTCCAGGCCAACGCCCCCGATTTCTACGAGCAAAAATTCAAACCCTTCTACGAGCTGCGAATCAAGCCGGAGTTTGGATAAAGGAATGGTACACAGACGGCACAGAGTAGAACAGACGAACACAATTTATCAATAAAATCTGTGTGATCTGTGCCTTCTGTGTACAAAAAAACAACCATGGATAATTCAAGACCCCTTTCTCGAAGAGATGTTTTACGCTTGATGACCGTTGGCGCGGGCGCGACAGCGTTGGCCGCGTGCGGATCAGTTTCTACGACAGAAACCGTGTCTCTGCCAGAAACCGCCCCTCCTTCGCCCACCGCAACATTGGAACCCACCGCCACCTCTCTCCCCCCCATGGAAACGCCAGTCCCCGCCCCCACCGTTCCCTCCGGCCCGGAACTAGCCACGCGCTTCGCCCATATTTCCGATATGCACATTGAAAAAGAAGGCCCCTCGCGCGAGCATTTTTCCCGCGCGATGCGGAATGTCCAACAGCTTAACCCGCCCGTCGAATTTGTCGTCAACGCCGGGGATTGTGTGATGGACGCGTTGTTTTCCAACAAAGAAGATGCGATCACCCAATGGGATCGGTTTTCGAGCGTGTTGAACGCTGACTTCCCCTTGCCTGTGTACCACGCGATTGGTAATCACGATGTTTGGGGTTGGGGCCTGAGCGAGGAAAAACAGGCCGCTGTTCAGGATGATCCGCTGTTCGCCAAAGGGATGGCGATGGAGCGGCTCGGTCTTGCGGAGCGGTATTACGCGTTCGAGCAAGGCGGGTGGCATTTCATCGTGTTGGACAGCATTCACCTCGCCGACCAGGTTTTTGAACATCCTTACACCGGCAAACTGGACGACGAACAATATGACTGGCTCGTCAATCAACTGGAAACCACCCCTGCTGAAACACCGATTTGCATCGTTTCTCACATTCCTCTTTTCGGGGCATCCGGGCTGATGGACAGCAGTGAAAAATCCGGCAACTGGGTGATGCCCGGCGCGTGGCAGCATATTGACGGACGTCGCTTCATTGATCTGTTCTGGCAACACCGCAACGTCAAACTCTGCCTGAGCGGGCACACGCATCAAGTCGAAGATCTGAACTACCATGGTGCCCACTACTTGACCAACGGGGCCATCTCCGGCAACTGGTGGAAAGGTGCGTTTCACGATTTTCCGCCTGGATATGTGGTGTTCAATTTGTATAAAGACGGTTCGTTTGAGAGCGAATTTATTGCTTATTAGGGAATTCGTAGGAGCTTGTAGGAATTCAAAGGAATTTGGGCCTTCCAATTCTCACAAAATCCTATGAGTTCCCATAAGTTCCCATTCCCCCAGGATTTTGCTCATGACCTCCTCCCCCGAAGTTTTATCTCCTCCTGCCGCCCAACCTATCGCGGCGAAAGACCCTGGCATCCGGCATAAATGGCAGATTTGGGTCTTTGTCGTGCCCGCGTTTATCTTTCAATTTTTCTGGGGCTGGTATCCGATGGTGGTGGCCCTGTTTTTAAGCCTGACCAACGCGCCCATCCGAGGACAGGTTACGTTTCAAGGGATTGATAACTACACCCGCCTGTTCTTAGACCCGCTCGTGCCGATGGCGTTCCGCATCACACTGATTTACGCGGGGCTGTCCATTGTGTTGACCTTTGCCATTCCGATCTTTGTAGCGATCCTCCTGCTGGAAATGCCTCCCAAATGGATGCGGATCATGATGCTGTTGTGGTATCTGCCGCTTTCCGGCATCGCCAGCACGCTGTTTTGGCAATATCTGTACAACGAGAACTTTGGGATTTTCCAGTACATCGCGACGGCGGTGGTTGGCCTACCCCCGCAAGCGTTCCTGAGTTCGGAGCGATGGGTGATCTTCTGGCTGATCGTGCCGGGGGTGCTGTTGTACGGGCCGGGGTTGTATTACATGGCCGGGTTACAGAGCATTCCGAAATCGTATTTCGAGGCGGCGGAGATCGAAGGTGCGAGTTTCTGGCGCAAAATCTGGACGATTTCCCTGCCCCGTCTGCGCCCGATCATCTCGATGACCCTGCTCTTCGCCATCATCGGCTCGTTGCAGGAATTTTCGTTCCCCGATCTGATGACCCGCGGCGGCCCAAACGGAGCCTCCCGCACGGTTGTGATGTACATGATGAGCATCCTGAGCAACGGTCGCTACGGTGACGCCACCGCTCTCGCGGTGATGCTTTTCATCTTGATCATGGCCCTGGTGCTGATCTATCGCGTCCTCTTCAAAGAAGACCCGGATGTTTAAAAACCTTTGCCACGAATTCTACGAATAAACACCAATTCCGCTAATTCGTGAAATTCGTGGTGAGAAAAATAGTCGGAGTAATCCATGAGTCTATTCCCTACTGTCGGACGAAAACAACCCCGCTTACGGATTGCGTGGTGGGTGGTAGCTGTTTTTGTGGTTTGGCGTGTTTATGCACCTGATCCCATTTTTCATCATGATCAGCACCTCCTTCAAACCCGCCACCGAAGCGATGTCCATGCCCCCTACCATCTTTCCGAAAGACCCCACCCTCGCCGGGTGAAACTGATCCTCAGCATCACTGAATCGGCCAAATCGCTGACCCCAGCCACTCTCGGTCTATTTTATGAACTCCGTGATCGCGACCTTCGGCACGATGGTGCTGTCCATCCCGATCACTTCGATGGCTGCGTATGCGTGCAGTAAACTGCTCAAGGGAAAACGGCCCGCTATCTGTTTGTCTTTTTCATCGGCACGTTGATGCTCCCCGGCATCGTGACGCTAATCCCGTCATTTTTTGCTCACCCGCAACTTCCCATTCCCTCTGCCCGTTCCGCCGAACATTCCGGTACACAAACCGCTTTCCCCACCTGGCGGATTTGGAACACGTATTGGGCAGTGATCCTGCCTGCGGGGTTCAGTGCGGGAATTTCCTGTTGTTCAAAGGGTTTTTGATGGGATTCCCGATTCGATCATCAACGCCGCCCGCGTGGATGGGGGGTCGGAGTGGAACATTTTCCGGCGCATCATCCTGCCGATGAGCATCCCGTGTACGCTGTCACCGCGTATTTCACGTTTGGCGGGGCGTGGGACAGCTACTTGTGGCCGCTCGTCGTCATCCAGGATAGCAAAATCGCCCCGCTCACCCTCGCCATCCGTCGGCTCGTGGACTCGTTTACCTACGCCGGAACGACGAACCCGCAAACCGCACTCGGCGCATCATCAGCCATGTCCGGATTGATCAACCAGGGGCTTTCGTGGAACGGGTTGATGGTGCTCGGCCTCCTGCAAGCAATCCCGTGTTCATCTTCTTCATCGTCGCCCCGAATACCTGCTGAAAGGCGTGAGAATTCAAGGTTTGAAGTAAACATGGTACACAGAGGAAACAGAATGAAACAGAAGATTCTTAAAAATATTTCTGTGTTCCTCTGTGATTTCTGTGTTTTCTGTGTACCATCAGAACTTGTGTTTTCAAAAGTATGACTAAACAACGCTCGAAAATATCCACAAAAATATATCCCCATCGCAGGCGTGATTGACCCCGATCAGCGGCCCGCGCTTGATAGCGTCACCCTGCACATCGAAAACGGCGAAACGGTCAGCATCGTTGGCCCGTCCGGGTGCGGGAAAAGTACATTGCTCAAAGTCGTCGCCGGGCTGGAAATGCCGGAAGCGGGGCAAGTGCGGTTCAACAACTTCGACGTGACCAAAATCTCGCCGCAAGACCGAGGCGTGGGCATGGTCTTTCAGGATTACGCCCTTTACCCCAGCAAAGAAGGCGAAGACAACCTGGGCTACTATTTTGAAGTCCACCGCCGCACGAAGGAAGAAAAAGAACAACGCCTGCGCGAAACCGCCGAACTCATGGGCATCGGCTTTGACCTGCTAATGTCCCGGCAGGTGGACACCCTCTCCGGCGGCGAAAAACAACGCGTCGGCATCGCCCGGTGCATCGTCCGTGACCCGAACGTTTTCCTGATGGACGAACCCATCTCCAACCTCGATGCCAAACTCCGCGAACGCACTCGCACCGAAATGCGTCGCCTGCTCAAAAAATTCGGTATCACCACCCTCTACGTCACGCACGACCAACAGGAAGCGATTTTTATGGGCGACCGGATCGCAGTGATGCGAACGGGGCGGGTGGAACAATTCGGCACGTTCGACGATTTGTACTACTCCCCGGCGAATCTCTTCGTCGCAACCCTGATCGGAACCCCACCAATGAGCGTGATCCCGATCACGTTCGCAAACGGGCAATTCACCCCCGCAGGAGACAGTGCCGCGCCTGGATGGAGTGCGCCCTTCGATCTGGGCGAAAAGCTCCCGAACGGGAAGGGACGCCTGGGCGTGCGCCCCGAAGGGTGGCTGGTCAGTCAACATCCGGGGCAGGGCATCCCGATGAAAGTCACCCGGATCGAGCGGTTGTACACCGAACGAGCCGCCTTTGCGAACGGATATCTTGGCGGCGCGCTCGTCAACGCACTCGTCCCCCTCGATTTTCCCGAAACCAATCAAGTTTCTCTCGAACCCGACTGGACGCAGGTCTCGCTCTTTGATGCAGTAGAGGAGACCGCGTTACATGTGCCGGGCGCGCCAGAGTTGTTTTAGTGATGAAGTGATAAGTGATAAGTGACTGAACACTTATCACTTATCACTTCATCTTCCTTGACTACCATTTTCTACGAGACACTTATGGCCTCCATATCCATCTCCCATCTGACCAAAGAATTTGCCGAAAAAATCGCCGTGAACGACGTGAGTTTTGAACTGGGCGCGCAGGAATTTCTCGTGCTCGTCGGCCCGTCGGGGTGCGGCAAAACAACCACCCTGCGGATGCTCGCCGGGCTAGAACCCGCCACGCGCGGGGACATCCACTTCGGGGAAAAGCGGGTGAATGAAATCCGCCCGAAAGAGCGCAATGTAGCAATGGTTTTTCAGGATTATGCGGTGTTCCCACACTTGACGGTGTATGAAAACATCGCCTATGGCTTGCGCTCGCGGCACGCGCCCGGGGCAATGATCAAAGAACGCGTCCCCAAAGCGGCAAAAACCTTCCGCATTGACCACCTGCTAAACCGCAAACCCCGCCAGTTGAGCGGCGGTGAACGCCAACGCGTGGCCCTGTCCCGCGCCATGGTCCGCGACGCGGACTTATATCTGTACGACGAACCCCTCGCCAACCTGGATGCCCAACTGCGTTATCAGGCCCGCGAAGACATCATGGCCTTGCACCACGAAAAACAAAAACCGAGCGTGTATGTCACCCACGACCAATCCGAGGCGATGGCGATGGGCGACCGGATCGCGGTGATGCGCGCCGGGCGGATCGAGCAAATCGGCACGGGCGAGGAGTTATATTCTCGTCCCTACAACCTGTTTGTCGCCTATTTCATCGGCACGCCGAGCGTCAACCTGTTTGATGTAGAAATCGTTACAGAATACGATGGCTTATACGCCAAACATGCTGCGTTCTCCGTACAAATCCCCGACGAGATTCGCGGTAAACTGGACAAATACGCTGGGAAGTCCGTCAAAATCGGGATCCGCCCCGAAGATTTACACGTCCCGAAAATGGCCCCGTTCAAAGTGACCGAGTTCAACCAGATTCAGGGCGCGGTAAACGTGATCGAGCCGTCGTCCACGGGGTGTGCGGTGTATCTCAGCACGATTGCCGACAGCCCGCAGGATTTTGTGGCAACACTTCGAACGAGAATGCCCGCCTCGTACATTGGAAAAGAGGTGCCACTGGCGATCAATTTGCTGAAGGCGCACTTTTTTGATGCGGAGACGGAGGGTTCGATTTTGTTGATGTGAATGGGAGACGGATTTCGTTTTGTAAACAGGAAAAAAGCCGTCAATAAAACGACAATTATCCAATAGAAGTAAAATTGGAATCATCGTATGTCAGATATTACTCGCTCTACTGTCTCCATTCGATTTCGAGGATATGATCTTGATCCTTTAAATTTGTCTACTCTTTTGGGCTGTTCACCTTCTTCCGCCGCGAAAAGGAGCGAAGAATTGATTAATTCCAATGGAGATATCCGGGTTGTAAAAAAAGGTTTTTGGCATTTGAGCTATGGCGATAGCGACGCTATAGAGATTGAGGAGAAAATCCATCTTCTGTTAGGAAAACTTACGGATGATCTAAATGTCTGGCAGATGATCACGCAAAGTGTCAAAGCAGACTTGTTTTTCGAGCTATTTTTAGATGGTTGGAATGAAGGATTTGAACTTTCGCCAGCAACATTGAAAAAACTATCTGACCGAAACTTAAAGATTGGGTTTGATATTTATTCTCCAACTGATTCTTGGAAAATGGAAGACGAGGCAGAAGTTGAGATCATTGAGCCACAAACAACGCCCACTGAAGTGAGCTGAACTCAAAAGGTGGATAAACACGAAATGAATATGCTAACCCAATCTTCTCCTACTCACCTCACCGTTGAAAAAACTGAGCATGATATCCGGCTCACCCTTCCGAGTAAAAAAAGTATTGGGCAGATACTTTGGTTTACTTTTTGGTTGTTGGGCTGGGGTCTCCTAACGGCGAATGTTTATTATCTCGTCCGGCAATTGTTCACGATGGCGAGCCTGTCGCAAGAATCAGGCGGATCGTTTCCCCTATTTTTGATTCCGCTGATCTGTGTAGGCTTTTTTATTCTGATTCTTCTTGTGCTGGGTGCATTTGGAATTTATGTGTATGTCTGGCAATTAGCAGGCAAAGAAATCGTTGAAATTAATTCACAGACGATGTCCATTTCACGACAAATCCTTAGATGGAAAAAATCGAACAACTATTCGTCAAATCTTGTGCGAAATGTTCGCATAAACGTGCAATCCGTTTCTTTCGCCCCTCTGCAAACGTTCCGAAAACTTTCGGGGCGAACCGGGATGATTATCTTCGATTATGAAAAGAAAATCTTTCACTTTGGCCTTGATATTGACGAAACCGAGGCGAAACAAATCATCACCGCACTCACCCAATACCTCCCGAATGTTTAAAATAGATCATCCGTGTCCATTCGTGAAATCCGTGTCCCATCCCTCTCCCCATCGGTAAATTCGCCCAATTCGTGTAACCCATGACCGACCTCCCCGTTTCCATCACCCACTTCACCGAAGATCCCCGGACTGCCCTCCAGCCGGTGATTAACGCGCTCCAGGCAAATAAACAACTGAACATCACCCTCGACATCTTCGATTGGGGGGAGGCGCTCCAGGCCTACAACCGCTATATCACCCAACAACACGGTCCGGCGGTTTCACAAATCGGCACCACCTGGATGGGGAGTCTCGTTCCGCAAAACGCCCTCCGCCCGTTTAATCCACGGGAAATCGCGCTCTTTGAAGGCAGCAATGCCTTCTTCCCCTCTGCCTGGCGCTCCACCAGATATCAAAACAGCCGCGAAACCTATGCCATTCCCTGGCTAACCGATACCAACCTCATTTACTACCGCAAAGACGTATTGAAAAAGGCCGGACTGAACGAGTTCACTTCCTTTGCCACGCTCGAACAACTGCCCCAAACCCTCACGGCCCTGCAAACCTACGGCCACCCCATGCCTTGGATCAGCCATAGCGGGGTACGCTCACTGGGCATGATCCACCACATCTCCAACTGGATATGGGGCATGGGTGGCGCATACATGGCCCCGGACGGGAGGCAAGTTGCTTTCAACTCCCCCAAGGCTCGTGCCGGGATTCGGATGTACTTTGAACTCCAACGGTTCATCCCCACCACCGCGTATGGTCTCAGCGATTACGATGCCGCCCTCCGCTACTTCA
Organism: Anaerolineales bacterium; assembly: GCA_020634875.1. The sequence goes on along the minus strand of JACKAX010000004.1, from coordinate 83,793 downwards.
ACGGCGAAGCGGCAGTTGTGCTTGCCTCCGCTGATTTCATCGAAAAACTTGAACATTTCCCCCCGGAAGTCCGCGAAAACACCGCCGTTGCAGTCCCCCCTGGCATCCCCTTTGTCGGCGGCTCAAACTGGGTGATCTGGACACATACTCCGGTCCGCCTCGAACAAGCTGCGCTCGACTTTATAGCGGCAATATGTTCCACCGAGGCACAGATCCGCTTGCACAATGAAACCGGCGTATTACCTGCTCGGCTCGACGCGCTGACCCAAAACATTCATAAGCCTCACTACCCCGTCGTTTGGAAAACCCTGCAAAAAGGCTGGCCTTTCCCCTCTACTCGGTTATGGGGCATGATCGAACACCGCCTCGCCGATGCGTTTTTTATCATCTCCAATGCGCTTCTCGCCAATCCTGACGCCGACATTGAAATGCTCCTCGATGAACAACTGACCCCTTTGGAACGGCATTTGAACATCACGCTCTCCATCTAATTTATTGCTTGGGTGAATGAGTAATTACCAAAGCACTCATTCACCTAAGCGCCCAGTCACCCCATGCCCTTTTTTGACGACTCCGGTCTCCGCCCTGAAGAAGAACACAGCCCCATCGGACGCGCCTTTGCTCTGATCGGCGACCAACTTGAACGTCTGGTTCTGCTCAATATCGTTTGGGCGCTTCAGCTTGTCCCGTTGATTGTCAGTTGGGCGTTTCCGCAAATTCCGGCGGTACTCCGGGTAGCATTGACGTTGTACACCATCTTTGCTCTGATTCCTGCAACGGGGATGCTGTTCGGCGTGCTCCACGAAACGAGCAACGGCGTTCCGCTCGATTTTGACCTCATGCGGGCCGCACTCAAAGAACAGTTTGTCCCCTCGCTCGTCAAACTGCTCCCGCTTTGGAGTCTGTTTGGGTGGTTAGCGCTTGGCGCGTCTGCCGCGGCCGCGCGGGGGTGGCTCCTGTTTGACGCCCTCGCCCGGCTGTTGATTTTGCTTCTCGCGGTCGTGGGCCTCTATTGGGGGCCGGTGATGATCGCCGAACCGGACCAGTCCGCAGTGGGCATCTTCCGGCAATCCGTCCACCTTTTTCTCCGCAAGCCCGCCCCCACGCTGGGGACAGGCCTCGTCTGCCTCGCCGCCGCCCTTTTGGGTACGGTTTCCGTCGCGGGACTGTTTTTGATCGTCCCGGTGGCGGTAGGCTTGATGCAGATTCAATTACTTCGCGCACACAATTAACCGACACGAATTTTTTCTTATTCGTGTCAAAGGAACCCCATGCCTCTCGAAATTCAATCTCTCCTCAAACGTTTTGGCGACCGCGCCGTGTTGAACGGTATCAGTGCCACCGTTCAAGATGGTGAATTCTTTGTTCTCCTCGGCCCATCCGGAGGGGGAAAAAGCACCATTCTCCGCGTCCTCTGCGGGATCGAAAAAGCCGACGCCGGAAGCGTGACCCTCAACGGGCGTGACATCACCAATCTCCCGCCGCGCGACCGCAACATCGGCATGGTCTTTCAGGATTACGGCCTTTACCCGCACATGAACGCCTACGGCAACATCGCATACGGATTGGAGGCGCGGGGGATGCCCAAAAACGAAGTTGATCAGCGTGTGCGCGAAGCCGCGGGCAAACTCGGCCTGACACCTCTGCTTGAACGCATCATTGTGGACCTGTCGGGCGGCGAACAACAACGCGTGGCGCTCGCCCGCGCGCTTGCCAAAGACGCCGACCTCTACCTATTCGACGAACCGATCTCTAACCTCGACCCCAAACTCCGCGCCCAGGCCCGGCGGGACATCCTCATGGTTCACCGCGCCAAAGGCAAACCCACCCTCTACGTCACCCACGATCAAAACGAGGCCCTCGCCATCGGGGACCGGATCGCTATCGTCGCCAAAGGTCAACTGCAACAGGTCGGCACCGCGGATGATCTGATCCAGCACCCCGCGAATCTCTTCGTCGCGGGCTTTATCGGTTCCCCGCCGATGAACCTGCTCCCTGGCACACTGACCCACGAGGGAGGCCTGTCCGTCCGCGTTTCCCCCACGCTAACAGTTCCCCTCCCCGAAAAATGGCACGCGACCGGGTACCACAAAGATAAAATCGTCCTGGGCTTGCCGCCTGCCGCGTTTTTCTTGCCCGGCTCCATCGGCCACGAGGACAAAAATGGCATCCCCCTCGAAGGCGAAATCGTGGATTTTGAACCCCTCATTAGTGAAATCGTGGTTACGCTGCGTCTCGATGAAGGCGTGACGGTCTCCGCAATCTTTCAAGAATTGGAGGAAGATCAGGTGCAGATTGGCAACCGGATGCAAATGTATGTGGATAGCGAGCAGATTGCGTTGTTCGACCCAGAAACGGAACTGGCGTTATGACAAACTGGAATCTCGTTTGGCACGATGAATTCGACGCACCTGCAGGCACGCGGCCTGACCCCGCCAAATGGAAATATGACCTCGGCGGCGAAGGGTGGGGCAACCACGAATGGCAGTTTTACACCGACCTGGCCGAAAACGCCGCCACGGATGGAAACGGATCGCTCGTGATCCGTGCCCTGGTCAACTCAGATGACGCGCGGAAATGCTGGTACGGGCCGTGCAAATACACTTCCGCGCGCATCCTCACCGCGGAACATTTCACGTTTACCTACGGGCGAGTCGAAGCGCGGCTTAAACTTCCTTTCGGACAAGGACTCTGGCCTGCGTTTTGGATGTTGGGCGCAAATTTTGCCGAAAAAGGTTGGCCGGGGTGTGGGGAACTTGACATTATGGAATTCATCGGGCGGGAACCGGAAAAAGTGCATGGGACGGTGCATGGACCGGGGTACTGCGGGGCGGAGGGCATCACGCATACGTTTAAGCTACCCGAAGAACAAGCCCTCAAAGACGATTTTCATATCTTCGCGTTGGAATGGGAATCGGACGAAATCCGCTGGTCCATAGATGAACAAGTGTATGGCACATTGCAAAAGGCAAGTTTCTCGCCGGACAAGCCCTGGGTGTTCGATCACCCCTTTTTCATTATCCTTAACGTCGCCGTGGGAGGAGATTGGCCAGGGTATCCTGATCATACAACAACTTTTCCCCAGATGATGTTCGTGGATTATGTGCGGGTGTATCAACGCCCCGAACTGTATTCTTCCCCAACATGATTTTTAATTCATCTTGTGACGTTCTGCTATTTGGTGATTACTTTTTAGACTTGATCATCACCGGCCTCCAAGAAATCCCACGCTTAGGGGCAGATGTTTTTGGAGAGACGATGGAAATTGCGCCTGGGGGAGCGTACATTCTTACGGTAGCATTACACCGGTTGGGGGCACAGGTCCGGTGGGCAGGCCGATTCGGGAACGATGTCTTTAGCCGGTTTATGCTAGAACAAGCAGCCTATGAAGGGTTAGATACAACCCTTTTTGAACAGGTCCCCGCCCCGCTCCGCAGTTTGAGTGTCTCATTTTCGTTCGCTCACGATAGGGGATTTATCAGCTATGTAGATAGCTTTCCCGAACACTTTTATCAGCAAATTATCGCATCCCAACGCCCGCGCTGGGTGGTCAACACCCCTTTTTCTGGTGCACCTGAAATACTGGCCCTGGCGGAATTCATCCATCAACAGGATACGCACATCTACACCGATTGCCAATACACCACCCAGACCCTCGACGAACCCGGCCTCATCGACCTCCTCCGCCTGACCAACATCTTCGCTCCCAACCTAAGCGAGGCCTCCCAACTAACTGGGGAAACTGACCCAGAAAAAGCCGCCGCACGCTTGGCGGAATTTTGCCCCCTTGTTGTGATCAAATGTGGTGCGGATGGGGCACTGGCCCGATCCGGGAACCAGGTCTGGCATGCCCCCGCCCTCAAAGTGGAAGTGGTGGATACAACTGGGGCAGGTGACTCGTTCAATGCCGGGTTTCTCGCCGCCCGCCTGCGAGAAGAACCTATCGCAACCTGTCTGCGTTGGGGTAATATTACGGGTGGCCTCTCCACCACGCGCCGCGGCGGAACCGCTGCCGTGCCAACGTTGGAACAACTGGAAAGGCTTTTATAAGCCAAACAAACGCGAACCACCAAGGCCACTAAGGACACAAAGGAAAATTTAGTGAACTTAGTGAACTTATTGGATCAAACTACTTTTAAAAGGAACCCTTTATGAAACTCACCTTGATTGGTGGCGGCGGGGTGCGCTCGCCTCTTTTTGTGATGTCCTTACTACGCTGGCACGAACGGATCGGCGTGGATGAACTCTGCCTGATGGACATTGATGCCCACAAACTTGAACTCTTCGGTGCTATGTGTCGCGAGGTTGTGCGCCGGGCAGGGAATCCGTTCAAACTCACAGCTACAACCGATGCCCGCACCGCCCTTTCGGGAGCGGATCATGTTGTCACTACGATCCGCGTTGGTTTTGAGCAGGGACGTGCTCTCGATGAACGGATCGCGCTCAGACACGGCGTGCTCGGTCAAGAAACGACTGGGCCAGGTGGGTTCGCAATGGCCCTTCGCAGTATCCCCGCGCTGTTGGAATATGCGGAAATCTTACAGGAGGTCAGCCCTCACGCATGGATGTATAACTTCACCAATCCAGCGGGGCTGGTGGCGCAGGGGTTACGCGAGGCAGGATTTACGCGGACGATTGGTATTTGCGATGGGGCGAACGGCGGACAGGGGGCGATTGCGTATTGGCTGGGCGTTCCACACGAAACGGTGCGGGCGGAAGTATTTGGCCTAAACCATTTATCGTGGTGTCGCCGCGCATGGGTGAATGGAGAAGAGCAGATGGTAAACGCCTTGGCCAATGACCGATTCGTTCGCCAAATGCAAGCTTTATTTGACCCTGAACTCGTCCGACGGATCGGGTTTCATTGCAATGAGTATTTGTATTACTACTACTATGCAGAACAGGCCGTGCAGGCGATTAGCGGCGAGGGCAAAACACGCGGGGAAGAAATTGTCGAACTCAACCAACGCCTCATGGAACATTTAGAGGAAATCGGCGTAGAGCACAATCCCGAACAGGCTTTGCGCGTCTTCTTTGGGTATGAAAAACGGCGCGGAGCAACATACATGCACTACGCGTATGGGGGTCTTTCAATGGAAGAGGCAGACCGTCAGCAGGTGTTTGATGCAGACATTCCCGACCATGCGGGGGAGGGGTACGCGGGCGTGGCGTTATCAGTGGTAGAGGCGTTGCAAAACGGTGGGCCGTTGTACACCGCGTTGAACGTATCCAACGAGGGGGCGATTTCCGGGATGGCAGAGGATGATGTGGTGGAAGTCAGTTGCCGGGTGGATAAAGAGGGCGTTCACCCCCTGCCGATTGGTGAAGTGCCTACAATGCAATTGCACCTGATGAAGACCATTAAGTTGTACGAGCGGCTGACCACTCAAGCGATTCGTGAACGGTCGCGAAAACGAGCCGTGGAGGCGTTAATGGTGCATCCGTTGGTACTTTCATATTCGCGGGCGAAGGCATTAGTAGACGATTATTTGGTTGCCCACGCGCCGTACGTGGGGGAATGGGGTGAGTAGTTTTCTGCGGTTTTTCCAAATGAAACCACTCATTTGGAAAAAATAGCGAGATTGTGCGGCTTATTTGCTGCACAATCTCGCCAGAGGAAGAAATTTTCGTATTACCGGATAACTCTTTTTAAATCGCTAGCGATATCTTCAGGGCTGATACCAAAAGGGAGAACCAGTTTTAGGTATCCATCTTGGTCAATGACCATCATCGTCGCGGTATGGTCAACCAAATAGCCAGTTGCTGCGGTGCCTTCATGTTTTTGAAAATAGATGCCATACAAGGCAGCAATTTGGGCTAGTTTGTCAGGATCGCCCGTGACTCCAATAAAGTTAGGGTCAAAGTGGGCTACGTATTCCGCCAACCTGTCGGGGGTATCGCGTTCAGGGTCCACCGAGATCATAATGAATTGCACTTTGTCCGCTTTGCTCCCCAATAATTTCATTGCCTTGCTAACACTAGAAAGAGTAGCCGGACAGACATCAGGACAAAAAGTGTAGCCAAAATAGAGGATAATCAATTTTCCGCGGTAATCACTCAGCGATACTTCCGTGTTGTTGGCGCCTGTCAGGGTGAAATTTTGGGCTAATTCCGGGGATTGCATAACCATACCATGAAAAGGGCGTGGACGAAAAATAAGCACGCCAAGGAAAACTCCTGCCAAGCCAATCATGATCCCCAAGATGAGTAGAAATTTAGATTTCATTTTTAGTGTACCTTTTGCACCTAATCAAGTTATTAGAATTTTTCGGGGGTAAGCCCACCACTGTCGTAAGAAGCATCTGATTTTTTGCTCATCACCGTTAAGGTAAAAACATTGAAAAAGGATGGACAGGGAATATCATAGCCCTGCCCATCCTTTTTTTAAAATTCACCCAAGTTCTCAATCAAAGGGAGAGGCGAGATGTCGAGAGATTGGGGATTGCAGAGGGTTCCCAAAAAGGGATTTAAGGCTCCTCTTGGATTGAGACTTCAACCGTCATTTCACCGGAATTTTCAAAGACTAATGTCAGGGGATATTTGTCACCTAACTGGAACTCCGAGGTTTTATTAAGACACATTACATGCAACCCCCCGACTTTCAGTTCTACGGTTGTACCTGCAGGGATTTCAATTGAGCCACCTTCAACTGGGCGCATTCCCATCGCACCGTTATCCATCATATAGGACTCGTGCAATTCTATCGTACCACACGCTTCTGAGGAAGCGCTGACGAGTTTATCCGCTTCGGAGCCGGAATTTTTTATTTGCATGTAAAACGCGCCCGCAGTGGCCATCATTGGCGAGTTACGGCCCCAAACACCTTCGACGGTAATTTTCGGCCCGGTGGAGGCTGAGCTACATGCGCTAATGGTCAACAATACAAAGAGGAAAAGTATCCAATTTTTTTTCATTTTATTTACATCCTTCAATAATAATTTATGAGGACTCAACTTCTGCGTCCTCTCCCTAAGTAATGCAATTAAATTTTCAGTCCAAAGCTAAGACTACATAAAATTTGCCATCTCCCGAAAATGTCGGATAACTTCCCCCATATTGGCGATATGCCCCCCAAAACCGGTTGTGAACTTTTTCGCCTCGCCTTCTGAGCCGAAACTCAAAACGCTCGGGGCGCAACAAATCGTCAAATCACTGCCCAACACAAAAAAAGCTTGATTGGCACTAAGAATATGTCCATGCAAAAAATCGGTCGCCATTGCTTGCCATACTTCTTCTAATTGCATCTTCAACATTAGTCCGCAATGTGGACAACAGGCGCGTTTTTGTTCGCCCGTACCGAGTATAAGAAGAAATGCGGTCCGATCAGAGACGGGTTTTCGGCACATCGCACACCCTTCATCCTCCGTTTTACCTTTTGCCGGCAACAACACCTCACCATGTGATTTGATCACCAAGCCAACTTGAGCCAAGCGATTCACGTCGCGATGCACTGTCATAGGAGAAACATCCAGAAGCTCGACAAGGTCTTTTATCGAGACATTTCCAGCTCTTTGAATTTCATCCAAAATCATTTTTTCGCGTTGAGTTGGGGAATTTGGCATGTGATTTTTTGTTATATCTAACAAGAATTCACGGAATATAACAATCCCGCGCGTTTTTGTCAAGCCGCGCCAAGCATAATCAGGAAAGATATTTTTGGTTTTCAAAGGAAAAAGCACCGAAAATTTGAAGGGGTAGGGCATACAAAACTATCCGTAACTTTAAACTTTCGGGGTTCGCTCCGGTTTTCCAAGACCATCTTTAAAAATATAAAGGACTTCAGATAAACTGAAGTCCTTTATAAAAAGAATAACAGCCTGGTAGGAATTCGGGCAGAAATCCTTACCCGAATTCCGTGATGTTAGAAACCAATTACTTAAGCGTTTCGAGGGTAATGCCGGATTGGGCTACCATCAAACGAATGAAGTCATATTCCGCATCCGTCGCCACCACTAACCCAGACCAGCCGTAGAAGTCCGCACTCCCCAACGAACTCCCCCAGCCTTCCGTCTCCGCAAACGCCGCCAGCGCCGCTTCGATCTGCGCACGCAGCTCCGCCGGAAACTCCGGCCCAAACGACAGCGTGTCGTTGGGGATTTCAGGAGACAACATCAGGATGCGCACTTTTTGCACCACATCCGGAAACTCCTCGCGGATGTTCGCCCGGGCATCCAAGATCTGATAGCCGTCGCATTTCAAATTGCCATCCGCATCCAACCCGCAATTCGTCAGGTCAACCGGCGGTTCGGGGTCATCCCCAATCGCCCAGGCCGCCGCCCCTTCGGGGGCCGCCCACGGGCTGTAGAACGCGGTCGCAAAGTCCGCTTCCCCCGTGTACACCGCACGCACCGCCTGCGGGTGACCGCCCGCTTCGAGGGTGTCACCAACGGTCACGCCCGCTTCTTGGAACATGACGGTCGGGACCAGGAACCCGGAGGTGGAGCCAGCATCCGGGTACGCCCATTTCTTGCCGTTCAGGTCGTCAATGCTCTGGATGTCGCTGTCACGCGGGACGACGACCATGGTCCAGTACACGCCCCAGCCGCGGCGTTCAGCTTTGAAGGCCACATCCACACCACACAGGTCGTTGGCGAGAACGTACCCGAAGGCCGGGATGAAGGCCATCGTGTCGCTGGGGGAAGCACACATTTCTTCGATAGTGGCGGCATAGGAGGTCGGAATGCTGACTTCGAAGTTCAGCCCGGTGGCTTCGTTCAACGCCTGGGCCATGATTTCACCGCCCGTGACGATCACGTTCGCATCCACGGACGGCACAAACAACACTTTGATCGGGTGTTCAGCAGAACCAATGGTGGGTTCAGGCACAGCGGTGGGTTCCTCGGTGGGAACTTCAGTGGGGACTTCGGTGGGAGCAGGAACATCAGTGGGTTCTTCCATCACTTCGGTGGGTTCTTCCATAACCTCAGTCGGAGCGGTTGTGGGTGCGGCAGTAGGAGTTGCCGCAGGCGTGCAAGCAACAAGCACAAAGCTGGCAACTAACACAAAAGAAAGAACAGTTAAAAGTTTTTTCATGATCTTTTTTTTACTCCATGTATGTGTAAAAACTTATAGACGCTAATAAATTTTTTTGAGATAGGCTGTTATCTCAGGCCAACACCTCCTTTTGGGCAACCTCAGCGTGGCCTATTTTTGCATCATATCGCGGATGAATAACCATGACAAGGAATGAAAATCACCTCATTTTCCCGAATAAAGGTTGAGAAAGCTATAATAAAGGCCAAATTTCCTATAGTTTTAATTTTCACCTATGAACCTCTCATATCCAGACGCTATCACATATCTCAATCATTTTCTTGATCATAGTAAAACCCACGCGGCCAACCTGGTCCCCGAAAATTTTGACCTCCGCAGAGTTCATACCCTCCTCGCAGCCCTGGGTGATCCTCACCGTGCGTACCCTGTGATCCATATCGCTGGCACGAAGGGAAAAGGCTCCACCGCCGCGTTTTGCGCTGCAGCCCTGCAAAGCGCCGGATACCGAACCGGTCTATACACCTCACCACATTTAGAAGACTACTCCGAGCGCTTTCAGATTGACCGTGTCCCCGTTTCTCACGAAGTATTTGCCATGCTCGTTAAGGACATCCAACCCTCAGTAGCAGAAATACCCCACATTACCTCATTTGAAATTGAAGCTGCGTTGGCATTTTGGTATTTTGCGCGAGAAAAGGTGCAAGTTGCTGTCATCGAAGTGGGCATGGGGGGACGTCTGGACGCGACTAATGTGGTTACTCCACTAGTTAGTGTGATTACAACGATCTCGCTCGATCATGTGCCGATTTTAGGGACTACACTTGCAGAAATTGCAGGAGAAAAGGCTGGGATTATTAAAAAGAACCATCCAGTTGTCTGCGGGCCACAACCCAACCAGGCCAGCGATGTAATTCACGCGATCGCGCGGGAGCGGCAATCTCCATTGATTCAAGTAGGTGATCAGGTTACGTACACCGAGCGAGGTGCGGGACTGGAGAGACAAACGATAGAGGTGGTTTTTTCCAAGGATGAACCGGTTGTGCTAAAAATTCCTTTGTTGGGACCTCATCAGGTGGAAAATGCCGCTACAGCTTATGCAGCTTTGCGTGTGGCCCAGTCGGAAGGGTTAAAAATTACAGAAGCAGCGATATGCAATGGTTTCGCATCTGTGACCTGGCCTGGACGGTTTGAAATTTTGACTCACACACCTGTTCCGCTTATCTTGGACGGCGCGCACAATCAGGACTCTGCGCGCCGTTTACGAGAAACACTTGACCAGTATTACCCGTCCCGTCCCACCGTTCTTATCTTTGGCGTTTCCGGGGACAAAAACGTTCGCGAAATACTGGCAGAATTACACCCGATCCATGCTGAGGCAGGAGAAATCACAATGCTCATTGCTACCCAGTCTACCCACGCCCGCGCCATGCCTACGGATCAGTTGGTCGCGCAAGCACAGGAGGCAGGATATACAACCGTCGCTGCACCATCTGTACAAGAAGCCCTCACCTTCGCCCGTAACGTGGTTCCGTCCAATGGCCTAATCCTCGTTACGGGGAGCATTTTCGTCGCAGGAGAAGCGCGTACCGTTCTGCGAGAGTCTATATAAATGTGATAAACTACTTTTTCAAATGGGGATACCTTTGGGAACGATTTCCAGACATTTCTGGAAGTTCAAAGGTTAAATCAATACCGACTACCTCCCTGGAGCGTTGAATGAAGAACAATTACGACAACTGGTATCTCGACGACGAGGACGAAGACGACGAAGATTTTGAATTTGGCGAGATTTTACAACGCCGCACAGAAGAACTTTACGATATTCCCGATACCCAGCCTGACCACAGTGGGGTGATTGAGTGCCCGGTCTTGCCTTTGCGCGATATTGTGATTTTTCCCCGGATGGTTTCCCCACTGTTCATTGGGCGGGAAATTTCTTTAATGGCGATTGAGGTGGCACAAGATAATCACCAAACAGTAATCGCGCTGACTCAGAGTAACCCAGATGTGGATGAACCCGGCCCGGATGATTTTATTCCGATTGGGGTGGAGATGGCCGTCGGGCGGTTGTTAAGCATGCCGGATGGCTCTAGTTCTGCATTGGTGCAGGGGCGTCGCCGGGTGGAAATCATCGAATTTATCCGAACCGAACCCTACCTTTACGTGCGCGCCCGCCCGATCAACGATGAACCCGTGCATTTTGACCGGGAAACGGAAGCCCTCATGCGGACTGTCCTCGATATGTTTGAGCGATGTGTGCAAATGAGTCGCTCCATCCCTGAAGAAGCTCACCTGTTTGCGCTTAACATTGACGATCCCGGTTGGTTGGCAGATATGATCGCCACCGCGCTTTCACTCACGATTCAAGATCGGCATCTGATTTTGACGGAAATCAACCCGGTCAAACGGTTACAACTCGTCAGCAATTTTCTGGCACGCGAGATTGATGTGCTAGAGTTGGAAGACCAAATTCACACCCGGATTCAAAATGAGGTGGATAAAAGCCAGCGCGAACACTACCTCCGCGAACAGATGCGCGCCATTCAAACCGAGTTAGGAGAAGGCGATACCTGGAATCAGGAATTGTCCGAACTCCGTGCCCGAGTAGAAGGGGCACCTTTGCCAGAAGAAGTCAAAAGCCGCGCGCTTAAGGAAGTCTCCCGCCTGGCCCAACTTCCGCCCATGTCCCCGGAAACAGGCATCTTACGCACGTACATTGACACCATCCTTGAACTACCCTGGGTGAAAGCCACCGAGGACAACTTGGATGTGCGCCATGCTTCAAATATTCTTGAACAGTATCACTACGGGCTTCCAAAAGTCAAAGAGCGTATCCTTGAATATATTGCCGTGCGAAGCCTGAAACCCAAAAAACAACGCCAACCTATTTTGTGCTTCTCCGGCCCGCCAGGAACGGGAAAAACCTCCCTAGGCCGCTCGATTGCCGAGGCACTGGGACGTAAGTTTGTACGCTTGTCGTTGGGTGGGGTACGGGATGAAGCGGAAATTCGCGGTCACCGCCGAACGTACATTGGTGCGCTTCCCGGACGAATTCTACAAACTATGCGTCGGGCAGAGACAGTCAACCCCTTATTTATGCTCGATGAAATTGACAAAATCAGTTCTGACTATCGGGGCGACCCTGCCGCAGCATTGCTGGAAGTCCTTGATCCTGAACAGAATAACCAGTTTTCCGATCATTATCTGGAAATCAACTATGACTTGTCAAAGGTGATGTTCATTACAACCGCCAACAACATTGGACGGATCCCAGCGCCTTTGCTTGACCGGATGGAAGTCATAGAGTTTGATGGATATATTGAAGATGAAAAGATCGAAATTGCCCGACGTTTTTTAATACCGCGTCAGTTGGAAGAAAACGGATTGGAGGATGCCGATATTGTATTCAGCACTCAGGCCCTTCAACGGATCATTCGCGAGTACACGTATGAGGCCGGAGTACGGAACTTGGAACGGGAAATTGGACGGGTCTGTCGAAAAGTTGCCCGCGCTAAAGCAGAACACAAACGTTACCCCGCGCGGATTCACAGCCAGGCGATTGAAAAGCTGTTGGGACCACCCCAATTTTTCAATGCAGAAGCTGAACGGGAAGATGAAATTGGGATCGCTACCGCCCTTGCATGGACAGAAAATGGGGGGGACATCATGCCCGTTGAAGTCGCGCTGATAGACGGTAAAGGGAACCTGCAAATCACTGGACAGATCGGTGAGGTGATGCAGGAGTCGGCGCAGGCTGCGTTATCTTACCTAAAATCCCGCGCGGGCCAGTTCAAACTTAACACCGAGACTTTTGAAAACACCGATATTCACATTCATATTCCTGAGGGAGCAATTCCTAAAGATGGGCCAAGTGCAGGTATCACAATTGGAACTGCGCTTATTTCGGCATTCACACAATTGCCCGTACGGAAAGAGGTGGCTATGACCGGAGAGATTACCCTACGCGGGCGGGTTTTGCCTGTGGGGGGGGTACGTGAAAAGATTATGGCCGCCCACCGCGCGGGATTAAAGAAGGTCATCATCCCAAAATTGAATGCAAAAGACCTGGTGGATTTGCCCAAGCGTGTCCGGGCAGATATTCAGATTATGCCAGTGGATCACATGGATCAAGTCCTCGAAATTGCTTTACTTTCCCCAACCAAGCCTGTGCAACCTGCCCGCGCCAAACGCATCCCTGCCCCACCGCGCGAGGTTCACCAAGAAGAGATCCGCCCTGTACAATATTAACGAAGTAGTGATCCGTTATGCTCGCTGGAATCACCCCTGACTGATCACTTTTTTTACCCCAAATTTTTCAGCCCCGTGTACCCTCCAACCTTTACGCTTGCTCCCCATACGATCCTGACCCTGCTTGACCAAGGGATGGGGCCAGATTTGCATTGGTTCCCGGAGAGCGTTTCGCCAACCCATTTAGCAGAGGTGATGGTAGGGATGGCAAACACCGAACGGCAAACGGGCCGCACGGGAGGAACGATCTTATTGGGGATTACTCCCCGCTCGGCACGGATACAGGGGATACAAGATGTGGATGACACAATAGATCGGGTGTTTCAAGCGGCATTGTTGACTGATCCGCCAATGGTTTTACCTATGCCGGATGTGTGTGAAATAGAGGGGTTGCAAGTAATTCGCGTGACCATTCCGGCGGGGCTACCACATGTGTTCAGTCTGGATGGTCGTTATTTGGGGCGTGATCGGCGCTACACCAGCCCCCTTCCCGCCCGTAAATTGCGCCAATTGATTTTGGAGCGAGGAATTGTGCATTTTGAGACCCGGGTCCCTTCCGGGGCGACATTGGATGACTTGGATTTTGAACAGGTGACTGCTTACACCGAGCGATTAAACCTTCCTGGAAAGGAAGACCCGCGCGAAACCTTGCTCCGACGTGGCTGCCTGATCCAGATCAGCAACGGCGGCACACATAAAGAATACGCCCCTACCTATGCGGCACTGATGCTTTTTGGAAAACAGCCCCAACGTTGGCTCCCCAACGCGATGGTGTTGGCCGTGAGGTTTTCAGGGATCTCCTTTGCCGATCATTTTTCAAAACAGGAAATTGGAGGGACCTTGCCCCAACAATTGCGCCGGGCAGAGCAATTTGTGCGTGATGAGGCACGAAGCGTTGTACGCCTTGTAGGATTAGCCCGCGAAGAAACCCTGGAGTATCCCCTGGACGCAGTGCGCGAGTTGCTGGTCAACGCCGTGGCACACCGGGATTACAACGCTCAAGGGGATAGTGTTCATTTACATTTGTTTGCAAATAGGTTGGAAGTGCATTCGCCTGGCGTCTTGCCCGGACCAGTGACATTGGAAAATCTGTTAGAGGCGCGGTTTTCACGTAATCCAGTATTGGTACAGGTGTTGTCCGATATGGGATTCATTGAGCGTTTGGGCTACGGGTTGGATCGGGTAGTTGCCACGATGAAAACGAATGGACTCCCGCATCCCAAATTTGAGGAAGCCGCTGGCGCGTTTCGTGTAACACTGATGGGGGAAATGAAAGGTGTACAACCTCATTTGGCTGATCTTTCACGGTATCAGGGATTAAACCTTAATGATCGCCAACAGACTGCGCTACGCCATTTGGCCATTTCCGGGCGGATCACAAATAGCATTTATCAAGAGCTATGCCCAGACGTCAGCCCGGAGACCTTACGCCGCGATTTAGTGGAACTTGTGCAAAAGGGAGTACTAATTAAAGTGGGAGATCGAAAAGCAACTTACTACATTTTGAAGTAATTGCAGTTTTTGAGAAGCCGCTATGCCTTGGAATACGACCCTCAACTTAGCTCAGAAGATGATCATTATTCAGACATGGGGGACATTCAAACTTGAAGATGCCAACCGAATGCGGAATGAAGGGGCCGCGTTAATTCGTCAACATGGGTTATTGCAAGGTTTGCTTGACCACAGCCAATTAGAGGCATATACCCTTCAAACCATGGAAATTTACGAACTACCCAAACGATATCAAGAATTAGGCATCTCTCACAGGTTTAAACTTGCCGTTGTTGTCCCAGAGATGTTAAGGAGGGATATGGCCTTTTATGAGACAGTCTGTCGCAACAATGGGTATTTAGTTTCTGTATTTTTTGAGCAAGGGGAAGCACTGGCCTGGTTTTTGAGTTAAGGAAATTTCATTACGAAAATTGAGCGGGGACGATAGCCATCATAAACATGCTTGTTTTTGAAACGGTTACTATGCCAAGGAGTCATTTAGGAGAATGAAAAAGGTGGTGTACAATAATAAGGTGCCCATTAAGGGGAATTTACAGTAAATTGCCCTGTTTTTTGTCTGGTTTTGCACCAAAATACCGAACTAATTGACTTAACCGCAAAAAGGTTACACATGTTTTGGAATTTACGCACAAAAATTTTGCTTGGGTTTGGAATTAGCTGGATTACGATATTACTCTGCGGCATTATCGGCTACTATATAACTATTCAACTGAAGATGCCCCCATGGCTCGTTGAAAGCGTGATTTTAATTACACTTCTCACACTAGGGATAACTATTGTGGGTGGAATCAGTCTCGCTATTCGTATCCACCGTTCAATGCAATCCTTACTGTCAGGCGTTCAACACCTTGCTGCAGGTAATCTGGAATACCGCGTCCCTATCTCTACCCATGATGAAATTGCCACCCTGACCAAGGCTTTTAATGAAATGGCTCAACGGTTGCAAATTACTCAGAGTGATCTTGGAAAAAGCATGGCTTTGTTTCAGAGTCTATTTGAGGCATCGCCCGATGCCATCCTTGTCATCAACTCACAAGATTATATCGTTCATGCGAATCCCCAAGCCGAAAAATTATTTGGCTATTCCCAGCAAGAACTCCAAAACCGACCGTTTGAAAATTTATTTTCTGAACACAAACGGGACTCTCGCAACCACCCACTCCAAGCCTTTCACCTGGACCCTAAACCTATCCCGCTTGGAACCAATCCAGATTTATTCATCCTAACCCGTACAGGCATTGAACTTCCTGTGGATATTCAACTTGGGTTGGTAACCCGCGACGGGGCACCACTCATCCTATGTGTACTCCGGGATATTTCGGTACAAAAACAAGCTGAAGCTGAACTCCGCACTCGCGCAGAACAGGTACACGATCTTTATAATCAAGCTCCCTGCGGGTATCACTCACTAGATGTGAACGGGGTCTTTTTAGCCATAAATGACACCGAATTGCAGTGGTTAGGGTATCAACGTGAGGAGCTTATCGAGCATAAAGCGATCACGGATATTCTCACTCCAGAAAGTCAGCATATTTTTCAGGAAACCTTTCCATTATTAAAGGAAAACGGGTTTCTTCAAGACATGGAGTTAGATTTATTACGAGCAGACGGAACTATTTTGCCGATGCTAGTCAATGCAACGGCTGTTTATGATGAATCCGGGCAATTCGTCATGAGTCACGTTTCCTCATTTGACCACACAGCGCTAAAAAAGGCTCGCGAAGCCTTACAAAAAGCAAACGAAGAACTGGAACAGCGTGTCCAGGTTCGCACTACGGAATTAGCCTACTCAGAAAAAGCATACCGCCAAATGGCCGACAACGCCTTATTAGGTGTTTATCAATCCACTGTGGGGGGGAAAGTTTTATATGCAAACCCTGCAATTACCAAAATCTTTGGCTTTGCATCTGTTGAAGACGTCATGAGGCATCCAACGCATTTCCGCTATAAAAACCCACAGATACGGACAGAATTACTCGAAACGCTCGAAGAAAAGGGGCGGATTCAGGACATAGAGATCGAAATGCTCACCTTGCAGGGTGAAGAAATTACAGTTTTAGCCAATATGACGCTGGATGGAGAAATTCTTTCTGGCATGTTATTAGACATTACTGCCCGAAAACAAGCTGAGGAAGCATTACGAAACAGCGAAACAAGGCTACATCTTGCCCTAACCGCTTCCTATATGGGCGTTTGGGAATGGGATATTGAAACCAATGCTGTTTATTGGTCCCCCGAATGTTACGTCATCACAGGAATTAGCGATTTTGACGGAACCTTAGAGGGTTTCTTAAAGAATGCCCATCCAGAGGATGTTCCCTTGATCAAAAGTGCCTTGCAGAAGACCATCTCTGAAGGCTCTGTGTTCGCACTGGAGTTTCGATTTCTTCGTCCAGGTTATGCGCCTATCTGGCTCTCCAACTTTGGGGTAATGCAGTACAACGAAACGGATCGTCCGACAAGCCTCATTGGCACAATCAAGGACATCACCGAACGAAAAAATACAGAAGCCCAAGTTAGAGCCTATGCCCAGCGGACGGCCTTTCTTTCCGAGGCTTCCCGTGTATTTGCCGAAGCAAGTTTGGATTATACCGATGTAATCACCCAGGTTGTTCAATACACTGCAGAAACGCTAGGAGATTTATGTATTCTGCGAGAGTTTTCAAACAGTGAAATTCTAGAAGATCAAGTTGTTTTTTATGACCGCGCGCCCAACATCCGGGAAATTTTTCAAACCATGCTAGCAAGTCTTCCAAACTCGGAGGAACTTAGTTTGCTGGGAATTGAAACGGCGCATACTGGCCAACCGCTTCTGCTCACCGAAACGGACATGGAACAATACCA
Organism: Anaerolineales bacterium; assembly: GCA_020634875.1. The sequence goes on along the minus strand of JACKAX010000004.1, from coordinate 66,195 downwards.
AGACTCTATTCCGACCAAATACTGGCCGTTGCAAATGCGAATTGGATTTAAAGGGATGATCATAGTTCCAATAAATTACCGACGCAAGGTCATGGGGTTGCTCTATCTCATTCGCCATCAGAATTTCTTACCACCCTATACTAATGAAGATGTAAGCTTGACGCAAGAACTCACGGATCGGGCTGCGCTTGCGATCGCCAATGCCCGTCTATTTCAACTAGTGCAAAAAGAATTAGTTGAAAAAGCCTCGGCAGAAGAAAAAATCCGACAGTTAAACGCCCACCTGGAACAACGAATTGCTACACGAACCCAAGAACTACGCACAGCCCTCGCCAAAACTAAAACGCTGTACACTATCGCCAGCGCCACCGTTGCCTTTGACAACCTCACCGAAGCACTGGAACAGGTAGTCGAGGGAGTCGCCCAAGGCCTACCTGCCCACCGGGTTATCCTGCTTACCTTTGATCATACTGAACAGAAAGTCACCCACTTAGTCCGAGGTGGACCAGGCGCAGCAGAACACACGCCGAATCTAACTTATACTGACTGGATGGATGGACTAACCGGTTGGGTAATGCGAGAAGGCAAGGCCACCCTTTCTCTAAAAGAACAACCCGACCCGCGCGAAGGGCAAGGCGCACAACACCGTCGCGTAAAAACTCACGTTGGTTCAATTGCCATTGCGCCATTACGTTTTCTGGAACAAATCCTTGGGACTCTAACAGCCATTCGCCATACAGACGAAGAGAACTACACTGACGCTGATTTGGAATTACTGAAAGCAATGGCTAATCAGACAGCTGCGCTTTTAGTCCGCGCCAACCTCTTGGAAAGTTTGCGCCTAAGCAATCAAGGATTACAGGCTGAAATTGCGGAACGCGCCCAATTAGAAATTCATATTCGCCACAGCGAAGCGCGTGCAAATGCCCTCGCGGATGTATCGAAAATCCTTACTGAGGCCCGCCCAGAAGAACAACCCTTCATCGGACGTATTGCCCAACAGCTCGCTGATTTACTTGGCGACATTTGCAACCTGAACCTGATTTCTAAAGATAACAAATCCTTACAAGCCCCTGCTTTTTACCACCCCGCGCCCAAAAGACATGCCCTCATTCAAAATCTACTTCGGATTGCCCCTTACTATCTTGGTGAGGGGCTGGCAGGAAAAGTAGCCCAAACCGGAATCCCTATCTTACTCTCCAATGTTCCGTCCAATCTTATGCGGCAAGAGATAGACCCAAGTTTCTTGCCCTACCTCGATCAATTTGGCATATCGAGTATTTGCATAGTTTCCATGCACGCGCGCGACCATATTGTCGGGACATTAGGTGTTATACGTGAGAAACCAGGTCATCCCTACACCCTTGAAGATCAATTTTTTCTCCAAGATGTGGCTGACCGGGTTGGGTTGGCAGTTGAAAACAGCCATCTTTTTCTGGAAGCCAATGCCGCCCGCGAAGAAGCAAACCAAGCTAACCTGGCAAAAAGCGAGTTTCTCTCTCGTATGAGCCACGAACTCCGCACACCCCTCAACGCGATTTTAGGATTTGCTCAACTCTTAAGCATGGATGTCTTAAACAACTCTCAAAATACTGCGGTTCATCACGTCTTGCAAGCTGGAAGACACCTCCTAAGCTTGATCAACGAGGTATTAGATATCACTCGCATTGAAAGCGGTCAGTTATCCCTCTCACCCGAACCTGTGTTGTTAAATTCTGTGGTACGCGAGGCCATCGAAATGACCCAGCCCCAGGCAAACGCCCACCAAATCCGCCTCGAATTAAACTGCCCCGATTTCATTTATGCCAAAGTAGATCGCCAACGCCTCAAACAAGTATTACTGAACATCTTAACGAATGCGATCAAATATAACCGGGAAGGTGGTCAGATCTGGGTAGAGTGCAAAACCCTCTCAGAGACACATGTCCAATTACGCACTCGAGATACTGGCAACGGAATGAGTCTCGAACAACAAAAACGCCTTTTTGTGCCGTTTGAACGTCTTGGTGCAGAACGGACTACCGTCGAGGGCACGGGACTGGGCTTAGCCCTTTCCCAACACCTTGTCCAGGCCATGGGAGGTACCATTGGCGTAGAAAGTGAGCTAGGCGTAGGGAGTACCTTTTGGATAAACCTCCTTGCTGCCGAAAACCCCGTCGAACAGTCTTACCATCCTGAAGATGGGGTAATTCTAATCCCCCCTGCCAGCGGAGATTTCCCATCCCACACAGTTCTTTACATTGAGGATAATCTGTCTAATTTACAGCTTGTTGAGGAAATTTTCAAATTACGCCCTACTATTCGTCTTTTAGCCGTTTTAGACGGAAAAACCGGCCTGGATATCGCGATCCGAAAACAACCCGACTTAATTTTGTTAGACTTGAATCTCCCTGATATCACAGGAGACGAAGTCGTTCAATATCTAAAAGCGAACGCGCGCACTCAACACATCCCCCTCATCATCGTCAGCGCCGATGCCACCCCCCATCATATCCAAGCTCTCCGCCAGGCGGGAATCTATAATTATTTAACCAAACCCCTGGACATCGCTACCTTTTTGCAACAAGTGGATGCAATATTAGAAAATACCATCTCCCACCCCGAAAAAAGGGAAGAATAAGATAAAAGTAACTAGACATTCAGGATAAAGGTCTACCCCAAAAAGGTAAATTGTGCTTTACACTACACACCACTTTTTTGTCGAAAACTTTAATCCAACCCTCTCGCCAGTATAGACAAATTAAATCTGACCAGATTGTTAAAAATTAAGAGGAGTAACCATTATGTTCAATCAAAAAATTAGCGAAGCGAAAATCTTGGTTGTGGACGATCAAGAGGCCAATATCGCTGTCCTTGAAACGCTTTTAGAACGTGATGGTTATTCACGGGTCACGGGAATAACCGATTCACGGCAAGTCCTAGTAACCTTCACAGAGTTTGCCCCTGATCTGATCCTTCTTGATCTGTTGATGCCACATTTAGACGGGTTTGCCGTTCTCGATCAACTTCGCAAGGTAATTCCTGCGGACACCTATGTCCCCATCCTGGTGCTCACAGCTGACATCTCGCCCGAAGCGCGCCAACGTGCTTTGTCCAGCGGAGCCAAAGATTTCCTTAACAAACCGATTGATGTCATTGAAGTCTCACTCCGCATTCGCAATTTACTGGAGACCCGCTTTCTCTATCTCCAAAGCCAAAACCGCTCGCAGGTGCTCAATGAACTGGTTTTAGAGCGCACCACAGAACTCACACGCACCAACGAAGAACTTACCCGTGCCAACAGCCAGCTCCGTGTCGAAATCAACGAGCGTAAGAGCGCCGAAGCCCGCATTCGCTACGAGGCTGCCCGCGCTGAAGCGCTCTTGCAAATAGCTTCCCGTCTCAATAAACAACTCAACCTCGAAACTGCCCTAAACACAGTTTGTGAAACCGCCGGCCAGGCGCTCAAAGTCCCAGCTGCTACGGTCTATCTGTACAACGCCAGCAAAGATCAATACGAATACGCCGCCAACTTTGGCTTTGCAAAAAACGCCAAAACCCTTGTCGCAACCATCCCACGCTCCGATTACGAAAAACTCATCACTAAAGCCGATAATTCGTCCGTTGCTAACCTCCATTTATATCCAGAAGCCTACGCGATGTTACCCATTGAATCCTACGACATCTGCTCGCTGGCCTGGGTCAACATGATGCGCGGCAAGCAATTGATCGGGAACCTAACCGTTTTTACTTTTGGTCAGGAACGGGCTTTTACACCTGATGACTTGAGCCTTTTACAAGGCATCTCAGATCAGGCCGCGCAAGCCATCACCAACGCTCATTTGTACGAAGAGGCTCAACATCGCCTCCAAAAAATGCAAGCCCTGCACCGAATTGATATGGCGGTTAGCGGTTCCCTAGAATTGAACATTCTCCTCAAGATCATTCTCGAAGAACTAACCCACCATCTCAAAGTAGATGCCGCCGACATCTTACTGATGAACCCCTATATGAGTACTCTGGACAACGCCGCCACCTATGGCTTTATCACCCCCAATATTCAAAAAAACCAGGTACAACTTGGCTCAGACTTAGCCGGGCGCGTTGCTCTGGAACGCACTCCCATCCACATCTCAGACAACCTCGAACAAGAAATGAGTCTCCAACGCTTCACCCTTCTTGCTCCCGAAAAGTTTCGCGCCTATTTTGGCATTCCCCTTGTTGCCAAAGGCCAGATTCAAGGCGTAATCGAAATTTTTCACCGCGCCCCCCTCGACCCAGACGCTGAGTGGCTAGAATTCATCGCCACCATCGCTGGGCAAACCGCTATTGCCGTTGAAAATATCAACCTTTTCAACAAACTCCAGAAATCCAACACCGAATTAGCGCTCGCCTACGATATTACCCTGGAGGGTTGGTCTCGCGCGATGGACCTACGCGACAAAGAAACTGAAGGCCACACCCAGCGCGTGGCCGATATGACCGTCCGCCTAGCCGAGATTCTTGGTCTAAGCAGCGTCGAAATTGCCAACGCCCGGCGGGGTGCCCTTCTACACGATATGGGCAAACTCGGCATCCCCGACAGTATTCTCCATAAACCCGGCCAACTCACCGAAGAGGAGTGGGATATTATGAAAAAACATCCCACCTACGCCTACGAAATGCTTTCCCCCATCACATATTTACGCGCCGCCCTCGATATCCCTTACTGTCATCACGAAAAATGGGATGGTACTGGCTATCCCCGCGGCCTGAAAGGCGAAAGTATCCCAATCGCCGCCCGCATCTTCTCCATTGCGGACGTATGGGATGCCCTCCGCTCAGACCGCCCCTACCGCAAAGCCTGGTCGCCCGAAAAAGTCATTAGCTACATTCGCGAACACAGCGGCGATTATTTTGACCCGAAAGTGGTCGAAGCCTTTTTCAGTGTAGTCGATCAATTTAAGGATATTGCCCCAAAAACAGAAATCCGCAAATGGCTCATCGAAGAATAAGCTGGCTGCGAATATTCTCCTTCATTCTCCTCGCGGTGTGCCTCGCCACAAGCGCGTGCCAACTTCGCCCTCCTCCCCCCATTCCCGGCGCAGAAACTTTGTTTGAGGGCATCACCTACACCCGCGAAGTCCGTACCACTCCGCGGCTCATGGTTGTCCACCTCGTCCAGATCGACCTTCGCGCCCAGGGTCTCAGTCTCTTCGTCACGCCTGGCGACCCTACACGCGACCTCCCCGTTGACGCTCGCACCACATCCCAATTTCTCACCGAGTTTGGTGTTCAACTCGCCATCAACGGTGATGGTTTTACCCCGTGGAGTAGCAATCTCCTCTCCGCCTACCCCCAACCCGGGGATCCTGTTGACCCGCTCGGCCTCGCCATTTCTAACGGTATTCCCTACTCCCAACCACGCGACAGTGTCCCTACCCTTTACATCACCCCCAACGGCAAAGTCACCCTCAACGATCCCCCACGTAACATTGCCTTTGCCCTCTCTGGCTTGCAAATGCTCGTCCAAAACGGCAACATTCTCCCCGAACTGGATACTGACCCCGCGCCTCGAACTGCCCTTGGCCTCAACCGCGCCAGCAAAATCCTCACGCTCTTGCTAGTGGATGGCCGCCAACCCGGTTACAGCGAAGGCGCTACGCTAAACGAACTTGCCACCTTACTTCTCGAAAATGGCGTTCACAACGGTATGAATCTAGATGGCGGTGGCTCCACAACCCTGGTTATCGAAGGTGAAAACGGCCCGGTCATCCTCAACTCCCCTATTGATGGCAACTTCCCCGGACAGGAACGCCCCGTTGCAAACCACCTCGGCATCTTCGCCCGCCCGAGATAGGAAACATAAAACATAAAACGATTTGTTATACGGACTATCCTTCTCCGTTTTACGTTCTACGTTTTACATGGTAAACTGCCCGCATGGATATAGACCTCGAACTCTACCGCTATAGCGTCCCTGTTGCATCTGGCATCCAATTGTCGGCGATTGACGTCGCCCCCGAAAAACCTCAAAAAACACTCATCTTCATCCATGGGTTTGGGGGCAAAGCCATGCAATGGACATACCAACTCAAAGAGTTCTGCGCCAAAAACCGTGTTATCGCCTTTGACCTGCGTGGTCACGGCCTATCCGACAAACCTCTGGGCCGTTACACCATGGACGAAATCCAGGCTGATCTCGTTGCTGCCCTCGACTGGATGGGGATAGCAACGGGGCCAAATCCATCCGAAAAAATTGTCATCATAGGTCACTCGTTCGGCGGTGCCGTCGTTACCGAATTTACTCACCGCAACCCCCACCGAGTCGAACGGCTCATTCTTATCGCCAGCGCAGGCGAATACCGCTTGACAGGTGCAGGAGCGCTAGCCCTAAAAATGCCGCTCCCCCTCCTCCGGCTAGCCGAGCCTTTTACCCGTAAACAACTACACGCCCCCGCTCGCGTCCTCAAGCCTTGGTTCGACAACAATCTTTCTACATGGAACGGCTGGAGCATGATGCGGGACATCACCATCCCTGCACTCGTCATCCGAGGCAACCGAGATGTTCTCTTTGACCCTAAACTTTTTGAAGAAGTTAGTCGTGCGCTCCCCAATGCAGAAGAGGTAGATGTGGGCGTTTCCGCGCACATGGTAATGCTCGAACGGCGGGATGCGGTCAACCGTGCCATCAAACGATTTCTCGAAGAAAACCACGCTACTTGGAGCGCATCTTCTACGAGCGATGAAGATGCCGCCCGGGTGGAACTGCTTCGCGCCCGCCCCTGGCTTAAAAACTATGGAACCGGTATCCCCTACACCGTCGCAATCCCCCAGATTGCAGTCCATGAATTTTTGCGTTCAGCCTCTCGTCGTTTTCCACGTCGCACAGCCTTGTTTTTCGAAGGGCAACGTATTACTTATCAACATCTGGAACAGGAAAGCAATCGTTTCGCTAATGCTCTCATCCAACTAGGCATTTCCCACGGTGAGCGGGTTATGCTCCTTCTCCCGAACATCCCGCAAATGGTTATCAGCATGTACGGTACCCTTAAAGCCGGAGCTGTTCCTGTCTTTACCCTCCCAGATACTCCTGCGGAGGAACTAGCCCGCAAAGTTGCCGATTCCGGCACAGAGGTCCTCGTGACCATTCCGCAATTTGCTGCCAAAGCCCGCCACGCCCAGAACCAGGCCAAGACCCTCAAGCACACCATTTACACCAGCATCACCGAATATTTACCCCCGCTCAAACAACTGGCAATCCAGGTAAACCGTATCCGCCGCGCAGAGTACGCCCTCCCCACCCTTTCCCCTGGCACCTACGCTTTCCAAACCCTCATAGCCAACCAATCCAAAGAGGCTCCTAACGTGCGCCTCGCCCCAAACGACCTCGCCGCCATTGTGTATACCGGTGGCACGACAGCGGATCCCAAGGGGGTCATGCTTTCCCACCGGAATCTGGTTGCCAACACCCTACAAACTCGTCACTGGCTTCCCGATGTAAAAGAAGGTCGGGAACGTTTTCTCTGCGTTATTCCCTTTTCGCACATCTACGGTTTGACAACGTCCCTGAATGTGCCCATTGCACTGGGAGCTACACTCATTCTCAAAGCCCGTTTTCAAGTCGAGGAAGTACTGGAAACGATCAAAAAAGAACACCCGACCATATTCCCTGGCGTTCCGCAAATGTACGTCACGATCAGCAACTATCCTGGTGTCCGCAAATATCGCGTAGACTCTATCCAAGCATGTATTAGTGGGTCTGCTCCCCTCGCGATTGAAACGCAAGAGCAATTTGAAAAACTGACACGCGGGCGGCTTGTCGAGGGCTACGGTCTGACCGAAGCTGCCCCAGTCACCCATGCCAATCCACTTAACGGCCTCCGAAAAGTTGGAAGTATTGGCCTCCCCATCCCGTCCACCGAAGCCAAAATCGTAGACCTTACCCGGCGAAAACGCCCAGTTGAACCTGGTCAAATCGGAGAACTAGCCATCCGCGGCCCTCAAATCATGCTGGGCTATTGGCAAAATCTCGAGGCCACAAAAGAAGTCTTAACTGATGATGGGTGGCTTCTGACAGGTGATGTCGCCCAAATGGATGCAGATGGCTACTTCCGCATTATCGCTCGCAAAGCAGATATGTGGTTTCCAACAGACGGTAAAAATCAGGCACCCGCCTTTCCGCGCGATGTTGAAGAAGTTTTAGTCGAAATCCCCCAAGTCAAAGAAGCCGCTGTTGTCGCCATTGCTGGACAACCTGTCGCTTTTATTATCACCAAAAATGGACCGGACGGAAAATCGGCCCACCCAGCCACGGCTGATCTCATTGCCTACTGCAAACGCCGCTTACCGCCAGAAATCGTTCCCCGTTTCGTCATCTTCATGGACGATTTCCCCCGTACCTTTATCGGAAAAGTTCTCCGCCGCGAATTAGCCAAACGATATGAAGAACAATCTTCCCTATAATTTGAATTTCACTGATCAGGGTCAAGGTACCCCGGTTATCCTTTTACACGGCGTAGCAGGTTCCCTCCGCCAATGGGATTACCTTATTCCCCCCCTGTTGGATGCTGGTTATCGCACCCTCGCTGTGGATCTTCTCGGGCATGGAGATAGTTCTTGGACGACAGACCCTCGCCATATTAACCAACATGGCGGATACCAGATCGAACCTGTGTATGAATATTTCAAGTTTTGGTTGGAAGGCCTTGAACTTGCCACCCCGCCTATAATCATCGCCCATTCAATGGGTGGGTATCTGGCGCTCAATCATGTGCTCCGCGGAAATCCGGTCAAAGGGTTGTTATTGGTCAGCCCATACTATACTCCTAAGCAACTCTCCAGGACTGTCCGGCTTTCAATTCAACGACCGGCGATTAGTTCTGTGCTACTCCAAAATACGCCATACCAATGGGTCGAATCTGTCATCCGTTTAAGCCACCGAAACGGTATGTCAGGATTATTCAATGAGGCGCAACGCCAGATGGCGGTGGATTTTAAACGCTTTGACCCCCGTATCCTTGCACTCCCCCATAGTACGGAAGATCTCACCCCGCACCTCCCCCGCATTCGGGTCCCAACAACGGTTGTGTGGGGAGAAAAAGATTTAACCCTCTCCCCTGGTTCTTTTCCCCGGTTGGCTATTTCTATTCCTCATGCACGCTCGGTTCGCATTCCCCAATGCGGACACGTCCCGCACCTCTCCCATTTGGATTTTTTCAATCAAACTGCCCTCCAATTCATCCGGGACCTTTCACAAGGGTATCCTCTCATCCCAACTCGAAAGCCATTTGCCGATTACCCTTCAAGAGAAGCGTGATTACCTCGAATTTGCTCCACAATTGAAACACAGAGATTGATGGGGTACGCTAAAATTTATTTATGCCAGTCAAAGCACTTCAAGGTCTTTATGTCAATTATGTCACTGAGGGAAATGGACCACCTGTGATTCTTGTGCATGGCGTGGGTGGCTCTTTACATCACTGGGATTATCTCCTTCCCGAATTGGTAGCGGAAAAATACGCGACGTATGCCCTCGATTTGCTTGGACACGGGGAAAGCGCCAAGCCTGCAAATCAGGCTTCGGGCTACCACATTGATGCCATCTATGCACATTTGGCAAATTGGATCAGCAGGTTAGATTTACACACTGCTCCAATTTTAGTTGGACATGCTATGGGCGCATATCTTGCACTTATATATGCCATGCGGAATCCGGGAAAAGTACGCGGAATGGTGTTAGTCAGTCCGTATTACACCCCGTCACAATTAAGTTTGTTACTCCGATTCCCCATCCTCCAGCCCGAATTTTGCACAAAAGTGCTCACCATGGCACCCCGATGGGCTCTTTCATCCGTTTTTTCATTTGGACAACGGGGAGAGGTATTTTCAAAGGGTGTTCGCGAACGAATGGTAGACGATCTCAAACGCAGCGATCCGAATGTCATCACCTTCGCGAAAACTACGCATGACTTGACTCCCCACCTAAAACGGATTCGCCCTCGCACCATCGTTATTTGGGGAGAACAAGATCATTATTTCCACTCTAATCAGTATCCAACCTTGGTAGACACCATCCCTAATGCTACAGGCACCTCTCTACCCGGAAGCCATAACTTGCATCTCACAAATTTTAGACTCTTCAATAATCAAGTGCTTAGATTTCTGGATCAGCTTAGTGGAGGGCTTTCACCTGTTACTGAAAATTCCCCTTCCTTAAAAACAACGCCTTTTCCCCTCTCCCCACAACTCACCCAAAGTGAGCAAATGTAGCTTTCGAAACCTTATCAAATAAGAAGAGTTTTTCAGGAAGCAATGGAATTGAGTGCTCAAAAAAGAACCCCGCCAGAAGTTTAGGCGGGGTTCTTTTTTACTAAAGGGTATGGCTAAAACAGCCCAAGTACCTTCCCGTTTTCGTCAATATCCACCTTCATATAGGCAGGTACACTACCTAAACCGGGCATCGTCCGCATTTCACCGAGTAGAGGATAAATAAACCCAGCTCCAACAGAGGCCCGTACTTCCCGCACCGGAACCATAAACCCGGAGGGGGCATTCTTCAAAGCGGGATTATGGCTAATACTCAAATGAGTCTTTGCCATGCAAATGGGCAATCCGCCAAAACCATTGGCTTCGAATTCTTTAATCTGGCTCTCCGCTAAAGGTTCGTAGGTAACCCCTGCAGCATTATAAATCTCTTTGGCAATCGTTTCGATCTTGGTTTTGATCGGCAGATCTAGAGGATAGAGGAATTTGAAGTCTGAGGGTTTCTCGCATGCAGCAACCACGGCCTCGGCCAGTTCAATAGCGCCATCCCCACCATTCGTCCAGTGATCACTCATCACAGCAGTTTCTGCACCCGCCTCGATGGCCGCTTTTTTGATCAGTTCCACTTCAGCAGTAGTATCCGTCGAGAATTTGTTCACCGCTACGACAACTGGAACGCCAAAGCGTTTGGCATTGCGGATGTGAACCTGCAGGTTCGCAATCCCAGCTTCAAGCAAGCCAAGGTTTTCTTGTTTATACGCAGGATCAAGATCTTTCCCCGGAACCACGCGGGGGCCACCCCCGTGCATTTTCAACGCCCGGATGGTAGCAACCAACACCACGCAATCAGGAGTCAGGCCTGAATACCGGCATTTAATATCCATGAACTTTTCCATCCCAATATCAGCGCCAAACCCAGACTCGGTAATAACGTAATCGCCCAAGCGGAGGGCCAATTTGTCTGCGACAATAGAGGAGTTGCCATGTGCGATGTTCGCAAACGGCCCGGCGTGCACAAATGCAGGTTGCCCTTCCAACGTCTGCATGAGGTTAGGGTGAATGGCATCCTTCATCAACACCGTCACTGCTCCGGCTACTTTCAGGTCTTCAAGGGTGATCGGTTTCTTGGCTTTGTTCAGGCCCACCACAACGCGCGAGAACCGCTCGCGCAAATCTTTGAGGGCTGATTTGTAATCGTCGCCATTAACTAATGCGAGAATGGCCATGATTTCGCTTGCAACGGTGATGTCAAATCCTGTCTGCCGCGGGAAGCCATCATCTTTGGTTCCCAACCCAACAACCACATTCCGCAGGGCACGATCATTAACATCCATGACCCGATTCCATGCCAGGTTGTGAGGATCGATGTCAATCCGTGTAAGCCCTGCCTTTTCAAGGGCGGCATCGGTCATCCGATTTTCGTGATACCAACGTGCGTCGATCGCCGCAGCAACTAAATTGTGTGCGGCGGTGATCGCATGAATATCGCCCGTCAAGTGCAGGTTGAAATCTTCCATAGGAATAACCTGGCTATATCCCCCCCCCGCGGCACCGCCTTTGATTCCAAAGGTTGGCCCCTGACTGGGCTGGCGGATACACGCAATTGCATTTTTCCCAATTCGTCCCAACCCTTGGGTCAACCCAATCGTTGTGGTGGTTTTACCTTCCCCGAGGGGGGTGGGTGTAATGGCTGTCACATCAATATATTTGCCTTTTGGACGGCCCTCTAATTTTTTGAGTGTATCCAAATGAACTTTGGCTTTATAGTGACCAAAGGGAATAAGATCCTCACTTGCGAGACCTAATTGATCGGCAATTTCCCGAATGGGTTTCACTGTTGCTTCTTGTGCAATTTCCAAATCGGACGGAACCGGAAGACGGCGTTTAAAGTTGGACATAATAAAACTCCTGAAATAGTATGGGAGAATAAAACATTCTCGATTAAGTTCCCTGCCCGGATATAATTTATCAAGGTTCCAGAGAACGACAAGGGGCAAGTGTCCTCAATCAAACAGGACAGGCGGTGTGCTCGTTCTTACAACTTGCCGACATCGTGATGAGAACTTTCGCGAATACCAGCCGGGGTGATCTGGATAAATTCGGCGTTTTCCTGAAGTTCGCGGATTGTATGCGCCCCACCATAGCTTAACCCCGAACGTAATCCACCCACCATCTGGTACAAAATTTCCCGAACGTGGCCTCGATAAGGCACCACCGCCTCTACCCCTTCGGGCACAACTTTGTCCCAGTCTTCCTGACTTTCTGCACTTTCATCCTGTGTATCCCGCTCACGTTCTTTTCTGCTAATCGCAGCTCCCAGGGAGGCCATCCCCCGAACTACTTTCACTTTTTGTCCATCCCTAATTACTGGTGACCCCGGTGCTTCTTCACATCCAGCAAACAAACTTCCAATCATCACCGTACTTGCGCCTGCTGCAAGGGCTTTTACCATATCGCCAGAAGTACGGATGCCTCCATCGGCAATCACAGGAATATCGATTCGCGCGTCTCGTAGTCCGGCAACACTATCCATAATTGCAGTCAGCTGAGGCACACCAAAGCCAGTTACGATACGGGTAGTGCAAATAGACCCAGGGCCAATGCCCACTTTGATGGCATCTGCACCAGCCTCAGCAAGATCCTTTGCCCCGTCAACGGAGGCTACATTCCCAGCGATGACTTGGGCTTTGGGATAATCCTTCCGGAGACTTTTCACCATACGAATACAGTGTTCCGCATGCCCGTGGGCAATATCGAGAACGAGGACATCTACGCCCGCGTCGAGCAAGGCCCCTGCGCGGTCGAGATCATGGGGTTGGACACCGATCGCCGCGCCGACTCGCAGCCTGCCGCGCTCATCCTTCGAAGCGTGAGGATGTTGTTCGTGTTTGATCAAATCTTGAGAAGTAATTAGTCCAACAAAACGCCCTTCATCATCTATCACCGGAAGTTTTTCAAGCCGATGTTCGTGCAGAACGCGGCGTGCTTCCTCGGGGGTTATACCTGGTTTAACGCTGATGATTTGCCCTGGGCGAGTCATCACGGAACTGACCGGGGCAGCCGCATCTGGGGCGAAAAGCACATCGCGTTGAGTGATCAAACCAATGAGCTCGTCCCCTCCATTCGTGATAACCAGTCCACCCACATCGAAGGATTTCATTTGCTTTTTGGCTTCTTGTATGGTGGCACTTTGGTGAATCGCATAGGGGTTTTCGACCATTAACCCTTCGGCCCGTTTCACACGTTGTACCTGCCGGACTTGTTGCTCAATCGTCATAAACCGATGAAGGATACCCATGCCGCCAGCGCGAGCCATGGCAATTGCCATATCTGCCTCTGTAACGGTATCCATGTTGGCACTAATTACGGGAACACGCAGATTAATAGACTTTGTAAGAGAAGAGGATGTATCTACATCACCACGGGAGGCGATATTAGAACGTTTAGGAATGAGAAGAACATCATCAAAGGTCAAACCCTTGGATTCGCGAATCATCATGGGGAGAAACTCCTGGAAATAATATAACGGATTGGATTGCTGGGGAAATTTTAGGCTATTTTACACCCATTATCGGGTGGTTCAGAATGTGGATAGCCGAAATTCATTGAGGTTCCTAAGTTGAGAATTTTAAGAAAAAAAGACCGGCTCTTCTAACCGGTCTTTGATAGGAAATATGAACAGTTTTAGGCAGAGGCGGCTTCGCCGTCTTCGCTGCCACCCGTCATTTCTGCACGTTTCTTTTCTGCAGCCTGCTTTCCAGCTTCAATGGCAGAAGATAAACGATCTTTTTGTTCTTCTAAAACGACGCGACCTCGCTCTTGCAGATCAGAGACTTTTTCTTTGGTGGTGGTAGCCAATTCTTCAGCATGATGACGCACGTTGGAACTAGTTTCTTCTAAGCGGGTGCGGGTTTGATCGGCGAGTTCCTCGGCGCGAGCGCGGGCTTGTTCAGCAGCAGCAATCGCGCGGTCACGAGCAGCTTCGGCTCGCTCGACGGCCAAATCTTTGAGTTCAATACTACGATCCTTGATCAAAGTCCGGGTTTCTTCGCCGGATGAAGGTGCCATCAAGAGAGCGACGGCGGCTCCGACAAGCCCCCCGACAAGGAAACCAGTTAAAAATGCGCCAAAATCATTATCACGGTCTGACATAATATTTTTCTCCTTTTGAGTGATTTTTCAGGTTGTGCAAAAGCCAGGAAAGCCTTTAACGCTATCCAAGGCTTACTATGGTTTACGTTTAGCAAAGCCAAGCATCTCACGAAGTTGGGTAAGTGCAGCTAAGAATTCGTTGATTTTCATTACAGGTTCAGCCAGGTTGTCACTAAGAAAAACTGCCGTACCCCGTAACGTATTCACAGTTTCATTAGTCGAGGTCAAAATAGGCTTTATCTCATTTTGAAGCAGGTTAATCAGTTGGGCGAGTTGGACAATCAAAATAACGAGAACTAATCCGATTAACAAAGATTCTACAGCCATGAAAATGATGAAAATATCGCGAATTTTATCTGTTGGGGTAGCAGGTTGAAGCAGGAAAACCACCGAACCGATCACCAACGCCAACAAGAAGAGCACAACAATGACCCCAGTAACCACCATTTTCCGACGCTGGGCTAATTCGGCAGAGCTGGGTGAGGATGTTGTGGTTGAGGGGAGCGCGGGGGGAGTTGCAGGAGGTAAAGTAGGCTTGTTTTCTTCCATGTTAAGCGGATTATATCACACGTAATTATTCAGATGGAATACGGAGCCATTTCCAAATAGTGGAAAGGCAAAAAATGGACATATGCTTGCGCCTTCTCTTTAGATGAGACCTCGCTTAAAAATCCTACTCTATAGTTATTCACGAAACCGGAACAGCGGAAAAAATAACACCACTAAGAAAGAGGAGTAGAGTAAAATTCCACAAACTCAATTCAAACCTTTTCATAATGGTGGGTACTCCTTAACCTGTAGCCGCAACCAGAAGGTGTATATGGATATCTTCGAAGCCCTAAAAAAAATCTCTCTTTTCTCAAATTTACCCGACGAATTGATTACTTATTTAGCAGGAGAAGTGCATGAACGTTCACTTCCAGCAGGAACCATGCTTTTTCAAGAAGGAGATAAAGGAGATGCCTTATACTTTATCCTGAATGGTTCTCTAGAAATCACGCAAAAATCAGGGCCAGATCGAGAAATCGTATTAGCCACGTTCAAACCCGGCGACTATTTTGGTGAGATGTCCTTATTGGATGAAAAACCGCGGTCAGCCAGTGCACGGGCAGTAACGGATTGCAGATTGTTCGCTTTAGATCGGGAGGATTTTGTTGTACTACTCGAAAAGAATCCTGCAATTGCCTTGCAACTTTCTCGCTCCATTTCTGAACGGTTGCGAAAGACTACGCCTTTTACTACCCGCATTATCCCTCAACAGATCGCGGAAGGCGCTCAGGAAGATACCACCACCAACCAAGTTAAGGTATTCATCTCCTACTCAAGACGGGACAAGGCATTTGTTCAGAAGGTACATGATGCTGTTCGAAAAAGTGGTTTGGACGTTTGGGTGGACTGGGAGAATATCCCCCTGACGTCAGATTGGTGGACAGAAATTAAACGGGGGATAGAAAATGCCGATGCTTTTGCTTTTGTTATCAGCCCCGACTCACTTAAATCGAGGGTGTGTGGGGATGAAATACAAACAGCGATAAACGCCAACAAAAGGCTCATTCCCATTTTGTTTCGGGAGGCAGAAAAAGACGACCATATTCATCCTAGTATTGGGGCTACCAATTGGGTCTATATGCGTTCCGAGGAAGAACTCGGCACCAACCTTCCAGAGATGCTCCGTATCATTCACACAGATCTAGAGTGGGTACAAGACCACACACGGCTCATGATTCGTGCGGGAGAATGGACGCAATCTGGGCGGGATGTCAGTTTTCTCCTCCGCGGCACCGATCTTTCAAACGCTGAAAAATGGTTAGAGAAATCGGTCAAAATTGATGACCCAAAACCAACGCCTTTGCACAAAGAATATATCAATGCTAGTGTGCAAGAGACGCTCAACGCTCGGTTAACTACACGCCGGCAACGTATCTTTTTGGGAAGCATCTCGTTTGCTTTAATTGCCACCATCTTTTTATCTATCATTGCCTTTTCTTCCTATCGGTTCGCCCAGCAAAATCTTAAACAAGCCCAAACTGCCCAAGCCGAAGCTGAAAATTATGCAGCCCTGGCTGCAACAGAACGTGGAAACGCAGAAACTAACGCGGCCCTCGCACAAATTCAACGGGCGACTGCCGAAGCCGCCAGTACCGCCGCGCTGGAACAAAAATCTATCGCTATCCAACAAGCTAACGCCGCGAGCACTGCTGCCGCCGAAGAAGCGCAACAGCGACAAATTGCCTCTACCCAACGCGCAGAGGCAGAAAATCAACGTCAAGCTGCTGAGGCCGCCCGCGTCGAAGCAAATATGCAACGCGACCTCGCTCTATCACGCCAACGTGCTGCCCAGTCACTAAGCTACCTAGATTCTCAACCCGACCTTGCAGCACTCCTGAGCCTGGAAGCCTACGGAACATCCAACACGCTGGAAGCAAAAAACGCTTTACTGACCATTTTACAACAAGGATTGAGCCGCCAGATCATCCCCGTCACGCCACCCGTCCCAAACCAATTGACCGCCCTATACAGTGTCGCACTCAGCCCCGATGGTGCGCATCTGGCATTTGGCGGAGAAAACGGTACTCTCGTAATTTGGAATTTTGTGGAGGGAAAACCTGAATACACTTTCACAGCAAATGGAGGGCGGATCATTTGGGGGTTGGCATTCAGCCCGGATGGAACCACACTGGCCTCCGCAGGGATTGACGGGTATATATATTTTTGGGATGTGGCAACGGGTAAGCAAAAGAGTAAGTTCTACGGAGGAAATGTTATTCTCTCGATTGCCTGGAGTTCCGACGGGAAACGGCTTGCGATGGTTTCAGGAGCGCGAATTGCCATTTTGGACACAGAAACTAACAAAAAAATTGAGAAAAGCCTAGCCTTCGGGCTGACTGAAGTTGCCTGGTCCCCAGATGGAAGTAAACTCGCTGCAGCAAGCAAAGATGATTTGATTTACATTCTCGATCCTACCACCCTAAACACACTTAGAACCTTAAGCGGACATACTGCAGATGTTCAAAGCGTAGCCTGGGGACCTGATAGCAACCTACTGGCATCAGGTGGCTCAGACAAAACAGTGCGGCTATGGAATGTCAATGAAAGCCAGCAAATTGCCTCGATGAACGGCCATTTGGGAGAGGTACTGAGTGTTTCAATCAGCGCTGACGGTAAAATTCTAGCCTCCACGGGGACAGATCGAGAGATCATTTTATGGGACACAAACACATACGAGCAAATTACGACTCTGAAACCTTTCAAAAACGAAGTACATAGCTTAACTTTTATTCCTTCTTTAGGAAAACTTGTCCTCGCGGCAGCCAGCCGGGACAAAACGGTCGAGTTATATGAAGTTAACATTGAGCAGCGACTCAGCGAGGTGTTGACAACCGATTTAGGTCCGATTTATAGCTTGAGTCTGGATGGACAAGGCACTCCATTCGCCTTAAGCAACCAGAATCGCAATGAAATGGAAATCGCACCTGCTGCCCCGTTGCTAGAACCCAATCTCGGAATTCCTGAGGCGATTGCTGCCCCAGGAGCGATCCAAAGTGCTGCATTGAATCTAGATGGAAGTATCTCGGCCCTTGGGTATACTACGGGGCGGATCGTTATTCAAAATTATGTATCAGGCGTGGATATAGAACTCACGATGAACGGAGTAATCAACAGTCTAGCCTTTAGCACCGATGGACAATACCTTGCTGCAAGTGCCTGTCATACCACGGCAACAGACTGTGAAAGTTCAGAGATCAGGGTCTGGGATATTGGTTTACAGGAAGAAACTGCTCTTCTACTAGGACAACCCGGGAAAATAACCAGTATTGCGTTTTCAAAAGACAACGATCGTTTGGCGAGTGGGAGCGATGATGCAGCCATCTGGTTGTGGGATTTGGCAAGTATGACAGCAATTGGCCTCCCCTTAAGTCGGCATGAAGCCGCAGTCACGAGTCTGGCTTTTAGTCCTGATGGGGGCATCCTGGCATCGGGAAGTGCTGATACTACTATCATTCTTTGGGATTTGATTACTAGCCAACCCATCGGAGAACCATTGGCTGGTATAGGCGGTAATATTTCTGCGCTAGTGTTTGCCGAAGATGGTCAAGTGCTTTATGCCGGGGGAACAGATGGAAATGTTTATCAATGGGAAGTTAATATTGATAATTGGATTTCTCTTGCATGCCAATTAGCAGGAAGAAATTTTACACAAAGTGAATGGACACAGTTTTTCGGGGAGACCCCCTATCACATTACTTGTCCGCAGTGGCATGCAGGCGAATAACCGTAAAACGTAAAAAGCCTGGGAGGGTGATCACCTTCCCAGGCTTTTTATTGAGATCATTTTTGGGCTATCCGGTCAGTTTGTGGAAATCTTCAGGGCTACCGAGCGAATAGCGCTGGGTATCGCGTGCTATACGCTTAACCAAGTTAATCAGCACCGAGCCAGGACCAATTTCGATAAAGGTATCAACCCCCTGGACAACCATGTATTCAATAGTTTCCGTCCAACGAACGCGAGAGGTGAGTTGAGCTTTCAAATCATCTTCTAAGTCACGAACACGTGCAAGGGGGCGCGCAGTCACGTTGCCAATGATGGGAATTTTTGGGTCTTGCAAGGGAAGAGTTTCAACCGCTTTGTTGAAATCTTCCTGTGCATGGGACATTAAAGGGGAATGGGCAGCAATACTAACCATGAGGGGGATAATTTTCTTTGCGCCGGCCGCCTGGGCTAATGGAATCATCCGCCGGAGGGCGTTTCCCGAACCGGAGACAACAACTTGCCCTGGGCAGTTATCGTTCGCGACCTGAACAATTTCATTAAGAGTGCTGGCTTCCGCGCAAACCCGATCCACGGTCAGGATGTCCAACCCCAGGAGGGCTGCCATTCCGCCGGGATTCTGATCCCCCGCACGTTTCATCAGTTCTCCACGGGTACGGGCTAAGGAGAGAACATCTTCAAAAGGTAAAACTCCCGCCGCGAGGAGGGTGGTAAGTTCCCCCATCGAATGCCCTGCGACAAACGCAGGAATAAAATCCGGGTATCGTTCCCAAAAAGCACGTAGAGCGGCTACGGAATGCACCAGGATTGCCGGTTGGGTGTTAATGGTGTCGTTCAGTTCATTGTCTGGGCCATCCCAGGCAAGATCTGAGAGAGAGAAATCGAGTAAAACATCCGCCAGTGCAAAAGTGGCGCGTGCGATGGGGAAATCCATCGTCAAATCCCGGCCCATACCAAGTTCTTGGGAACCTTGTCCGGGGAATAAAAAAGCAGTTTTTGCAGGGTTGAGATTCATATAACAAAAAAGCCGTGTCCCCACGGCCTTTTGAGCGTCTTTCCAGATCAGGTATCAAAATGTCCCACTTCGCGGGAAAACCCTGATGAGGGATTCTGAAGGTTATTTTTTCTCCGCTTCGATTTCGATTACTTCACGGTTTTGGTAATAGCCACAATTCGGGCAAACACGATGAGGAAGACGCATCTGACCACAATTACTGCATTGAACCAGGTTGCGGGCTTTCAGGGCGTCATGGGCACGCCGGCGATCGCGGCGACCTTTGGAAAGTTTACGTTTGGGGAGGGGGGCCATGGATAACTCCTAAAGTTCTTTTGGAATGTCTGAACTATGTTCGACTTGTTTTATTCATAAAAATACCTGCGCTTAGGCAGGCTAGGCGATTATACGAATCAAGAGAAGGGCTGTCAAGCAAATTTGGATGGGAAATCGAGATAATTTTGTCTTTCTCATTGTCCAACGTTGGCGCGTAAATACGCTTCAATAAAAGCATCTAAATCACCATCTAACACCGCTTGGGTATTACCCGTCTCGTAATCCGTCCGGTGGTCTTTAACCATCTGGTAAGGATGAAGGACATACGAACGGATTTGACTACCCCATTCGGTTTTTTGATATTCACCACGCAATTCTGCCATTTGTTTATCTTGTTCCTGGCGTTTGATTTCAAAAAGCCGAGCTTTCAGCACCTTCATAGCATTTTCCCGGTTTTGGGTTTGGGAACGCTCGTTTTGGCAGGCGGCGACAATTCCAGTTGGGAGGTGAGTGATACGTACGGCGGTATCGTTCTTTTGGACGTTTTGCCCACCCGCGCCAGAGGAACGGTAGGTTTCAATTTTGAGATCGTTGGGGTTGAGTGCAATTTCGGTGTCATCTTCGATCTGAGGGAGAACTTCTACTTGAACAAATGAGGTATGTCGCCGGGCATTAGAATCAAAGGGCGAGAGACGCACCAAACGGTGAACCCCTTTTTCCGGGCGCAGGTAACCGTAGGCATATTCGCCATTTATTGCTATCGTGACGGTCTTGGTGCCTGCAACTTCACCCTCGGTTGCATCAAGGATTTCGGCCTCATAACCGCTGCGTTCGGTCCAACGGAGGTACATACGTTGGAGCATGGCTGCCCAATCCTGAGCATCGGTTCCTCCAGCTCCGGCGTTTATCGTTAGGAGAGCATTTCCATGATCGTACGGCCCAGAAAGCATGGCGTTGAATTCGCGCCGCTCAACTTCTTTTTCGAGGGCATCAGTTTCAGGTTGAAGTTCATTGCGTAGTGATTCATCTTCGAGTTGCGCAAGTTCGAGGGCGTCGTGGATACGTTGCGCGAGGGTTTGCCAACTTTCGACTTCCCGTTTTAAGTTGGTCAGGTTTTTCATTACCTGCTGCGCACGCGTCGGATCATTCCATAAGGAAGAGTCTTCGGATGCTTGTTGTAGTTTTTCAAGTTCGGCTTCCTTTTGAGCGAGGTCAAAGACGCCCCCGAAGAGTGTGGATTTTTGCATTTGCCTCGGTGAGGCGGGTAATCAAGTCTTGCATAGATTTCCTTTCAGGTGAATAACATACAGTGCTTAATAAATTGAAATGATCTGGATGGATTTTTAGGAAGATAAGAAAGTCTCAAGTCTTTTTCTAACTTCGGGCCATTCTGTGTCGGTGATGCTATACATGACAGAATGGCGAATATAGCCATCGGGGAGGATGACATGGTTGCGAAGAATACCTTCTTTGACTGCACCCAAACGCTCAATGGCAGCTTGCGAACGGATATTGCGTGAGTCAGTCTTAAGTTGGACACGAATCATGTCAAGGGTTTCAAAGGCGTAACGTAACAGCAGATATTTGCATTCGGTATTGATTCGCGTTCGCCAAACAGACGGCGTGAGCCAGGTATGCCCAATTTCGCCACGGCGGTGGCTAACTGCTATATCAAAAAGACGAGTGCTCCCAATCAAAGCGCCGGTTTGCTGATCCACAATTGTAAACGAGAGGCAGGTTCCCACAGTTTGATCGGCCAGACCTGAAGCAATGTACTGCGCCAACCGTTCACGAGTAGGCGTGGTTTGCAAGATCATATAGGGCCAGATTTCAGGATACGCGGCTACATGGTAAAGGGCGTCTAGATGGTCCAACGACTGAGGAATGAGTTGGGCACGCGTCCCGGTCAAAATAATGGGTTCAAGATTCATTGTTAGATTGCCACTTAAGGTTTTCCATCATGTCTGCTGCGAGTTGAGGCGTTTGATGTACAAATATCGGATCACGCTCTGTTTTGAATGCATCCAAAATTCGCCAAACATGGTAGGCATGGATGTCAGAGGGGATTTCTGATATCGCGAAAAACCGACAGTCAAGGGTTTCAGGCGTAGTTAACTGCAATTCTCCACTAACTACCCGGCACAGAAAGGTGAGGACAAAATCGTTCTGGGCCTCTTTCGAATAAAACCCTACTAAACGTTCAACCTCAACTCCGAGGCCGGTTTCTTCGAGCGTTTCACGGACAACCGCTTCTGTAGGCAACTCGCCAGGCTCTACATGCCCACCTGGAAGATTCCATTTTTGGTTGTCTTGTCGTTGATTGAGGAGAATACGACCGGACGCGTCAATGATTAGGGCAAAGGCTCCCAGGGTAAACACGAAAAATCAGTATTTGAAATCAGCCAGAATCCCGTCCACAAAGGCATCCGGGTCAAAGGGTTCCATATCATCAGGCTTTTCGCCAAGGCCTGCGAAGAGAATGGGGAGACCCAATTCGCGCTGGATGGCGAAGGCCATACCACCACGCGCGGATGAATCAAGTTTGGAAAGAATAATTCCGTTAACTTTGACGGCTTCTTTGAAGGCTTTAGCTTGTTGAAGGGCATTTTGCCCGTTAGTAGCGTCAATCACAAGCCAAATGGCATGTGGCGCGCCAGGGAGCGCTTTGCCAGCTACGCGATACACCTTTTGAAGTTCCTGCATCAGGTTGAAGCGGGTATGCAACCGGCCAGCGGTATCAACAAGAAGGATATCGGAATCCCGGGAGAGGGCGGCCTGAATGGCGTCGTAGGTGACAGCGCCAGGATCACCATTGGGTTGCCCTGCAATGATGGGGAGGTCGAGGCGTTCAGCCCAGGTTTGGAGTTGCTCAATAGCCGCTGCACGGTAGGTGTCCGCGGCGGCAAGGAGAACTGATTTCCCTTGTTTTCGGAAGCGGTAACCAAGTTTGGCCGCGCTCGTTGTTTTTCCGGACCCATTTACCCCCACCAGGAGGACCACCGCGGGTTTTTGCGAAAGGTCAAATGGTGGAGGGGTAATTAACAATTTTCGGAGTTCATCCTGTAACCCTGCGCGGAGTTCATGCGCTTTTGTGAGGCCTTCGGTATCTACATGTTTTTCGAGGGCGTCGAGAATGATGTCAACCGTTTCCATGCCTAAATCAGATTGGATGAGCAGGGCCTCAAGATCATCCCAAATGTCGTCTTCGATCTCGGTTGCCCCAAGGAGATTGGCAATTTGCCCAAAGGTACGTTTGCTGGTTTTTGCGAGGCTATCTCGCCATTTTTGGAAAATACTCATAGGGCGGCGATTATATCAGGGGATTAATATTTTTGCGAAAAGGGGAAAGGGCTATGAAAAGCCGATCACACGATTACGGCCAGCATTTTTGGCCCGATAAAGCGCTTCATCTGCTTTGAGAAGAAGTTGATTTCCTGAGGATGCGTGCATCGGGAAGGAAGCAAGGCCAATGGAGATGGTAATAGCTGGGAGGGAGATTTCCTGATAAATCACCACTAAGCGAGAAATTTCCTTGCGCAGTTCTTCCATCCTATGAAAAGCATCATCGTAGGTTACGTCCGGCAAGATTAAGATAAATTCTTCTCCCCCATAACGGCAAGCAATATCACTATTGCGGAAATTCTCCTTGAGCACATCTGCCAAACATCGCAGGACCTCATCCCCTGCACTATGGCCATAGGTGTCATTGAAAATCTTAAAATGATCGATGTCCAGCATGACAACAACCAGGGAATGGTTCAAGCGTGCGGCGCGTTGAAGTTCACGCGTGAGGGATTCTTCCATAAATCGGCGATTGAATAAATTGGTTAACGGATCGCGTATGGCTTCCTGCCGCAAAGTTTCGTGCAATAAAGCGTTCTCGAGGATAATCCCGGCAATACGAGCGAGCAACATGCCATAACGAATTTCCTCTTCATCAAATGGAGATGAGCTATTGATACGCCCAGTACCCAAGATGCCCTGGCATGTATTGCCAATAAAGACAGGAAGTAAAATAGTGGCTTTCAGACCTAAGGAGGCGGTTTCAGGGCGAATATTTACTAGTGCAGTATAATTTTCCGTGACGAAAGGATGCGCTTTATCAATGACTTGCCAGATTGGGCTAGTAGGATCATCTTCTCGGCTTGAGGTTACCATCTGATAAGGATGATCGGGGCTGGACAATATAGCACGGTCAATAAGCAAATCGCCTTCCTTGAGGGTGAGAACACCCCAATCCACCTCCAAAAATAGAGCCATCTGCTCTACAATCATTTGCTGTAAAGTTTCAATATCGCGTTGTTGTAGTAAATCAAGGGTGATACTATGCATCAAAGAGAGGAGCTTCACATGTTGACGCAATATCTCTTCCGTGCGTTTACGCTCCATAAATTCATGTTGTTCTTGGGCATAGAGATGAGCGTTGTCTAGCGCTAAAGCAGCAATTTGGGCAAATAATTCCAGGGTTTGGCGTTCTTCATCACTAAATTTGCGTTCGGGGATACCGTGAAAAATTCCTAATAGCCCAAAGACTTTCTCTCCCGCAAGGATAGGGACAAGAATCGCGGCGCGCAAACCTAAGGCAACCGTTCTGGGTCTTAAGCCAGGTTGAAGGGAATAATCGTCTATCTGAAAAGATTTCTTTTGTTCGATTGCTGTACGGAGAAGGAGGGGGGTATCTGAGATTTTTCTGTTTAATTTTTCATATTGATCATCATCAGGAATAGTAGCCCAATCTATGAGGCGTTCTCCTTCAATAATACTAATGTAACCAAAGGGGGCATTTAATAGTTGAGTCGCCCGCGCCAGGATCGTTTTCAGTACTTCATCCAACTCCCGGTGGTTAAATAAGTCCAAAGAAATATTATGAAGGGTAGTGAGTAGTTCGCTTCGGTGGCGGAGGGTTTCCACAACTTGTTTTCGTTCGAGGATTTCTTTATGTAACTCAACCGTACGCGCCTGTACACGTTCTTCCAATTTTCCTTTCTGGCTTTGTAATTCCTGGTTTAGTTCTTCTAACTCTTGCAACCGGGTTTGATCGACTTGCCGCAATTGGGCATTGTAAATCGCCAGGGTTATATGGTTTAAATACAATTTTGCCAGTTCAAATTCCTCGGATGTAAAGGGCGGGTCTTCATAACGAGCAATAAAAAGGATACCAAACACCCGTCCTTCTGCTATTAAGGGCAGGCAAATAGAATGTTCCTTGGCAATAGCTACCCCGGGTGGATAAATCGTACGTGAGTCAAGGTGGGAATTATTTACACACTCCGGAATACCAGTCCGGGCAACCATACCCGCAATCCCATAGCCTGTCTGAATGACCCAATTAGCTATTTCTGTCTGTGTCGAGGCATATTTCCCCATTGAGGTCACATATCGTAATTCACCCGTTACTGCCTCCACCCAGCGTAAACCTAAATAATCGAAAGCCAACGATTCCCGGATGATTTTCATCGTGTTCTCAAGGATTTCGGTAGGAGAGGTTGCAGCCACTGCCGTTTGGGAGATATCCAATAAATGCTGACGGGTCTTTTCCTCGTGTTTTCTCTCTGTAATGTCCAAGATCGAAACCAAGATTTTTACCCCATCAACCGTTTCTAATGGATTTAACCCAACCTCAAGGGAAATTCGCCTTCCACTTCGATGAACACCTTCCAATTCATTTCCTGTGCCGATTGCACGCGGGGTTGGATGCTCTAAAAATTTTCTCTTGTTGTTAAAATGATTTGCTTGGAGATCCTCAGGAACAAGTATTTCTACTGGGTGTCCGATTAATTCCGCCATCGAATAGTCAAAAAGTTTTTCAGTCGAGTGATTACACATCTCAATCATGCCGTGGCGATTTACAAGGATCAAGGCGTTCGGAGTT
Source organism: Anaerolineales bacterium (assembly GCA_020634875.1). The sequence continues at coordinate 40,407 of JACKAX010000004.1, read as the reverse complement.
GCATCAAATAACTGGCGAAAATGTTCTTCAGCCCGTTTTCGTTGGGCGATCTCCTCACCCGCTTGACGAATAGCCCGCCGCAAACCATAAGTCAGCAAATACTGAAAAGCAAACACCATCGGCAAAATAAACAGATATGAAAACCAAATCGAAAACGGGGTATGCCTTACGAATAACGGCCAACCCCCAAGCTTATTTTCCACAATCACGAATCCCAACCCCACCAATAAACTGACAAAGACCACAGATAAACTGGCCAACTCACCATAAATCACCCCAGCCATCAAAGCCAAACCAATGTAATCCCAAAAAGCTAAACTCTGTATACCTCCACCTGTTGCAACTGCCGCTGTAATAATAGCAAACCCGGCCCCCAGCAAGGCCATTTGGGCAATTTTTGTGTTCTTCCAATGATCGAGAAGAAATCCGACCAAACCAGATAACATAAAACCCACCCCCATCAGCCAATACCGCAACCCAACATTTGCCCAAAAACTTCCAATTACTGCAAATAGCAAGCCAAAAATCACATGTCCCCAAAGCACATATCGAAAGAGCATCAGACGAATGGCCTGTTCATCCGAACTCATAGGAAGAAATAGGGTTTTTAGCTTCACGGAAAAAATAATCTTAGGACAAACCTCTGGCTATTTTACATCTAATTTTTCTAAGAGTGAATCAAGAGTACGCAGTTCATGGGGATTAGCTGGAGGTAAGCCTAGATTTTGCGGCGGGCAGCCAATTTTGCTATAATACACGCCATGCGAATCGCTATGCTGTCCTACCACACCTGCCCACTTGCAACTTTAGGTGGAAAAGACACTGGGGGGATGAATGTGTATGTCAGAGATTTAACGCGGCAATTGGGGCAGATGGGCGTGCACGTAGATGTGTTTACGCGCTCACAAGATGAACACGTTCCGCATGTACTTCATGACCTGGGTTATGGCAATCGGGTCGTCCACGTTCCTGCAGGTGCTGAAGTCCCCTTACCTAAACCAGAACTCATTGCTCACATTCCAACTTTTGCCGAAGGAATTCTCGAATTTGCAAGAAGTAAAGGAGTCCAGTACGATCTTATTCACAGTCATTATTGGATGTCGGGGATCGCAGCGAAACACCTTCAAACGGCGTGGGGAGTTCCTGTTGTGCACATGTTTCACACATTAGGACACATGAAAAACCGTGTGGCTGGGTTCGGAGAAGCAGAGGGAGATTATCGCATTAATGGAGAACAAGAAGTACTTAAGCTTGCAGACAGAATTGTAGCGGCAACACCTGCAGAGTTAGCACAGTTGCAATGGCTATATAAGGCAGATACGCGCAAAGTTGTTGTCGTTCCACCTGGAGTAGATACATCTCATTTTTATCCCATTCCCCAAGATGAAGCCCGGGAGTTTACGAATATTCCTCTCCATCATCAAAATATTCTCTTCGTTGGAAGGATTGAACCGCTCAAAGGTGTAGATCTGCTCATTCAAGCGATTGGGATGATGACTCGTCAAGGGTTGGTCAATCGTAAGCAATTGAGTGTTACGATAATCGGCGGCGATCCAAATGTAAGTCGCACCGAAATGACTCACGAAATGGCGCGTTTGCAAGACCTAAGAAATGATTATGGTGTCGGCGATGTGGTGGCTTTTTTAGGCAAACGCGGCCAGGATACCCTCGCATATTATTATTCTGCTGCAGATGTGTTGGTCATGCCATCGCATTATGAATCGTTTGGGATGGTTGCTTTGGAAGCAATGGCTTGTGGTACCCCTGTTGTAGCAACAGAGGTTGGTGGATTAGCCTATCTGATCAAAGATGGGCTAACAGGATTTTTGTTTCCCGGAGATGATCCCGACACACTCTGTGACCGCCTGACAGCTTTGATCACAAATGCAACTGTGCGCGAGCAAATGAGTCAGAAAGCTGTGGCCCATGCCCAGCAATATCGCTGGCAGGAAGTGGCTCAGCAATTAGTTAACGTATATCAAAGTTTGGATGTGCGCGTCTAGCCGTACCGGGTAAATTTGCCTTTCACAGAAAACCCCCGCGTGGTCGCGGGGGTTTTGTTTTAATGATTGCTACTCGAACTATCATCCTCAGGTTCATCGGTCGGATCGGGTTCATCCGTCAAATCAGGTTCTTTTGTCTTATTATCTTCCTCTTCCTCGTCGGTCGGTTTGACAGTAGGGGTGTCATCATCGCGATGATCGTCGGTCGGCCAGGGTGTGATGGTTGGAGTAGGTTCGGGTGAGGAGGTGGCAGGTGGAGAAATGGTTGGGGATGGGGTTTCTTCTGCTGGAAGTTCCGTTATCAAGGGAACCGAGGTATCCGTAGAGGTTGGGGTGTAATCGGGAGTAGTTTCCGTGGGGGGGGGCGTCTGGGTATCATCCACGGTGGGGGAAATAGTTGGGGACGGGGTAGGTTCGGGAGTGCCCGCATATAGGATTGCACGCGCAAAAATCTGTGCCTCAGCATCAAATTCCGCCAAAACCATCACTTTTGTACCTATGACCAGACCGGGGGCTAGTTCTGTTTCAGTGCGAATAATCACTTCGCGACCTTCTATTTGCCAAACGTCAGAACTCATAGTTTCAATGACACCGACGAAGGCAAAAGCTTGAGGACGCAGACGAATAGCCTCCACAGTTCCGTCGGGACGTGTGCGACCTTCAACTTCGATCCACATCCCGATTTGAATATCTCCGAGGACTTCGGTGTCAATGGTTCGAAGAACATTGATATCGCTCACCAACCACCGTTCTGGAGCAATGCCCGATAGCTCATCACGCGCGGCGAAAACTCCTTGAAAAGTGATATTTTCAACACGTCCCAATGCGAGGAGTTCCCGCACTTCATCAATCCGCCGTTCTCGGTAAGCTTGTTCTAGCGAATCCTGGGCTAAAGAGCCAGGGGTGAGGCCGAGCCAAACCCCTTCAAACGAACGCTTAAGGCCATATAATGAGTCTCCCGGCAACGCACTGGCGGCAATGGCATTTACTGTGAAAAGGCTTGCGACAAGGACAACAACCGTTAGGATGGAGGAGAGGGCAAAACGCGGAAGGCGACGCATCCGACCCCACAGGCCTGATGGAACTACTTGTTGGGTGCGGAACGTCGCTGCCTGTCCTAGCATTTTTGTCCGGCTTCGGTTCATGGCCTCAACTGGAATACGTGTGGGACTTAAGGTTTGGGCGGCTTGAGCCGTTTGCAAGAGAGGTCGCAATTCTGCAGCCATAGCAGGGTACAAGTTTAATACCGCTTCTAATTCCGAGCCAACGGCAAGCGCGTCTAAGCAAGTGGCAAGGGCGTCAATCAAATCGGTTTCGGAAGAAGAATTGGAAAGCGGTTTCATATTTCATCCCCCAAATGACGGCGGAGGGCAGCCAGGGCGCGGAATTGGAGCTGTTTAACCGCGTTGATGTTCTTGCCAATCGCTTCGGCAGTTTCTTCTAGTGAATATCCTGAACTAAAACGAAGGGAGAGAATATTTTGTTGGTCAGGCGTAAGTTTTTCTAGGGCGGCATGAACGGCTTTGTGTCGTTCTTGAATTTCTACACGCACAAGTGGGCTGGGGGCATCGGCACGCAATTCGTCAGAAAGTTCTTCAGTTTTGCGCCTGTAGCTCTTACGATAGTAATCATTTATCATATTGGAAGCAGTTGCCATCAACCAACCCCGGAGGGTAGTACGCGGACCATGCCCTTCTTTCACTGCCACTAATAAACGCATAAAGACTTCTGCGGTGAGGTCTTCAGCTAAATGAACATCATTCAACCGGAAGGAGGCAAAGCGATAAATATCAGGGTAATAAAAAGAATGAATAGTGCTAATCGCCTGGGGGTTCATTTCGCGTAATCCATTCAGGGCATCGTTCTCGTCAAAAGAAGGGGATTTTTGGCCATCCGCAGAGGGAATATTTTCAAGATGCTGTTGTTTGCGATTAGCCGAGGCAGAAAATTTACTGCTTAAAACTAAGCGGAGCCCAAGATTGGCAAACACAGAAAAGGCGAGCATTTTCATTCTATTCGTCGTCTGAGGATTAAAAAAGTTATGGGTCTTCCAGTCTTCTAAGCGACCCAATATCCGTTCGCAAACAAAGTGGTAAATAAAGATAATCCGACCAAAAAAAGGACAGTCAGAAAACGATCTAGCCAGGGACGGTGTCCCCAACGAGCCAATAAGATAAAGGCAGGAAACAAGACCCACATATAACGACGTTGACTCATTAATAGACCGGAAAACAGAGGAATTAGTGCACCTAGGGTGACAAAAACACCTTCGCTCCATCTTTTTTGCAAGAGAAGGGCAAGACCTAACACCAGAAAAATGAGTACAAAAAGGAAGTCCATCCAATTATCGAGATGCAAATAACCACCAGCCAAGGCTCTACCCCAGCCCATTTCTGGACGAGCAAGTAATTCTTGGATCATGAGCCACGGAGAACTCGCAGTGCGTCCCCAAGCCTCAGAAGCGTGGGTAAATGCCAAGGGATCACCAAAAACACGCCAAAGGTAGGTCATATATGCTGCGGTTCCCAACGGAACAAACCCGGGAACCAAAAGTGCCCATAATGGTGGACGCTGAACCAGGGGAGTTTTTCGTTGAAGCCCCCATTCTACCAATAAAAGGGGGGCAACCAAAATACCTAAAAAGCGGGATAGGGCAGCAAAAAAGCCCAATAATCCAGCAATCTCCCAAAATCCACGACGTGCAGCATATAGAGCACCTATTGCACAGAGCAAAAAAAGAGCTTCACTATAAATCGCAGAACCAAAAAACGAGGTGGGGAAAATTAAAAAATACCAGATGGCTCGATCTGCAACAGGTTCTCCCCACTCCATAGCAACTAACCGATAAAACAACATCGTAGCCAGGAGTAAGGCAGTGTTCGTGATTAACACCCCAGCGATAAGCGCGTCTAAACCAACTGACATTAGCGAGCGCATCAGCAACGGCAACAAGGGGAAAAATGCGACAGAGGGAAGCGGTACACCTTCGTATTTATAGCCCTCCTCAGCAATACTCACATAAAAACCTGTATCCCATCGGCTTCCTAATACATCAAGAATAGTATTATCCGGAGGACGGAGGTGGTACAGTGTCTCCGCATGATCCTGAATCAGCGGCGCGCCCAGATAGGCTACCACCCCAATACCGAAACGAGTCACTCCAAATATCAGAAGGGACATCCATAGCCAACGTGCCTCGATTAACTTTCCCAAGATTGTTTTAAATGGCTTTCTCGTTATTTCGATTGAAGTTGTTTGGGTTTCATGCACCTGCATATTCTAACCTTTATTGCCGCCTTGTCAGATTACACCCGGCTTTTTCTCTCAAATTCGCATAAAAAAATTGAACACTGAAAAAATCCCCAAATTGGGAAAATAAGGAAGTTAATTCCCCACCCACTCCCTTTGGGGAATATCTTCGCCCCTGGTTGAGTAGATGTTTAAAGGCTGTAATGGCAGGTGGCTTATTGGCATATGTGCGGCGCTCTGAGATAAGAGCGCCGCACATATTCGTACGAGTTATTTCACGACGCTAGGCAATAGAATTTCTTGAATCGCCGATCCAGTTGGAAGCAGAAATTCATCGCCCTGCCCTTCTTGAGGTCGTAGGGGTGCATCGGCCCAGAGGAACACGCGGAGCGTCCGGGTTGTGTTTCCTTCAGCGACAGAGATGTAATAACTCCCGACCCCAGCCCCGTCGGAATTGAGGTTGAACTCCAGGTTTCCAGCACTGTCTGTGGTCGTCATGCCCAACATATCACCATTTGATGAAACGGTAACATCTTGGTCAGCCCCAAATCCTGCGCCTGAAAAGTGGAAGAAACTGCCTGGTTGCCCGCTCGGATAGTTGACGACCAGTTCAGGTTCTTCATAGACTCCGGCATACCGTTGCCATTCAAACGTTGCTGCGGGAACGTCAACGAACGGTAGTAATGCCGCGCCAGAGAGTAAGATGGTCAAAGCCACCAAAATTCGTGTAATAGGTTGCATACAATACTCCTTACCTAAAAATAAAAAATTTATTTACGATGAAATTCCAGACAAACGTTGCGCCGGTTGCCAGGGTCAGCGCGCTAACCTCCGACATACCAAGCACATCTAATGCCAGGTGCATCATCCACGTGTTGAGGCCAACCGCTAGCAAGTTCACCGCAACAAACAGAGGAAACACCTGACCGGATTTCACACGCGATTGAAATGTCCACGATTTATTCCAATAGTAACTATTCAATACGCCAACAGAATACGAGAATGCCTTCGCCCAAACCAAATTTGGAAGCCAATTTGAACGAGACAGAAGGAAATATAAGCCAGTATCCACAAAGGTGTTCGCAACACCAACCAGGCCAAATCGAACGACTTGCCCTACCCAGGAAGAAAACCATTCCTCAATAGCCAACCGCATGGCAAGTTGGTGTTTTGTCCAAAGGGAAACTACATTACGGCTCATATCAGCGTTACCGGGCTTCAGGTTGGACGATGTTCTTGTCTACATCTGAGCGCAAAAAGACTTGGTAGAGCGGTCCAACTTTTTTCGAGTAGAACGTTGTTTCCCAACTCAATGGCATCTCGTTGATATACACGGGACGATCAGCAACTTCACGGGTCACCAGGGTGGTTAAATCGTCAAAATCTATCAAAAAACGGTTAAGGGCTTCCACATCTGGGCGTTGACCTTCTACAAGTTGAAGATACTGAACAACTGGTACAGTGTCCCACCACCCTAACACCAGGGCATTGGGAGCTACACGCGTCAATATAGCTTCACCACGGCTTCGAGTGCTCCAATCGGAGGCAAGGCTAACCTGAGGCCCAGTCACAAGAAACGCCGCGATCACACTCAAACCCATTCCCCACTGAAATATTTGAACTGACCAATCGCGGTTTCCTTTTTCTGATGGTGTCATCCACTTTAACAAAGCGTGTAAACCAACCCCAACCCAAATCGCCCAAATGATATAGGTGGGTAAAAACATTGTTTCCTTATCTAAAACGCGATAGTCGATATAGAAAAAAGCAGAAACACCAAACATTAGCGTCAGCATCCCAGCCAATTTCCAATCTCGGCGGAAAAGGATGGCTGCACCGAAAAGACCTGGACCAAGTCCAACTACAAAAAACGCGCGCGCTAGATGTCCTACAAACCAAACGATTTCATGCCACAAATCCAATCCCTGATAGGCAAACATCTGAGCCGAAAAACTCTTTCCCGTGATTAACCACCACAACCCCGTGGGCGTGAGTAAATTGACTGGGTGAAATACGCCCGCTGCATCGTAAGTGCCCGCGTAATTGAAGATAGGATTAGCCAAAAAGCGGAGCGGTAGGTACAGATATATACTAAGACCCAACACCCCGCCCAGGAGGCCCAGAGCTATTCCACGAGGCGTCAACGCTATTCGGGGATGGGTAACCATGACATACCAGAATGCACCAGGGATCAGTAAGGCTGTCGCCAAGTGGTGCCCCATACTTAATCCCAAAGTTAAGGTAACGATGGCCAGGGTTTCAGGGGTTGGGCGAGTGTTCCACTCCAAGAGGAAAAGTACCAGCAAACACATCAGCGTTGTGTGCAAGGTGTAGACTTCCGCAACAAGCGAGAGCGACCAAAAAAACGGAGCAGAGGCAAGCAAACCCACTGCACACAAGGTAGCAAAGTGATTGATTTTCAGACGATATAGTATTCGTTCAACTAACAAAAGTGTAAACGCTCCATTGAAGGCAGAAAATAGATTCATGCGGTACCCCATGTCGCCTACTGGCAAAGCCGCCCAAAGCCGCCCAATGAAAAGATAAAGTGGGTATCCTGTCGCGCGCATTAATCCACCTGTCACCGTAGCAGTCGTCAATTCAGCGCTATCCAGGTTGTAAATCGTAGGAGCCAGAGTCAAAACATACAATCCAAAAGGCAAAGCAAAAGTTATTACCATTCTCCAAAAACTTCGATTTTGGAGATAAGAAAAAATCTTCGCCAATATCACACTATAGATATTATATATTCGCGAGGTTAATTGTTTTGTATTGAAACTAAAAGCTATTTGGTATCGCATTTTCCAATCACAACTCCAGGATTTAGAGATTACGTCGCTATTTATCAAAAAAAGTTACGGTATATTTTTTGATTTTTCAAAATTCATCCAAGCATACGCACATTTTTATTTTCTGGATTTATTTAACCCATGATTTTTATAAATGTTTCATGAGAAACATCAAAATAAATTCAAAGAGCGAGCCAAAATATGACTCGCTCTTTGAATTTATAGTATTTTTGTTTGCTGCGCGCTAAAAGAATATTATTACCAAACGCTTAGGAGGTCTTTGCTCTTGTGCAAATCTATTCTTACGGATGGGTTTGCAATACCACCTCACCTGAAGGTTGATCGCTACCACCTTCAGGCTCTAAAGTAACCCATACCCGGGTATAGATAATCAAATGCTCTGGTGCGTAAATGACCTTTGCGCTATATCCTTTTTCCGGGACAGTAAACACGCCGCCACTATCTATCTTGTTATCATAGCTCAACCAAACTTGATATTGGTACCCAGCAGGAGAAGGAGGGATCGCATCAACAATGATAGTGCCATATTCGCCATGTGGATCCATAACAACCAGACCTGTTCCAGTATATGACGCGTTTGCGGGATGCAAGGCTTCAGTGAGCATATCTGTATTAGTTGTTTCTGAGCGCAAATTATTTACTTGCCTCCAAAGCAGAATATTGCTAAATGCCAAAACTAAAATTAATCCAATTCCGACAAATGCCGGCGCACGCAAACTTTGCAAGAATTGCCAAAAGGTAGATCGGAAGGGCTGTGGATGCGCAACCTTTGGGCGAGGAGGGGTAACCACTGTCAGTACTCGCGTCCGTAGACTTGCCGGGGGAGAAAATTGGGGAAGACTCTCAACTAATTCTCCCAAGACCATTTGGAAAGCGCGCACCTCCCTTTGACAGGCTGGGCACTGGGAAATATGTTGGCGGACCCGACTGGTTTCGGGTTCATCCAAACTCTCCAATACATACGCTTCTATTAAATCAAGCACATGCTCATTTGCATCCATAAAAAACACTGCTCCACTCAATAAATATTACGCAACTCATCTAAAATTGGATTTGCCCTCTGGCTCACGGTTTAAGAGTTGGCGAAGTTTCTGCATTGCCAAACGCATCCGTGTTTTTACAGTACCCAAGGGCATTGCTAATTCATTTGAGATTTCGGTCTGACTGTACCCGCCAAAGTACGCCATCACCATTACCTGCTTTTGTTCACTCGGAAGTTCATTAAGAGCCTCACGTATACGTATACGTTGAGCTCGCCCATCTACCTTTTCTTCCAAATTATTTTCCGAAAAATTCCAAGCTTCTTCCAATAGGACAGCAGAAGGTCGCACTTTGCGACGACGAAGTTCATCAATTGCCCGATTGCGGGTAATGGTCACTAACCAGGTTTTGACTTTAGCTTGTTCAGGGCGATATGAGTCCGCCTGTGCCCACAAACGGGTAAATGCATCTTGTGTGATTTCTTCGGCAGCAGGTTGATCCCCTACCATGTACAAAGCCAAACTATATACCAGGCGATTGTAACGATCATATAATTCCCCCAATGCTTCTCTGTTTTGTTGGGCAACTAAACGAATTAGCGCCTCGTCTTCCAGGGATGAAATTTTCACTAAATGCCTCAATTATCGGGTGAGTTAAGTAACACACTCACATTTTATTATAAACTACCAGGTTCAGTTAATAACCCAATAAAGAATTAATAAGAAAGTAACGGTCTTTATAATACAAAAGAGGCTTAACGATAAAAAAATCGTTAAGCCTCCTATGCAATATTAGTCTGATTGTACCTAAGAAAATGTAATTTTTCGACAGTGAAAGGCCTCCGCATATTTTTCCTGGGCCTTACATTCCATACCACGCAACCGCATCAACCCCCAAAAGGTGTCGTCGGTAAACCAATCTTTACTTCGCTGCGTACCGAAATGCTTTAAAAGCAAATCAATTTTTTGCTGGGCTACTGCGGCTGAAAGTGAAAAGAACAAGTTGGGAATCCCCAAATCCCCATCATACTTTGGAATTTCATACTCCAAAATCAAATGATTCCGCCATGTATTCCAGGCTAGATCACAAATCTGGCGATGATCTTGGTGTAGATCATGGCGATAATGTGTGAAGATTACATCCGGGGTGACCTGTTTTTTGAGGCTTTCAAAGAAGTTTTTGACCTCCCCGCCCATGTATGGGAGAAAACCATCGCGAAAACTTTCCAAAACAATATGTTTTACTGAAACGTTCGCCAGGAAATCGTTTGCACTGTCGAGCGCTTCCTGCCTACGCGTCCCTTGCGCGGTGAACACCACCCAGGTAATTTCTACATTGGGATAAGTTTCGGCCAATGAGAGCAGAGTCCCCCCGCAACCAATCTCAATATCATCGCTGTGGGCGCCTAGACAAAGTACTCTAAATGGGCGATCCGTAGGAAAGGAAAAAGTCAACATAATTACTTATTTCCGCCCATTACGTTCGGCATCCCACACCGCCCAGGGCATTTCCCCGCGCGCATACATGTCATCAAAGAGTTTTTTCTCTTTGTAGGTATCCATACACGCCCAGAAACTAGGGTTGCGATAACTTACTAATTCATTCGCTGCGATTAAACGCCGGAATGGCTCGATCACCAATTCTTCGCCCGGACGCATATACGAGAAAATCTCTTTGCGGAAGATAAAGAACCCACCGTTAATCCAAAAATCCGCTTCCCACACCGGCTGAATCTCATTGACCTCGCCATTTTGGTCTGCGTGGACAATGTGAAAGGATTGGGAGGGACGCACACTCAAAAAACTGGCGACCTTTCCGTGTTGGTTAAAATGATCGACGTACGCGTTCAAATTAAGGTCCGCTAAACCATCGGTGTAATTTGCCATGAAGGCTTCTTCACCGTCCAAATGTTTCTGCACCGCCATCATTCGCTGGCCAATGTTGGCGTTAATGCCTGTGTCCACAAACGTGATCGTCCAGTCGGAAATATCATGGTTGTGCAAGGTGATCTCTGTTCCGCCTTTCGAGAGGGTGAAGTCATTGGACAGGGTTTCGTGATAATTGATGAAATAGTTTTTGATGACCGTCGCGCCATACCCCAAGCAAAGAATAAAATCCTTGTGCCCATAGTGTGCATAGTAGCGCATCAAATGCCACATGATAGGCCGGTAACCAATATCCACCATCGGCTTGGGAATCGTTTCCGAATATTCTTTGAGCCGGGTTCCTAAACCACCGCAAAACAAAACGACTTTCATGGCAGGTCTCCTTAATTAGTTGTATTTCCGAAACACGACATTCGATGGACGCCCGACAAGATATTTTTCTACGCCGTCTTCCAATGCCTGTTTATACACGCCAAGCGCGCCCCCAAAGGCTTCAATCGTGCGATCAATATCCTCGTCTGTATGGGAATAGCTGATAACTAGCGAAGGGCCAATCACCCCGCGCTTTACCATCTCCTGCAAAAACATGGAGCGGTAGGCTTGCGAACGGTTGCCCTCCCGATCCAGATTATAAAATACCAAATTACAGGGTTTTCCATGCAGACCGACATAATCCTGCAAACCATGTTCCGCGATCACTTCGGTGATGCCCTTGATCAACCGATCCCCTTGCCGCCACAAATGCCCCACGACATCTTCTTCTTGATAAACCTTCATCACCGCCATGGCCGCGGCCAGCGAGTGGGACTCGGCTCCAAAAGTGTACGAAAGCAAAAAAACCCGCTCTTTGTCATGTTTCAACCCTCCGCGTTCCATAAATTCACGTTTTCCGGCCAGCGCGGCAATCGAATAACCGTTGCCCATCGCCTTGCCAAATGTACACAAATCAGGCACGATTTGGTGCATGTACTGCGCCCCTTTGTTATGCCATCGGAAACCTGTAATAATCTCATCGAAAATCAGCAGCGCGCCCTGTTTGGTACACATCTCCCGCACGGCTTGCAAATAGCCCGGTTCGGGCGAAGTGGCCGTCTCCACTTCCATGATCACACACGCGATCTGGTTGGGATGCGTATCGAACAACATTTGTAGTTCGGGCAGATCATTATAGTGGAACGTCAAAATCAAATCCTGTGTCGCCTGCGGAATCCCGGCGTTCATAATCGTCGTGCCGATGAACCAATCGCTGACCGAAAAGAAGGGATGATCCACACATACCGCCACATAATCCCGCCCTGTGTACGCCCGCGCCAACCGGAGCGCGGCATCATCGGCATCCGAACCGTTTTTAGAGAATTTCACCATGTCCATTTGGTCAATCATGTTCAAAAACATTTCAGCAGTTTCTGTTTCAAGCGGGGTAGGGCGGGTAAAGTTGATCCCCAATTGCATCGCCTTTGTCGCGGCTTCTACGACAGAGTCATACGCATGGCCCAACGTGACCGCACGTAACCCCATCCCATACTCAATAAACTCATTGCCATCCACATCCCAGACGTGGCACCCTTTCCCACGCGCAATAAACCCAGGCGAAAGTTCCGGGTACTGGTCATCCCCCTTGGCGTAGGTGTGTGCACCGCCAGGAATTAATGCATGGCTTTTGGGCTGTAAAAGTTTTGATTTATCGAATTTCATTTTGCCATCTCCATTTTTAGGGTTAGATGATCATCTTTCAAAGAATAATTTCATAATCAAGCTATCTCTTTAAGCAAGCCTGCCGCGAGCAATGCGTCCGCGGCCCGGCGCATATATTTAAACGCTAAATTAGCCTTTTCCGCAATCTCCAAAAGGGTGTAATTCCCATCGGAATAATTTAACACCCATAACATCGCCATCTCGCTGATCTTGGAATCTTTCCGCCCACCCAACGCTCCGTACAACCCCCGCCGCCCTAATTGTGGCTCGCCCTTCGGACTCAGGTTTACATACCGACCATTCCCCTCTAGCACCTCAAACACTTGCAACACCTTTTCCAGCGTGTCCGCCAAATATTCCGGGCTGACAAATTCCAGGTTATCCGCCGAAGTGTGATATTCGGGGAATTCTCCGTGCGGCGTGCGGCTCAGATTTCCTACCGGAAGATTAAACCCTGGCGAACAATACTGCCGTTCATCGTACCCATACGGGGAAAAATCTCTGATCTCGAACCCTGCGGAAGCCGTTTTCAAAACGTGGGCTACCGCCCGATCAATTTCCGCGTCCCCGCGCCGGCTCCGTTTGTAGTGTAGAAACCCCGCGTCCCCTACCGTCGCCAGTACCAATCCATGTCGGATATTGGGCAATTTCGCCTCATTCAACGCCAGCCAGGTGATTGAACCAATCGTGCCAGGGACAAACACAAACCGGTACGAAAGCCGGTGCGGGACATTCGCCAAAAGCTGGGCCAGGGTCGTCGCGATCATCACACCTGACAGGTTGTCGTTGCACAGGGAGGGGTGGCAACTATGCACGGAGATCAGCACTTCGTCGGTCGGATGTATGTCATCCGCGGTTTCGCCAGGGAGGTAGTATTCACCGTAAGTCAGCGAACCATCTTCGAGGGTGGAGTCTATCACAACTTCGTAGTCACCCGGTTCAAGAGCGAGGAGATCACGATGGCGGAGGCAGAAACCCCAGTTCGGGGCGTAGTAGGAGGTTCGGTAGGGAATCCAGTCCGGATAGTCAGGGAGGGTGTAAAGATGGGGTTTGAGGTCCTCCAGGGACAGGACACCGCGGAAGGGGATACTGTAATTGAGAATATGTAAGCTGTGCGCTTGAAAATCAATCACTTTTTCACCCCGCGCATTTTTTACATACGCGTCGCGGATATTCCATTCTTTGGGCACAGTCCAGTCAAGAACGGGGGTTCCCGTAGGGACTTCGTGCAATTCGAGGGGAATGGGCAGCCGCCGGAGCGTTTCCCGAATGCCCTCGCCCGTAATGCTCCGGCAGAGGGGGTAGAGTTCGGTCATGCGGGCATGCATGGTTTCCCCCAATTGAGCGAGGTTAAATGCTTCTGAAAATGTGGTCATATTGTTCATCAAGAGCGGTGCGGTATTGTTGGACACGGGAGGAAATTTGTTGGCTTGCGAGGTCCTGCACCGCGGCAAGGGCTGAAAAACGTTCTTTCAGGATGTTTACTTCAAAATCGTGAATTTGCAGGCAGTATTCGGTTTGTCCCGTATCGGTCATAAGGGCATCCACTTTCGGGTGATAGGATAGCGCGACAATGGGTTTGTGCAAGAGTTTGGACAGCAAAACACTGTGGAAGCGCGAAGCAACAACCATTTGAACTGCCGCCAGGTGTGCCAGGAGTTCTTCAACGGATTCAATCTGGGGAAGGATCACGTGTGAGGCAGGATAATTCGGGGCAGATTTGGCAAGAATGGCAAGTAAATCTTTGCCAGCCTGAGTATCGTGAATTGCTTCGCCAGGAAATAAAAGGATTTTATACCCTTGGGGAATCAGCCAGAGGATGAATTCTGCCAATTTTCCTAAATAGTTCATGTAAACGTCTTGATCCTTTTCAGGCCAAATCCGTGGGTCAAAATATGACATCGGGTTAATGCCGATGATCTTTTCGGTTTGTTGCTCTTTCTGCGACAGGAGCAGATCGAGTCCCAACAAACTAAAGGCCAAATCAGGATAAACCGGGTCATCTTTTCGGAAACCGACAACGTTAGCTATATAATTCTTCGATTTTTCATCCCGGTAGGAGCGATAATTTGCAAAAGTGAGGGCGAGGCGGTCGAACAAGCGGCCCAAACGCGTATCCAGTGGGCCAGCCCCTACGCTCACAAAAAACACTTTTGCCCCGCGTATCCGCGCCAAAGATGTAAACTTCATAAGCGTGTATGGATGGCTCCAAGCCCCCCCCCAATAATCATCTAATTGTCCGCCCCCGGAGATAAACAAAGCATCGAAACCTTTTAAGTTGTGGTAGGCTTGCCGATAAAGACCAAACTCGTAGGGAATGCGCTGAATCCACTTCCCAATTTTCGAAGGCGTATGCCGAACCAACCACTGGACGAGCCGATTGGCATCTTCAATGCCTTGTTCGCCCCATCGGCTAATCGGGAAACTTGGAATACCATGACGGGCCTCCGTATCTACCGGATTGAGTGAAAATCCATAAATTTGCACACCAGGAAAATGCTGACGAATATGTTCGATCATCGCTTGCTGGATGGCCGCGTCCCCCAAATTCCCCCACCCAAATGGCCCTAATACACCAACTTTTTTAGGCTTCATTGTTTGCATCCAAGTGATCCTCAGTAATACTTATTCCCAATTCATTGTTTTCTGATAACGTTGTTGGCGCCATTTTTGAGAATGCAAGGCCATGTATCCCGCGACAAGGAGGTCTTTTAACAACCACTTTGCGCTACGGAATAACCAAGGCCCCCAAATAACACCATAACAAAGCAGTTTATCCTTTGTGTTTAAGGGTACTCTACCAACCGTATCTAAATAATCTTTAAATTGCATCCAGTTGGGGAAAACGATTTTACCCATGTTGGAAGGGGTAAACCACACCATACGGCTGCGCCAATCCAGGTAATAATTTCCCGGATGGTACCGCTTGTAAAAAAGTACTTCGGGGATCATGTGAAATCTTCCATAAAGCGCTAGTTCACACAAAAGTGTTCGATCCGAATCCGTGTAATTGAGTTGCAAGCGCGTTTTGCGGTAAATATCAGAACGCATCAAACCATAGGTCTCTTCGCAGGAATGTCCGCGCCGGGACAGTTTGCTAAATCGCTCCACCAATTTATCTGAAATGCCTCGATCAGGAGAGGTGGTCTTCAAATATTTCCCGTTCTCATCAATGTCATCAATCATAGAAACGCATAAAACAACAGATGGGTCACGCTCAAGGACTTCTACACATTTTTCAAGCAACCGCGGCGCAAGTACATCATCGTGAGCTGCTAACCGGAAATACTCACCGCGAGACAATTTGAAAACCAGGTTTTCGTTATTCGCCCCGCCGATATTTTCTGGATTTCGCGAGTAACGGATGCGGGAGTCTTTTGCCGCGTAATCCCGGCAAATTTCTTCGGTTTTATCGGTAGAAGCATTATCTGAAATGACAAGTTCAAAATCCGTAAATGTTTGCGCCAGGATAGAGTCGATGGCTTCACGGAGATACCGTTCACCATTATAGACGGCTAAACCAATACTGACTCGTGGAATGGGTGAATGATTTTCTTCCATAAATAGACCCTCAATCTAACTTATAAAGTATCGTTTTACAGTCAATAGGAGTTCTCAAACCCGCAAGAGCGCCTTGAAGATAATAAATCCATCGCCGAAACCCTCTTGGTTTTTTGAGTTGGAAGATGTTTATTAGTGGTTCAAACAATCCTTTGAGGATCGGACCGGAAAAGAATACGATCAAAGTGTTCCAGTGACCGCATTTCAGCGGTTTTATATAGGTCGCCCCCAGGCTAAACCAGTCCCGTTTTGTGTGCGCCTTCCCTTCGCTCCAAGAACGAAAACCATAGTGAACTATTGAAATAATATTGGTATCGTATACCCACCACCCCGCTAACAAAGCGCGAATCGCAATATCCCGATCTTCGCCGGAACGGAAAATGGAACCTGGCCCCAAATTATTATCAAACCCCCCGATTGCTATAAATGTCTCACGCCGGATCGCCATACCAGCCCCTAGACCATACCCCGCAAACGAGTCACGCATACGTCGTAATAGCCGGTTCTTTTTGACGATATAACAAGGCACATAACCCGCCTTGGTATCATGAGGACCAGGCTGAACATCAAAATAGACTAGGGCTACCTTGGGTTGTTCATTAAAGACAAAAGCTGTCTTTTCGAGCCAATTCGAAGGCACATCACAATCGTCATCTGTATACGCAACAATTTCTCCTTCGGCATTAAACAGTCCGATATTCCGAGAACGCCCTGTACCTACAGTATCCGAATGAATGTACCGAAAATTTGCATATTTTTGAAACGGGACAACAGCTTTTTCCGTTTCGTCATTTGTGCTTTGATCCACAAGAATGACTTCATATTGAGAATAATGGTTTGCGAAGATCGTCTCCAGGCCTTGGACAACAAGTCCACCTCGATTCCTAGTACAAACAACTACAGAAATTTTTGGCTGCGAATTGTCGTCTTTTTTTGGGGGGCTACTTGAATCAATCATGAATTTTTCCTTTTTGTAAAACTCCAGCCTTAAATAATAAAAAGGTCAAATGACATCCACAACAAAACCATAAAATTACCAAAGGAATACTTGTTCAACTTTCTGTATCTTCATATTTCAGATAAGGAAGCAAATTCCAAAGGATCAAAATCCGGTAAAACTCGATCTTTAGGGGAAATTTCTGTCGCTTCAAGCGGCCATTGAATCCCGAAAGCAGGATCATCCCACCGGACCCCACGAGCATGCTCCGGTGAATAATACTCAGACATCTGGTAGAAAATCTCGGTGCTATCTTCGAGTATCTGAAATCCGTGGGCAAATCCCTTCGGAACAAAGAGCGCGCGGCGATTGTCGGCGGTAAGTTCTACACCAAACCACTGCTTGAAGGTGGACGAAGCCGGGCGCAGGTCAATGATCACGTCATAAATCGCGCCTCGTGTAACCCGGACAAGTTTACTTTCGGCAAAGGGGGGAATTTGGAGGTGCATCCCGCGCAATGTTCCCTTTGTTTTGTTGAAAGAGACATTACATTGGACGATGTTGGGGTCAATGCCCACTTCAATTGCCTCGTGGGCACACCAACTACGGGCAAAGAAGCCGCGTTCGTCTTCGAGCCTTCTCAGGTCAACGAGATAAGCTCCAGGGAGGGTAATGGAGGTGAAGAGCATAATGCAGAATGATTAGTTATGAGAGTATATTCCGCATTTTATACCGCTTATTTAGAAAAATTTTTCATCCCTGCAGTACAAAACACGAAATACATGCTAGTACACCTGCACTTCCGGGATCGGCACCACAAACTTGCCGCCCCATTCGCGCACATAAACAAGCTGGTTCATAATTTCATTTTTCAGGTTCCAGGGGAGGATGAAAATGTAATCGGGTTTGGTTTCGGCGATTTTTTCGGGGGGGAAGATAGGAATGTGGGTGCCGGGGAGGAAACGGCCATGCTTGTAGGGGTTGCGGTCGCAGGTGTAATCGAGGAAGTCGGTGCGGATACCGCAATAATTGAGTAGGGTGTTCCCTTTGCCGGGTGCGCCGTAACCCGCAATGGATTTGCCCGCGCGGCGAGCTTCGATCAGAAATTCCAGGATTTTGCGCTTGGTCTCCTTCACTTTTTCGTCAAATTGGCGATAGTAATCCATTGTTCCAAAACCGAGGGCTATTTCTCGGTTGTGAAGTTCTTTGGCGCGATCTGTGACGGGCTTGCTTTCATCTTCCGTGTGCCGACCATAGATGCGGAGGGAGCCGCCGTGGGTCCAGAGTTCTTCCACATCGAAGAGGGTCATGCCGTGTGCTTCAAAGATTTTCTCGGCGGTGATGAAGCTGAAATAGGAGAAATGTTCATGGTAGATGGTGTCGAATTGGTTCTCTTCGATGAGGCGTTGGAGATGAGGAAATTCGATGGTGACAACGCCGCCAGATTTGAGCAGAATTTTGATCCCGCCCACAAAGTCGTTGAGGTCAGGAACTTGTGCGAGAACGTTGTTGCCCAGGATAAGATCGGCATGTTTACCTTCAGCGGCAAGCTGTTTAGCAAGTTCTACGCCGAAAAATTCAGTGAGACTTGGCACACCTTTTTCCACCGCAACTTTCGCTACATTTTTGGCCGGTTCGATGCCCAAAACGGGAATATTTTTCTGAACAAAGTACTGGAGCAAATACCCGTCATTACTGGCGAGTTCGACCACAAAACTGTCTTTGTTCAGACCAAAGCGTTCGGTCATCAAATCGGTGTAATCGCTCGCATGTTTGAGCCAGGCGGTAGAGTACGAGGAAAAATACGCATACTCGGTGAAGATATGTTCGGGGGAAACGTATTCTTCTAGTTGGACAAGGTAACATTTTTTACATACGTACACATGCAACGGAAAAAACGGTTCCATTTGGTTGATTTGGTCGGCAGACAGGAAACTTTCGCACAAAGGCGACATGCCCAAATCAACAACCGTGACAGACAGCGGCGTACCGCAAAAACGACAGGAGGGAGTGAGAACGTTAGAATTCATGGAATAAAAATAAATAATGTTTGGGGTTTTGCCATCCTGAAAACTTCAGGGACGGTTCGTTAACCAATTCTCTTGGAAAATTTTACGAGTAAGAAAAATCATAGCATTAAGCAAATCACGCCCTAACATCCGCCAACGTTGATAAAGAAATATCCAATACACCATATGTAAGTAACATCGTATCTTCTCTAGCAATGAGATAGGTGCTCGGCGAATGATCCGCAAAAAGTGGAAAAATTGTTGCCAATGCGGCATTGCAACTTTCCCTTTAGTTTTAAAATCCGGGTCAAACCAGACCATTCTTTCCCGATAATCCGGGAAAATCTGTGTGGACATGCCCGCGTGATAACGTTTAGAAAAGAGAAATTCAGGGATTTGATAAAATTTCCCGTTCAAGGCCAACTCGCATAAAAAGGTGCGGTCGGAGTCCGTATAATTCATTTGTAAATCTGTCTTCCGCATTACCTCCCTGCGAATGAGGCCATACGTGGGTTCACAATTGTGCTCCCAAGTATAAAGATTCCGGAAGCGTTCGTGTGGTTTATCCGAAGTTCCTAACAACCGATTTAATACACCGATATTTTTTCCTTCTGCATCTACACGATAAGCCCTCGAATATGCCAAAACTACGTCCGGGTTTGCATCCAATATTTCCACGGCTCTCGCCAACCATTCAGGTTCTAGATAATCATCATCGGCAGATAGGCGGAAATAAGGTGCGCGGGAAAGGGTAAATGTCAAATTTTCGTTGTTTGCGCCCCCAATATTTTTATCATTCCGGTTGTAGCGAATGCGGGAATCTTGGGCGGCGTACCGCTCGCAGATTTCCGCAGTCCGGTCAGTTGAGGCGTTATCGGATAGGATCAGCTCAAAATCAGTAAATGTCTGGGCTAGAATAGATTGGAGGGCCTGCTCCAGGTATTTTTCACCATTATAAACTGGCAAACCGATGCTAACTTTAGGTATCTGGTCACTCATAACGAATTGTAATCCAAGCGTGCGTCATGATAAAGACACACAAGCTATGACAGACCACGCGTAAGTATCCTAACATTCCCTTTATCCGACAATAGGGGATAAGTACTTTGGCTTCCAATCCTTTTACTCATCCCCTGGCCGATATTCATGTGCTAAGTGTGAACGAATATCAACCTCAGAAAACCACTCTGGACGAAGTACACGGGTGACAAACAATGGAGCTTGATCGGCATAATGAGAGGACGCGGGATCGTCGGTCGCACTACCATATTGATGGAGGCTGTACGCGGTGATATTTCCCGCTGGGTCCCACGCGGCAATAACGATCACCCCATCACCCGCAACGCCACGAAATGTTCCATTTACTAGCAATTCTCCATACACCGCGTGGATAATGTCAGGCCCACCCCCCACACCGAAGTTAACATCGCCCCGAACGAGGCGGTTGACATTCTCCCAGGGTACATTTACGCTGCCAAAATTAGAGACAAGCGTGTCTACAGCTTGCAAATAGCTTTGCGCCAATACTTCCACAGGCACTTCCACGCCAACGAGAGCGGAAACGTTTAGGGCAGGAACACGTTGATTGAGGTTGTTTAACGTCAACATCATCAACGAGGCTCCTGCACGATTCGGTGCGGTGGAGAGATCCCATTCGCGGAGAATATCCAACCCCGCGCGCGCGTTGGGATCGTCCCCTACGTCGGCGGTGAGAAGTTGGTCGCGGTAGCGTGCCACATCCGATTGGATGGAGTACTGCATATCCCATTTAATCTGGATGAATTGATCGAGGGTCAGATTTTGGGCAATTCCAAACAATTCCAGCCCACGAAGCGCGCGGTTGGTCATGCGGGTTTCGATGCCGAAAGAGACAGGATACGCGCCTGGATCGGGGTTCCCGGTCCCCGTAGTGGTTTGGAAGGGGGTACTGTTCGCGTTGAAGACGAACCCAGACGGGGGATTAAGTACCTGTGGAAGTTGGTCAAAAGGCAAGGTTGCCGTCCACAGGTTCGCAGAGGTATCACCGGGCAGATATAGTGACCAATCCCAACCGTCCTCCCGAACAGGCAACATACCGTTATAGACATAGTACACGTTGCCCGCTTTGTCTGCATACCCAACATTAAACATGGGGAGGCCGCCATTCGCAAGCGCAGTGCGCCATTCATTAAAGTTTGTGGCTTTGTTCATCTGATAAAGTTGTTGGAAGATGTCCACGCGCCCGTATCCGGCGTATCGAATGGCGTAGGTGCCGTGATCACGACGGATAACTGGACCATACACTGACCAAAGAAATTCCTGCTGAACAGGCCAAACGAGGTTGCCCATTAGTTTGACGTAAAGGGGAGATTCCCGGACTTCAAGCTCCAGCCATTCGCCGTCAAATCTGTACTGATCGGGATTATCTGGGTTGATATCTAGAACATACACATCCACCAGGTCGGGGTGGTTAACCGTGAACCCCCATCCCAAGTCGCGGTTGTGTCCCAAGATAATGACAGGTGCACCGGGAAAAAGTCCGCCGGTCATATCCCATCCCTCTTCACTATGAACGTGGGCTTCGTACCACGCAACAGGGCCTTCCCAGGGTTGGTGCGAGTTAACAGCAAGAAACGTGCTTCCATCTGAGGTAAGAACCGGGCCTGCGGCGAAGACGTTGGAGCCGGGGATTTCAAGATCGGCTGGGGTACGGGCAAGTTTCAAAAGGGGAGGAAGTTCGTTGGTATTTGTGGAAACTGCGAGGAACTGGGAAATCATGAAGGGAATTCCAAATTCCCATACAGCCTCTGAAGTCCCGCTGCGTCCTATGGGCTTCGCAGAGGTTCCGGCAACTTGCCAAACATCTGATGGAGTTGACACCCCTTCTGGCCTCGGCGATATTTCACTCTGCCGCGTATCTTTGAATAAATCGCCTAGCACATCATCCAGGCCAAAGAAAAGCGGAGAGCGGTGAACGGATGCAGCGGCGAGATCAATGCCAGACATAGGGAAAACGCCAGGGAGGACCTCTCCGGGATGTTTGGCGGCGTAAAAGTTTAGGCCATCGGCGTACCCCTGAAGGAGGGCACGGGTCTCAGGGGTGAGATCGGTTTCGTATTTTGCGTTGGTCACATCCCAAATGCGAAGAAGTTGAACCATGTAATCGTTCGGGGCAGCATCTGGGCCATAAACGGTAGCAAGCCTACCCCGAGCAGCCAGAGTAATCTGTTGAATGGTGAGGAAATCGTCCTCTGCATGAGCGTAGGCAAGACCAAATGCGGCATCTGCATCGGTGACCCCAAAGACATGAGGAATACCCCATTCATCCCGAAGAATTCGAACATCATACTGTTCGCCGAGAGGAAGGAGTGCATTTAGGTTTGGCTTAGGACGAGGATTGAAAATAAAGGAAACGAGAGCAAGGAGCAAAAGAGCTAGGGTGAGGAAAACGGCACGAGAAATAAAGCGGGGAGATTTGACCATGAACTGATTTTATCACTTACAGTTCGTTGGTTTACCCTCACCTACAAATTTCCGTAAGCAATCCCGTCCTTTGAGGAACGCTTTACCTCATACATTAACTGATCAACCTGGTGAATAGCTGCTTCAACATCTTGGGGTGCTTGATTGTACGTCATTACCCCCATACTAAAGGTTACAGGCCAATCAGCCCGCACCATTTCTGCTCTCAAGTGCCAGTACAGACGTGGCGCAATGGTCTTTGCCCCAGTCTCTCCAGTTTCCGGCATGAGAATCGCAAATTCATCTCCACCCAGGCGCGCCACCGCGTCAATCGCCCGAATATTCTTTGAGATCGTTTTTGCCACACACTCTAGCAACTGATCCCCTACATGGTGACCGAATTGATCATTGATCTGTTTGAAGTCATCCACATCCATGTATAACAGGGTTGCCGGATGTTGGTAACGCTGGATGCGCGTCAATTCTTGAAAAACAAGCTGATAAAAAGCTCGACGGTTCAAAACCCCAGTCAAGGGATCGATACGGGCTAAACTTCGCTCAAAATCTAACAAACGGCGGAGTTCTGCTACCAAAAGCGCTACAACTGTAAAAATAATTCCCCGGCTCATCGCATTCCAGTAGGGTAAATAGTTCGAAGAAAAAGGCTCTTTCCCCATTAAAACCACACTCAGCCAAACCCCTGCTTCCAGTACAGCCCCTCCCAACCCAGCCTTCAATCCCAAACGTAAGGCAATCATGATTACTGGGATCAAATATAAAAACGATAACGAGAATTCAAACCCTGTAACCAAATCCACCCACCCAACAAAAATCGTTAAAACAAACACAAAAGCCAAAAATACCGGCAGCGAAAGGTGGTCAAGAAACTTGATTTGATTGGTGATGAACGTATCCATAGCCACTACTTTACACGACTTTATGAGTTGCGGCAATATAAACCCTTTGCCTTCCCATAACCATTTCGATTCACTTTCATCCGCAAAAATTTACTCTAAATCTATCGCTCAAACATCGGCTTAATTTTGTTTAATAGCCACACACACCCTTTCCTTCAAGTTAAAATAAAACGGCTTGCTTGGGGAAGCCCGCTTCTCCCCAATGCCAACCAAACACCTTTAAATCTACTTTGTCCTTTACAAAAACCACGCCTTCCGCCTCGAGCATAAACCGTTGCCGGGCAGCCCCGCGGCGGTCACTGATCTTTCCCTGTGCATTGATCACTCGTTGCCACGGAACATCCGCAGGACACGCCGCCATTGCATCCCCCACCCACCGCGGGGCAAACGCTTTATACGTCTGCTCATCAACTCCCGTAGGAGGATGAATCTGTTGAGCAATCTGCCCATAAGTAACCACCCGCCCAGGCGGCACCTGACGGACGAGTACCCATACCTGTTCAAAATATGACTGCGCATTGGGGAGTGAGGGGGTTGTCATCGTTTTACCTTTATCAAAAAATTGGCTTGTTCGATACATTTTTCGCCTTAAATTATACCTACACGGTCTACCTTCCATTTAGCTGTGATCACAGTGAAATACAGCATTACATGTAAAATAACCTTGCCCGCTCAGATTTGTGAAAGCCAATCTCTTGTTTCCTTTCATTTCCCCCACCCAACTCCAACAGCAACTTTCCGAAGATTTTCTGATATTTGAAACCGGCACGAATACGGTTGACCGCTACCGCGCGGGGCACATCCCCCATGCACGTTATCTGGACACCAACCTCCTCGAACTCCCTCCCGCGTGGAACCATCTCCCGGACATGGCACTGGCGAAAGCGTTGGCACGAGCCGGCATCACCCATACCCAAAAGATAGTCCTATATGCGCGAGATACCACCGCGGCAGCTCGCGTCGCATTGATTTTGCACTATGCCGGGGTGCAGGATGTGCGGGTGTTGGATGGCGGGTTGAGTACGTGGATTGCTGCGGGGTATCCCCTCGAAACTGAAGAAAATCCGCCCGAACCGGTTCTCACGTTTGGGATCAGGGTTCCTGCGCGGGCAGAGGTATTTGTGGACATCCATCAGGTCAAACAAAGGTTGGGAGATGAAAATTCAGTCGTCGTCGGCGTGCGGAGTTGGGCAGAGCATATCGGGGAAACCAGCGGATACGATTTTATCCCTGCCAAAGGTCGGATTCCAGGTTCAGTGTGGGGTGGCGGGGGACGGGACAAAGATGGGATGGAAGATTTTCACACCCCCGATGGAACACTGCGCCTACGCGAAGAAATCGCCGCCCGGTGGCGGAAGGCAGGCATCACCCCCGACAAAAACATTACCTTTTACTGCGGCACGGGTTGGCGGGCCAGTGAAGCCTTTTGGATCGCAAAAGCGATGGATTTCCCCAAAATCTCAGTGTACGACGGCGGCTGGCTGGAGTGGAGCAGTGATCCCCAAAATCCAATTGAAACATCAAGTGGCAACCAAGCAAATCAGCAAACAAACCAACAAACCAGTTCCCCCTTTACTTCAACCTAATCCTCGGATTCAAATACGCATACAACAAATCCGCCACCAGATTCGCCAGGGCAAACCCAAACACCGTTACCATCGTGACCGCCTGCATAAGCGGCAAGTCGCGGCGGTCAATGGCAAAGACGAGCAAACGTCCCAATCCGGGGTAGTTGAACACATTTTCAATCACAATTAGTCCACTGATCAACCAGCCAAAACTGATCGCAATAATCGTTATCGTCGGAAGCAAGGCGTTGCGAAGAACATGTTTGAAGATCACCGTTCGGCGCGGAAGTCCCTTCAAAACCGCTGTACGGACGTAGGACTTTTTCAATTCTTCCACTACCCCGGCACGAGTCAGACGGGCGATATAAGCCAAAAGCACCAATGTCGCGGTCAGGGCGGGCAAGACAAGCATGGGGAAGGCTTCTCTGAACGAAGTGCCTAGTTTGACAGATGAGTTGGGCGGGAATAAATCCAATTGAGTTGCAAAGATTTCGATCAGGATCAACCCGGTGACAAATTCCGGCAACCCCACAACGGCTAACGAGGTGACGCTGACGAGGTTATCAGCCAGTTTGTTTTCGTTGAGACCCGCAATAACTCCTAACACCACGCCCAGGGGCACCGAAAACAACAACGTCAAACCAGCCAAACGTAGCGAATTATTAAGCCGTTGGCCGACCACTTCGCGGATTTCCGAGCGGGTGCTGATCGACTCCCCCCAATCCCCCTGGACAAAATTGACCAGCCACCGTCCGTACTGCACCGGAAGCGGATCGTTTAGCCCAAACTTCGCCCGGAATGCTTCCAACTGTGCTTCTCCAGCCTCTCGCCCTAAAACCGTCCGCGCCACATCTCCTGGCAACATCTGGGTAATGATAAAGATCAGAAGCGAGGTGACCACGAGCGTGAGCAGTAAAAATCCGAGGCGACGGAGGATGTAGGTAGTCATTGAATTACCGCTCCCTGTATTTTTTCCAACGTTTCCGGTGGAATGTGGCAAAAGTAACGTTTACCATTCGCCGTCACATGCCAGGGCGGAATTTCGGTCGCACAAATTTCGCCCACCCTGCGCGGGCAACGAGGATGAAACGGACAACCGGAGGGGACATTGATCTGGCTGGGCGGGTCACCCTCAAGACGGATGGCAGGCTGGTCCGCTTCGGGGTCTGGGATAGGGATGGCGGAGAGCAGGCTTTCAGTATAGGGATGATAAGGAGAGCGGAAGAGATCGTCCGCGTTAGCAAACTCCATGAGTTGTCCGACGTACGCAACAGCGATTTTGTCTGCCAGATAACCCACCGCGGCCAAATCGTGAGAAATAAATAGAAGGGTGTTGCCAAAGTCGGTTTGCAGGTCTTTCAGCAGATTGAGGATAGAAGCCTGCACAGATACATCCAACGCGGATACCGCTTCATCAGCGATGAGGAGAGAAGGGTTGGTAGCAAACGCACGGGCAATGGCAACACGTTGTTTTTCGCCACCGCTCAATTGACCGGGCAGGCGGGCGGCGTAATCGGCAGGAAGGCGCACGGCACGAAGCAAACGAGTCACTTCCGCATCGGCTTCCTCGCGAGATTTGTGGAGGAGGGTGATGAGCGGACGGCGCAAGGTTTCGCCGAGAGAAAGGTAGGGGTTAAGTGCTTCGTCTGGGTTTTGGAAAACGTATTGCAAATGACGGAGCGTATCCAGATCACGAGCAGATAGCGTCGCGGGCAGGGAAGCACCGAACAGTTCGATCTCGCCGCCTGTCCTTGCCACCAAGCCAACGATGGCACGGGCAAGGGTGGTTTTACCGCTCCCGCTTTCACCCACCAACCCAATCGTGAGTCCGCGTTTGAGTTCGAGGTTAACCCCGTCCACAGCTTTGACTTTGGCGGAGGCCCCTTTCAATAGGTCACTTAACGAGCGGTGGGTGTCAAAATGGACTTTGACATCGTCCAGATGCAGCAGGGTGTCTGAGCGTTCGGAGGACGTTGCGAACGGAGCGGTTTCGGCGGGAGTGCGGCGGGCGGTGATTTCTCCGGTGGCGATCTCCTGCCAGCGATGGCAACGGGAGAAGCGCAGGTTATCACCACCGCTTTCAATGGGATAAAGGGGCGGGCGTTCGTTGCAGATTTCGATGGCGAGCGGACAACGCGGGGCAAACACACAACCGGTAGGGCGATTTTGCAGGGAGGGAATACGGCCGGGAATGGCTTGAAGGGTGACAGTTTGCTTGTTTTCTCCGAGTTGGGGGACACTGTCGAGTAAGCCTTGGGTGTAGGGGTGCAAAGGTTGGTGGAATAAATCCACCGTTGTCGCGTCTTCGACTAGCTCACCTGCATACAGCACAGCAACCCGATCACAGGTTCGGGCGACGACGCCGAGGTTATGGGTGACGTATAAGGCAGCGGTGTGATGTTCATGAATAAGGTCTTTGAACAAGTCAAGGATGGCAGCCTGCGTGGTGACATCAAGGTTCGTAGTTGGTTCATCGAGAACAAGAAGGGCCGGTTCGGTGGATAGCGCCATGGCGATCATCACGCGCTGTTGCATCCCACCGCTGATTTGGTGAGGGTAAGAATCGGCCACCCGGCGCGGATCGGGGACGCGGACTTGATCGAGGAGGGTCACCGCGCGGGCCGCGGCGTCCGCGTGGGGCAGGTTTTCGTGGTGGCGGAGGGTTTCTGCGAGTTGTTCCCCGATGCGAAGGGACGGATTGAGGGATGAAAGGGGATTTTGGGGAACGAGAGCAAGGCGTTTTCCCCAAATCGGACGCATTTGCTCTTCGGTTAGGGTAAGGAGATTTAGCCCTTCAAAAAGGATTTCACCCTCAGTGATACGTCCCCCTTCGCTGAGGTAACGCATAAGGGCGAGGGCGACGGTGGATTTGCCACTCCCGCTTTCGCCGACGAGGCCGTAAGTTTGTCCGGGTTCGAGGGTAAGGGCAAAGTCACGGACAGCAGGGTAGAAGTTGCCGTTGATTTGGTAGGCGATGGTGAGATCGCGGAGGGTGAGGAGAGACATGAGCGATTAACCTAAACCTGCTGCGTCAACACCCGCTTAATCCCATCCGCCATTAAATTCACCCCGATCACTAACACCGCAATCGCACCTGCCGGAAAATACATCGCCCAGGGTAATTGCGCGACGTGCGGACGGGCTTCGTTCACCATCAGTCCCCAATTTGCGCTGGGGGGCTGAACGCCGATGCCCAGATAACCGAGCGAGGCGACGAGGAAAATGGCATACGAAAAGCGTAGGGATGCTTCGACGGTCAGGGCGGGTAGGACGGATGGGAAAATTTCCCGAAACAGGATGCGTCCAAGCGATTCACCTTGAATCCGGGCGGCTTCCACAAACGCACGGGTTTTGACATCCAATACCACACTCCGAACCACCCGCGCCACAATAGGGGTGTATACAATGACAATGACGATTAACACACTCGTTTCCGAAGGGCCAAGCGTGCCGAGCAGGAGAAGCGCAAGCAAAAGCGCAGGCATCGCAAGCAAACTGTCAAAAAAACGCATTACCCCTTCATCGAACCACCCACCCACATACCCGGAAAGCAATCCAAACGAGGTACCGCTAATAACCGAAAGCAACGTCCCCAACCCCGTGAGCCGTAAAATATCTCCCGCACCTAAAATCACACGGCTGAATACATCTCGCCCCAGATTATCCGTACCGAACCAGTGAGATGCGGTAGGTGGTTGGCGGACATCACTATAAATTTGTTCGTTTAACTCGTAGGGGGCAATCCACTTGCCGAATAGGGAAAGGGCAAGGAAGAACAAAAATATTGTTGTCCCCAAGGCTGAAGCCGGACGGGCATAAAGCTGGCGAAAGACAGCAAAAACATGTTGACGATTGGAAGGTGCCATGTGCGAGGATAAACGCGGAGAGGATAAGGCCATGCAAGAATTGATTAAACCACAAAGGGCACAAAGACGCACTAAGGTTTTTCCTTCGTGACGCTTCGTGCCCTTCGTGGTAGAAAAGATTAGTTCCCGCCCACAAACGTTATGGAGCGGAAATCGGTACGCCCGGCGAAGGCTTTGAGTTCAAAACCCTCAAACTGATCGCTGATCGCCCCGAATTGGGCAAAGTAGTAGGGGATGATAACCGGACCGTGGTCCAATAAAAGCTGTTGGATCGCTTTGTAAGCATCAACCCGTTCCTGTTCGTTGAGGGTTGTCCCGGCGGTCTTTGCTAGTTGGTCAAAAGCCTCATCACAGAAATGGGATTCGTTCCACTGCGCGCCGCAGACCAACATCGTATCAAGATAGAACTGTGGGTACGGGCGGGAACCCCATCCGGTGATTCCCAGGTCAACACCCAACCAGCCCGCCTCGCCATCTTCACCGGGGTCAGCATAGTACACACTTTCGGGTTCCACGCTGATTTCAATTTGGACGACGCCGGTTTCCTCCCATTGGGCTTTGAGGACTGCTGCCAAATCAGGGCGTCCACCGGTGTCAGGGGTGTGGAGGGTCAGTTGGAGGGGGTTATCTGCCGTGTAACCGGAAGTGCCAAGCAATGCGGTTGCCGCGGTGATGTCCCGCGCGGGGGGAACCGCGCCCGCATCGTGGTACGCGGCGTATAGTGGGCCGATTGGGGAGTCGTTCCCAACGGCACCATATCCCTGTTGAACTACCTGCCAGATCGCTTCCCGATCTGTTGCCAGTTTCAGGGCACGAATCACGTTCGGGTCATTGCCAGGAGCGCGGTCAGAGCGCAAACGCACGAGGTCAAATCCATTCGTGGGAATATCCACGGTGAGAATGCCGGATTCGCCTTTCAGACTTTCAAACAGCGAGGTGGACATCCGCATTATTAAATCTACTTGCCCCCCCTTCAACGCTTCGGCAGAGGCGGTTTCATCGTTGAAAAAGATGATTTCCAACCCGGCAAGGTGAGGTTCGCCTGGAATGAAGTATTTTTCATTAGCTGTCATTACCACACGATCTTCGGGGGTGTACTGCGTTACGACAAAAGGCCCAGTACCGTTGAAGTTCCTGTCGGCGTCAGTCGTATTGGCTTTCAAAATGAGCGCATGGTTGTCACTCAAGTCGTAAAGGAAAAAGGGGTTGGGGTTTTCCAGGGTGAAGGTCACTTCCAGATCGCCCGTGGCTTCTACGCTGAGAACATTCGCATACAAGCCTTGTGTGGGGGTATCAGCCGTATTCCGTAACCGGTCAAACGTCCATACCACGTCGGCTGCCGAAAACGGACTGCCATCATGAAAGGTCACGCCTTCTGCCAGTTGGAAGGTGTACGTTTTCCCATCGTCACTGACTTCCCAACTCGTTGCCAGCCGGGGTACAGGGTTCGATTGGGCATCCACATCCACCAAATAATCGTAGACGTGGTTCGCCAGCAATACTTCACTATCGGATGAAATCAAGAGCGGGTCAATATTGACCACAGGTTGCATTGCAACGCGCAATACACCGCTCCGTTCCATCATATTTTCTTCTGTCCCTGTTTCTTCAGTTGCTTCCATCATTTCCGTTGGGGGAACTTCTGTCATCGCCTCCCCAGCTTGCGTACTCTCCGGCGCGGTGGTTGGGGTCGCGCTACTTGAACAAGCCGCAAGCAACAAAACAAAAATTGTCAAAATAAAGAATGCCAGGCGTTTGGTGTGAATTCGAAAGGCAGTGCCTAATTTGGGGTGCATCATTTTTCTCCTATAGGTTGGGGTTATAAAACTGTACCGGTTTCATCGAAACCATTAGAACTTAGTACTCTGTTCAATAAGTCTTTGCAAGTTTGCACAGGAAGAAAATTTCAAAAGACTTCCTAAACAAAGCACTTAGTACACCATAAACTAAGTTTTCGGAAGTTTGCACACGTATCAAACTTCAAAAGAGTTCGTTTACAAAGCACATAGTCTCAGAAAGCATTAAATTCGTTACACCTCCTCAAAAGATTTGTCTCACACTGACCAATCGTATCTGGCAAATCTTACAACTTTATGAATGGCAGAACCCATTTTTACATAACCCGAACCCCAATCATAGCATGGCAACGTTCGGTTATCGGATGAGAATCCTCTAAGAATAATGCCAAGTATAATTTTCTCATGACCCGCCGCACCGAACTTTTTCAAGCCCTGGAAGCCACCCCCCGCGACCTCACGCGTACCCTCCGTAACCTCTCCCCCCTCGCGCGGTTTACGCGCATTGTGCCCGATCAATGGTCCCTCGCCGACATTCTTCACCACCTGCTTTCCGTCGAAATCCGCACCCTTGCCCGCCTCCACCGCGTCGCCGAAGAACCAGTCCCTATTATCCCCCACATCCTCCCCGACCCCACCCCCTACGATCTCACCGTCCCCTTCGATGACCTCCTCCCTCGCTTCACCGCCGCCCGCACGCAAACTCTCGCCTACCTTCAGCCCCTCCCTACTGGCATCTGGGCACGCCCTGCCTACTTTGAAGACAGCCAAAAAACCACCTTCCGCGCCCTCGTCCAAGCCCTCGTAGACCACGATACCGAACAACTCAATCAAATCGTGCTCACCAAAAACGCCTTGACAAAACTCATTTCCTGAACCTTTCAACCACAAAAACCGTAAACGAAAAGGATTAAAAAATCATCCGTAATAAAAAAATGTACCAACCCGATGACGGTCACTTCGGATATGATTGTCACCAGCATGATGAATGCTTCGCTAAGCGCAATAGATACTGGCTACACGCAAGACGAAGCAACCCAAACCGGACATAAGGAGCTATCATGAATCTTCAAATCTATCACGGCCTATACTATATGATGGGCTTTGCCCTCGATGTTCAGGACAGAGACGGTGCTCTCACCGCCGCCGTCCCTGGTGTCCCCAAAGGATATGAAATCATCCTCACCCCACTAGCAGAGGACACCTTCCAACTACACGGCGGCCCGCTCGACAACGCGCCCCTCACCTTCACCCGTAACGATGCCGGCGAAATCACCGGCGCAACCGTCGCCCACTACGAATTTGCCAAAATCCCCCCGGAAAAAGCCACCTTATTCCCCATTGCCGCGCGCTACCCTGGCCCCGTCCTCACCCTCACCCCAGAAAAAGAAGCTGCCTTCCAACACCTTCTTGACGCCATCAACGCCCAACCCTCCAGCGATTGGCTCCCCTACGATCTCCTCTACCCCAAACACGAATTCATCCAATTTCTGATGGCACGCGATCTTTTCATCTTCCACGGCTCCAACAAACAAGATATCGAAACCTTCGTCCCCATCCGCACCTCCGTTGAACTCTACGACAAACGCGGCATCGGCAACCTCCCCGCCATCTACGGCACGCACGACGGCCTCTGGGCAATGTTCTTCGCCATCGTCAACCGGGGACAGATACGCGGCAGCATTCGCAATGGCGTCGCCTACTTCCACAACCACGCGGGCGAACCCCTCGCCATCTACAACTTCTCCATCAACCAGGAACAACTCCCCGAAAAACCCTGGACCGAAGGCGCATTATACTTCTTCTCTCGCGACAAGTTTGAACGCCAACGCTTCACCGAAACCAACTACGCCAATGAATGGGCTTGTACCGAATCCCTCACCCCCCTCGCCAAACTTCATCTTCATCCCGAAGACTTCCCCTTCCTCAACCAAATCTACGGCCACGATGACAGCATCCTTGAGAAAGCCGGAAAACTCTCCACCGCGGTACGCCAAATCGCCCTCGCTGCCAGCCTCAACGGTGATCACTTCACCCTCACCGTGCCCCACACCCCCGAAAACCTCCACCTCCTCACCGAATTTCAGGATGTCCAACAAACCTTCATCCCCGCCGCGAACATCTCTATCACCCCCTCCGGGGACCATCTCTTCTTCACCATCCAAAACCTACCCCCTGCTTACCAACACGTATACACTGACACTTACAAAGACCTGCTCGACGCATAATCTGCAAAAAAAACAGGCCGGGAGATTTCCCGGCCTGTTTTTTTTAATTTTCACAAATCCTCTACCCCTTCATTTTCCTCAATTCTGCACACAATGCCGGAACAATCTGATGCAAATCGCCAACCACAGCATAATTGGCCTTTGTCATCATCGGCGCTTCGGGGTCGGTGTTGATCGCCAGGATCGTCTTCGCCCCCATACACCCAACCCAATGCTGGATCGCGCCGCTGATCCCGCACGCAATGTATAAATCCGGGGAAATCCGTGTCCCTGTTTGCCCAATCTGATCGGCATGAGGCCGCCACCCGAGGTTCGTTACCACGCGGGAGCCACCAACCGTGCCGCCTAGCAGCGCGGCCAGTTCTTCCAACACTGCAAACCCTTCCTTGCTGCCCACCCCGCGTCCCCCCCCCACTACCACGCGCGCCTCGGTCAACGAAATTCCTTCTTTCGGGGGAATTCGCCGCACAACTTTTATAAGGAAATCTTTGTCGCTCAAGGAAGGTGCAAACGCTTCAACATCCATCTGTCTCCCGACCATTTCTTCCGCCTCAAATGTCAACGGCGCAACTGTGAGCAATTTCGGACTGCCCTCCAGCCACGCCTCTTCAAACAAACTGCCCCCCCACCGCACGCGTTTGACCGTATATGTGTCACCCGGTTCGATGACAGTGCAGTTCGCGGCCATCGGCAAATTTGCCTTTGCTGCGAGGCGGGCGATAACCTCATTCCCGCGATCCGTGCCCAACGCAAGCACGGCTTCTGGGTTGGTTTTCTGCATAAGTTGGTGCAGACTCTCAGCCCAGGCATCCGGGGCGTAATCGTCCAGCCCATCATGCTTCACATGGAAGACTTTCTGAACGCCATACTTTTGTAAAGTCTCCAAAACCGCAGGTGCTTCACCGATAAGGACAACGGAAAAATCCGTGTTCGTTTTTTCTCCGAGGGTGCGGGCTGGAACCAACACCTCCATCGCGTTTTTGGATAATTTTCCCTGGTCGTGTTCAATCAATACAAGGTTCATACGATCCCAATCTCCTTGAGCGTCTTAACGATCTGGGGTGCAGCTTCGGGACCTTTGCCCAAAATGGTCGCAGTTTCGGTTTCCACAACGGGGGTTTCAAGGCGAATTTTCCGAAGGTGGGCAGGTTTCCATTCGGGACTCGCCTGCGCCAACGGTTTCTTCTTCGCGCTCATTTTGCCTTTGAAAGATGGATAACGCGGAAGGCTGATCCCTTCTTTGACAGTAAAAACCGCGGGCAGTGGGACTTCGTATATCTCCCACCCACCGGACGCCTCGCGACGGGCAATAGCCTTGCTCCCTTGAATCTCCAACCCCTTGATTCCGGTTACACAAGGCAGACCGAGTGCGTGTGCAACTCGTACCCCAACCTGATACCCCCCATTGTCGGCGGATTCGTTTCCAAACAGGAGCACGTCAAACGCACCTCGTGCATGTTGCCGGGCATGGATGGCCTCAGTCAAGGCCACAGCAGTAGGCATCGGCCCCCAGTCATCTTTATCCGTTTGAAGGAGAACAGCTTCGTCCACCCCCATCGCGAGGGCTTCGCGCAACTGCTCGACGGCATCTTCCGGCCCTAGCGTCATCACGGTGGACTGGCCGCCGTGCGCTTCGATTTGCCGGATCGCCTCTTCAACGGCACATTCTTCGTGTGGACTGACCGTAAACCCTAAAAAGCGGGTATTGATCGCCTGTTCATCTTCCGTCAACACGATCTTCGCCCCAGTGGCAGGAACGCGTTTCACGCATACGAGAATATTAAGCATGGATACCTCCACGAAGTAAGAGTGGTGAGTTGGGAGTTAGAGTTTGGAGTTAAATTAAGAGTTCGTATTTATTCACGTTAACTCTTACTTCTCACTCTTTCTCCCCACGCTAACTCTCACTAGCACTTCATCCGGCTATCGGTGGGGTCAAACAACGGCATACTGCCAGCGACGGCGACTGTGACCGGGTAGTGTTCGGTCATGTACTCCACAAAAAGTTTAGTCCCCTCTTTGGCATATTCCGGCGGGAGATAGGCCATGAGGATGTGTTTGCCCACGCTGGGGCCAGCGCCCGCGCTCGTAACGTAGGAACTTCGCCCATGTGCATCCACAATCCGGTTGCCGTCCGAGGTGATGATGGGTTCGCGACCCTGCATGTAGCGTTTCTTCCCGGATTGGGATGTGTGGTCATCAACAGTTAAAGTGCAAAGGGTAGCAGCAGGGGCTTCGGTGCGGGCTTTGAGATAGGCTTCTTTCCCAATAAAGTTTTGCTTCTTCACCAGTTTCCGGGCAAGTCCGGCCTCGACAGGGTTGTACTCCGATTCGAGTTCTGCGCTCATCAAGCGATAGCCTTTTTCCAGACGGGCAGAATTTGCGTAGACGCCGATCCCCGCGGGGGCCAGGCCATACGGTTGTCCGGCAGCGTAAAGAGTATCCCATAATTTGAGGCCGTGTTCCATGTTGGTATAAATTTCCCATCCGAGTTCGCCCACATACGAAATGCGGAGCGCCCAGGCCGGAACACCGTTAATGAGAATATTTTTCGCCGTCATAAACGGGAAACCTTCGTGTGATACATCGTCGGAGGTGGTGGATTGGAGAATGTCCCGGGCATGTGGCCCCCACAGGCCAATCGTGCAAATGGCAGAGGTTTTATCCTCAAAATGTACGGAGCCGTCTTCGGGGAGGTATTTGGTAAACCATTTTTTGTCGCGCGCGCCATCGCCACCGCCATCAATAATGCGGAAGGATGTTTGCCCGGTGCGAACAATGGTCAGGTCAGCTTTGAACCCACCGTTCGGGGCGAGGAGGGGAGTATAAACCGCGCCTCCCACTTTCACATCCATCTGATTAACGGTCATATAGTTAATGTAATCCAATGCGCCAGGGCCAGATACGTCGAATATAGCAAAGGCGGTGAGGTCTACCATCGCAGCGTTGTCCCGCATATTGAGGTGTTCGGCGTTGGAGATAGGGGACCACCAGCGGACATCCCATTCATGTTCGCGACGGTTGATCCGGTCGCTGTACTTTTCCAAAAGGGCGGCGTTGGATTCGTACCACTGTGGGCGTTCCCATCCAGCCAGTTCAAAAAAGGTAGCACCTAATGCCTGTTCGCGGAAGTAGAAGGGGCTAACACGCATTGGGCGGTTGGATTCCCACTGTTCGCGCGGGTGGACGATGCCGTAAGTTTTGTTGTACCCTTCCGAGGTGCGGGCGTTGACGTGGTGTTCAGTGCGGCCATACGGATAGAAACGCGCCACGTCCGAGGCGTGGATGTCAATTTCGGAATAGCCGAAAGTCATCAGTTCTGCAGCAGCACGGGCAAAACCGGGGGCTTCTTTGATCCAGATCGCGGCAACCGACCACAGGTTTTTGACTTCGGTCTCACCCACGCAGGGCATCCCGTCGGGAGTGAGGGAGAGGAGACCGTTGATAGCATGTTGGACACCGGCGGTATCTTCACCGAGTAAATCCGGCATGAGTTCGAGGGCTTGTTCCATTTGGGGTTCGAAGTCATCTTCGGTGAAGGGGAGTTCGGTCGGGGACAGGCGGGATTGTTCAATGGAGGGAATGTCATCCGGGTGCATCAAAATGGGGCGGTGGGCGTACGAGCCGACTTCCATATCGCTCCCGTTCTGACGTTCGTAGCAAAAGGTATCCATGTCACGAACGATGGGATATTCGATTTCGCCAGAGGTTTGGCGGAATAAGGTTAATGGGCCGACGCTAACCATCTGGTGTACGGCGGGGGTCAGGGGAATTGTGGCCCCGGCCATCGCGGCAATCCGGGGACTCCACACCCCGCAAGCGATGACAACGTATTCTGCTTCAATATAACCACGGTTGGTTTTGACACCCGCCACTTTCCCATTTTTAGTGGTCACGTCGAGAACCTCAGTATTGGGGGAGGTGGTAAGAACGCCTTTGCTAACGCCGTATTCACGCATAAGCGTCCCCGCGCGGAGAGAGTCCACGACCGCAACGGTAGGGCAATAAAATGCGCCTTTGAGAATGTCAGTGTTAATGTAGGGAACGAGTTTCTTCGCTTCCTCAGGGGTAATCAGGTGTGCTTCTACACCCCAGGATTTAGCAGAGGCCATCCGACGGCGGAATTCTTCCATGCGGGTTTCTGTACGAGCAACTTCCATCCCACCACTAGTAGTGAGCACGCCAAGTTCTTTATATTGTGCCATACTGTCAAGCGTAAGCATGGTCATCTCTTTTGAATGGTCCACGGGGAAGATAAAGTTAGACGCGTGTCCAGTCGAACCTCCAGGGTTCGGGAATGGGCCTTTGTCCATCAGGACGATATCCGTCCAGCCCAAACGAGCGAGGTGGTAGGCAAGGGAATTGCCAACAATCCCTGCGCCTATGATGACGACTTTTGCTTTGGTGGGTAAGTTACTCATGGGTTACTCCTTATATTTTGGTACACAGAAGGCACAGTGGGAACAGATCGCCTATGATGTTTTCTATGTATTCTGGTATTGGTTTTTATTGTCTATACGAGAATTCAAAAGATACGTCATTGCGAACCGCTTTGGGCAAAGCAATCTCCCTAGCAGTGAGGGGATTGCTTCGTCGTCAAAGCCCTCCTCGCAAAGACAAAATCCTTTTCCAATAAATTAAGTTGAATGATTCATTATTTCAACTTAATTTTCCGCCGCGCCATGAAATCTTTCAACGCTTCTTCGACCCCCTCATCCAACGCAGGGGCTTCGTATTGGCGGAGGAGTCTTTTCCATTTGGCATTGGCGCGTTGAGCCGCGTCAAGACTGCCCATCTCGCGCCATTGTTCAGCGGAGTTGGCGTCGAAAAGCTCGGCACGGTAGAAGGCGGTTCGGAAGTGGCGCATTGTGTGAGGGGTTCCAAGATGATGCCCACCTGGGGGAACTTCTCGGATCGAGTCCATCGCAAAGGCTTCGTCCGAAAAATCAATCCCTGCCAAATATTTGTGGTACATCCCCAACACTTCGCAATCGAGGACGAACTTTTCGTACCCGGCGATCAGCCCCCCCTCTAACCACCCTGCGGAATGGAGAATAAAATTTGTGCGGGCGTTAATTGCGGGGAGCATTGCCATGACCGATTCATAGGCACTTTGCGCGTCGGGGAGTTTGGAACTGGTGAACATCCCGCCACTGCGGAAAGGCAGATTATAAAACCGCGCCATTTGTGCGCTCATATAAAGGGCGATTTGTGCTTCGGGGGTCCCGAAAGTAGGGGAACCATTTTGCAAGTCAATTGTGGCCTGGAACGAGCCATAAATGACCGGGCATCCGGGGGACATCATCTGTGTGAAGGCAATTCCGGCGAGGGTTTCTGCGTTCATTTGTACAACCGTGGCTGCGGCGGAAACGGGACTCATCGCCCCAGAGAGAACGAACGGGCTGATCAACATCGCCTGGCGAGCAGGGGCATACGCTTTCATCGCCCCAATCATCCGGTCATCGAACCTGCGCGGGGAACTGGCATTGATCAGGGATACTAACGCGGGCGTTTCACGGATCTTCTCTTCCCCAAACAGAATCTCCACCATCCGCACGCTATCTAACGCGTTCAGCCCGGATGTGACCGACCCCATGAAGGCTTTGTCGCTGTATTTTATGTGCGAAAAAATCATATCCATGTGACGGGTGGGGACAGGTTCGTCGGTGGGTTCGACAATTGTGCCGCCTGAGTGGTGTATGTATGGGGTCAGGTAAGCAAGTTTTACGAAGTTTTGGAAATCCACGAGGGTGGCTTCCCGCCGCCCGCGGTCAAGGTCGTGGACAAACGGAGGGCCGTAAACCGGAATGAAGGTGATGGCATCTCCACCAATTTGCACGTTGTTAGCCGGATTCCGCGCGAGTTGGGTAAATTGGGCGGGGGCTTTCCGCACATATTCCATCACCAGATCGGGGTCGAAATAGGCAATCTGATCGCGGACCGTCACCCCATGGGCCGCAAGAATATCTTGTGCTTCGGAATCATCCAGAAAAGCGATCCCAATATCCCGTAGAACTTCGAGGGATTTCTGATGAATAGTCTCGGTGGCCTCTGGGGTGAGGAGTTCGAGGATAGGATATTTGTAAAGAGGTTGGGCAATCTTTGCAACTTCGGGGGTGAGGGATTCAGCCTCATCCCGCCGTCGCGAATGGCGTCGCTCCCGGGTCATAAAAGCTCCTGAAAAATGATGGGGCAGATCGTTATCCGTCTACCCCTAGCATAGCGGCTTGTTTTTTCTGGTGAAAGGTTTGAACGTGGTCGCGGATCAAGCGGCTGGCCTCATCACCATCGCGGGTTTTGAGGGCGTCCAAAATGAGTTTGTGTTCAGCGACAGTTTCTTGCAGAGTCCCAATTTTCGCCAGAGTGAAATACCACAGACGGAGGCTTTGGGCATACAAGGGGATGAGGGTGTCGCGGAGAAATTTGTTGTCGGCGGCTTCGTAAATGAGGTGGTGTGAGGCTTCATCAATGGCGATGAGCAATTGAGCATCAGCAGGTTGATCGGAGGGCGGCAGATGGCTGAGGATAGCGTCCATCCGGTCGAACTGAGCTTGCGAACCGCGTTGGGCCGCGAGGCGGGCGGCCATTCCTTCGAGTTCGTATCGGACCTCAAACAGCCGTTGTAAATCGGTGATCCCAATTTCGGTGACAAACATGCCTCGCCGCGGCAGGATAGTCACCAGTTTTTCGAGCGAAAGGCGTTGGAGGGCTTCCCGGATCGGTGTGCGCCCCATTTCCAAATCCGCTTGAAGGGTACCCTCGTCAATGACCGAACCCGGCGCAAGTTCGGTGGAGATGATCTTGCGCCGGATGTGTTCGTAGGCCTGCTGGCTCAGGGAGCGCGGGGCATCACCGTTGATGGAAGGGGTGGGGTCGAGGAGGAGGGGGGAGGGGAGCATGACGATCTTCTGATATATCAGAGATATATTTCAAGATTGTATCACATAGATTTTACTTTTGTAGATCATTTTGACATTTTGCCGAGTCAATTTTTTAGGGAAATGGGCGCGTACCATTCCCCCGTACTCAGGCAAGATACGCCGATAAAGTTCATGACTGCTCTCACCACATCCTTTATTTGAGATAACGATCACAAAGAAATATAATTTCGAGACCGGGAATACTCACCTGCTCAAAAAAAGTGGAGAGCAGACTTTTCTGCTCTCCACTTTTTTTTGATAAAACTAACCGATCTTACTTCTTATGCACCACAATACTTCCACCCCCAATGGCCTGATCCGTGCCGTTGTCGTAAACGACATGCTCGCCTGCGCTATCTTCCCACCAAATCTTGATGCGGAAGGTATCTGGAGTCCCATCATCAGCCCAGATCATGAACTTGTAAGGGTTGCCGTTCGGGTCTAGGGCATCATTGATACGGCCACTTCCCTTGAATTGGGCGTTTGTACTGCCCTGATTGACCACCAGCCATTCGTAGCTATCTGAATAGAATTCAAATC